>NZ_JBALVR010000009.1:0-161024 GCF_036960315.1 Psychroserpens sp. | reverse complement strand
GTCAAAATAATAATCCAAGTGTTTAGCTTCGTATCCATTTTTAGCAATTACGCTATATGCTCCAGCTTTAGCACGAACTCTATTTTTTGCTTGATTATTTTCGACTAATTTTAAAATCTCTTTTTCGTACAATTCCGTTTTCTTTAGATATTCAGTTCCTTTATCGGAATGCTTACCATTGGTAAAAAAAGGATTAACATTATTTTCAGCGTACTGCTTTTCAATTCCGCTCAAATACTTTAAATAATCTTTCGTGAGTTTATCGTATTTCTGAATTTTAACTAAACTTAAACTGTCATAATCATTTCGCAATATTTTTGCGTGAATATCATCCAATAGAAATCCAATAGATTGATCGGATTTCGAGCTTAAAACTCCAAACATTCCATCAACAGCTTTTTCAGGCATTGAGTTAGATTTCGTTTTTTGATTTGAATTACAGGAAGTGATTATAATTAATAAAAGAAAGATTGTAATGTATCTCATAGGTTTTCTCATCTTACTGCCAACTTGTTATATAGTAAACAAACATACTTATATCTTATTCTAATATCTGGATAAGCAAACTTATCGTGCTTTTTTATAATTTCTAAAATTACTAAAACCTATGCAGTCATATATACGTAGTTCTACGTATATTTTAATAAAAATAAGATAGTCAGAATAGCTGAAAATATGGTTTCCTGAGTACACACAGAACCATCAATTGATTATACACCTTGTTGTACAAAGGGCTTATAAGTTATGAAAAATCCAATTTATCTTTTGTTCTTCCTGTTTCTTGCGTTTTTCGATCTTATCGATAAATGCCCTTCTATGCCCTGAACCAACAAAAAGAAGAGCTTGTTTATATGGATGTTTCTTGCTGTAATTATATATGTTATTTAATATTTCGTTTTCACGTTTTTCAATCACATCTTTTTCCAATTGAGCAATATTATACAGTTTTTCATTATTAATTTTCTTCAACAATTTATCTTTAAGAATGTCTATTTGCTCAAAGATTTTATTGTTGATATCGCTATTTAAAAAAGGGAAACCGTTTGAGTAAATTAATGACGAATGTTTGTCTATTAAATTTTTTAATTCAAATGACTCTTGTAACATGAAACCATGGAGCAATTTGTCAAGCATATAATCTATATTATCATAATAATGATTAGGCATATCGAAGGTATCAACTGGAATATGCACTATGTCTTTATTCTTTAAGTGCTTTTTTATTGCCGTTGTTTCTAATGTAATTAAAGTCTTTGCATTATAGACTTTATCATAATTAGCATGAGAGAGTTCTTCGAATATTATATCTGGACTTATTATCTCTATAATTTCATACAATGCATCTGGGTTACATTCACCATTCGGTTTATGTGTTGTAAAAATCAGATTTAAATTACGCATAGTAATTGTTTTAACGCCTTACGCATAAGGTGTTCGTGTATGGCAAGTTAAATTAGTAAAAGAAAACGAACCAAGTACCTACAGACTTAACAATTAACTATACACGTCTTAAATTTCAATTCTCATTCTCATCAAAAAGGAATTTTATAAGTATTAATTAAACAACACATTGTTGCGAGTTGTTGTCTATTATTGTTTTTACACAATTACACTTTTTATAAGGTTAATATGAGTTTTACCCATTCAACAACAAACAACACGTTGTTGTCTATTGTTGTTTTTACACAATCACACTTTTTATAAGGTTAAAATGAGTTTTACCCATTAAACAACAAACAACAACTTGTTGTTTGTTGTTGTTTTCATACAATCGCCCTATTTAAATGGCTTCAAAGGAGTTTTATCTAGCAAAAAACAAGTTGTTGTCTATTGTTGTTTTCACACAATCACTCTTTTTATAAGGTTAAAAGGGGTTTTACCCATTAAACATATATCAAACAACACCGTGTTGTTTGTTGTTGTAATATCTATAACTGCATTGTTGCTACAATAATAATATTAAGGCTATTAGCATGTTCACACTCTAAATATACTGTCGTATGATTAAATTAAAATATCATTATATACTTCTGATGTCATATTCCTTAAGATATCCTCAATATCATCGTTATAGATGCCTTTATTTTTCCTTTCCTCATCTGTCATTCCATTTGTTAAGTCCCACATTTTAATGTCAACTCCTATGTTTCTATACTGATGTATATTTTTTTGCATTACATTTATAGCGTTACTGCTAAAGTCAGGTATAACAAGTACTTTTTTATATCCTTTCAGTACTTCTACTTTAGATCTAGTTAGACCATTTAAACCCCCATATGCTAACCAGGTATATTTAGGCAATACTATTGCGCCTACTAGCGCTGTTTTTTCACTTTCAACTAAAACTATTCTTTGGATATTCTTATACTTATCTTTTAATAAGTGCTCACCAAACAAGCAATAATGAAAACCATTTTCATTATTGTATGGTACCCCAAATTTGTTTTGTCTTTTACCATCTAAACCGTAATGGACCACTTTTAATTTCTGCACTTTAAAATCCTTATTGATAGTCCAGAACATTGTTCCAGAATCATCATAAGTTCCTAGTGCATACATTTCTTTTACTTCATTTACAATTTGATTACCATATGTCCTTCTTAAGTATGTCAGCAACTTGTTTTCAGGGTTAACATTGAAGTATTTCCATATGATCTTCTCATTAATAAAATTTTTTTTGGCTACGGGTTCATCCTTTTTTTGAAAGTTATCGCTAGACTTTAAATTGAACGCTTTGACTGAGTCAAAACTCTTCACATTTTGGTTCTTAGCACGATCATTACCATACTCATCTTGAAAAATCACTCTTGGTAGGGTAGTTTTTCCGCAATAGTTACAAAATCCGAACCGACTATCAATTCCTTTCCAATTCACAAAACCACCTGTTCTATTAATTTTACTACAGCAAGGTGTAATGAGTTTATAATCTCTTTTGTTATTAAAAATAAGATTACTTTCTATTTTTCTTAGCATTTGTTTTAGTTTTTTGCCTTTTTTAAAATACATCTTACCAACTTACCTAAACAATTGTTTATCAATTGATTATTGTCATTTTTATTTTACCCAAAAGTATTTTAATCCTACCCAAACAGAAGGAAGTTGAGTTTTGAGTATAACTTAGGTAAGTCTGATATTTTTCAACTTAGAATAGTCTATATACTTTAATATATGGTTATTGAATTGATTAGGGTAGTTTGGGTAATTAATAAACAATACTCTTCTTCATCATATAATAACCATATCTTCCATATGCTTTTTTTCTGGTATACTTACATGCCTTCAATGCTTTTCCCATTTGTATTTCATTTACATTTAAGGTTGAATAGATTTTTATATAATTCCTAATATCGGTTGATGTCATAAATTCATTCCCTTCCGTACTTGGGTTTTCAAAATATTTCTCAAGTAATTCCCTTTCGGTACTTAAGTATTGAAATTTATCATTTCTCCTTTCGTTTTCGGCAATATCTTCGCGCGATAACTCAGCTATGAAGTTATCGTCCTTTGAAAGAGCATAAGCCTGAGACCAAAGTTTATCCACATTAAACTCTTCCTTATATTTCCAATCAATTCCATCAATAACGAAGCATAGCCATCTTACACTACCAGTCTCGTCATGAAGAAATGTTGACATGTTTGTTGAT
This sequence comes from Psychroserpens sp., assembly GCF_036960315.1. Taxonomy (NCBI): domain Bacteria; kingdom Pseudomonadati; phylum Bacteroidota; class Flavobacteriia; order Flavobacteriales; family Flavobacteriaceae; genus Psychroserpens; species Psychroserpens sp. The sequence continues at coordinate 157,380 of NZ_JBALVR010000009.1, read as the reverse complement.
CCTATAAAGGACGCTACTCTAGGTATAATTGTGTTTTTTGATGCGTATGGAAGTCTGTCATTAATCTGATCCTTAGAAAATAAAGACTTTAATTGATTAATTTCTTTCTTTGATAACGCTGCTAATTCATCCATATTGATTAAGAAATTTTTACAAATCAATATTCTCGTATCCTTGTCATTATTACTTATATCCTCTGCTATATACTCTGATAACGACTTAGGGCAAAGGTTTCTGCACCAAGTGGATTTACCAATATTTTGTCCTTTACCATCATCTGTTAGTACAAAAGCTTGCTTATTAAAGTAGTTTTTTATTAGAGCACATTTTACAGATCGAACACACCATTTTTTGAAGTGGTAGAGGAATTGATCTTTATTTTCCTTCGCTTCAAGTTTAATATAATTTGCATACTGAGATATATAGTCTGTTTTACGATCCCATTCTTGGATATTCTTAAAGTAACTTTCTAATGGATTGTAATTAGCCATGAAGTCACTTTTTAAGATAGCTTTTAAAGAATTTTGACCAATCCTAATCCCGCTTTTTTGCATTTCAACCCACAACGAATTTTCATTACAAGAGATCCATTGGTCACCTTCTAAAGTTTTGGATTCAATATCCAAAGACAAGGTGTTAAACCTTAAATTATACTTCGAGGATATATATTCTTCAGCTTGGTGAAATACAGTAGTAATATTTGTAGATTTATCCGAATCACCCACCATTTCGGAATCTAGATCATTAGTTGACAAGTGTTTACTGTCAATTACTTCTTCAATCTTTGATAAAATCGTTTTATTTTGCATCTGTTACTTGTTTAATGATATTACAATACTTATAACCCCATTAGATCGCTACAATCTAGAAGGGTTTATCTTTTTATGAACGTTGATATTTAAGGGATTTCACTTCTTTAAGTGCTGTATCTAAATCTGCTCTTTTTATGAAGACTCTTCTTCCTATTTTAAACGCTGGAAGTATTCCTTTCTTGATGTAATTATGTACTGTTAATTCTGCAACGCCTAATTCACCAGCAACTTCTTTAATTGAAAGTTTTTCGTTTACATCGATGTTCGTAAGAATAGACAATTTCTTATCTATTATGTTTTCTAAATGTTCAAAAAGCTCTGATTTAGAAATGTTTTGAAGTTGAATTATGTGTTTCATACAATATGTTTTTATTAAACGATACTGTAAAACTATAGAACTAGCCTAGTTTAATTATAACTTTTACTTTTACCAGTAAAGAAGTAAAACTAATCACTTAAAACAAACTATAAAAAGTTAGTGAATCCTAGAAATTTGTCATGATTGGGAGATTCTAATAGAGAGTAATAATTTTGTTTCGTGATATTGGAATTACAAAACAAATTATTAAGAGCATGAACTATATCTATATCATTACAAATTTTTAAGTAATTTTTGTTATGAAGATTATTTCCTATTGCACAAATAAATAACTGACGACCTCTTTTTTTATATTTATCAGGGATAATGACAATATAACCTTCATCTGAATCAGAAATAACTTCCTTTTGAATTAAAAGATCAATTACATCATCAAACTTATCATCCTTTTGGAATAATTCTTTTAACGTTTTTACATTTGAACTTAAACTATTCTTATTTGTTTCTTCTGAGGATTTTAAATTTTCAAATTCATTTAGTTTAGATTTCATCCAATCTAATCGATACTTTATTCCAGAATACCTGCCCCAAGTAGTTAATAAATCAGTAACATCGCTCAAATGTTCATAAATACTAGATTCTCTCAAATCTGAATAGAAATTATAAAATCGATAGAAGTTTTCAGAAATAAAAGGGTTTTTTTTCCCATTGGAGAAGGGCTTTATCCGTTCAAAAAATAAAACAACAAAATCTGGATTATTAATTAATAGAATTCCAAAAAATCTATCCCAAGTCTTAATTGCTGACCCTTCTCCTAAATAAGTAGAAAAGTGCGATAAATCATTTTCTTCTTTAGGGTATATTTCTGTGTATTTATTTTTTAAAAAATCAATTTTATCCTTAGTTTCTAGAAAAGAAGATAGTCTTTGATTTAGAGCCAAAACTCCTTTATCTGGATATTTATATTGAATTTCATTTTCTTCAAAATATAAATTGATAAACTTGTAAATAAGATCTAAATTATTAGTGTTCTTGAGGAAATCTGTATTGCTCATAATAATGATAAATTATGCTTTTTTAAGTTTAGGCAATTCCATCCCACTAAAAACTGCTTCAACTGCCTCTTTTCTTGCCTTATCATCCACTTTGTGGTACATATTGAATGTTTTTATGTCTCTATGTCCTGTGATGCTCATTATAGTTTTATCAGCAATCCCTTTGTTTCTCATAATAGTAATAAAAGTTCTTCGAGCCGTGTGTGTTGAAACTCGTTTGTAGAATGGCTTTATTATTAGTTTTTGCTCTACACCCTTAACTCTTGTGTATTCAACATCATCAGTGAACTCGGCATCCTTGAGCAGTACTTTAATTAACTCATTTTGCTTTTGGTTAGAGATCAAAGGTAATTTATAATCGTATTTTTTGAGAATGTAATTTGAAATTTCAAAAAGAGGCACTTCCCTTTCACTCTTATTCGAATCCTTTTCTTCTTTCAATAGTATTCGATTATTATCGACGTTTCGCTTGTTTATCTTTTTCATCTCGCCATACCTTAAACCCGTTAAACATTGAAAAACAAAAACATCTCTAACTCTTTCCTGACTTTCAGATTCACATTCAAAGTTAAAAATCACTTCTACATCTTCCAATGAAAGAGCAACCTCCTTAGTAATTGCTTTCTCAGGTTTTTTGAATTCTTTAAAGGTGTCCTTATAGGTGTAGTTGTTTTTATAAGCCCAAAACATAAAAGTCTTAAACAGACCAACGTTTCGTGCTAAAGTATTGGTATAATGATCTTGTGTCGTATAACAGAAATCAGTAAATAGGCTATAAAAATTTTCATTTATAGAACTGAACGTTAATTTATATGACTTATCCTCTTCAAATTTTATAAGATGATTTTTAATATTGTAATACCTTTTGACTGTAGCTGGCTTCCATAGTTTATGCATCTGTTTTTCTTGCATAAACTTATCATATGCTCCAAAAAATAAATTTTTCTTAGTTGATGATTTTTTAAACCTTGAATCAAATGAATCTTTTAAATAATTTGAAGTGAAATCTTCCTCCATCTTTTTACATTCAGATTCTATTGCCATAAAGGTTTCAACATAGCGACCTAATTGAATATTGATTGTTCCAGCATCATGAGCTTTTGAAGCCCCCTTCAACTTAGGTTGATTATTTTCTTTACTCCAATGGATAGGTTTTATCTTTTCTCCTGTTGAATACACAAATTTTTTATTTTCCTCTTTAAAATAGCATGAAAAATAAATAAGTGATTCTTTTAATGAGTTAGGCTGTTTTAAGTAAAATGTGCAAGTCATATTTGGGGTATTAATAGGTGACAATATCGGTGACAATTATCATATCATTAGATATGTTTTCATCTATAAACAAACATAAAAATAAATGTAGGAAAACCCCTTAAACTTGCGGTATAGTTATAAACAGCTGTAATGAGGAATAAAACTGATTATTCTCTCCGACTCCACAAAGTAGAACCCAAAACCAATTATGGTTTTGGGTTCTTTTATTTAATCTTATAATGCTTTAATTTGTACTATTTTAATAGTCTGTGATGGACCACCTTAAATTCGTTGAAACTCCTGTAAATAAAGAGGTTTTAAATCGCTAGTTTTTGACTTATCCAATCATTTAATTAGCTGTCGACACCAAATTCATTTGAAGCATTATGTGAGTGATCATCCTCATTACTTTTATCATTACAACTGAAGTATAAAAGCAAGAAATTAATTAATAGAAGCGCAACAATTAATGTTAACAAAATCATACTGTGATTATTGAGATAGAAAAATATGAATATTCACTAATTTGAAAAACCCCGTCATAGTTACTTCTGTAGTCATAGATTTGTAATTGTATAACTTTAAGATTTCTACTGTTCTGGTTTAAATACGATTTCAAAAGAGGCTGAATTGTTAGTCAATTCAGAAGCAAATTTCTGAATGTCCTTAGGGGTTATTGAATTCACAATATCTTCATAATTTTCAGGAGAATTCATGTTGTATCCTTTAAGAAAATAGTTGATTAAAAGACTCATATCATAAGAATTAAATTCTTTACTTTCTTTACGATTTTTTAAATAATTAGTGATGGTTTTGTCAATATCTTCCTGAGGTATCTCGCCTTTTTTAATCTTCTCTATTTCCTTATAAACAATTGGAATTAAATTCTCTACTTTTTTAGCATCACAATCGAAAGTAACACTCAGGACTCCTTTATTTACGGGCTTCTCGTTTATAGATGCATTTACACTAGCTCCATAGGTCCCACCTTCTTCTTCTCTTAAACTGGATGTATATCTTAATTTCAAAATATCGGCTAATGCTTTTGCTAAAATTGTATTCTTCAAACTATATGGCATCTCATTTACAAATTTTACGATAACCGTGCTTTTAGGAGTTTCCATTTTAACATGGATATCTTGATCAATTTTATCTGCAATCCAGTTCACTGTATTATCTTTCCAAGTTTCATTTCTAACTATATCAGGAATACTTGCAATGTATTTTTCCAACAGGGGCCTTAAGACATTAACCTTTACGTCTCCAACAATAAAAAATTCAAAGTCAGAAATGTCATTAAAACGATCTTTGTAGATATCTTTCATTTTATCAAAAGAAAGGTCATTTAAAAATGACTGGGTCATTAAGCGCCTTTTTGGATTTTGGTCTCCATAAACTTCAGTAATAAACTTATCTTGCATTATAGCATTGATGTTTTTACTTCTTTTTTCTAGATTATTTTGAAGGTCAATAAATAGTTTATCATACATTTTTTTATCGAAACGAGGGTGTGTGAATTTCAAATACACCATTTGGAGCATTGTTTCAATATCTTTTGTTACACTACTACCTTTTATTACTTCTGACAAACCATTTATTCTCATCGAAACGTTGGCTGTTTTTCCTGTATTAATTTTTCTTAAGTCAGTAGATGTAAACTCACTTATTCCTGACCTACTAGCCAAGCTAGTTGCATAACCTGCCGAAGGCAAATCTTTATCTGATAATATTGAAGTGCCTCCATAACTAATGGCATTCAGTGCTACCATGTTTTTATTTTTATTTGCATATTTATAATGCACTTTTACTCCATTGCTCAAGGTAAAAGTAGAACTTTCAAGAACCTTATTAGTCTCTTCAGACACAATGATTCCAGGCAAAATAGTTATATTAGACATTAAGGACTTTCCATCAAAACTATCGACGTAAGGGCTCAAATTTGGGTCATTTTCCGCTTTATTTATTATTTCTAAGGTTGCATCTCTTGTCAAATTTTCTTCACCCTCTACTCCAGTAACTAAAATGGTTCGGTTTTCAACGGTATATAAATCATTTAAAATTTCCTGAAGCAGTCTCGAATCTATCTCAGCAAAAATTATTTTGGCTAATTCAAACTCTTTTACTGGATCTGTCATGTGCTTGTTTTCCAAATAATTTGCCTTCACTACTTTAATGATTTCCCCATGTCTAATCTCTTCCAGTCTTTTTATGAGATTTTCATAAGATGAAGTATATTGAGTAATGGCCCTATTGATTTCTCCTTTAGAAAACCCAAACTTTTTTGCTCTGATAATTTCTTGTAATACAATTTTAAATGCTTCAGATTGCTTATTTGGTTTTGGGCTAACGACTACCCTAAAAACATTAGTCAATCTTGCCAATTTGGAATATCTTATACCACCATTATTAAATGGAGAATTCGAATCTTGAGTAAGTTCATGAATTCGAGAATTGACAATGCTTGTTGTGATTCCTGTTAATAATGACTTTCTTAAATCAGCTACTTTTTCGTCTTCCAATGAATTTGGATGTTTAATCGTAAAATCTATTTTTGAGTAAGGGACTTCTTTATCCATACTCAATTTGAATAAAGGGGTTTTGTTGTTCGGTACTTCAACTGTAAAACGTTCTCTTCTATTTATTTTCTCAATTGCAGGAATATCGGTAAACTTTGCTATTATTTTTTGTTCAATTTCATCAACATCCACATCTCCAACTATAGCTATAGCTTGTAAATCTGTCCTGTACCAATCATGGTAAAAATCTTTCAATGCTTTGTACTTAAAATTATCAACTACATCCATCTGTCCAATTGGCATTCTAGTGGCATATTTGGCATTGTTGTATTTAGTTGAATTAGATTCCATAAAGATTCTCATTCCACCATTTTGACGTGTTCTCCACTCTTCTTTAACCACTCCTCTTTCTGAGTCAATTTCATCATTCGATAGTGAAAGATAGTTTGACCAATCATGCAAGACCAATAAGCAAGTATCAATTAAGCCATCAACATTGGTAGGTATATTGTCTAAATTGTAAACAGTTTCATCAAAACTTGTATATGCGTTGATGTTTTTACCGAAAATAGCTCCGTGTTTTTCAAGTGTATTTAAAATGCTCTTTCCTGGAAAGTTCTTAGTCCCATTAAATGCCATATGCTCCAAAAAATGCGCCAAGCCTTGCTGGTCTTCATTCTCTAAAATTGAACCTACATTTTGTATAATATAATAACTTGCAGCATCTTTGATTACATCTGTTTTATAAATATAGTAAGTAATGCCGTTTTTCAAAACCCCTTTTCTAATACTGTTGTCTTGTGGTAAAGGCGTGTTTAACTCTAAAGTTTGAGCATTAGCTTTAACACATATAGCGAGAAGGCATACAAGTAATAAGATATTTTTCATTTTATGTTGTTTATATTTAATATAGGGCTGGTTTTAAAATATAATCCCTAATAAAGATTAAAAAAAAAGCCTCGAATAACGAGGCTTTCAATTTAGTATTTTGAATGTTTAATTTAAAAACCCTTCAAAAAAATTGCTATTAAAATAATAGGGATATATTATTTAATAATAATCTTTTTTGTTACTGTGCTTAATTCAGTTTCAACTTTGAATAAGTATAAGCCACTATTTAAATCTAAGTTAATTTTCTCAGAATTAATAGTACCTTGTTTTACTGTTTTTCCAGTAATATCATAAATAGCATAACTTGCATTCATTAAATTATTTGAAACTAGAATATAATCAGTAGCTGGATTTGGATATACACTAACAATTTCTAATTGATTCTCGCCTACAGATAAGGAAGCTGGATCAAATTTATAAAGCTCGTTACCTGTTGTTCCATTATCTCCTTCAAAATATAAAACGTTACTTAATACTGCTAAATCATCTATATCTTTAATTGAGCTATCTAGTCTAGTAGATGTTGTTCCATCAGTTCTAAATAAATATTGTACCGTCTCATCCGAAACTTCACCAGCATAATAAAGAAAACCATCTAATTCAGCATAATCTGAAGGGTCATGGTTATTACCTCCGGTAGCAACGCTTCCTGTTATGTTACTCACATTAGTTATAGTATCTCCTAAAGGGTCGTATGACCACAATTGGTCATTAGAAGTACCGTTATCACCTTCAAATAAGACTTTTCCATTAAATGCAACTAAATTCCCTACTCCACCAAGAGATACTGCTGCTGCTACCGCTACAGTTCCAACTTCAGTTCCATCTGTTTTCCAAAGTGCTCCTAAAGCTTCAAAGTATAATTCACTACCCATAACAGTAAAGTTACTAATACCTGAATTCGCATCATCACCTGTAATATCTTTTATAAGCGTGAAAACATCTGTTGTAGGTTCATAACTATAAAGCTCATTACCGATGGTAACATCGTCGGTTGAATAGTTCATATAACAAAATATCTTGCCATTGAAAACCGTCAATACTGCACCACTTAGGTTTTCAGCACCAGCGCCTGCGTCTGTTACATTAACTTGGGTTGTTCCATCAAATTCCCATAAGCCATTAGAATCTGTTGTATTTACATAATATATTAACCCATTTAATTCAATAGGGTTAAAAACAAAGCCACCACCTGTAGATGTTGTTCCAACTGCTGTTCCATCTGTGGAATGTAATACATTTCCAGCGCCAGTATTTGCTGAGAAATATAGTGTGCTGTTATATTCAAAAAAGAAAGAAGGTGAGGACGAAGCCGATCCTGTTCTTAAATCCTTAACAAAAGTGGTTCCTCCACCAGTACCATCTGTAATCCAAAGTTCTTTCCCTAGATCTGCGCCTCCAGGTGTATTAGAGCCATTGGAATCATCGGCACCAAAGTAAATTATTCCACCAAACTCTGTAAGATTCGCGGGTAAGGAACTTGAGGTTCCATTGTCGTTAATTTCTTTGACAAGGGTCACTTGAGCATTCATCGCAAAAGCGCTTATTAATGCTGTTAAAATTAGTAATTGTGTTTTCATAATTCTTAGTTTTAAAAATGTTAGTGATTTATTTTGGTAATTCTGGTAATAATATGCGTCGGTTTGCTGTACTCAAGGTTTCTATAAACGCCAGTATAGCGGCTATTTCTGGTTTATCTAAATGTAATTTTCTTGATAAAGGCGAAGGGTCTGGAATTAAAGAATCACGGGCTGTTCCTAAATACTTTTTCTGTATAACAACTGGGTTCCCTAAGTTATAAAACTCTACAATATCTAAAAGAGAAGGGAAGTGTCCATTATGCATCCAGGGCCCTGTTCTAGATACTTCTCTAATTGTGGGTGTTCTAAATTTTCCAATGTCTTCCATGTTTTTAGTAACATTGTAACGTCCAAAGTCTTCATTTTTGGATCCAAATAAGGTTTGGCCATCATTATGAAATTGGTTATCGCTAAAGTAGGGAGTATTATGACAATTAATACATTGTGCTTTGGTTCTAAACAAGTGTAATCCCAATACTTCTTGGTCGTTAAATTTGTCTGCTTTCCCACTGATGAATTTGTCAAATTTACTCTTAGGACTTTTTAATGTTCTTTCGAATGTTGCAATGGCATATTGAATACGTTTTAAAGAAATAGAATCGTTCCCAAATGCCTTTTCGAATAACGGTTTATAGCCCTCAATAGTTGCAATTTTATCTACTGCAATAGTTAAGTTTTCATTCATTTCTAAAGGGTCTCCAATAGGGAATTGCGCTTGATCTTCTAAACTGGAAGCACGGCCATCCCAAAATAAAGTATGGGCATAACCTGAATTTACAATGGTCATAGAATTACGACCACCTGTTTGACGGTCATGTCCAAAACTACGAGTCAAATTATCGGTCCATCCTAATTCTGGGTTATGGCATGATGCACACGCTATTTGTCCGCTAACTGAAAGTCTTGGGTCAAAGAACAACGTTTTTCCTAGTTTTGCTTTTTCTTTAGAATAGGCATTGTCTTCAGGATAGGTCATTGCTGGAAGTACACCAATATCTTCAAATGTACTTTTATCAATAAGGCTGTCTAATGTGGGTTCCGGCCATGTTGACGCATCTCCACTTGAATAGACCTGTCTTAAATTTTCAATACTTATGTACGCATCTTGTTTATCATTTTTACAAGACAAAAGGCATGATAGAACCGCTAATGGCACTAGGTGTTTGATTTTCATAGATATTATAATTCGATTTCAGTTATACAAGTATTAGTTGTTAAAGGTTCTGGTTCTGTATATGAGTTATTGCTGTATATTTTATATTCAGAGGTAACGGTGCCACCAAAAAGTGCATCATTGGTTAATTCTAATGCTATTGAAATCTCAAATAATCCAGCACTTATTTCCAGATAGGTTCCTTCGCCGGATATGGCAATGTTATAACTGTTTCCATTACTACTGGCAATGGTTAAGAATTGAGGAATAATGACCGCGATTCCGTTTGTGGTACTATTACCATTTTCAGGAAAAAACTCAATAGCAGAGGGAATATTAAAACCGGGTGAGTTGACCGAAGAGCCTGATTCGTTAGAAAAATACCTTTTTAAATCGAATGAATTTGTTGTAGCTGTCGGATTGGTAAAAGCATTAAAACCAATTTTAAATGCATGGTGATAGATATCATCTAAAGGATCTGAGGTTCCCATATCATCATAAAGTATAGCATTTTCATCATCGGCACTTACAACAACAGGGTAGGTAAAGGCAAAATATGCCTGCCAAGTACAAATGCCATCGTTATTAAAATCACTCCAATGTTCACCATAAGTTCTGTGAAATTGATCGGAAAGATCGTGAAAATTAAAAGCGGTATTTGTTGCCAATTCTCTAATCGTATTAATAGGCTTTACAAGTTGTAAAATAGTGTTTCCGGTGGCCGTATATGCATCGGTGTCTAATAAGGAAATAATTGTTTGATAAAGTACATCATCATTTTGAATGTCTTCATCTAATGTGATTTTATAGTTTATAGAGTTTTCATCGCTATCAAGATCATTTCGTGTGAGTGTATAATCAAAACCGTTTAAGAATTCAAAAATAGCATCATCATTTATTTCTTCAGGGAAGAATCCTAGAGGGAAATTAACCTTGAATTCAATTTCTTCACCTTGTTCACCAGTGATTTCTATTCTATTTGTTTCAAAAGTATATTGAAGTGAAGGTTCTAGAAAATCTATAAGTAATTCATCATTGGAATCTAGGTCATTTTGTATACCGATGGCAATATTAGGATCACTTACACTAATGAGTTTTAGTTTAAGTTGTTGTATTTGTGAAAAATCCCAACGACTATTTATCTTAACAGAAATGGTATCTATCAGTTTTTCTGGAGTAAAACTAAGGGTTTCTAGAGGCGAAATATCTAAATCAATATCTCCAATTAAACTGGTTTCAAAAGTGGCCGTCGTGTTTCCATCCAAAGAAGCCGATGTAATTGCTACAGGTATTTTAAGCGTTTTTACATCGTGTTTATCGTAAGCAGAAACGGCAACGAGTCCACCGCTTATTTCAGGAAATTCCAAGACTTCGTTATTGGAATCTACCAATAGAAAAAATCGTATAAATTGGCCTTCATTATTGCTGAAGAGTTTGCTATCGTCGTTATTACTGCACGATATTATTAAGAATAAACAGATAAGTGTTAATAGTTTAGTAGCCTTCATTTTGTTGTATGTTTTCGTTTAAATCTGTACTGCTTGCTGGTATTGGTAAAACAAAGAAATTTGACGGGTAACTAAGGTTACAAGTATTGGCTATACATCCCAAATCTCTATTAATATCTTTATTATATCGTACAATGTCAAATAATAAGTGTCCTTCAAAAGCGAGTTCTCTTCGGCGTTCTAAAAAGATACTTTCTAATACATTTGCAGTCATGTCTAAAGGCTGCAAATTAGAGCGTTCCCTAATGGTATTTAAATCTGTTAGCGCGCTGCCCATATTTGATAATCGGGCATTGGCTTCTGCACGGATTAAATACATTTCAGAAAGACGAATAAAGCTTGTACCTGCATCTCCTTGGAATTTTTTAGTAAAATAATAAGGCAAGTCCATTTCAATGCTATTAGTAATTGTTGGTAGATTAACTTCTAAAAACATGTTAGTTCTGATATCACCGGGCTCATAAAGATTTAATAAATCCCCAGATGCCACATATTTAGCATAACTGCTTAGTGAGTTATAAATAAAATGAGCAGAGATACTCGAAGACACATCGCCCTCTGATGTTCTTGGTGCTGAAAATTCTAATAGTATTTCGCTAATAGGTGCTTCATCCAATTCCCACTCATCTATATAATTTTCTTTAGAGGTCAGTGCAATTCCTGAAGTCGTTATTACCGAATTTGCAGCGATAAATGCTTGTTCCCAATCGTTCATTTGTAACGCCATTCTAGCATAGAGTGCCTGTGTGGTATTGGTGTTAAAATACGAATGGCTTGGGCCTGCTAGTGCCTGTGTGTTTGTGTATAAGTCTAAGGCTGTATTTATATCGGAGGTTATAAAATCATACGTTTCTTTAAGGGTTGACCTTGAAGGAAAATCAACTCCCGCTGTTAATGTTCTGGTATTATAAACAACACCTAAATGAGAGGCATTTGATGTGAAATTGTAAGGTTGTGCATAATGGATGGCTACCTGATAATGAGCAAAGGCCCTAATGGTTAGAAGTTCTGCTTGTAATTGATCTTGTTCATTTTCGGTGAAGAATGAAAAGCCATCAAAATTTGACAAAATAACGTTTGCTTGATTTATAATTTCATATAAGCTCTTGTAATAGCCTGCATAATCAGACTCATCTTCCCGATCAGAAAACTCATAACTATTTTCAATAGAACTTGGTGTTTCAATGAGCTTATCATTAGTGGCAGGGGTAAACGTCATATTGCCACCTTGTACATCGGCATAAATAACCTCTCTGGAAGAAAACAAAGCTTCGATATCTCTGTATATACCATTAAGAGCCAATAGAACACCATCTTTAGAGGCGAGTTGCTCGGTTATAGATATCTGTCGGTCAGGTTCCTGATCTAAAAAATCGCTGCATGTGTAGAATGTCATGCATAATAGTGATACTAGATATATTGTTGTTCTTTTCATAGCTTAAAATGTCGTGTTAATCCCAAGTGTAAATGTGCGCATTTGAGGGTATTGGTTTCTAAATTCGGCAACTCCGTTTTTCCCCTTAGGACTCTTGTCTTTAAACCAGTAATGTAAATTAGATCCGTTTAGGACAAAACTTAACGATTTTAAGGGTAGTTTATATTTGTTTACCGGAAGGTTATAAATTAAGCTAACCGACTTCAATTTAATATGTGAGGTGTCAAAAAGGTATTTACTGGAATTTGAAATAATTCGATTGCTATTTGCTATCACGGGGTGTATGGCATTATCACCTGCATTAAACCAGGCATCTTCAAAAACATTTACGCTTATATTTCTATTCGATAAAACACGGTAGTTATCATAAAGTGTACGGTCAACCAAAAAATCTGCTCCATAGGTATATGACATAATGATATTTAGATTAAAATCTTTATAGGAAATAGTATTTCGCATACCGCCATAAAAGTCGGGTTGTGAGTCACCTATAGGTGTCCAATCTGAATTATCAAATTGACTGGCAACAGTAGCGGAATCGTAGATTTGACCATCGATATTAAATAATTCACGTCCTGTAGCCGGGTCGATACCTATAAAATCATAACCCCAAAGTGCTGAAGTAGGATAACCAATAGTTTGAGAACGTGCCGACTCAGCACTTGAAAAATCTGAGCCTAAGCCCGTCAACGCTGTAACTTTGTTTTTAATTTTAGTGAAATTAAAACTGGTCTTCCATGAAAAATCTTCGTTTTTAAACCATTGTGATTGTAAACTAAACTCTACACCTTGGTTGTACATTTCTGCACCATTGATTTGTGCCGTACCAAAACCCGATTCTATAATAACATCTCTAGTTACAATTTGGTCTATAATCTCGTCTCTAAAAAAATCTGTAGTGAATTTAAATTTATTAAGAAAATTAAAATCTATCCCTACATTAAATTTCTTGTTGGTTTCCCAGCCTAAATTAGGGTTAGGAGCGGATGATAAATTGCCGTAATTTAATCCATTATACCCTGTTCCAGTATCACTTACTGTATATAATCCTAATGCACGGTAAGACCCAATTCTAGAGTTTCCTGTAGTACCATAACTAGTTCTTAAGCTTAAAAAGTCTACAAAATCACTATATTCTAAAAAAGACTCATTACTAATTTTCCAACTTGCTCCAATACCTCCATTAAAAGCGGTATCATTATCTGACCCAAAAGCAGAACTTTGGTCTATTCTAAAGTTTACTAATAAAAAATATTTTTTTGCAAAGTTATAATTTACCTGTGAAAAGAAGGATCTTCCAGTAGTTTCGGAACTATCACTTTCATAGTCTTGTTTTTCGGCAGTTTCAACAGGTTGAGGTATTGTGAAATTTGCAAAGCCATTACCTTTAGCATACGAGAAATCTACTTTTTCTTGACGTGTTTCAATACCAACCAAAGCATCAAAGGAATGATTTTCTGAAAATGTGTTATAATACAGGGAGGCATTCCAATTCCAACGTTGGGTGTCGCGGTCTCTTAAAAATCGTCTACCAAGTGTGCCGTCATTAAAATTACCAGAACCATTTAAACCAGAAAAGAACTTGTCTTCATCTTTATTAGAAAAATCCATTCCAAAAAGCGTTGAAAATTTTAAATTTTCTAAAATGTAATACTCTAGATTAATACTTCCTAAAACGGCAAAGGTTTCAGATTCTGATTTGTTTTGAGTGGCTACTGCCAATGGATTTCCGAAAGTATTAAAGAACGTGAAATCGCCATTTTCGTCATAAGGCGATATATTAGGAGGTAAAGCAAAAGCATATAGTTTGTTAGGATCGTTTTTTAATGCAATAGAAGGGGAAAAACGGAGACTTGCTTTAAGTTTATCGCCTCTATAATCTAAAGATAGAGATGAATTTAATTTTTCATAGGTGTTTTCTTTCTGTGCTTCGTCTGTAGATTGATAACTAATATTTGCTCTATATCCCCAATGTCCTGAACCACCAGAGGCCCCGAAATTATACCTATTAAATTGTCCCATTTCATTTAAAAGGTCAAACCAATCTGTATTAACACCATTCCAGTTTTGTACACTTCCTAAATTGCCATTATTAGTGTTGTATTCGTTTAAGACGGTTTGATATTGTTCGCCATTTAAGTATTTTAGACCGCTAAAAGATGTAGTTACACCAGTAGTAATAGATGCTTTATATCTAATAGGGCCTTTTTTTCCTGATTTGGTGGTGATAATAATAACGCCATTGGCTGCATCGGCACCATAAAGACCAACCGCTGCGGCATCTTTTAAAATATTAAAGCTTTCAATATCTTCTATACCAACTCGAGCTAACGGATTTAATATATTTTCTGAAAGATTTCCTTCTCCAACATCAAAAAAATTGTTACCATCTAAGCCTGTCTCTTCAGATAAAATAATGCCATCCACAATAATTAAGGGTTGTGTAGAAGTGCCGACCCCAGAGAGTGGTGTTAAAGAGCCTTGACCTCTAATATTTATTTTTACGGGTTCTCCAAGTTGCGGATTAGTTTCTATTAATACTCCTGAGATTTGGCCCTCTAATAATTCGTCAAAGGTTGTAACGGCTTGCTCTATTGCTATATCTTTAGGATTTACAGAGACAATGCTTCCAACTACTTCTTCTTTTAATTTCTTTGTGCCATAAGATGAATTAATAACTACTTCTTTTAATGCGGAAATGTCTTCTTCTAAAAATATTTCAAAACTGGATTTTGTTCCGACTTCAACATCAAGGGTTTTGTATCCCAAAAAAGATATTGCCAACGTGATTTTATTAATGTCTGGACCTTTCAATAAATAAACAAATACGCCATCAAAATCAGTAATAGCACCTGCTGATGTGCCTTTTACTAAAATAGTTGCTCCAGCGAGAGGAAAATTATCTACAGCGCTAAATACGAATCCTTTAATAAGTCGCTGCTGAGTTTGAGGAGCGGCATTTGTGGTTTTAGGAAGGCGTTTAGTGAGTAACACTTGATCATTTTTTATTACATAAGAAATGTTTGTTCCTTTTAATAACAAGTCAAATGTATTCTCCAATGTACCGTTGTTAATATTAATACTAACTTTTTTAGAATCATCGATTTTCGATGCATTATATACAATGCTATAAGTTGTTTGTTGTTCTATAGATTTAAGGACAAGGTTTAATGGTTGATTGTTAAAATTTAGTGTAATGGCTTTTGCCTGTGTAAATCCTATTAAACTACAAAGAAGTATAGATACAAATAGGAAAGCTTTTTTAAATTTTGGATGATCAATAAGCGTCATATGTTTTTAAGAGTTTTCTCTATTAATTAGAATTGGTTATTTTAATGGTGTTTTTGTGTTTTGAATACTTAAGTGGTGTATCTAATTTAAGTATGTCTAATATATTGTCTATGCTAGATTCTTTTACTTTTATAGTTCCTGTAAACTTTTGATTTGCTAAAGAATCATTATTATTAATGATCTTCACGTTATAAGAACGTTCTAGTTTTTTAGAAATAGCAGAAAATGTAGCATCTTTAAAAACAAGTTCTCCGTATAACCAGGCTGTATAAGCGCCTGCATCAACATTTTCTATGTCGAAACTTTTTGTTTTTTCATTCCATGTTGCTTTATAATTTGGAGCTAATAACGTATTACTTGATTTAGTTGATTTTTCTGAAATACTTACTAAACCTTCCACCAATACAGTATGCATGTTTTCATCTTCTGGATAGGCAGTAATATTAAATTTAGTTCCTAGAACTTCTACAGCCACGTTATTAGAATGCACTACAAAAGGACGTTTTTCGTCTTTTGTCACTTCAAAATAGGCTTCTCCAGTTAAGTATACATTTCTTTTAGTTTCGTTTCCAAATTGTTCTGGGTATTTAAGAGTTGTTCCAGAATTAAGATGAACAATACTACCATCTGATAGGGTTACTTTAAAGGTTTTACCCAAAGGAATTTTAAGAGTGTGAATTTCAGTAACTCTTTTAGTAGAACTAGCTTTATAGACAATTTCATTGTTATGCTGTTCTGCAATAATATCGCCTTTAATGTCTAAAAGGTTTTTTTCTTGTTCTTCGTTAATGTAATTAATGTTTCCGTTACTCGACTCCAAAACCACCTTATCATTATTAGTAATTTTATTAGGATTGTAAATTAGAGATATAGTCTTCCCGAACCCAATAAGAACAACTATAACCGCAGCATATTTCCATAACTTAGAACGCTTCTTTTGTTTAACTTTCGATAATTCTATTTCAATATTCTTCCAAGCTGAACGTTTAGCACTTTCGTCTGTTGCTGAGATTGCCCAGGTTTTTTTTAAAGCAATAAATTGATCTTTGTTTTCTTTGGAGTCTTCAATCCATTCAAAAATCGAAGCAACTTCATCTTCAGAAGCTTCATTATTTAGGTATTTATATATTAAGTCTAACATTTTATTTAATCAAAATTAATAAGTTGAATTTGTGGTTATAGTTTGATTTTGAGAGGATTTATACGTCCGAACTAATAGACTGATGATTACACTAATTATAATTATGTTTTTAACTATGTATTGACCTAATAGTGTTAGCGAAAAAGGTAAGTCATTAAAGGTTAGCTCTGGAAAAACAAAAAAAGGAGTAAACGTCAATGAAATATGGGCCAATGCGAAAAACAGTGCTAATTGCTGGTAATAATTAATGATAAGCAGTAGGCCAATACACGTTTCCCAAAAGGCTAATAAAGTTAAAGACCAGTTAGACGAAATAGTCTCAAGAAATAGTATACTTATGGTGTCCTTAGCAATGTCCTCGGCAGGACTCAAATGTGGATAAAATTTCAATAACCCAAACCATAAGTAAACAATTCCTAAAGAAATCGCCATAATGTTATTTCTATTTAGTCGCCTAGATAATAAAATAGAAGTTTTTGTCATACTTTGAGATTACTTAAAAAGAACAGCAAAATTTAGCAGCCCTTTAAGTAAGTACAATTCAAAATGGAAATACCCTATGTGATTATGTGTCTTTTTAAAATTAATACAAATAAATATTAATTAATATTGAAGGAAGATAGAGAGAAAGCTTATTTTTTAAAACCTTTAAAGCTGTAGTCATATGCGCTTCAACTGTTTTTATGCTAATTCCCATTTCTTTGGCGATGTCTTTATTTTTTTTATTTTCAAAACGTTTTTTAATAAAAATTTGCTTTGTTGTATCAGGGAGTTCTTCAATGGTTTTATCAATTAAATTTTCTAACTCGGTAAATTCCAGAGAATCAAATTTCATTTCTTTTAAAACTTGAATGTTTAAAAGTTTCTCTTTTTTGTTTAATGTATCGTTTGTGTATTTGTCTTTAACTTTTTTATGTTTTAAGACGTTAAGGCATTTTGATTTGGCATAGGTGTATAAAAACGACTTGATACCATTGATAGTTGAAATTTTTTCTTTATTTAGCCAAAGATTAATGAATGCTTCTTGGGTAACGCCAGTGGCTTCTTCTTTGTCATTAAGGAATTGAATGCAAAAACCTAATATATGTTTATAATAAGCATTAAAAAAAAACTCAAAGGCAAGTTCTTTTCCTTTTTTAAAGTTATTAAAAAAAACTAACTCAGTTTTTACGATTTTGCTCATTTAGAATTGTGCTGAATACTTTAACTTCTGAAGCAAACAAGTTTTTATCCACAAACAAATCTATATGTTACGGTTCCCTTAGCCAAATTAAAAGAGATTATATTGCTTAATTACAAAGAAAACCTCTTAATATACTAAATTGCTTCATGTTTTTATGAGAAAATACACACGCAATTATTACAAAAGTAATTAAAAGACCATTAAGAGATTGTGGGCAAGACATAAGATGAATTATAGCCATTTTATGTTTACAATCTCTAATTTTAGATACCCAATCCGAAAGAACAACGGGAAGATTATATAAATGAATAGATTGAATAATTTCAATTGGTGCTCAAACCTTTATACATCGATACTGCTCCATATTACTCTTCTCAATCAACCAAAAACTCCGTATTACTCCACAACAATCCATATTGCTATACAACATATAGGCACAAGTGGGGCCACTTTAAATACTTACAAAGTATTAATATGACACAAACACTCATCAAGATAGTTCGACTTTTGCCTCGTTGACTCCACAATTAACCCTTGTATTTACAGTAAATACAAGGGTTTTGTTTTTTAGTAGATATTTCCGTTGATATTTTTACTATTAAAATCGTTAAATTATGACAGCATAATTAACGACGAAGGAAATCTATATTAAAGCAAGTTTAAAAGAGCTACCAATAGATTAGCATATCGCTTTATTCGCCATTAGTATCTTTCCGCGGAATCGAAATATTTAATCTGTTGGTTTAGGGTTTTTTAATGAAATGTCTAATGTTTCGAGTTCTAATTTATTTACAAAAAAGCACAAAATAACACCGGTGATAATTATAAAAAGAACATAATATAGTTCCCAATCGAACCCTGCAAGATGAGGAAATATAAATTCGATGATCTCATCTCCACTGTTACTGGTTGCATGAAGGAATATAACAACCCATAAACTTTTAGTTTTTAAGAAAACGTACGTAAAAATAACACTCCAGGCCAAAACTGCCAATGTTAATACCGCGACTATTACAAAACCTTGTGAAATCCAAATAGGATAATGCCAAAGTGCCCAAAACACACCTATGATTAATGCTGCCTTCAAAGGCTTTATATGCTGTAAAAGTAAGGGAAGCAGATAACCTCGTAATCCAATTTCTTCTCCAAGACCACCTCTAAAAAACATATAAAATAAAATACCACTTGAAGATGAAAATCCAATAGTATAAATCCATTCTTGTAAAGAATTATCGTGGTTTAAGCTGAGAGACTCTGTTGGAACACTTAACAATGCAGACAATAAATAGGCCACTAAAGGCAGCAAGCCAATCCATAAAAACTTCAAGCTTTTAACACTATAAAAATAGGATAGGATTCTTCTAAAACTAACACGGTCTTTAGTTAAGACAAGCATAATAATACCACTTATGGTAAAACCAAATTTAATTAGATATCCAATAAATGTTCCTTCTGAAGATCCATATAAAAAGTACAATGACCATGAAATAAAGTAAGCTATGAAAAAGAATAATACGGTTTTTTTAATCATTATTTTAATTGGTTTGAGCGTTACTAAAGTTCAATTATTTTGAATAATCCTTACTCCTTACTTAACCATAAATATGTATAAATCATTTAACAACAACGTTGGCTGTGTAGATATTTCCATTTTGGGCTATTTTAATACTTTCGAGATTCAACTTTATATGAATTCGTCCATTAAATTCATCATACATAATAATATCGTTAACATTTTTTTCAAAACAGTCAACACATCTAAAAACTTAATAGAAGCAGAGGAAATACCTGCGCCAAAAGCCATAATTGAAATCTCTCTGAAAAAATTGTAAGTACTCCGATTATCCTTAGAACCGATATCAGGCTCATAAAACCAATCAAAAAGTAAAAAATCATTTAGTTACTAAAGATAATTATTTAACCTTTAGTAACCAAATACCATTGAGCGCCCAACATCGCTATTATCAATATTTTCAACTTAATTGATTTGTTTTGCATACAATACGTTTATTTATGTAGCGCTAACTTTCATAATACAGAATTCAGCATTGAGTTTTTATAAATTCAATTTTTTAATGGATCATGAGCTAATCGAAAACCAACCCAAAACAACCTTTTATTTGGAGACGACCACTGTCTGTTAGAGGCTTCGGTATGTATTATCCGACCTGTAAACTGTCCTCCCCGTTGTACGTGATATATTCCTGTTTCTGGACCAATAGGATCTGTTTGATCCTTTGTGGTATAAATATTTTCCTGATACCAATCAGAACACGATTCTAATATATTGCCTTGCATATCATAAAAGCCCCATGGGTTAGGACGTTTTTGTTTTACCTCATGCGATTGTCTACCTGAATTACCACTATGCCATACAGAGAGATCGCGATCACCGTAATAGGTTCCTTTCGTGCCTGCTCTGCAGGCGTATTCCCATTCGGCTTCAGTAGGTAATCGAAATTCTCCTCCTTGTTCATTTAGTCTTTCAATAAACTTCATAATATCTATAAATGAGACCTGATCAACTGGTAAATCATTGCCCTCATGATAGCTTGGATTCCTTTTCATTACACTCTCCCACTGTACTTGTGTTAACTCTGTTTCTGCTAACCAAAATCCCTTAGTAATATTAATTTCAGACTGTTGATCCATGAGAGAATTACCCATCATAAAAGATCCAGGTTCCACCCAAATCATTTTTATCCTAACGCCTTCTGTTAGGTTAAATTCTTTTACATTTTGCACTTGGTCTACTTCGTATTTGTCTTTAGCAGGCAATACCAAACAAATTGGTATAACGAAAAATGCTACAACTTTAATAATTATGGTCGTCTTCATTTTCTACTGAATTTATTTTCTTTTATTAATCTACTAATTCTACCATGTAGGCATAGCATCAAAATCCGAATTCTTAGTTAACTGAATTTCAGTTTTATTCTTCAAATTTATCTTAAACAGCTCTTGATTGCCATTAACCATACCTGCAAACAGTATCTCGTTTCCATATTTTGACCAAGATGAAGCAGAATATGAAATCACATTTTTCGCTATTGTTTCTATAGAATCACCAGTTGGAGACATTACAATTAAATCATATCCTTTATCCTTTTCTATTTTCCTATTAACTGCAATCTGAGTGCCATCTTTTGAAAAAGCGGGTTGTGCATAAGAATGATTGGATGGAGATATTTGTGTTATTTTTTTAGTTTGCAAATTCATTGAATACAGAATTTTTTCTCTGATGTATGAATACAGAATTGATTTACCATTGGGATGATAACAGGAAACGGCTCCCCAAGTTGGTTGCTTTTCCTTTTTGAAGTTTTCAGAAATATTTTTTTCTTCATGACCATCGACCGATATGGTTAAGATTTCCCATATACCATTTCGTCTTCCGCTAAAAACAATACGTTTCCCATCTGGACTCCAATTGGCATATAATCCTTCTTTTTGAGTGATTCTAGTTTTATCACTTCCATCTATATTCATAGTCCAAATTACATATTTATCATGCCTATCAGGATCACTGTGAAAAACTATTTTTACACCATCTGGTGACAATTTAGGACTATTATGGTGCGGATAATGATTAGAACCATTGTTAGATGTTAATTTCGTCCTTGAACTTCCGTCTTCATTTATTCGTACAATGTCTCTCCCTTCAGAATTTGCTCCTGTTGTAAAATAAATATACTTGTTTTCCTGATTTTTAGTATTATAATTCCAAAAATTAGATGACATCCATGTAAACAAAAGAAAAATGAATACTGTTTTCATACGATTAGTTTATTGATCAACTCTAATTTAATATTTTGTTTTACATAAAATTTCATCAAAGCAAAATAGATTATGCATAATCAATTATTTTCTTAATCGTTCCGCTCTGTCTAAAAACCCTTTTCCAATTAGAGGTTTCATAACATGTTGTCCGTTTTTAATGATTTCTATAGTGCTTTCAACTCCCATATCCAGTAATAATTGATGACTTCGTTTTGCAGAGCCCATCCAATAGTTGTCTTTATCTCCAACAACAAACTGCACTTTCACGCCTTTTAATTGTTTTAGTTTTTCTTTATTATTTGCACTAGGGTTTCCTGCCATACCAGTGATACCCGCAAAGTATTCGGGCATCTCCATTACTAAATCAAAAATACTAGCACTATTAGCACTAAAACATACGGTATGAAATTTATCCCCTTCTACTTTATATTTAGATTTTAAATGATTTAATAGGGCTTTAATTTCATCAATGGATCCAGTAGCATTATAAATTTTATATCCGATAAGTATCCAACCTTGACTATCTTTAGTTCCTCTCCAATAAAAACTCTGATCACTAGCAGAAATGGTATCTGAAGGCCCTACCATAACAGGATAGGTTTTAGTAGAATCAAAATCTAAAGGTAAAAGAATGGTATAATTTAAACTCTTCCCGTTATAATTAAACGTATCCAAATTCTGTTGACCAAAAAGGTTTGTCACCCCAAGAGAGAATGTTATTACCAATATTATTATATATTTTATCATTATATGTTTTTTTTAGAAATAAGCATAGCATATATAAATACACTATGCCTAATTGGTTAAATTGATTGATGATACTATGTTATTATTTAATTCCAGCAATAACACCATCTAAATAACTATGCTGATTTTGTGGTGCCTTAGTTTTTGCTAATTTGTAGTATTTTAAAGCCATTTCTTTATTCCCATCCTTTAAATGAGCTTCACCTAAACTATCCATAAAACCCCAAATAAATTGATGGTCTTGATTTCTTTCTACATTTAAGGCAAATACCTCAACCGCTTTTTTAGTTTTTCCTAAGCCCAATAATTGATAACCATAATTATTTAATTGATTAGGACTACCTGTTGGAACAGCTTCATTCATGATTTTTTCGGAACCAGCAACATCTCCCTTTTTGAATAAAAGCCCAGCCTTTACCTGAAGATTACTAAACCCTTTAGAACTTGCAATAGATTTATCTGCCCATGTCATCGCTTCATCTAAGTTGATATCGTTTTGTAAGCAGAAACTAGCCGCTTGCATATGACCTCTCCATCCAAACCCAGCTACTCCTTTTAATTCATGACGAAAGTTGTCAACAACAATCTTATTAACATCATATTCAATTTTAAAAGGAATCTGTGTTTTTTCCCATTGTAATGTTGCCGTAATGCTTTTGCTTCCTCGATCTGTAAAATCATAACTCAGCCATTCCTGAAAAGGAATTGTTTCAGGTTTTACAGTAACCTTTATAGCTAAATCTATTTCATCTGGCACATTAGTTCCCCATGATTTATTATACTTTGAAAATAATAGTATTGCACTATCTTCCTTAGGCACAATATATAAACCATAAGTGCCAGCTGGAATTGTTTTTCCTTCAACTTTAGCATCGTGTGTAAATTGAATTGTTGTGTTTTCATTTGCTCCAGCTCTCCAAATTTGATCATAAGGAACAATGCCTCCAAAAACCTGACGCCCTTGTACACTTGGACTATGGTATGTAATTGTAACATCAGAAAGTCCCAATCTTTGCGTAATTACCGATTTCTGACTAACATTAGGTAAAGTAACATTTTGCGCAAAAGTTACTGTAGAAAGTAGTAGTGTAAATAACAGTACTGCCATTTTTGATTCTAGTTTTTTCATCTCTTAATTGATTTAAATTATTGAGACAAAATTAGACATGATCATCCTTAATTAAAATCAAATTGTGTTAGGCCGTTCGTTTTGTGATAACTGGTTTCTGAATGACTTAAAAACCCTTTAAAAAAGACTAAAAGACTAAATACTTAACCATTCATCACAAAGGAAACGAAACAACACATGACGCATTGTTAAAGGATACAAACCTTATAGATTTGCATAAATTTAATTGCTGTTAAAGCCTGCGGAAGTAATCTCTTTTTTTATGTTATATGCTTTACCATTATAACATAGTTTAGAATTACCAATAGAAATTTTTTCGCTTGGTGGTAATTGATAAGCCCTGAGCATTTCCTTGTTTGGATTGCCAGGGAAATTGAAACTTGACTTTAAAGCCAATGTTATACTATCTTTAGACGTATTAGATAAATACATTATGTTTCCACAAGAACTAGATTCTTCTGAAATAGACAAATATGAAACAGCATCTTGACCATACAAATCACCATGAGCATCAAACCCACCATTATTATCAACAAAAAGAGCGCGATAAATCTCAATATAAGACAACTCGCTTATATCTTTTAAATTGGTATCCGTTATATTTGACTCAATTACATTTGAATCTGTTTGATTTGAATCTGTTTTATCGTTCTTACATCCCAAAAATAAAATCGCAACAACTAAAAACAAATAATAATTATTTAATTTCATAAGGAAAAATTTAAATTTTAAATAGAAGATAAAGATATTAAATGTTAGAATTAAAACTTTAAAATAAATTACCTTCAGTTGAATTATAATGCTAAAAAAGATTCATTCATATTACTCTAATTTACCCATATCTGTCAATAAGATACTATTGGCGAGTCTATTAATTAGCCTATTTTTTATACTAAAAGCTTATACAAATCATTTAATAAATGACTATAATTATCCTTTTAGTTGGTTATTAACTACTCTAAAAATATGCATTACTTATTTACTTTGGGTTATTTTAACACCTCTGGTTTATTTTTTAACTAAAATTATTCAAAATCCAGTTTCACCTAAACTTTATACAATTTTTCAGTTTCTATTAGGCTGTATAATTCTAGCCTTGGTTCATCAACTAATCGCATCTAGATTAGATGATATTATTAATTATATAAATAGTGGGTATCTAAAATCCTTTATGGGACATAACAGTATGGTTGGTCTTGTTATTGGTAGCTTTTCAAGTTTTATAGAGCTTTTGGTTATTATCGCTGTCTTTCTTGCATTTGATTATCAAAAGAAATTCATAGCAAATCAAAAAGCATTAATTGCATCACAATTAAATGCATTACGTATGCAACTACAACCTCACTTCTTGTTTAATACCTTACATTCTATAGCAGCTATGATAGATATAGATACCAAGAATGCTCAAAAAATGCTGAGTAAATTAGGTGCTCTGCTAAGAAACTTGTTAGAATACGATGCGGAACAAATGGTTACTGTTAAAGATGAACTTCATTTCATAAAAGATTATTTAGATTTAGAACAGGTACGATATCAAGATCGAGTTACTATAACATATAGTGTTGCTGAAGAAGCTATGCTTTTAAAAATACCAAATATGATATTTCAACCATTGGTTGAAAATGCTGTTAAATATGGAATAATTCCTACCGTGGATGATGGTGAAATTAGAATAAGCATTCAATTAGAACATAACAAAATACTAAACGAAGACGCCTTAGTCCTTCAAATTTCGAATACCTTTAATAATCAAAGAAATTACATAAAACCTTTGGGTACGGGCACTGGCTTAGTAAATATTAAAAAAAGGCTTACACAGTTTTATAACAACAAATTTTTGTTTAACTCTGATTTTGAAACACCAAAACTGTATAAAGCAAAAATGATTTTACCAATTATTAAATAGCAATGAAATTAAGATGCCTTATTATAGATGATGAATTTTTAGCAAGACAACGTTTGCTCAAACTCTTAGAACCCTTTGAATCTATTGTCATCGTTGGCGAATGCAAAAATGGTAAAGACGCCTTAGAAAAAGTAAATATAAAAGAACCTGATTTAATTTTTTTAGATATTCAAATGCCCGATATGGATGGGTTTACTGTCTATGATAAACTTCAAAAAAAACCATATGTCATTTTCACAACTGCTTATGATACGTATGCATTAAATGCATTTAAAATCAATGCCGTAGATTACTTATTAAAACCATTTGATGAGGATCGCCTAGCTATTGCAATAGAAAGAATCTTAGAGATTAAAAAAACAAGTAAAGCTTCACTATTAGAAGAAAACATAAAGAAACTCTTACAAAACATTGAAGAAGAATCTAACCAGTTTTTGACCCAAATACCGTTATCTATAAAAGGAAGAGACTTTAGTATTAATGTTGATGATGTTATCTACTTTAAAAGTGATGGTAATTATGTTCAAATCATAACAAGTGAAAAGTCTCATTTACATAGACAGACAATGAATTTGATTCACGATAGATTAGATCCTTCACAATTTTTAAGAATCCACAGATCAATAATTTTAAACAAATTTTATATTGAGAACTGTATTTATATCAGTAATAATGTTTACAAATTCAAATTAAAAAATGGTATCGAAATTTCATCTTCAAGATCATTTAGCTCTCAAATAGCACACTATTTATCATCTAATAAATAATTATTTCAGAACCCATATCTTAAAATCCACGCCTTCATTGTTTCAAGACAACCAGCCACAAATGTGTTGTTATCGGTTTGTAAGATTAATCGGAATACATCAAACAGAGTAGACTTTGTGTCTGCTTAACTGATTTTATTTTGTAATTTAATCAAATGATATTAAAGCATCAGACCATTGATATTTTCGAAAAAATGATTTTCGAAACCGCTGTAGTTAAACCGCCATTTAAAAGTTTACATCAACTTGATAATGAAGCATGTTTTCTATATATCCTTGAAGGCAGTAACAATCATTATTCTGAAGAAGGACATATTAATCACAATAAAGACGAAGCAGTATTAATGAAATGTGGAAACTTCATTTTTGATGTAATTCCAAATGAAACAACTGGAAAAGGGGGTATTGTAGCGATTCATTTTTATCCAGAAGTATTAAAAAAGATATATGAAAATGATGTGCCTGATTTTTTAAAATCTAAGAAACAAATTCCTTTCCATTCCAATATGGCTCTAGTTAAGTCTAGTTTATTAATTAAAAAGTATATAGAAGGATTAATTTTTTATTTTGAAAACCCTACTCTAGTCACTGAAGAATTAATGATATTAAAACTTAAAGAAATCATTCTATTGCTGCTCAATACTGAAGATGCTCCGGCAATAATTGAGATAATGCATAACTTATTTTCTCCTAGAGAATACTCTTTTAAAGATATTATAGAATCACATATTTTTTCACCTATTTCTACCAGTAATCTTGCCGAGTTAACAAACTACAGTCTAGCTTCATTTAAACGTGAATTTAAAAAAATATATGACGATAGTCCTGCAAATTATATTAAAAACAAGCGTTTGGAAAAGGCAGCAAAACTATTGGTCGTTTCAAACATCCCAATCAGTTCTATTGCCTATGATTGCTTATTTAATGACGTAGCTCACTTTTCAAGTTCATTTAAAACAAAATACAAACAGACACCTTCACAATTTCGTTTGAGCCAATAATACAAATTATTGAGCTTTTTCTAAAATACAATCCTCTTCTTATAAGATAGTTTTGCATTGTAATCATTCAATATTTAAAATGAAGATTAATCTAAATATTGTAAAACTTAAATATTAGAAAAAATGAAATCAAAATTTATTGTATCGGTATTACTAATTTTTACATGCTATTTTATAATAGACGACATGTACTTTAATGATTTTAGAAGCTTTATTAATCAATATATAAACCAAAAAGGAATAAGTCATATTATTTCATATTTGGTTTTCGGAACACCTCTTATTATTGGAACTTTATTAATCCATCGCTTTAAAAATTTCTTTGGAAGCCTAGGGCTCAATAGTTCTATTTCAAAAGGTTTTTTAATTCCTTTATTGTGGACTATACCCATGCTAATTGGTTACGCATCATTATTCAGCTTTAATTCTGAAGTAACTTTAAATCAAATATTGTTCTCTGGAATTGCAGCCGCCTTTTTTGAAGAAGTTTACTTTAGAGGATTTCTCTTTGGACAATTATATCGCTATACAAAACTTGGATTCATACCATCTGTAATTGCCGGTGCATTATTGTTTGCAATTATCCATTTATATCAAAGTCAGGAGTTTTCAGAATTATTAGGCATTTTTCTTGTGACATTTGTGGGTGCATTGCTCTTTGCATGGTTGTATATAGAATGGAAAAATAATATCTGGATTCCAATATTTCTACATTTCTTCATGAACATATTCTGGCTATTCTTCTCTGTAGGAGACAACGCTTTAGGTGGGGTTTATGCAAATGTTATTAGAACACTTACAGTAGTATTAGTGATTGTATCGACAATCATTTATAAAAGACGGAAAGGTATTCCTCTTGAAATAAACAAACGTACACTTTGGTTGAAAAAAAGTAATAATATTTAATAAACCTCATATTAAAAAAACATATAAACTTAATAATTTTAATAAAATGAAGAAAAACATTTTAATTACCGGTGCAACCGGAACAACAAGTCAACATGCCATTAAACATTTATTAGACAAAGATGTAAATGTGAGAGCAATGGTTAGAACAATCGACACGCGCAGTAAAAAACTTGAAGACATGGGCGTGGAAATAATTCAAGCCGATTTTCTGGATATCAATTCGTTAAGACCAGCTTTAAAAGGTATTGATAGAGCCTATTTTTGCTATCCTTTTGATGATTATTTACCTAAAGCTACAGGATTTTTTGCTAAAGTAGCCCAAGAAGAGAACCTAGAAATGGTCGTATCCATGTCACATATGGGAGCCACTTTGCATTCACCAAGTGAATCAGCACAAGACCACGCCATCGCTGAACATATAATGGATTGGGCAAATATCGGTGCGGTGCATATAAATCCAAGCATATTTACTTGGAGCTATTTAATGTTTGCCGCACCCACAATAGCCGATCATAATAAATTTTATTTTCCAGAAACCAATACCAGGTTTTCTATTGTTCACCCTGAAGATGTAGGAGAGGTAGTTGCTGGAATTTTGGTGGATGAAGATAAGAAAAAACATATCGGTAAAAAATATTCACTTACCTCTGGAACTACACATTCTAATTCAGAAGTTTCTAAAGAAATTAGTGAAGTAATAAATGAAGACGTGGAGTATGTACCAATTACAGTAGAAGTATGGATGGAATCTATTAACAAGGATCCAAGAATTAACTCACTTTTGAAAAAACATTTGAGTAAATTTAATGAACAAGTAGCAGATGGTCGATTCAATAGTACTACCTCAATAGTTAAAGATATCACGGGGCATGAGCCTAGAACATTCAAACAATATATAGAAGAAAACATTGGTCATTTTAAAAACTAAACTATAGCAGTTTTTTTTTGAGCATATAGCTTCTGAAGTATAAACACCCTCCTATTATTAAGTAATGATAGAAGGGTGTTTTAATTGAGCCAATTTCACAACCAATTGAGCTTTTATTGAAATTGAAGCATCTAATTACAGAGTAGTTTTGACCTATGAATATTTAAAGAAAATAATTTCAGTTCAAATTAAATAATCATTCAAAACAATATAAACTTAAAATTAGAAAAAATGAACTTTTCAAAAAAAAATCATGAACACCTTAAAACAAATATGGATGAGGTGAGTAAAACTAAAATTTTAGTAACTGCAGCGAATGGGCACACAGGGTTTCCTGCTGCAAAAGAATTGTTGAATCTTGGATTCGACGTGAGAGCCATGGTTAGAAATCATAAAAGTAAAACCGCTCTAGAACTAAAAGAATTAGGTGCAGAAATCTTTATTGGCGACATGAACGATGTTAGAGATTATCGATTAGCTCTTAGAGATGTACAAAGAGCGTATTTCTGTTCACCTTTTGGAAAGAACACTTTATTTCAAACAGTAGCTTTTGTTTCAGCAGCCGAAGAAGCAAAACTAGAACATGTTGTTTATATAACAGAATGGCTAGGAACACAAGATCATCCAGCTATGAACACCAAAGAACATTGGTTATCTAAAGAAGTCATTAAATTACATAAAACTGTAAATTATACGTTTGTGAGCCCAGGGCTATTTGAATTTATTAATTATTTCACAATTGAAACAGCTGCACAATTAGGTCTAATGCCTTCTACAATAAAAGGATCAGCTACTTCAAATCAAGTAGGCTTAAATCCTTTCCCATCAGATTCAGATACGGGCAAAGTAATAGCACATATATTAAAAGATCCAGCGAAACATACTGGAAAAACGTATCGTCCAACTGGTCCAAAATCACTTTCCCCTATGGACATAGCCGAAGTTTTTGGAAAAATTCTTAAACGAAAAGTAAAAGTCATGGAGGTCTCAGAAAATATGTTGTTAAAATCTATGAAGCAAATGGGGTTCTCCATGTTTGATATGGCCAATGTAAAATACTACATACAAGAATTAGATAAAGGTGCTTTTGATGTTAATGGAGTAACAACAGTAGTAAAAGACATTACAGGAAATGATCCAGAAGATTTCGAAACTATGGCCAGAAAAGCACTGGTAAATATGCCAGAAGCCAAAAAATCGTTTAAAAACAAGTTAAAAGCAGTAAGCAATTTTATTGCAATGTTATTTACGCAATTACCAAAATTGGATAAATACGAAGCAGAACAAGAATTTCCTCAATTTAAAAATGGATTCAACCATGTACAGGAAAATAAAGAATGGCTAAGAACTCATGAAAACCAACCAAACAAATAATCTGATCATGCAAAAATTAAATATCCAAAAACAGTACAAGCAAGATAACCTCTATTTTAAAATTTTAGACGCAATGTCAAGATCAGGTTTGGAAACTAATAAACTTACTCGTGAAAACTTTTCAGAAATGGATGAATTTCATACTATGGGTCACCTAGGCACTAAATTATTAGCTCAGGCAGTTGAACTAAAAAGTGAAATGAAAGTTTTGGATCTAGGATGTGGTATTGGAGGTGCTAGCAGATTTATTGCTAACACCTTTAATGCTGATGTCACAGGAATTGATATTACAGCCGAATATGTGCAAACAGCAAAATTAATATCTAAAAAAGTAGGTATAAATAATGTAACATTCGAACAAGCAGATGCAACAGATTTACCTTTTGACGCCAATACTTTTGATGTGGTTTGGACACAACATGTACAAATGAACATTGCCGATAAAAAGACCTTATTTAAGGAAATTTCAAGAGTATTAAAACCTGGAGGGAAGATTGCCTATTTTGATATATTAAGTGCTTTTAATGACGAATTAATCTATCCATTACCTTGGGCGGAAAATGTTAATTTAAGCTACACCTGTTCTAGTATTGAATTGGATCAATTATTTAATACGACTGGGTTTTCTTTAGGTAATAAAATGAATTTAACACAAGAGGCCATAAGTTGGTTTAAAAAGTTTTTAAAAAATGCACAGTCTCAAGGAGGAATTCCTATACTGAGCCCAAAACTTTTAATGGGAGAGAACACACCAATAAAGCTTAAAAATCTATTTCGTAATTTAATTGAAGAAAAGTGTGAAGTTGAAATGGGAGTGTTCATTAAGAAATAATTAGCTAATTAATCTTTATTTTATATAACTAAATACATTCAAATATCATGATATCAGATCTACCGATTTATGTTTATGTTACTTTTTTTATAGCTCTATTTTTTGTATTAACGACGTTCTATTATGCTAGTAATAAAAATATAAAACTTATTATAGGAATTATTTTATGGGGAAGTCTTCATAGTGTAATTGCCTTTACAGGCTTTTATGAAAACACCAAAACAATTCCACCACGATTAATGCTGATAGTATTTCCTATCGTACTGATTATAATATCTTCCATATTTTCAACAAAAATAAAAAAATGGTTAGGTTCTTTAAAATTAAAACAACTCATGTACCTACATGCAGTACGTATTCCTGTGGAACTAACACTCTTTTGGTTATTTACAGCTATGTATGTCCCAGAAATAATAACCTTTGAAGGACGTAACTTTGATATTATTGCAGGAATTACAGCACCTCTGCTTACACTCATTGCGTTTAGAAAAAATAAAATCAGAAAAACGCTATTATGGATTTGGCATGTTATGTCTATTATTCTTTTAGGCAATATTGTAATACATGCTTTGCTGTCTACACCTACAGTATTTCAGCAGATTGCTTTTGAACAACCAAATGTGGCAATCTACAAGTTTCCTTTTCTCCTTTTACCAGCAATTATAGTTCCTCTTGTATTAATATCTAATATCGCCGGTTTTGTAATATTAAACAGACCGAGAAGTGAAACCTCTATATAATAATATGTATCATGGCATCTAATAAAACCGAATGTAACTGTACAAGTAGACACCTTTGTAAACAGTCATAAATTATTATTGTCATTCAAATCCTCAATAAAAAAGTTCGCCTTTTGTCCCGTTGAATCCACAAAAAAAACCGCTCATATAGAGCGGTTTTTTAATTTGATATATATAGGATTAATCGCCACTTAGGTTTTTATTATACTCCCAAACCTCATCCCATCGGTTACTAAATGTATCATCTCTTGTATCTAGAAAAGTATCCCACGAATTTTCACCATATAACTTTTCATAGGCATCTTTAAAACTTGGTCCATCTTTATCAAATTCGGCCCAATTTTTATAAAAACTAACTGTGGCCACATGACGACCTAAATCACCTTGTAAAAAATCATTGTAATATAAACCCCAAGGATTATCTCCTTCCATAGATTTAAGAGTTTCACTGACTTGCTTAAAGTGATTATTCATTGTATAGCCATGACCTTCTTCAATTTCAAAATACCTGATAAATAAAATTGGATGCGTAACTTCTTCACCAGCTAACATACTTACATTTGATTTTTTAGCATCTTCAGACCAGTACTCTACAGTATGTATCTTTTTAATATATGGCATTACATTATCACGCCAGTCTTCATCATGACCACCATCACTTGGACGTGTATCATTGTGTTTGAACATCATAGACCCCATTTGCCAAATCATTTTACCTGCATTTGGTCCTGTTGTAATATTGTAAACCATTGCGTTATAAGGACCTTCCTTATGATACGTTTCATTGTGTTTTCGCATGTTTGTACCCAAGGTCTTTAATTGTGTGTAATCTGGTGTAAACATCATGTCCTCCCACATATTGTAATCTTCAGATTCTTGAGCATTTACAGTAGTAGAAAACGCAAATACCATTGTGAGCATCAGTACTGATGCCATTGTTTTTGTCAACATAATTAATTGATTTTGTTTGGTTAGTTGTGCACTTTAATTCATAGAAGTGCGTTAAAGTAAAAAATTGAAATAGCCTATAATAAATGGAGCAACATGCTCACATTTAAGATGAAAGATCAGACTTGAAGGTGTATAAAAGTAATTAATAATTAAGCACTTAACAAATTTTAACAGGAAAAACCGCTAAAATAGAACTTGGCAAACTAAGTTATGAATCGTTCTAGAGTAAACATAAAAAAAATTACCAGGGTTACTCCAGATTTAGTGAAGATGACCAAATTATTTAATTAGAATAAATCGGCTCCAAAATAGATGGTTTTTTTAGTTCATAACATAATGGCGTAAAAACTATAGAATTTCAATAGAAAACTTTAGAAACTTCTCATAAAAATAACCTCGCTATTGATAAACTAATAAATATCAATCACTTTAGTCTATATTTTAATATAAACTAGATAATATTCCTTCAATTATTACGAACTTTGAAATAACTAAACTCACCAAATATGAAAGTCGTTTTTTACACTAGAGAATTCCCACCCTATGTTTACGGAGGTGCAGGAGTTCATGTAGAATATTTAGCTAGCGAATTAGCAAACTTAATGGACGTTGAAGTTAGATGTGTTGGAGATCAAGATGTCAATTCAGAACATCTAAGCGTTAAAGGCTTTTCGTCTGAGGTTCTTGATTTATCAAATACCAAAGAGAATTTAAAACCTATTTTCAAATTCATGGAAACCTGTATTAGAATGAACACAGGAGCTTTTGATGCCGATGTTGTACATTGTCATACATGGTACGCCCAATTTGCAGGTATTCTTTCTAAGCTTTGCTATGGAACTCCTTTGGTGGTGACAACGCATTCATTAGAACCGCTTAGACCATGGAAAAGAGAACAGCTAGGTAAAGGCTATGATGCGTCGTCATGGATAGAGAAAACGGCTATAGAAATGGCAGATGCTATTATTGCCGTTTCCGAAGAAACTAAAACAGATGTCCTGAATTATTTTGATGTACAAGAAGATAAAATCAAAGTCATCTACAACGGTATTAATCTGGATGAATATAAAGTCACTTCTGATACTTCTGCGCTAGAACAATATCAAGTAGACCTATCAAAACCTTACGTTCTTTTTGTTGGTAGAATAACACGGCAAAAAGGAATCATCCATTTAATTAATGCCATAAAACATATCGATAAAGACACTCAAGTTGTCTTATGTGCTGGTGCTCCTGACACAAAAGAAATAGAAAAGGAAATGCAAGAGTGTGTTGCAGACATACAAAAAGATAGGGACAACGTTATTTGGATTTCTGAAATGTTAAACAAAAAAGACATCATTCAGTTTTATTCTCATGCTGATGTATTTTGCTGTCCGTCAATTTATGAACCTTTTGGCATTATTAATATAGAAGCTATGGCGTGTGACACCGCAGTAGTTGCAAGTGCTGTTGGAGGCATTAAAGAGGTTGTTGTTCATAATGAAACTGGCTTACTCATTCCTGTAGAGCAACAACAAGAAGCGCCTTTTGAACCTGTAAATCCTGAGAAATTTTCTAAAGATTTAGCCGATGGTGTTAATCAATTAATTAGTAACTTAGCTTTAAGGAATTCAATGGCAAAAAAAGGACGTCAACGTGTTGAAGATCATTTTGATTGGAAAGCCATTGCCATTCAAGTAAAAGAATTATACCAATCCGTAATAAAATAACATATGATAAATAATGATGCTTTAGCAATAATTTTAGGTGGAGGACAGGGCTCAAGACTATATCCTTTAACAGCCGAACGTTCAAAACCAGCAGTTCCAATTGCCGGAAAATACAGGTTGGTCGATATTCCTATTTCGAATTGTATCAACTCAGAAATTAAAAGAATGTTTGTATTGACACAATTTAATTCTGCATCATTAAATCGCCATATAAAAAACACTTATCACTTTAGTTTTTTCAGTGCTGCTTTTGTAGACGTCTTGGCTGCTGAACAAACTCCAGGCAACAAAACATGGTTTCAAGGCACTGCTGATGCTGTACGCCAAAGTATGCATCATTTCTTAAGTCATGATTTTAAGTATTTCTTGATTCTTTCCGGTGATCAATTATACCAAATGGATTACCAGAAAATGATTAGAGCACACGAAGAAAGTAATGCCGAAATATCTATTGCAACCATACCAGTAAATGCTAAAGACGCTCCGGCATTTGGAATTTTGAAGTCAAACGATAATAACGAAATCACGTCATTTATAGAAAAACCTGAAACAAAATTACTTCCTGATTGGACTTCTGAAGTGAGTGACGAAATGAAAGATCAAGGCAGGCATTATCTTGCCTCTATGGGTATTTATATTTTCAATAAAGATTTACTTACTAAATTGATGGAAAACCCAGACACGAATGACTTCGGAAAAGAAATTATTCCACAAAGCATCACTGAACACAAAGTTATGAGCTATCAATATGAAGGCTATTGGACAGATATTGGAAATATCGACTCCTTTTTCGAAGCCAATATTGGACTCACTGAAGACATTCCTCAATTCGATTTATACGATAAGAAAAAACGAATTTACACTAGGGCTAGAATGCTCCCAACCACTAAAATTGCTGGTACCACAGTCGTAAAATCTGTGATAGCAGAAGGTTGCATTATTAGTGCTGCAAAAATTGAAAAATCAGTTATTGGAATCCGTTCAAGAATTGGCAAAGAGTCTACAGTGATTAACACTTATATGATGGGAACAGATCATTATGAAACACTTCAAGAAATTGAAAAGAACAAAATCAAAGTACTTCTAGGCATTGGCGAACGTTGCTTTATCAAAAACACCATCATCGATAAAAACTGTAGAATTGCTGATGATGTTCGTATCAATGGAGGAAAACATTTAGAAGATACAGAAACGGATACGTATTGCGTAAAAGACGGAATTGTGGTAATTAAAAAAGGAGTGACTATTCCAAAGGGATTTGTGATTTAAGAATTACAAATCCTTTATTAATTCTTTTTCTTCTTCTTCAAAAACCCAAACAAGCCTTTTTTCTTTTTGGTTTCTTGTTCTTCGGAAGGTGTATCGAATTCACGCTTTTTTAGGTCTTTTTTGAAGATACGCTTTAAAAAGCCATCTCGCTTTTCGGCTTCACACGCTAATGATTTTATGACGTCTTCGGAAGGGGTCTCAAATTTAGCAGTCGTAATCGAATTAAATTGCTGATCTTGATTCATTTGCTTTAAAAACAACGCCGCAATTGGCAATGCCGAATTCGCACCTTGACCAATAGAAGTATTGCTAAAACCAATGCGATGGTCATCGTTACCAACCCAGGATAACATCACTAATTTCGGACTAATGCCTAAAAACCAGCCGTCCTTGTTATTTTGCGTAGTTCCAGTTTTTCCGGCTAAATCATTTTGAAGTCCGTAACGCGAACGTATGCGTATTGCTGTACCAGAATTGATAGTAGATTTCATCATTTCAATCATGGCTTGTCTCGTATCTTTTGAAAAGGCTTCAGGTCTTGCTTTTGCTTTCAGACTTTCATAAATAACCTTACCCGTTTTATCAGTAATTTTTGTAATGTAAAACGGCTTTGAAACACGACCTTCATTAGCAAAACTAGTATATGCTTGAATAAGTTCGAGCATCGACAATTCAGCTGTACCTAAAGCTAAAGAAGGCACTTTTGGCAATGCTGTCGTAATCCCCATTTTTTGCGCTTGTTCGATAACAGTACCAATACCAACATCTTCCAACACTTTTACAGCAATAGTATTCACCGATTCGCTAATCGCTTTTTCGATTGAATAATTAAGATGTCTATCGGTTTCTTTTACGCCTCCATTTGTGGGTGTCCATCCCTTTTGATTCGTATAGGTGATTTCTTTAACGGGATAATAGGAACACGGTTCAATACCATTCTCTAAAGCTGCAGTATAAACTATCGGTTTGAATGTAGAACCAACTTGACGTTTTGAGACAGCAACATGATCATATTTGAAATGTTCAAAATCAACACCTCCAACGTAAGCTTTTATGGCCCCAGATTTAGGATCTACAGCAACAAATCCAGCATTTAAAAACTTCATGGTATGTTTTAAACTATCAATTATAGACACCTCTTTTACGACATCGCCTTCCCAAGAGAATAAACTCAATGTTCGTTTAGTACTCAAACTATCTATAATCTGTTGGTTACTCCATTTTTTCTTTTTTAAAGCTTTGTATAACTTCAAATCTTTAATGCGATTATCAATTAAGGATTTATTTTTTAACCAAGGTGCATTTTTACCGTAAGCATTTTCAAATTGCGACTGTAACGATTTCATATGCTGTTGCATAGCCGTTTCAGCATAACGCTGCATATCGATATCGATAGTGGTATGAATTTTTAATCCATCTGTATACAAATCGTAGGACACATCATTCACTTTATTTAAACTATCTAACAAAGTCCTTACTTCCAATCTTATTTTTTCTCTAAAGTATGGAGCAACACCATCATTGTGATCAAATTTTCTATAATTAGTCTCTAATGGAATTTCACTTGTTGTTGTTCTTGTTTTGGCATCGATATAACCATTCTTTTCCATTTGTTGCAATACGACATCTCGTCTCAATTGGCTTCGTTCTGGAAATAGTCTTGGATTAAAACCATGAGTTGCTTTTAAGGTACCTACCAAAGTTGCAGATTGAGCCAAATTAAGGTGTCTTGTTTCAGTATTGAAAAATCGTTGAGAAGCACTTTCTATTCCGAAGACATTCTCACTAAAAGGAACCGTGTTTAGGTAAAGTGCAATGATGTCTTGTTTTGAATAGATAGCTTCAAAACGCTTGGCTACAATCATCTCCTTGACTTTATTCACAGGCATAGAAAACCAACCATAATCTTCCCTTCCGTATATGTTTTTAACCAACTGCTGACTAATAGTACTTCCGCCTCCAGCAGAATTATCTTGCATCAATATAGATTTGAAAAATACGCGAAATAAACTTCTGTAATCGACGCCACTATGTTCGTAAAAACGTGAATCTTCAGTAGCTACCAATGCATCTACTAAATGCTTCGGAAGATCTTCATACTGTAAAATTTGTCTGTCAAAAATAAAATATTTACCGAGTAGTTCACTTTCAGAATCTAATAATAAAGAGGCTTCAGCCTGTTGGATATCTTTTAAATCGTCTTCGGAAGGTAGCTTTCCCCAAAGTCCGACATACACCGAAAACCAAAATAGTAGTAACAATGACAAAGCAAGCAATGAGGCTTTAAATAGACGTTTCAGCCAGACTGACTTTATATTGAATTTCATAAATAGGATTTAATAGATGGTCGTGTTTTATATACGAACGAAATAATGGAATCGATGTTTTATATATTAAAAAGTTTAGCATAGAACACTTAATTTTTTTAACTTATATTTAAACTTAACTTTTTTATCACTTAAAGATGGATGACAACAAGCCACAAACAAATTCTGATAAAATAAAGTTTATAGAATTATATAAGGGTTTAAGTAAGAGTGAAGCATTAAAAGAGATTCTATACAATCAAAGCTTAATTTTGACTAAGCTGGAAAAAACACAACTATACTTATTTGGGTTATTATTATTCTTCCAATTTTGATTTATTTAATTATGGTTCTAATTGGTTTAATCTTTCTATAAATAGATATCTGATAAAACCATACATCATGATTATGGGATGTAAGAAAGCCTTTTTAATTTCGACTAACATTTGAAGTTAATTATATAGTAATTATTAATTAAAAACAGAAAGGACCAATAACTATGTTAACTTGGAAAGAAGTCATAAACTTCGCAGTAAAAGGAAACCCTACGCCAGACCGTAGAGTTAAAAAAACGGATGCCGAATGGCGTCAACAATTAACTCCAGAACAATTTAGAATCACACGCCAAAAGGGGACCGAACCCGCACATAGTGGTGCACTATGCAGCATTTATGACGAAGGCCAGTACAACTGTATTTGTTGTGACACACCTTTGTTTGATTCTAGCATTAAATTTGAATCTGGATCCGGTTGGCCGAGTTTTACCCAACCTATTAAACCAAATGCGATTAAGTATCACAAAGATTCGTCTTTTGGTATGGTTCGCGTTGAAGTGATGTGCAATACTTGTGATGGCCATTTAGGACATGTATTTCCTGATGGACCAGAACCAAGTGGATTGCGTTATTGTATTAATTCTGAATCTATGCAATTAGATTCTAAAATAGAGGAGACAAAGTCATGACAAACAGTAAATTAGAACAACTCACCGTTGGCTCAGGATGCTTTTGGTGTATCGAAGCCGTTTATAATGAAGTAAAAGGTATTGAAAAAGTCGTATCTGGTTTTAGTGGCGGAACCGTTCCTGGAACACCTACTTATAGAGAGGTGTGTTCTGGTTTAACTGGACATGCCGAAGTAGTTCAAGTCACTTTTGATCCAGATGTGATTTCCTATGAAGACTTGCTAGTCATTTTTATGACCAGTCATGATCCAACCACGTTAAACCGTCAAGGTGCAGATGTTGGCACGCACTATCGCTCTGTTATTTTTTATCATAATCATGCTCAAAAAGACATTGCAGAGGTTGTGGTTAAAGAAATGGCACCTTATTACGAAATGCCTATCGTGACTGAAGTAAGTCCGTTAACGACATTCTTCGAAGCCGAAGCTGTACATCAAAACTATTATGCCAAAAACCAAACACAAGGCTATTGTAGTTTTGTAATTGCTCCTAAGCTTACAAAGCTCAGAAAATTACATACCGACAAGTTAAAAAGTCATGTCGCATAACTCATTCCCATTTTGATGTTATTAAATGGTAGTCAAATAAACGATTGCCATTTAATACATCCCATTTTTAAATTTTAATTCTTAAAAAAGAAAGGACATAAATTATGTCAACTCAAGCAAAAGAACACGTATTTAAAGCTCCAGAATTTCATGTAAAAGACTGGATCGATGCCTTCGGAAATAAAATAGACCCGATTAAATTATCTGATTTAAAAGGACAATTTAAAATACTCTATTGTTTCCAAAGTTGGTGTCCTGGTTGTCACAGCAAAGGCTTACCAGATTTAAAAAAAATGGTAGACGCATTAAAGGAAAAAGACCATATTTCTTTTTTAGCAATACAAACTGTTTTTGAAGGACACGAATCTAATACTTATCAAAAAATGGTTGAGACTCAAAAACAATATGACTTGAAAATTCCATTTGGTCATGATGCTGGTGATGATGGGAAATCTCGCTCAAATATGATGACTAATTATCAAACAGGTGGTACGCCTTGGTTTATTTTAATTGACAAACATGATAACGTTGTTTTTGCAGATTTTCACTTAAATGTGGATGCTACCATTTCATTTTTAAATACGTTATAATACAAATGAATAACAGTCCATCAATTAAACTCTATGGCGCAAATCGATGTCATAAAACGCAATTTTATATCAATTTCTTAAATGAAACTGGATTGCCTTATGAGTTTTTGGATGTTGAAATCAATGAAGACCACGCGGAAACATTGCGTGGTCTTTATGAAAATAAAAAGCTTAACTTTCCTACAATTACTATAGGTTCTAAAAAATTACGAAATCCACACACAAAAGAGTTAGAAAAATGGTTGAATAAGTTAATTCCGAATTACTAAATAAAACATATGACCTATTCTGAATTTAAAGCCAAACAGCAATTTCTAGAATTGCCAGAAGGCAAACTTGCATTTATTGATGAAGGTCAAGGTGAACCCATTATGCTCTTGCATGGCGTTCCAACATCAGGTTGGTTGTATCGACATATATTTCCTGAATTAGCGGAAAAAGGCTACCGTGTGATTGTTCCAGATATGTTTGGTTTTGGCTCTAGTGATTCACCTAAAGGTTATGACCAATATCACGAAAAGCTTCAGGCTGAACGTTTGTTAAAATTAATGACGCATTTAAAAATTGACCAATGGACACACATGTTTCATGATGCAGGAGGCCTGTGGACTTGGGAATTGTTACAACTAAAACCAAACGCTATAAAGCAATTGGTGATTCTAAA
Organism: Psychroserpens sp.; assembly: GCF_036960315.1. NCBI lineage: Bacteria > Pseudomonadati > Bacteroidota > Flavobacteriia > Flavobacteriales > Flavobacteriaceae > Psychroserpens > Psychroserpens sp. The sequence goes on along the minus strand of NZ_JBALVR010000009.1, from coordinate 116,125 downwards.
TACCATTATTTTAAAATCTGGTTTTACACCTCCAATGCGATTTGGAAATAACTTTATTACCAAGTTTGTGATGAGTATGTATGCTTCTAAATTAACAAACGGTATGTTAATGAAAGGCTTATTTAAATCTGGATTATTAAACAATAATCTATCTGAAAAAGATATTGAAGGTTATAAAACGCCTTTATTACAAGGAAAAGTTAAAGGCATGTATTATTTCTTTTCAAAAACCTGTAATAATTTGCCAGACTATTCGAGCTTGCTTCCAACACTAAAAAAACCCGTATTGGTCATTTGGGGTAAACATGACGACTTTCTAAAATGGGAACCACAAAAAGACCAAGTAAAAGAGGCGCTCCAAATAAAAGACTATAACATTCACCGTATTGAAGGAAAACATTTTATTCAAGAGGAAATTCCTGAAGAAATCATTACTTTAACACATCAATTCATTCAAAACTTATAACACTTATGTCGTTAATAGATAACATCAAAAACTACTTTGATAAAAAGAAAAACAATGAAGAAACTGGACTGGCTCCAGAAGGTATTTGTCCTAATTGTTGGGGCAAGCAACAATGGGAAGGTGAGTTTTACGATTTTTTGAAAGGGAGTAAAAATGACAAGCGAGATGAAACTTATAATAACTTCATTAACAAAGTCGTAGAGACTAACATCTCAGGAATAGCAATAGATAAAGACACATTTACTTGCAAAACGTGTCAAGTAAAATATGATCATTCGTACTAAATGGCAGCAACTCAAATAGGATTAGGATTAGCTGCATTAGGAAGACCTGACTACATCAATGTTAGACAAAATTCCAATATTGACAAATCGAAAATTGCGTTTAAAAACAATGCGTTTGACGTGATGGATTTTGCCTATAAAAATGGTGTGCGTTATTTTGACACAGCTCCTTCTTATGGTTTAGGAGAACAGTTTTTATTAGACTGGAAAAATACCAGACAACACAAAGACATTCAATTGTCTACAAAATGGGGTTACACTTATGTTGCCAACTGGGAAATAGGTTTTGATGGAAAACATGAAATTAAAGAGCATTCCTTATCAAAACTTAACGAACAATGGAAAATCTCCAAACAACTACTTCCTCAATTAAAAATCTATCAAGTACATTCTGCAACATTAGACAGTGGCATATTAAACGATGGAACCATCCACGAACGTCTATTTCAGTTAAAAAAAGAACACGGATTACAAATTGGGATTACAACGAGTGGTTCTAACCAATCAGACATCATCAATATCGCCAAAACGATTGCTGTAAATGGTGAAGGGCTTTTTGACAGTTATCAAGTCACCTATAATATTTTTGAGCAATCCACTTTTGAAACATTACAAGAACTTAAGACTTTAGGAAAAACAATAATCATCAAAGAAGCTTTAGCCAACGGAAGAGTATTTGCTAACAAAAACGTAAAAAAACATTTAGAAACACTTTCAAAAATCTACAATACTGGTATTGATGCTATTGCAATGAGATATGTGATAGACACGATAGACCCAACTATTGTATTGAGCGGCGCTTCAACTACAAATCATCTCGCTCAAAATTTAAAAGCACTTGAATTCGAATTGTCGACAGAAGACCTTAATCTTTTGACGTCTTTAAAAATGGATTCTAAGGCGTATTGGAATGAGAGAAATGATCTTACTTGGAACTAGCTATTTTTTAAAATTATTGATTCCTTTAGTTAGCCAATCATGATATTCAACAGCATCTGGTGTATAGCTAACTGGCTTTATGAGATTGTTCTCATCATGATCCATTAAGACATAAAACGGCTGTGTATTCGTCTTGTATTTTATCGTTTGTAGTTCACTCCATTTCTGACCGATATACTTGAGTTTTTTACCAGGTCTTAGTTTTGAATCTACAACTTCGCCTTCAGGTAGTTTTCTCTTATCATCAACATAGAGAGAGATTAGCACTACGTCATTTTTAAGTTTAGCTAAAACATCTGGTTTCACCCAAACATTCTGTTCCATCTTACGACAATTCACACAAGCCCAACCCGTAAAATCAATCATCACAGGTTTTCCAACTTGTTTAGCATAAGCCAATCCTTTATCATAATCATTAAAAGCCAAAATATCGTGAGGCGCCAATAAATGCGCTCCTTCAGGCAAATCTGAATGACTAGCAGAACCGCCTCCTCCTTTTGAGTTTCCAACACCATAAGGCGACTCACTATAATCTAATGGTGGCGGAAACGCACTAATTAAATTTAATGGTGCTCCCCAAAGCCCAGGAATCATATAAACGGTAAACGACAAAGTCAAAAGACCTAACATGAGTCTTCCTACGGAAATGTGCTTTAATGGCGAATCGTGAGGCAATTGGATTTTTCCAAGGAGATATAATGACAAGGCTCCAAAAATGGCAATCCAAATTGAGATAAATACTTCACGTTCTAATATGTGCCATTGTGATACTAAATCTGCATTAGATAAGAATTTAAATGCTAAAGCAAGCTCTAAAAATCCTAAGACTACTTTTACAGTATTTAACCATCCACCAGATTTCGGTAACGAATTTAACCATCCTGGAAATGCTGCGAATAAAGCAAATGGTAAAGCAATAGCCAATGAAAATCCTAACATTCCAACTATTGGACCTATTTGGCTTCCACCTGCTGCAGCTTCTACTAGTAATGTTCCAACAATGGGACCTGTACATGAAAAGGACACAATTGCTAATGCTAAGGCCATAAAAAAGATGCCAATGAATCCTCCTCTGTCTGCTTGAGAATCGACTTTATTAGCCCATGAATTAGGTAACATGATTTCAAATGCTCCTAAGAATGATATTGCAAAAATTAATAGTAATGCAAAGAATATCAAATTAAACCAAACATTAGTTGATAAGGCATTTAGAGCTGCTGGTCCAAAAACAAGACTTACAACAACGCCCAACAAAACATAGATAACAATTATTGACAATCCGTAAATAATGGCATTTTTAATTCCTGCTGCTTTTGATTTACTTTGCTTCGTAAAAAAGCTCACTGTCATAGGAATCATTGGGAACACACATGGTGTCAATAATGCGGCAAAACCTGAGAAAAAAGCAATTATAAAGATAGACCACAAACTTTTACCATCGTCTTCATCGTCAGTAGTGCCTTTATCTGTTGCTTTTACTGCTTTAGTGACATCATAATCCAAATCTAAAAAGGTAGGAGCTGTACATTTCGAATCATCACAAGCCATAAAAAGGACTTCTGCTTTAATAACTTTTAAGTCTTTATTTAAAAGGTTTATACGTTGTCTAAATTCGGCTTCACCTTCAAAATATTTAATTTTCATATCAAAAACTAAATCTTGAATCTCGACACCTTCTTCTTCTGAAGTAATGCCTAATACTTCATAATCACTAGTTGTAGTATATGTGAATTCCGTTGGGATTGGGGTAATCTCTTGCTCATCTGAAATATTTTGAGAATACAAATGCCAACCTTTATCAATAGAAGCTTTAGACACCAATATATATTCGGTATCAGATATTTTTTCTACAGAAGTTGCCCATTTTACAGGTTCAAATATTTGTGAGTTATCATTAGTTGCACCAAAAGGTGATGCCTCTGAGCTTCCCTCGGAAGCACTATTTTTTTTTAAATTGAATTTTAAATCAATATAGTCTGGTGGCAAGCATTTTTCGTCATCACAAGCCATGTATTCGACTTCGCCTTCAACGATGGATAGTTCCTGATTTAAAACTTTAATACGTTGTCTAAATTCGGCTTTATCTTCGAAAAACTTAATTCTCATTTGAAAAACAGGATCATCAACTGTATGTCCTTCTTCTTCAGAAGTTGTTCCGCTTAACTCATAATCTCCATTAGCACTATATAAAAATGTAGTTGGAATTGGACCATCTTCGGGTACATTCTGTGAATACAAATGCCAACCACTATCTATAGTCGCTGTTGAAATTAAATCGTATTCAGTATCTGAAATTTTCTCGACAGAAGTCTCCCATTTTACAGGTTCAAATACTTGAGCTTTAACAGTGATTGAAAACACCAACAAGCTACTTAGCGTAATAATTAAATTCTTCATTAGAAATAATTAGGTTAGTTATGCACCTATTGTACTTAAACGTAAAAACTACGTATTACTTACAATATCACATAAAATAATTTGGCTATTGAAAGATGTAAAATTAAAAAAAACAATCAGATTAAACGAGAGCATTGGGACTTGATTGACAAATATCAATTTAAGACATAAAAAAACCGAACTAAAGTTCGGCTTATATTTATTATTCGAAGGTTTTAATTTGGTTGCCCTTAAACTTCCATTGGGTTATACCTCCTTTTAAATCGTAAATTTTTATAAAACCTGCAGCTTTAAGTTTTTTTGTACACTTACCACTCCTTACTCCAGATTTACAATACACAATTACAGGCTTTGTTTTATCTAGTTTTGTGATATCCTCTTCAAAAGTTGATGATCTAAAATCTATGTTTTGAGAATTCTCAATGTATCCATTTTTATATTCACCTTCTGTTCTTACATCGACTAATTGAATATCGTCTTGTTCAATAAGTGATTTCACTTCTTCTGGCGAAACCATTATTACCTCACTTTGCGGTTCTTGTTTACAACTAAATGCCAGAGCAAAAAGCGCAAAACAATAAATTAATACTTTGTTTTTCATTTGGATTGATTTTTAGATTGAAGCGACTTCACCTGACCATTCGTTGAAGCCTCCAATAAGATTATATGCGTTTTCGAAACCTAACTGATTCATCACACTACAGGCTTGAGCACTTCGTGCACCCGATCGACAATACACATAATAGGTTTTGGATGTATCAAGTTCTTCTATCTCATCGAGGAATCCTTGACCCTTATAAATGTCAATAACCATAGCATTGGGGATAATCCCAAGTGCTACTTCTTCTTGTGTTCTCACATCTAAAACCACTGCATTTTCGTCTGCAGATAATTGCGATGTCCATTCTTCTTGTGTTAAATCAGCCATAGTTTTTTTATACATCAATAATCATGCAAATTTAACGTTTCGTTAGGATATTTTATGTAAAGACGAAAAAAAATCCGAAGTGTTACACTTCGGATCCTTAAATTTTTAAAAAAATGTTACTACACTTTGATAGAACAACCAATCGCTCTTGTTTTTGTTTCTGGAACATCTTTACCCTCTAGCAAGGCATTTACAGCATCTTCAACATACGTTTTTGTTACTGCACTTGCATCTTGATAGTTATTATCAATAGCTCCAATATATTTCACTTGAGGTCCTTTTTTAGTTTTTTCTAACACATAAACATGAGGTGTTTTTGTTGCACCATATTGCGGATAAATTTTTTGACCTTTATCCATTAAATACGGAAATGTAAACCCTTTGGCCTTTGCTCTCGCTTCCATAGCCTTCAAATTATCACCAGGTTTAACATCTGTATTATTTGGCATAATGGCAATTACGGGATACCCTTTATCTGCATATTTCTTGTTTAAGGCCTCTACTCTATCCTCATATGCAACTGCATAAGGACATGTATTACAGGTAAAAACGACGATAAACCCTTTAGCATCCTTAAAATCTGCCATAGAGACCATCTTGCCATCTATATTTTCTAATTTGAAATCGGTGGCGATATCTCCAATATCATAACCTGTTCCAATTGTTGTAAAACCTGTTGTTGCTACAAATACAACTAATGCCAAAAGTGTTTTGATTGTATGCTTCATCTGTTTATTGTTTTAATATTAATATTCTGTTTTGTCTATGGTTTGAAATGATCATCATGTTTAAAATGCTCATTATAGATTTCATGATTTATACTTAATAAATTGTTTTAACTCAGTTTCTAGTTCTTTATAAGTAAAGGAGCGTTCGTAAAACGTGGTCTTGTCTTTATTGTATATTATTGTTGCAGGAATAGCGCCAGACCAATCTTTATTCACTTTAGGGATCCATGCATTAGAATCAACATCATCTAGAAGTAGTACTTCGCTTTGTAAGCCTTTCTTTTTAAGAAATGGTTTGAGCTTTGTTTCTATGTGCTTCGGAAAATCTAGACTGACTAAAATAACTTCAACCTTTTTGTTAGAATAATTAGCATTCAATTGTTCAAAATAGGGTAACTCTTTAACGCAAGGCGCACACCAAGTTGCCCAGAAATTGACGACATAAGTTTTGTTGTTATCTTTTGATGCAAGATATGCCTGAAGTTCTTCAAAGTTGAACACTTTTAGATCATCATCAATGGTATCGATGTTATTTTGTTGAGATGAATTAAGCTGTTCGGTTACATTTCCGAAGAGAAAAAGAATAAAAAATAGAATAGCTGCTGCAAATTTCATGATATAAATCTATGAATCAAAAAACGGGCAATGATAAATTTAACAAAATATTAAAATAAACATTAAATATTAATACTACATTTGTATATACAATAGTTGTATATGGAAGAATTAAATTTCAAATTAAAAACTAAGACTAAACTACCTATTTCTAGGCAAACAGTAATTACTATTTTCTTGACGAATAATGCAATTAAAACTGAATTATTAAATGTTTTAAAGCCTCACGGATTATCAATTGAGCAATTTAATGTACTGCGAATTTTACGTGGCCAAAATGGAAACCCGCTCAATTTACAAGACATCCAAGAGCGTATGGTTAATAAAATGAGTAATACAACACGATTAGTAGATAAACTTATTTTGAAAGATTTTGTAAATCGAACAGAATGCAAAAAAAACAGACGAAAAATAGAGATTTACATCACTAGAACGGGATTAGAAAAACTACAGGAGATTGATGATATCGTAACTAAAACCGAAGAAAAAATAACCTCCAACCTTACACATACAGAATTAATAGAATTAAATAGACTTATAAATAAAATACAATAACCAAAACACAAACACTAAATTAAAAACAATGAAAACAAACATTTTGAAATCAGCAGCAATCGTAGTCTTAGCAATATCATTTGCCTCTTTTACTACCATATTTAAGAAAGATGTAAAAGTTAAAGAATCAACAATCACATGGGTAGGTCATAAAGTAACAGGATCTCATGAAGGCATCATTAACTTAAATGATGGAACCCTTATGTTTGAAGACAAACAACTTGTTGGAGGAAACTTCTCCATTGATATGACAAGTATTACTGTAACCGATTTGAAAGCAGGAAAAGGAAAAGAAAAATTAGAAGGTCATTTAAAATCTGATGATTTCTTCGGAATAGACAACCATAAAACAGCAAGTTTCAAAATCACAAGTGTTGATGGCAAAGGCGGAAACTTTAAAGTGACTGGTGATTTAACGATCAAAGGCAAGACCCATCCAACAACATTTAATATGTCCGTAACAGATGATACAGCAACAGCTAACTTAAAAGTAGACAGAACAAAATATGATATTAAGTATGGTTCTGCTAGCTTCTTTGATGGTTTAAAAGACAAAGCGATTTACGATGAATTTGACCTAAATGTAACATTGAAGTTTTAAATAAGTTTTTTGATTAATAGCAAGCATTTAGTAATTAAGATTCCCATTAACGTGGGAATCTTTTCTTTTTTATGAAATTAAGTTTGAAAACTAAGATTTGATTTCTATATTTGAACTTTACAAAAACAATGAACACAAAATTAAATCATACTTGGTGGTGGCTATCTGAAACTCAAATTTCGTGAACTAACCCCTATCATATATTTAAACAAAATATCAAAAAGGCTTGTCATTCACGACAAGCCTTTTTTAATAACATCAAATGAAAACTTTTAGCTTATACACGCATTACAAGAAAATATTAGCTGATACCATTACACCTGTTAGTATTTATTTAAAAATTAGAGACAAATTCCCTAATAGTATCCTATTAGAGAGTAGTGATTATCATGCTAATGACAACAGCTTCTCTTATATCTGCTTTAATCCTATTGCTTCAATAAAAGTTGATAACGGTGTTATTAAGCAAACCTATCCTGATGGAAGTTCAAAAACTAGCAACTCAAAAAACATTTCAGTAACAGAAGAAATTCACAAGTTCACAAAGCGATTTAAAGTAAATTCTGAAGAAGATTTCAAATTCATCAATAATGGCATTTTTGGTTATACGGCTTATGATGCCGTTAAATATTTTGAAGACATCGAAATTAGCGAAAAACCAGATTCACTGGATATTCCAGATATTTATTATGCAGTATATCAAAATATTATTGCTATTAATCACTTTAAAAATGAAGCCTATATTTTTGCACATTGTTTTGAAGCCGAAAACAATATAGATGAAGTTTTGCAACTCATAAGCTCTAAAAATTTCACCTCTTATAACTTTAAAACAGATTCTGATATTTCATCAAATCTAACCGATGACGAATATAAAGATCATGTTGAATTAGCAAAAAAACACTGTGCTCGTGGTGATGTATTTCAATTGGTGTTATCAAAAAAATTCTCACAAGCGTTTAAAGGCGATGAGTTCAATGTGTATAGAGCATTGCGCAGTATCAATCCGTCACCTTACCTATTCTATTTTGACTACGGAGATTTTAAAATCTTCGGAAGTTCCCCTGAAGCACAATTAGTGGTCAACAATGGGCAAGCCGAAATACATCCAATTGCAGGAACATTTAAAAGAACAGGAAACGATGAAGAAGACCAAAAATTAGCGAAGCAACTCGCTACAGACGTTAAAGAAAATGCAGAACACGTGATGTTGGTTGACTTAGCCAGAAATGACTTAAGCAGACATGGAAGTCAGGTAAAAGTCGAAACCTATAGAGAAGCACAATTCTTTTCTCATGTCATTCACTTGGTAAGTAAAGTTACAGGAAAAGTGCATGATAACACGGCTACTATGCAAGTTGTTGCCGACACCTTTCCGGCAGGAACCCTAAGTGGTGCGCCAAAACACAGAGCTATGCAGCTCATTGAGAAATATGAAAAAACCAGCAGAGCTTTTTATGGTGGAGCGATTGGTTTTATGGATTTTAATGGTAATTATAATCATGCCATTATGATTAGAACGTTTATGAGTAAAAATCACAAACTGCATTGGCAAGCTGGAGCAGGATTAGTGTCAAAATCAAATCCAGAAAATGAATTACAAGAGGTATATAATAAACTAGGTGCTTTAACAAATGCGATTGAAATGGCTGAGGATATTTAAAATAATGGCGTTACAACCAGAGTCAGGCTTTCGGCAGTCGGCTCTCTGCGAGGAGCTTCAACAAATGCCTCAAATACGAAGTATTCACGAATACTTATATTTAAAATAGCAATAAATGAGTAATCCTTAACGCAAATAAAAATAAAGTAAAAACTAATTGTCATTCCGCTCGCGATGCGGCATCCATTAGAAATTGAAATAACATAAAAAAAGATTCCTGTCTTCGCAGGAATGACAGAGATATGAAAGTATTAGTAATCGATAACTACGACAGTTTTACATATAACTTAGTTCACTATTTAGAAGATTTAAATTGTGAAGTCACAGTAAAACGAAACGACAAACTCTCGCTTGAAGAGGTCGATGCGTTTCAAAAAATTGTACTGTCACCTGGCCCCGGAATTCCAGACGAAGCCGGATTATTAAAGGCTATCATTAAAACCTATGCACCAACAAAAAGCATTTTAGGTGTTTGTCTAGGGCAACAAGCGATTGGTGAAGTTTTTGGTGGCTCTCTTATTAATTTAGACGAAGTATATCATGGTGTAGCAACTCAAGTTGAAATCACTGTCGATGATGAAACTTTGTTTAATAACATGGATAAAACCATCGAAGTTGGTCGATACCATTCATGGGTTGTAAACGCCAACTTACCTGAAGAATTAGAAGCGACTTCTTTTGATGAAAACGGACAAGTGATGTCATTAAGGCATAGAGTTTATGATGTAAAAGGCGTGCAATACCATCCCGAATCGGTATTAACTCCTAACGGAAAACAGATATTGGAGAACTGGGTGAATGCTTAGCCCTGTCATTCCGAACTTGATACGGAATCCATTATAAATTGAAGTTGAATTAAAATGATTCCTGCCTTCGCAGGAAATCAAAGATTCGAAGAAGACAATGACAATATGAAACATATTTTAAACAGATTAATCAACCACGAAAGCATCTCAACTAAAGAAGCAAAAAATGTATTGGTTAATATTTCCGAAGGCAAATACAACCAAAGTCAAATTGCATCCTTTCTCACCATCTATATGATGCGTAGTATTACATTAGGAGAATTGCAAGGTTTTCGAGATGCCTTATTAGAGCTATGTATTCCTGTAGATTTATCAGATTTTAATGCGATTGATCTATGCGGAACAGGTGGTGACGGAAAAGACACATTTAACATCTCAACCTTATCCTCTTTTGTTACAGCAGGTGCCGGCGTAAAAGTTGCTAAGCATGGGAATTATGGCGTCTCATCGGCTTCCGGATCATCTAATGTCCTAGAAGCTTTAGGTGTCAAATTCACTAATAACGTCGATAAATTAAAACATGCTATTGATGAAGCAGGCATTTGTGTGATGCATGCGCCATTATTTCATCCAGCGATGAAAAACGTTGCGCCAATTCGTAGAGAATTGGGTGTTAAAACCTTTTTTAACATGTTAGGACCAATGGTAAATCCATCATTTCCTAAAAATCAAATGGTCGGTGTTTTTAACCTAGAGTTACAGCGTATCTATAGCTACCTCTATCAAAGTACAGATAAAAATTATAGCATTGTACATGCCTTGGATGGTTATGATGAAATTTCTTTAACCGGAAACACTAAAATCATTTCTAATACGTCTGAGACGATATTATGTCCCTCAGATTTGAGGGTAAAACAAATAGAGCAATCTGAAATATTTGGAGGCGCAACAGTAAAAGCTGCTGCCAAAATTTTCAAAAAAATCATAAACGGAATAGGGACAGAAGCTCAAAATAATGTGGTTTGTGCCAATGCTGGATTAGCCATTGCAACTGTAAATGGAATTTCACATCTAAACGGGTTTCAATTGGCAAAAGAGAGCCTGGAAAGCGGAAAAGCAAAAGCAAGTTTAGAGCGATTAATAGAATTGAGTAAGTAATGGATATTTTAACCAAAATAGTAAACGACAAACGCATAGAAGTTAATCTTCGAAAGCAACTCATTCCAACTAAACAATTAGAACAATCGGTTTTGTTTGAACGTGATACGATTTCATTAGCCAAAAGACTACGTGAAAGCCATACAGGGATTATCGCTGAACACAAACGTCGTTCTCCTTCAAAGCAAGTCATCAATCACGCCTTAAATGTTTTTGATGTCGCCAAAGGTTATGAAAATGCAGGTGTTTGCGGAATGTCTGTCTTAACCGATGGAAAATATTTTGGAGGTAGTCTAGACGATTTATTGACAGCTCGCTCTAGTTGTAATTTACCATTGCTTCGCAAAGAATTCATTATTGATGACTATCAAATATTAGAAGCTAAAGCCTATGGAGCTGATGTGATTTTATTGATAGCAGCTATTTTAACTAAAGTAGAAATCAAGCAATTTTCAGAATTAGCAAAACAATTGAATTTAGATGTATTACTTGAAGTACATAATGAAGAAGAATTACATAAGTCAATTATGCCAAGTTTAGATATGTTAGGCGTCAACAATAGAAATCTAAAAACTTTTAAAGTCAGTTTAGATACCAGTAAACAACTTAGTGAATTGATTCCAAACGATTTCGTCAAAGTCTCAGAAAGTGGTATTAGCAGTATTGATGCCATCAAAACATTACAACCTTACGGCTACAGAGGATTTTTAATTGGAGAGAATTTTATGAAAACGGATAATGCAGGAGAGAGTGCTAAACTATTTATTGAAGACTTGAAATAATGAAACTGAAAATCTGCGGAATGAAATATAAAGACAATATAAGCGAGGTAGCAGAATTGCAACCCGATTATTTAGGCTTTATATTCTATGAAAAATCAAGTCGGTTTTTCGAAGGAAACATTCCAGATTTACCAGAATCTATCAAGAAAGTTGGTGTGTTCGTAGACGCCTCTTTAGAATTTGTAACAGAAAAAATTCAAGCTCACAATTTGCAAGCTGTTCAGTTACATGGGAAAGAATCTCCTGAGTTTTGTGAAACATTGCGTCAAGTTTATCATTCCGCACTCGATGCGGAATCCATAAAAAACAATGAGGTATCTGCCTCCGCAGGAGTGACAGATATCATCAAAGTATTCAGCATCAAAGATGATTTTGATTTTTCAGTAATAAAACCATTTGAAAATGTTTGTGACTACTTTCTATTTGACACCAAAGGAAAATTATCTGGCGGAAATGGATACACCTTCAATTGGGATGTACTGAAAAATTACACATCCACCAAGCCTTTCTTTTTGAGTGGAGGCATAGGATTAGATGAAGTTGAAAAGTTGAAGGCATTTAAAAATACCAATGCTTCAAAATATTGCTACGTGATTGATGTGAATAGCAAATTTGAAATTAAACCTGGATTGAAAAACAGTATAGAATTAGAAACATTTAAAAATGAGCTACAACATTAACAACAAAGGCTACTACGGAGAATTTGGAGGCGCATACATTCCAGAAATGCTTTATCCAAACGTGGAAGAGTTACGACAAAATTATCTCAAAATAATGGCAGAACCTTCTTTTAAAAAGGAATTTGACGAATTATTAAAAAATTATGTGGGACGCCCTTCACCACTCTATTTTGCTAAGCGACTGAGTGAAAAATACAACACTAAAATCTATCTGAAACGAGAAGATTTAAACCACACTGGCGCACACAAAGTCAACAATACTGTTGGGCAAATCTTAATAGCACAGCGTTTAGGCAAAACCAGAATTATTGCCGAAACTGGAGCTGGACAACATGGTGTAGCCACTGCAACTGTTTGTGCACTTATGGGAATGGAGTGTATCGTCTACATGGGAGAAATTGATATTGCGCGTCAAGCACCAAATGTAGCTCGTATGAAAATGCTAGGCGCCAAAGTAAGACCAGCACTTTCTGGAAGTAGAACCTTAAAAGATGCTACGAACGAAGCTATTCGTGATTGGATTAACAATCCGGTAGACACACATTACATTATTGGAAGTGTTGTCGGACCGCATCCTTATCCAGATATGGTAGCCCGTTTTCAAGCGATCGTTTCCGAAGAAATACAATGGCAACTCAAAGACAAAGAAGGCACAACAAAACCTGATTATGTTGTCGCTTGCGTTGGAGGCGGAAGTAACGCAGCAGGTGCTTTTTACCATTATCTAGATGATACAGATATTAAACTCATTGCAGTTGAAGCCGCTGGAAAAGGAATTCATAGTGGCGAGAGTGCTGCGACTTCAGTTTTAGGTCGTGAAGGTATTATTCATGGGAGTAAGACCTTGTTAATGCAAACTGACGACGGACAAATAACCGAGCCATACTCTATTTCGGCAGGACTAGACTATCCAGGTGTCGGACCAATGCATGCCCATTTATATACATCTGGTCGTGCAGAATTTATTTCGATTACAGATGACGAAGCCATGATAGCTGGCTTACAATTAAGTCAGCTGGAAGGTATTATTCCGGCCATAGAAAGCTCACATGCATTGGCTATTCTTAATCAAAAGACATTTAAAACAGATGACATTGTAGTTATCAACCTTTCCGGCCGTGGCGATAAAGATTTACAAAATTATATTGATTATTTTAAACTTTAAATGAAACAACTCTGGGTATTCGTACTATTTGTAATTATAATTTCTTGTGAAACAAATAAGAAAGAGTATACAGTGATCGATACTGTTGACGTTACGCAAAATATTGTAGAACCACAGTATTACATTGTCACAAAAACAAATTCCAAATTGACAATAGACGGTATTGCTGATGAAAGCGAATGGAAGAATGCCTCATTTACTAGTAATTTCATTGATATCGAAGGTGTTATAAGTCCGAAATTCAATACGACAGTTAAAATGCTTTGGGATAGGGACTATTTATATGTTTATGCGTTAATGGAAGAGCCTCATATTTGGGGAAATATTACAGAAAGAGATGCAATCATTTATCTAAATAATGACTTTGAAGTATTTCTAGACCCAACACAAACTGGTTTTGGTTACGGTGAAATTGAGATTAATGCTTTAAATACGGTTTGGGATTTATATTTAGATAAACCGTATCGTGTTGGAGGAAAAGCCAATTTTCAATGGGATCTAAAAAATTTAAAATCAGCAGTATTCATAAATGGTTCTCTCAATAAACATGATGATATAGACAAGTACTGGTCTTTAGAAATAGCCATTCCTTTACAACCTTTTGTCAGTTTAAAAAACAAGCCAAAAACACGACCAAAAGAAGGCGAACAATGGAAGTTAAATTTCTCTAGAGTTGAATGGGATTTTGATATTGTAGATGGCGAATACCAACGTAAAAGAGAAAATGATACGTATTTAAAAGAATATAACTGGGTATGGAGTAATCAGAAGGTCATTAACATGCATGAACCTGAAAAATGGGGAGTTCTCCAATTTACAGAACAAGAAACAACAGAAGGATTAATATTTAAGGAAGATCCTGATATAGCTGTAAAACAAGTTGCCTATGCCCTCTTCAGAAATACGAGATATAAGAATTTAAAAGAATTATTAAAAACCAAACTAGGAACGACAAAAGAACTGAACGTCAAATATTCAGAAAGTGACTCTTTAGTTGCCACATTTTTTAAAACCCATTTTGGTTTTGAATATCAAATAAAGAGTCCTATTTCAAAAAATACATACATCATTAATGAACAAGGTCTATTAAAAAAAATATGAAAAACATCTCTTTTTATATAACCGCACTACTTCTATTTTCTTGTCAAAACAAAACGACGACGGAGGATGCGTTGTCAATCACAAATGAGCCGTTTGTTTTTGCGACTTGGACTAATGCTGGTAATACATTTGATAAATCTCAATGGGAAGCTAAAATTACATATTATGATTCTCTAGGAATTTCAGAAGCATTAGTTGGAGGTAGCCCAAAGGTTTTAGAGCAACTCATACCACTTGCTGCTAAGAAAAACATTAAAATTCATGCTTGGATATGGACACTTAACAGACCTGGAGATACAATTGCTAATAAACATCCTGAGTGGTACGCCGTTAATAGAGCAGGCAAAAATTCTCTAGAATATAGAGCCTATGTAGATTATTACCAATGGCTCAGCCCATTTCATCCCGAAGCTCGAGAGCATATTAAAAACAACGTAAGAAAGCTCACAAAAATTGAAGGCCTAGCCTCTATTCACTTAGATTATATACGTTATGTAGATGTTATATTAGGTAAGGATTTACAACCTAAATATAATTTGGTACAAACTACAGAAATGCCAGAGTATGATTATGGTTATCACCCAATAGCTAGAGAAGGATTCAAAAATATTTTTGGTAAAGACCCTATAGACATGGAACATCCAGAATTAAGCACAGAATGGCGCCAATATCGGTTAAACGCAGTTACCTCATTAGTGAATGAACTCGTAGAAATAGCACATAACAGCAATAACAAAATGACAGCAGCAGTCTTTCCTTTTCCAGAAATGTCGCGACAAATGGTAAGACAAGCTTGGGATGATTGGAATTTAGATGCAGCTTATCCTATGGTTTATAATAATTTTTATCGTGAAAACATCAATTGGATTGGCTTTGCTACAGAACAAGGTGTTAATGATGTTGATTTCCCTATATTTTCAGGATTATATAGTCCTGCTCTACAAGATCCTCAGGATTTAGAAAAAGCTATCCGTCTAGTTAAAGAAAAAGGAGCTAAAGGTTTTTCAATATTTACAGCAGACAATCTTAATGAAGAGCAAAAAGAAGTGTTTATCAAATTGAAAGAAGAATATCAAAATGAATAGAATAAATCAAAAACTAAAAGAAGACAAAAAACTGCTTTCTATATATTTTTCAGCAGGCTATCCTCGACTAGAAGACACAAAAACCATCATTCAAAACCTTGAAGAAAGTGGTGTAGATATGATAGAAATCGGATTGCCTTTTAGCGACCCTTTAGCCGATGGACCTACCATACAAGCGAGTTCCACGCAAGCTTTGAAAAATGGAATAACCACAGAAGTGCTATTTAATCAATTAAAAGACATCCGTCAAACTGTATCTATCCCGTTGATTATCATGGGTTATTTTAATCCAATACTCCAGTATGGGGTGGAAGCATTTTGTAAAAATTGTCAAGAGATTGGAATTGACGGACTCATCATTCCAGATTTACCTGTTGATGTTTACAATGAACAGTACAAAGCGACTTTTGAGCAGTATGGTTTAATCAATGTGTTTTTAATTACAC
Organism: Psychroserpens sp.; assembly: GCF_036960315.1. Taxonomy (NCBI): domain Bacteria; kingdom Pseudomonadati; phylum Bacteroidota; class Flavobacteriia; order Flavobacteriales; family Flavobacteriaceae; genus Psychroserpens; species Psychroserpens sp. The sequence continues at coordinate 99,786 of NZ_JBALVR010000009.1, read as the reverse complement.
CTCAAACGTCTATTGAACGCATCAATTTTATTGATTCAATTTCCAACGGATTTATTTATATGGTAAGTAGCGCTAGTGTCACAGGAAGTAGTTCTTGTTTTGGTGATGAGCAAACCGCTTACTTTAAACGCATCGCCGATATGAATCTTAAAAATCCGCAAATTGTAGGTTTTGGGATTTCAAATAACGAAACGTTCACCCAAGCTACGCAATATGCAAAAGGTGCTATTATTGGTAGCGCGTTTATTAAGTTTTTATCTAGCAATGCTGTTGATGAGATTAAAAATTTCACAAATTCAATCTTAAACTAGAAATTAATGTATTGGTACTTACAAGTCATCAAACACAATTACGCGAATTTCTCAGGTAGAGCAAGACGCAAAGAATATTGGATGTTTGTATTAGTTCAATTAGTCATTCTAGGATTAGTATTGTCATATGCTTCTCTTGTGGATGATGTATTTGGTTCACCGGTAGTTGGTTCTATTTTAGGGATCTATTGTCTAGGAACTTTAATCCCTTGGTTAGCACTTAATGTTAGAAGACTTCACGATACTGGAAAAAGTGGAGGGTATATATTTATTAATATGATTCCATTAATTGGTCGTATTTGGTATATTATACTTGTTGCTACCGAAGGAGAATATGGACAAAATCAATATGGACCAGATCCAAAAGGAGAGGATTTTAACGAAATAGAAGAAATAGGTAGCTTAAATGAATAATAAAAACCCTTTATAAATGTCAATTAACATCGTTTTATTCGAACCCGAAATCCCAAACAATACAGGAAATATTGGCCGATTAGCTTTAGCTACTGGATCTAAGCTCCATTTAGTAAAACCATTTGGTTTTGAGCTAAGTGATAAGAGATTAAAGCGTGCTGGATTGGATTATTGGCAACATTTGGATGTGGTCATCTATGAGTCTATTGCCGATTTTTTCAAAACTAATAAAGAAGCAAAATTCGCTTTTTTATCCAGTCATGCACATAAATCACATTGGGATATTCCGTTTGAGGATAACCTTTTTCTTGTCTTCGGAAAAGAATCGGTTGGTCTACCAAAATCTTTAATAGAAAAGTATAAAGAACAACTTTATAAAATTCCGCTATTCAGCGAACATATTAGAAGCCTAAATCTAGCCAATGCAGTTGCCATTGCAGTTTATGAAGGATTAAAACAAATAGATCACAGCTAAGGTTTAAAACGATATATTTTTATCTATGAGTATCAGACCTTTGAAAAACATTAACATCTTGTTTTACGGACTAACACTTATATTAAGTTTAGTCTCCTTCTCTGTGCTTACAAATCCTACACCTAACGAAGCCGTTAAAACAGTTTTACTTGTTGATGAATACCACCCAGAAACTAGGTTTTCAATTCGTTTTCTGAAGGTTGAAAACATAGTATTTGTTGCGTTTTCCAACTATTTCAATCATTCATTCCTTACATTTAAAAATATACAGGATTTAAAAGACAATACGTCATTCGAATTTTATTCAAACAAAACGATTTGTATTGAAACGAAAAAACTTCAAACAAAGCTCTACACTTCTTTTAATACCAAAATTCTTTACGAAGATTTCATAGCGTAATTATCTGCATAGTCTTTTCTGGCTATACCATTACCTATTATTAATAGCATCACATTCCAGTAGATGCCATACTTAATTATACTATGAAGATTAAAAAAACGTTGAGGTTACTCGCCTTAATTTTTATGATTTTTTTGGCTTGTATTGTACCTTTTCCGATGAAATTCACCAAAAAGGACAACTTACCAAAAGACTTAATTGAACACTTAGAAATAAAAGAGGAAGATAGCAATGAAGACGAGCTAGAAGTTATTTTTTAGACGCATTATTTTGGAGCATCTTTAAATACATTTCCTCAACTTTAGTGCGAGCCCAAGGTGTACGTCTTAAAAATCTTAAACTGGATTTCACTGATGGATTATCAGTAAAACATCTAATCTTGATTTGGTAACCCATATATTCCCATCCATAATGCGCTTGTAAATCGGTAACGATTTGCTCAAGTTTTATACCATGTAAAGGATTGTTCTTTTGGGTTTCCATTAAAGTTGCTGAGCTAATTTTTTGATTTTTACTGCTTTTTCAAAGTGATCTAATGTATTAGTCTTAATCCACCAAGTAGCAGCTTCCATAAGCAACTCTGGATTATCATTTTTGTTTTTAAAAAAAGCATAAAAAGAAACACCAACACCATCTCCTTTTTGTGCAATCTTTTTATCGCAAACTTCCAATACTTTATGCTTTAAAGCTTCTGTCATAATGATATAAACTTAGACCTTGCTACGTCGCAAAAATCGACTCGCAATGACAACTACATTAGTTCCTCCTATCGTTACGTCGTCTAGAGTTGTTGCTTTTACTTCTATTCCCACTAGTTCTGTTTCCTCCAGAACTATTAGAATTTCTAGAGCCGGAATTACGAGAATTTCGTGGTTGTCTATTTTGACCCTGTTTGATAGGCTCAGTAGACGCATTTGGATCTGGTTCAAAACCTTGAACAATTTCTACCTCTATTTTCTGTCTGATTAACTTTTCAATATCTTTTAAATAGGTGGTTTCATCTGCACTAACTAAAGATACAGCTTGACCATTAGCTCCTGCTCTACCTGTTCTCCCTATTCGGTGTACATAATCTTCAGAAATATTAGGCAATTCAAAATTGACTACATGCGGCAATAACGGAATATCTAATCCACGAGCTGCAATATCAGTAGCAACCATCACACGAACACTTCCATTTTTAAAACCTGATAAAGCTTTCGTTCTTGCGCCTTGACTCTTATTCCCATGAATTGCTGCAGCACTAATGCCAGCTGAAATCAGTTTTTTAGTCAATTTGTTCGCACCATGCTTTGTGCGATTAAACACAAGTACTTGCTTCCAGTTTCCTTCGGAAATGAGCTTAATAAGTAAATCTGGCTTTTTGCCTTTTGCAACACGATATACTTTTTGAGAAATGGCATCTACAGTTGTGTTTTCTGGAGTCGCTTCAACCTGAACAGGGTTATTTAAAATACTGTTCGCTAGCTTTCTAATTTCTTTTGAAAACGTTGCCGAAAACATCAAATTTTGACGTTTGTCTGGCATGGATTGCATTACACGTTCTATATCTCTAAGAAATCCCATATCGAGCATTCGATCGGCTTCATCTAATACAAATACCTCTACACGCTTTAAGGACAAGTGGTTTTGATTTTGTAAATCTAATAATCGTCCTGGAGTCGCCACCAACACATCAATACCACGTCTTATTGTGGCAACTTGTGGTTTTTGATTTACACCTCCAAAAATGACTGCACTTTTAATATTTGTAAACTCACTATATTCTCTAACACTCTCATAAACTTGAGCTGCAAGTTCACGAGTTGGCGTTAAAATTAAAGCGCGAATAGGTCTGAATTTCTCCTTAGGGTTTTCAGATAAATAATGCAAAAGTGGCAAGGTGAAACCTGCTGTTTTTCCAGTTCCAGTTTGTGCAGATGCTAATACATCTCTACCTGCTAATACAGGTGGAATGGCTTTTTCTTGAATTGGACTGGGAGTTTCGTATCCTTTTTTGCTAATTGCTTTTAACAAGGCATCAGATAAGCCTAAAGATTGAAATGACATAAATTTTTTTTGGTCAAATGACCTTCTAATTTTTAGCGTCATTTTTTTATTAGTGGCAAAGATACTGCTAATTTATTCGTTAGCTCTTATCAAATTGAGCTAATTGAAAAATGACTTAAAAAAACTCCCGATACTGCATAACCCGAAAATCGAAGGTATTGAATTTAGGGTTCTTAGCTTTAAACTGCTTATATAAAGGAAGTCTGCTTATTGAGATATTTGCAGCGCCAGACCCAGAAGTCAGTGACACGGTTTTAATTAAGCGCTCATCTAAATCAAATTGATGTATTCTTGGAACTTCATTATATACTAACTCCAGTTTTTTACTATAATCCTTTAAATGCCTTCGGAAGAAATATTCTGGTCCGTTTTTACTGTTTCCGCCAGTAAATAAAAGCGTATCTATTTTAGGAGACTGTTTTAGATAGCCAATAACATCTCGCAATTTAATGTTCTTCATACCTAAATCTGAAGCATCAATTTTCTCACGCTCTGCGCTTTCAACAATATCACAAACGCCAATTTTCTGTTTGATTAAAAACTGTTTGCGCTCATTAATCGCTTCACGACTATTATCATACCGCAAACCCAATTGATGAATCTCATCAATAAACAACCAGAGGGAGTTATAATAGCTTCCGTAGCAAAAATCAACATCCTTTTCGAGTAATTCTCCAGTACTAAATCTTGGAGGCGGCAAGGTTCCTACGATAAGTTTGGTGGTACCGTCTTTAATAAAAGGCGCGTAAGGATGTTTATGAAAAAACAATTAGGTCGTGCTTAAAAGTTGTTCGACTTGCCTAATTGTTGATCTGTATTTTCGTTTATTAGGTGGTGTCATATTCTGAGATTCAGTATAAATTTCGTCTAGGAGCTCCTTAGCTTCTGATGTTTTATTTTGATCCAATAAAAACTGAGCTAAAATCAAACGCTCTTCATAATTCGAATACCGCTGATCAATTGCTCTTAAGTGGGTTTCAGCCAAATCTATTTGCCCAAGTTTAGCCAATGACATCCCGTAAAAAAATTGAGCTTGTGACCCTTTAAAATCTGTTTCGCTTTTAATCGTTTCCGCATAAAAAACAACCTTATCATAATCCTCAATATGGTAATAACATTCTATCAATTGAAATAGGGCATGCTTGTCATTATGGAAATCTTTAGCGATAGCTTCTTCATAGTGCTTGATAGCATTATTATAGTCTTTTATCCCAAGATAAGCATCGGCAAGATTAATTCGATTTTGAAAGGTTTCTGAAAACTCCAAAATCCTTTCAAGGTCTCTTACCTTTTTTGTAGGATTTATAATCGTCGTTAACTCTTCTTGAATCTTATTGACATCACGCTTATTATATACTTGGGTAATAAGATAAATAACGCATCCTAGAATTGGCAAAAAAATAATTAAGAACACCCAGTAATAGTTGTTTTTGTTCTTAAACCAATGATAAATACAAAATGCCTGGAGGGCAATTACCAAATAATAATGCATATGTTAAATATAAGATTAAAGCTTAAAAATACTAAAGTATAGTTTCTAATTTCAATTAACTTAAAGGATATTCTATTAAACCGAAACGAATTTAGAACAAGGCGATAAGAAATCTAAATAAAAAGGCCTAATTACCTTGTGAATACTAATTCTGTATCACTAGACAAATTCTCAGTGTAACGATAATTATCATGATCAAACCCCTTCACATCAGCAATTGTTTTGGCATTGGTATCAATGATATATCTTGTCATTAAACCTCTGGCTAATTTCGAGAAAATAGCAATAGTCTTGTACTTACCTTCTTTAAGTTCTTGAAATTTAATATCAATAACTGGCACTTTTAAGGCTTTGGTGTCAATTGCTTTAAAATACTCATTACTTGCTAGGTTTAGAAATAATTCATCGTCTTGCAACTCATCATTTAAAGCTTGTGTGACTTGCTTTTTCCAGAACTCATATAAATTTTTGTTCTTTCCCACAGGAAATTTAGTTCCCATTTCTAATCGGTAAGCTTGCATGAGATCTAATGGTTTTAGTAATCCGTATAATCCAGAAATAATACGAACCGTATCTTGAAGCTTGTCTAGTTTTTTAGTATCAATAGTGTAAGCATCAAGACCTCTGTACACATCACCATTAAACGCATAAACGGCTGGTCTTGCATTATCTTTAGTAAACGGCAAACTCCACTCCTGATTACGCTCATAGTTTAATCGTCCTAAATTATCAGAAATATGCATGAGCTTAGATAAGCTTCTAGCTGATTTCTTTTTAAGGAGTTTATTTAAGCGTTCCGATTCATTTAAAAAACAAGCTTCTGTAGTTTTAGTGGTCGGAAGTTTACTATCGTAGTCTAAAGATTTTGCTGGAGATAATACGAGTTTCATAGATTGCAATTTTACAGTCAAATTTACAACTCTATTGAAGATTTTTCAACTCAATTATTTAAAATATTTCTATACAACGATAACCAAAATTAATTTTGAAGCAATGCGTTCGCGTTAAGGATGGAGCACTTGTTGGAGCTCCTCACAGAGAGCGACTTGCGAGAGCCTGACCTTTTAATACCATGAAGTATTAAAAGGTAACGCCCAACTGCTACTGCATATGCGTCGCGTAATGTCTCCACTTATCGATACACTGTTGCATATCTTCTGGAACAGGTGAATCGAAACTTAATTGCTCTCCTGTTTTGGGATGTATAAATCCTAAAGTCTTGGCATGAAGCGCTTGTCTTGGTAAGATCTTAAAACAGTTATCTACAAACTGCTTATATTTTGTGAACGTTGTTCCTTTTAAAATGCGTTCGCCTCCATAGCGCTCATCGTTAAAAAGCGTATGACCAATATACTTCATATGCACACGAATTTGGTGTGTACGACCTGTCTCTAGTTTACAAGACACTAAAGTCACATAACCTAATCGTTCAATAACTTTGTAATGTGTTACGGCAGCTTTCCCTTTCTCTTCATCATCGCCTTCAAAAACGGTGTTTTGTAATCTGTTTTTTGGATGACGACCAATATGACCTTCGATAGTCCCCTCGTCATCTTCCATATTTCCCCAAACAATTGCTACATATTCACGTTGACTCGTTTTATTAAAAAACTGTTTCGACAAATGTGTCATTGCCTGTTCGGTTTTTGCGACCACAAGTAATCCGCTAGTATCCTTATCGATGCGATGTACCAATCCTGGACGATCACTCGAATTGTTTGGTAGATTTTCAAAATGAAATATTAGAGCGTTGATTAATGTTCCCGAATAGTTACCATGTCCTGGATGGACAACCATTCCTGGTGGTTTATTAATCACCAACAACTCATCATCCTCATAAACGATATCCAACGGAATATCCTCAGGAGTTAACAAATACTCATATGGAGGATGCTCAAACAACACTCTGATTTTATCAAATGGCTTGACCTTATAATTTTGCTTGACCTGAACATCGTTGACATAAATACTGCCTTCTTTAGCAGCTGTTTGAATCTTATTTCGAGTGGCATTTTCAATACGATTCATTAAATATTTATCGATACGAAGTGGTGCCTGACCTTTATCTGCTGTAAAAGCATGATGCTCGAATAACTCGTCGTTGTTCTGTTCTGCTGCTGTATGTTCTGTAGTCATGTTTTAGTTAGATCCTCGTTTTCCGTTTCCTAAAACGACATCGATTTTTGAAGTTAGTGGCAGTAATTCTCCTGCCTTTATGGTTTCGCCTTTATATTTTATTGCAATAACTTCGTCCTTACCAATATCATCTACGTAACTTACATTTCCGACTTCAAAACCTAAAGTTTCTAAAGTAGGTTTTGCTTGACGAAACGTACGACGAACAATATTAGGAACGGGAACTTTACGATATCCGGACGGATTTAAAGTGAGATATATTTTTCTGTCTTCTTTTACCTGAGCTCCAGCCTTTGGGTATTGCTCAATAACAGAAAACTTAGGGTACTTAGGATTATAATTCGCAGAATCTTGAATCTCCATGACTAAGTCCTTATCATCGAGTTCAATTTTCACGGTCTCCAAGGTTTTCCCTTTTAAATTTGGCACTTTAATAAACTCTCCATGATTAGTTGTACTCTTTAACCATTGCATGGTTAAAAATAAAACCACCAACAAAGCTATGATAGCCAATCCTAAATGCTTAAAAAACGTCTTACTCTTAAGAAACTGTATTAGACTCATGAACTTAATTTAGATGTTGACAAATATATAAAAACGAAAGCGTTTTTATTATGGGTTTATTTGGTATTTTAGCTTAACTAATAATAGATACGTTTTATTGTTAGTTTAAGATTACGAATACATGAGATTCTTAAAAAGTTTTGGTTTCTCATCTAATAGATACTGAAATAAATACAGCACAAGTAAGTTCAGCATACATGAAAAAAAATATTGCCATTATCATGGGAGGTTTTTCTAGTGAATATGACATCTCTCTTAAAAGCGGGCAAGTCGTCTATGACACGCTCGATACCTCTAAATACAATGCTTATCGCATTCATATTTTTAAAGACAAATGGGTGTTTGTAAATGATTTAAACGAAGAATTCCCAATGGACAGAAATGATTTCTCGGTCTTGGTCAATGAGACAAAAATCAACTTTGATTGTGTATTTAATGCTATTCACGGCTCTCCTGGAGAAGATGGCTATATGCAAGGCTATTTTGAATTACTAGATATTCCGCATACAAGTTGTAATATGTATCAAGCAGCTTTAACATTCAATAAGCGTGATTGCTTAAGTGCTTTAAAACCTTACGGAATTAAAACTGCAGAATCTTATTTTGTCAACTTAGGTGATGTTATAAATGAAAATGCTATCGTAAATAAAGTGGGTTTACCGTGTTTTGTAAAGGCAAATAAAGCAGGAAGCAGTTTTGGTATTTCAAAAGTCTACAAAAAAGAGCAGCTTAAAACCGCAATTAATGATTCTTTCAAAGAAGATGACGAAGTGATTATAGAATCGTTTTTAGATGGAACCGAAGTTTCTGCTGGTGTTATTACCTACAAAGGACGTCTCACGGTATTACCTCTGACTGAAATCGTCTCAGATAACGACTTCTTTGATTACAAAGCAAAGTATTTAGGTGAATCTCAAGAAATTACTCCTGCTCGTATTGATGATGATCTTGCCGAAAAGGTAAGAGTTGTTGCAAAAAAAGTATATGAAGTTTTGAAACTTAAAGGGTTTAGTAGAAGCGAGTATATTTTCAAGGATGGTGAACCTCATCTTTTAGAAGTAAATACAGTTCCTGGTTTAACAGCAGCGAGCATTTTACCTCAGCAAGCTGCCGAAGCTGGCATAAGCATGAGCGAATTGTTTGAGAATGCTATTGAAGAAGCTCTCAATTAATTATTAAGTATCTTTGAATGTGTAATTAGCAACATTGTTTTAACTATGAAACGAGCCATCTTTCCTGGGTCTTTTGATCCATTAACTCTAGGTCACTACGATATTATCCAACGTAGTGTTAAACTTTTTGATGAAGTCATTGTCGCTATTGGTATCAATGCCGAAAAAAAATACATGTTTTCGCTTGAAGAACGTCAACAATTTATTGAAGATGCCTTTAAAGACGAACCTAAAGTTTCTGTGGTCACTTACAAAGGTTTAACCGTAGATTTCTGCGAGAAAAATGATGTAGAATTTATTTTAAGAGGCTTACGTAATCCAGCCGATTTTGAATTTGAAAAAGCCATAGCGCATACCAATAGAGATCTTGCGCCTATTGAAACTGTTTTCTTACTAACTGCAGCTAGCACTTCTTACATTTCGTCTTCAATTGTGAGAGATGTGATTAGAAACGATGGAGACTATACTAAACTCGTTCCAAATAGTGTTCGGGTTAAATAAGATTGTTTCGTTTTGCTTTTTGAACAGCTTCCGGTTTATTATGCACTTATAATTTACGGTAGATTTTTTCAATGTACTTTCTTAATACTCCTCTTGATAAAATCAAATTAAGACACAAAAAAAAGCATCAGAATTAATAGGTCTTTTGGGACAACTAAAATAACTGACGCTCTTTTAAAAATTGATTAATAGCAAGGCGAATATATAACTTATTCAAAGTTGGGTGTGATTTTTTCGATGAGAAGCAATTAAAAAAGATTAAGCGTAATCCTACAAAAAAGCATACCCAATCACAATCTCAACATCCAGATTTAATTAATTAAATCTTTTAGAACAATAGCTATACTATTCACTTTATAATGGGCCAAAGTTGCAATATAATGCAAGACAAGACTATAAATGTCGTGTTTTTAGAAAGTCATATGCGGAAACTTAGATTGCATAAAGATCTCTTTAGTTTTTAATTGCTGAAGAAAGGTTTGATGTGCATCCGATTCTGAATTAAAAGGCCGATGCGCTAATCCCTTTTGGATATCATCAACAGTTTTCATTGTACTTTGAGTGTTTTCTGAAATCCAAACCTCTAGAAAGCGTTCCCAAATGTAATTTATGGCCGTTGCATTAGGATGCAACATATCATCAGTATAGAATCTGTAGTCGCGAAGCTCATCCATCATAATTTCATACGACGGAAAATAATAACTGTGATATCTAGGCTCTACTATTTCATGAATGGCGGAAATTAAATGTGATTTACTCTGTGTGTTTTCAATAAAACCATCTTTAATATGTCGAACAGGTGAGACTGTAAACATGAATGACATTTTAGGGTTTATCGTTTTAATCAAACTCATTATGGCATCCAGTGATTCGGAAATTTGCGATACGGAAAGTAATTCTTTCAAAAACTTTTTCTGCGGAAGCTTATGGCAGTTTGCTACAAGATTATCTGTTTCAATACATCGGTATGCCCAGGCCGTTCCTAAGGTGACAATCACATGAGAGGCTTCTTTTAAAAATTGATGAGTTCGAGTAATACTATCATTTAAAACATGAAGTAATTGATCTTCGGAAGGATGACTTAACCGAGAATGTGCATCAAAACAATGCCATTGTTCGTTATGAAAAAAGATATCGTCCTTGGTGTATTCTTTTTCATTCACAGCATTAGTAATTGCCCTTTCAATAGCTAAGGGATGAAATAAAATACCAATCGGATTTTGAAGTTGCTGAAACTTAAAATACTCAAACTTCTCGCCTATGTTCTCAGAAAAACAAGACCCCAATAACAGCACTTTTGAGTTGTAATCGACTTGATTAAACTGTTGTGTTTGTAAGGGTATTTTGGTTTGAAGGTTCATTTTTCATGAGATTTTGAAATCGAAGATTAATGAATACCTATTTTTAAAATAAATATCTATGAATAATCAAGTTCAGGATGACAGATTATTTTAAATAGTTTTCAGCAGCTTTCAAAGCCTCCTCAATCCCTTGAGGGTTCTTTCCACCTGCAGTTGCAAAAAATGGTTGTCCGCCACCGCCACCTTGGATGTGCTTTCCTAATTCTCTAACTATGGTTCCTGCATTTAAGTCTTTACTTGCCACCAATTCTTTTGAAATGTAACAAGACAAGATCGCTTTTCCATCATTCTCAGCTCCAAACAACAAGAACAAGTTATCAAACTGACTTCCCAATTCGAAACATACATCTTTTATTCCAGCTGCATCTAAATCTAGTTTTTTGGCTAAGAACTTTATGTCGTTTACATCTGTCAATTCGTTTTTAAGATCCCCTTTAATTGACTTCGCCTTTTCTTTGAGTAAGGTATCTATTTGCTTTTTAAGATTCGTGGTTTCATCTTGAAGATTTTGTAATGCTTTTACAGGCTCTTTAGCATTATTAAGTAAATTCTTCATCTCATAATAGGCTCTGTTATTATCAAAATAAAAATCTTTAACAGCATCGCTTGTTATCCCTTCAATACGACGAATACCAGAAGCAACCGCACCTTCGGAAACAATTTTAAAATGCCAGATATCTCCAGTATTTTTCACATGTGTTCCACCACATAATTCTATAGATTGCCCAAAACGAACGGCACGAACAGTATCACCATACTTTTCACCAAACAGTGCCATTGCGCCATCATCTATAGCTTGTTGCATTGGGATATTTCGTTTTTCTTGTAATGGTAATTTTCCTTCGATACGGCTATTCACAAAATTTTCAACATCACGTAATTCGTCAACAGTTAGCTTTGAAAAATGCGAAAAATCGAAGCGCAAATATTTTGAGTGTACTGCAGATCCTTTTTGCTCAACATGTATTCCTAAAACCTCTCGAAGTGCTTGATGTAATAAATGGGTAGCGGTATGGTTACATTCTGTTCTAGTACGCTGTTTAGCATCTACCGATGCTTTAAATGTTTCATCTATATGTTTAGGTAAACTTTTTGCAAAATGAATCACTACATTATTTTCCCTTTTGGTATCAATGATATAAACGACATCACCATGTGCATCTTCCAAATACCCTTTATCACCAACTTGTCCTCCACCTTCAGCATAGAAAGGTGTCATATTAAATACTAATTGGTAAAGCTCACCATCTTTTTTAGAAATGACTTTTCTGTATTTTGTGATTTTAACCTGTGCTTCTAAGGCATCATAACCTATAAACTCTTGTTCATCATCTTCAATAAGAACTGTCCAATCATCAGATTTTAATTCTGAAGCTTGCTTCCCTCTTTCTTGCTGTTCTTTAAGTTTCTTTTCAAAATCTTCAGCATTGTAAGTGAAGCCTTTTTCGCGAAGAATTAAATCGGTTAAATCTTCTGGGAAACCATAAGTGTCTTTAAGTTCAAAAACCTTAGCCCCAGAAATTTCTTTAGTATTAGCATTTTCAACAATACGATCTAGGAGTATTAAGCCTTGATCTAAGGTTCTTAAAAATGAGGTTTCTTCCTCTCTAATTACATTTTCTATAAGCTGTCGTTCGACCTTAAGCTCTGGGAAAGCTTTACCCATTTTTTTAACCAACACATCAACCAATCTATAAATGAAGGGTTCTTTCTTATCTAAGAATGTAAATCCGTAACGTACAGCACGACGTAAAATTCTACGAATCACATAACCTGCACCTGTGTTACTTGGTAATTGCCCATCAGCAATGGAAAAAGCTACAGCGCGTACATGATCTGAAATTACACGAATTGCAACATCAACCTTTTCATTTTCTCCATAGTTTTTATCCGTTATCGTTTCAATCTCCCGAATGATTGGTGTAAACACATCAGTATCATAATTGGATTGCACACCCTGTAATACCATACACAAACGTTCAAATCCCATTCCCGTATCAATGTGTTTATTTGGAAGGTTCTCTAACGAACCATTTGCTTTACGGTTGTATTGCATAAATACAAGGTTCCAAATTTCAACCACTTGAGGATGATCCATATTGACCAAAGTTTTTCCATCAACTTTAGCTTTGTCATCAGCTGAACGAATATCTACATGAATTTCACTACAAGGCCCGCAAGGTCCTTGATCTCCCATTTCCCAGAAGTTATCATCTTTGTTTCCCATGAGGATACGGTCTTCAGAAATATAGTTTTTCCATATATCATAAGCCTCTTCATCCATTTTTAAATTATCAGCATCATCACTACCTTCAAAAACAGTAATATAAAGCATGTCTTTATCGATTCCGAATCTATCAGTCAACAACTCCCAAGCCCAAGCAATCGCTTCTTTTTTAAAGTAATCTCCAAAACTCCAGTTGCCGAGCATTTCGAAAAGCGTGTGGTGATAGGTATCAATCCCAACTTCTTCTAAATCATTTTGTTTACCAGAAACACGAAGACATTTTTGTGAATCTGCAAGACGATTGTTCTTAGGCTTCGCATTTCCGAGGAAAAACTCTTTAAAAGGTGCCATCCCAGAATTGACAAACATCAAAGTAGGATCATCTTTTAAAACCATTGGAGCCGATGGCACAATGCTATGCTTTTTTTCTTCAAAGAAGTTTAAAAAGGTATTTCGAATGTCTGGAGACTTCATTTGCTGGGTGTTATTTTTTTATTGGTCTTACAAAACATCCAATAATGTAACAAAACTATGACTTTAAATCATTGCTTGATGTTTCATAATCAGTTATTAAAAACCTTGTTTCTATTTAATTCCTTTAAATAAGAAACAATTTATATATTTGTGTTACGTTCTATTATTCTTGCAAAAATAGAACTTTTTAAGATATGTCTAAAGTAAAATATCATTACGATCCCGAAACACTTTCTTACCGCAAAATAGTGCGTAAGAAAGGTAAGACTATTAAGTACGGATTCATATTCTTACTAGCTTCAGCCCTATTTGGGTTTTTATTTATCTTTATTGCAAGCCAATTTATCGAATCTCCTAGAGAACGTGCATTAAAACATGAATTGACCAATTTGCAATTACAATTCGATTTATTTAACAAAAATATTGATAATGCCTTTGCTGCTCTTGAAAGCGTAGAAGAACGTGATAATTCTATTTACAGATTATATTTCGAGGCCAACCCAATTCCAGAAGAACAGCGACGTGCTGGTTTTGGAGGAGTGAATCGTTATAAAAAATATGAAGGCTACGATAATTCTAAACTTATAATAGAGAGCAAAAAACGTCTAGAACTCTTACAAAAAGCAATTGATGTTCAATCTCGATCTTTAGATGAAATTGCTGTTTTGGCAGAGGACAAAGAAAATTTTTTATTGTCTATTCCTGCAATACAACCTGTAAGAAATAAAGATTTGAAACACATGGCTTCAGGTTATGGTTATAGAACCGATCCATTTACTAAAGTGCGAAAATTTCATTTTGGAATGGATTTCACTGCACCAAGAGGCACACCTATTTACGCCTCAGGCGATGGTGTTATTAAGCGTGCAGACAGTAATTCATCTGGGTATGGAAAACACATTAGAATAGATCATGGCTATGGCTATGTATCGCTTTATGCTCATCTTTACAAATACAATGTAAAAGCCAACCAAAAGGTAAAGCGTGGTGATTTAATAGGCTATGTAGGGAGTACAGGACGATCTGAAGCACCTCATTTACATTACGAAGTCTTTAAGGATGGCAAACGTATCAACCCGATTAATTTTTACTACGGAAATTTATCTGCGGAAGAATATGCGCGATTACTTGAAAAAGCATCATTAGAAAATCAATCTTTAGACTAAGACTATGCATATTGAACTTCCTGAAAAACGTTACTATGGAATTGGCGAAGTCGCCAAGGCTTTCAATGTTAATACCTCATTAATACGATTTTGGGAAAAAGAATTTGATGTCTTAAAACCAAAAAAAAATGCCAAAGGTAACCGTAAGTTTACACCAGAAGACATTAAGAATCTTAAGTTTATCTATCATTTGGTAAAAGAGCGTGGTTTCACTCTTGAAGGTGCAAAAACACATCTTAAGGAAGGCAAAAAACAATCGCTCGACAAATTTGATATTATCGAAAAACTCGAAGGTGTTAAAGCACAACTTATCAAAATAAAATCACAACTTTAAAACTATATCATTATGAAAAAATGGCTACCATGGATTATTATAGCAATTCTAGCAGTAGGATTATATTCTTGGGGAAAAGGATTTAACAATACCGCTGTTAAACTTAACGAAAAAGTAGAAAAAGCTTGGGGTAACGTAGAAACCTCATATCAACGTCGTTATGATTTGATAGACAACCTAGTAAGTACAGTACAAGGCGCAGCCGATTTTGAGAAATCAACTCTTGAGTCTGTAATTAATGCAAGAGCAAAAGCAACATCTATTAATATAGACCCATCAAATGTCACTCCTGAACAATTGGCTAAGTTTAATGAAGTTCAAGGTGGTTTAAGTGGTGCACTGAAAAGCCTTTTAGTAACTGTTGAGCGTTATCCAGATTTAAAAGCAAATCAAAACTTCTTGAAGCTTATAGATGAATTGACAAGTACTGAAAATGAAGTGAGAACTGCTCGAGTTCGTTTTAATGAAGCTATTGAACCCTATAACAACCATGTCAAGATTTTTCCAAATACACTCTTAGCTGGTTTATTAGATTTTGATTCCAAACCATATTTTGATTCAGAAGTAGGTGCAGAAAAACCTGTAGATGTAGAATTTGACTTCAATAAATAAGACATGTCCAAAGTTGAAGCCTTTCTAAGCAAATCTGAAGAGCAAGAAATTATCGATGCCATTCGTGATGCCGAAAAAAACACCTCTGGTGAAATAAGAGTTCATATCGAACGTGATTCTAATAGTGATGCTTTTGAGCGTGCTATGGAAGTATTTCATTATTTAAAAATGGACAACACTAAACTTCAAAATGGGGTGCTCATTTATGTTGCTATTGATGCTAAAACCTTTGTGATTTATGGCGATAAAGGTATTAATGATGTCGTGCCAACTAATTTTTGGGATAGCACTAAGAATATCATGCAATCTCATTTTAAAGCTAACCGATATAAACAAGGACTTATTGAAGGTGTTTTGATAGCTGGCGAACAATTAGAAAAACACTTTCCATGGATTCATGGTGACGCTAACGAATTACCTAACGAAATATCAAAAGGATAAATGTCAAAGCTAAAACACATCATTTTATTTGTACTCATTAGCTTTATAAGTAGTTTTATAATTACGGCAAATGCGCAATTTGAAATTCCTCCAATTCCCGAAAAACAGACAAGTGTTTATGATTATGTCGGACTCCTATCTTCTTCAGAAAAAAGTAGTTTAGAACAAAAATTGATTCGCTATTCTGATACAACTTCAACCCAAATTGTAGTCGCTATAATAGCAACTACGAAAGGAGAAAACATTGGACTTTTAACTCCAAAATGGGCTCATGAATGGGGAATTGGTCAAGCTGAAGAAGATAATGGTGTTTTCATTCTTTTAGCTCGAGACGATCGGAAAATATGGATTTCACCAGGTTATGGCGTTGACGATAGACTTACGGCAGGAATTACTGGAGAACTCACTAGGAATGTAATTATCCCTGAGTTTAAACGTGGTGATTACTATGAAGGGCTTAATAAAGGTTGCGATGCAATCTTTGAGGTGCTTAGTGGAAAATACCAGGGGACCAGACAAGCAGACGGTAATTCTGACGATTTGTTTCCAGTATTGTTTGTTCTCTTTATGATCGTATTTTTTATCATTTTTGTTATTGCCATTACCAAAAACAGAAAAGGCGGAGGCAATGGAAGTGGTGGAACACGAACCAACGGTACAAGTATTCTAGATGCTATCATCTTGAGCAATATGGGTCGTGGTAGTTATCGCGGCGGACGTAGTTCTAGTGGCGGCATTTTTGGTGGTGGAAGTAGTTCTGGTGGTGGCTTTGGTGGCGGCTTTGGTGGCGGAGGCTTCTCGGGAGGAGGCGCAGGCGGTAGCTGGTAATTACCACAAAACAATCAAGATAAGGTTGTACTTGACTTATCACACGTTCTTAGTAAATCACAATTTGGAGAAAACGAATATAACACCGTTTTCGTATAAATTTTCTTGATATTATTATAAAAAATTATTCTCCTTCTTCCAAAAAGAAGAGTTCTTCAACAGGAAGTTTAAATAGTTGAGCAATCTTGATGGCCAATAATGCTGATGGCACATACTTCCCTTTCTCTATAGCATTAATAGATTGTCTGCTTACTCCTATTTTTTCAGCTAAATCGCCCTGAGTCAAATCGTATCTTGCGCGTTCTATTTTGATGTTATTCTTCATAGTTAGGCTTTGACTTTTAAGAAATTAAATCTAATGATAAAAAACAGCAATGGTGTAAACATATTGTAGACTAACACATTAAAAAATGTAAAGTCATAGATAAACACAATTGCAAACATCAAAACGATATAGTTGAAAATGATGGCCCAAACCAAAGAATCTTTTCTAAGCTTATAAATAAACTCATCCTCAACTTTTTCTTTAGAAAAACCAACCAAAAGGCCACCAATTATGATGGCTAAGGCAATGATTTCATCTAAGATGTTATTTTCGATAATTTTAAAAAAACCTACATCTTCTTCATTTGAGATTATAGAATCACCATTATATATGGCTAAAACTTTGATTTCTAACAGATCTGATTCAAATTCAGAAAGCATTAAAAACACACCAGCAATGAGACCTAAGATTAATAATATCCATCCTGGAATTTTGTATTTGTTCGATAATAAATAGTTTGATTTCATAAGACTGAAATTTTATAATTACAATTCAAAAGTAAACAAAAATTTACAAAAAGTAAACTTTACTTTACTTTTTGTATAAAATAATTGCTTTTACTTCTATAAAGCATTGAAAACAAACGCCTTATAAATCCTAAAAATTATCGTTTTAACGTGAAATGATTTCTAAAGGTTCTACCGTCTTCTAGTGTCGCAGAAAACCAGTAATCACTTGTTGGTAGAGGTTTTCCATTAAAGGTTCCGTTCCAAGAATCAGAATGCGAGTTGAGTGTATATAGCAATTTTCCGAAGCGATCAAAAATATAAACTTTACTATTCGGTTGAAATTGCTCTGAAATTCCTTTTAGTTGCCATGTATCGTTAAATCCGTCACTATTTGGTGTGAAAAATTTAGAATACCCAATAACTGAAACATCTTCGGAAACAATACCACAATCGTTTTTTATATCTCTTATAAAAACAGTGTAGATTCCTGGTTGTAAATTATTGAATGTATTAGATTCTTGATAAGGTCCATTACTGCCAATAATAGAATAGTCATAATCGCCTTCACCAGACACTAAGATTGTAATCGAATTACTAGATGATATATCTTCAACCACAACAGTCTCTATGGTTGCAATATTAGAAGGCAATACATTTATAGTCTTGGTCTTTGAACAACCATCAACAAATGACACTTCTACTGTATAGGTTCCTATTTCATTAACTTCAATGTCAATAGTCGTTTCTCCTGTAGACCAGTTATAATAATAATTATTTGGAATATCCCCGATAACACCTCCACTTAAAGTAATCGTTTCAAGAGATGAATTCAAGCAATAGAATAGGGTTTCTTCGGTTAAAATATTTGGAATCAGATTTACTACCAAATTCAATTGACCAATACCATAACACGCATTTTCTACTTCAACTCTGGTATAAATAGTATGGTTATAAGGCTCTAGATTAAAAAAGTTATTTGGTAATTCATTAATTTCTAACAAAGCATCGTTATAAGTTTCGTAGTAAAAAACCTCAGAATCTATAGGTAATCCTAGTAATACCAATTCATCTGCCATTGATAAATCCCATGTAACCTGTCCAGTTGATTCTATACTATCACAGGCTTCAAGTGTCACTGTAAGAATAGCTTGAGTACTAACTTGTAATTCAATTTCTGAAACCATGGCGCAACCTGAACTTGTATCTGTCACCTCAGCATAAATGACTTGTGGATTGGATATATTATTATATGTATCGTCAACAATCTCAATAGTTAAACTAACATCTTCAAAAAACCGAACGTCTCGATTTTGGGTAACGCCATTGGTTATATCTAGTAAATAAACCTCAAAATCAAAGACTGTAAGGCCATCTAACATCTCATCATCGCATTGACTTATGGTGATATCTTCTGCATCTGGACTTGCTTGAAAGTCAACTGTAAATGGAATTCGATTTCCTTCTGTACAACCATTAAATAAAGGTAAGATCCAAAATGTAGTAGCTTGCATCAAAGACACGTCATATGTGAATCCTGAATTTAGAACACCTGTTGATGTTGGTGAATCAAACCATAATACGGTTGGTGTATTAGACGTCAAACTCAAGGCAGATAATCCGTCTCCACAAGCAATATCAGATTCGAAAGTAAGCTTTGGTGTTACGATTATTGTACTTGCCGACAAATTAAGAACGGGATCATTGGGCATTCCGCCAAATTCAACCAAATACCCTTTAGGATGATATGGACTTGTAGGATTAAGATCTCCTGTATTAGCCAAATCATTCCATGAGCCAAGAATACCAATGGACGGGTCTGTAATGTGTGCATAATCTTCGCCATTAACATCATTGGGCTCACCAGAATTCCAATAAGAAAATTGATTATTTACTGGAGCTCCATTCCAAAATGCAGTACCATTCTCGGGACCAGTTACCCACTGCCAAACGCCTTCGGTTTGTTCATCACTAGCACCAATCCATCCAACACCCGGACTTTGCTCTCCAGCAAATTGTGCCTCTTCTAACGACGTTAATGTTGCAAGATAACCTTGCAATCCAAAATAATCAAGACCTTCGGAAGCTGTTCTAGCATCTGTCCAAGTTATTCCAAGGTTAGAAACATATATATAGTAATGATCCGTTGATGGCAAATAATTGGCATCACCTAAATTGATTGAGAACGATTTATTTTCGATAAAATTAGCTTGAACTGTACTAAATACCACATTGCTTATAGCGTCTTCAAACTCCGTAAAAGTAGCTGGTCCAATTAGTGTCAATTTACCTTCTGCAAGTGACCAAGTTGACGTTATATTAGGATAGGTTCCATTCAAAACCAAGACATCTTGACCAAGAGTATAGCCTTCGGAAATTTGAACAAATACGTTAACTAATGTGTCATCACCAGCATCAGGATCGGTTATATCGACGTTGGTAACTATATTCATTGGAGCACTTCCGCAGAATTCTTGATTACCTTCAACTGAAATTGATGGAGGAGATTGTGCGTAGCCATATTCAGTAATTCCGAATATAAAAGCAAGCACAAAAACACTCTTCAATTTCATAGGCTAAGTAATTTTACTTTTTACGCATATACACACTTACTGGAACACCATTAAAATTGAAATGTTCACGTAAACTATTTTCCAGAAAACGTTTATAAGGTTCTCTTACATACTGAGGTAAATTACAGAAAAACGCAAACTGTGGTTGTGGTGTAGGCAATTGCATGATGTATTTAATTTTCACGAATTTACCTTTATAAGCTGGAGGCGGATAGTTTTCAATGATAGGTAACATCACTTCATTAAGCTTACTCGTCTTTATTTTTTTTGTTCTGTTTTGATAGACCTCAACAGCTGTTTCTATTGCCTTATAAATACGTTGTTTATTCAATACTGAAATAAACACAATTGGCACATCTGTAAAAGGTGCGATTTCTTTTCTAATGACCTTTTCAAACTCCTTCATCGTCTTAGTTTCTTTTTCAACTAAGTCCCATTTATTCACAAGAATAACAACTCCTTTACGGTTACGTTCTGCCAACCAGAATATGTTTTGAACTTGTCCGTCAAAGCCTCGAGTTGCATCTAAAACCACTAGACATACATCGCAATGCTCGATAGCTCTTACACTTCGCATTACAGAATAAAATTCTAGATCTTCTTTAACTTTTGATTTTCGTCTAATTCCGGCCGTATCAACTAAGTTGAATTCAAATCCGAAACGATTATATTTTGTATCTATGGAGTCTCTTGTTGTTCCCGCGACATCAGTAACGATATAACGATCTTCGCCGATAAGTGTATTAATAAAAGAGGACTTTCCTGCATTAGGACGACCAACTACAGCGAATCTTGGCAGTTCATCTTCTTCAACTGCTTCTTCTATTTCTGGTAATGCTTTAACTAAAGCATCTAACAAATCACCTGTTCCGCTACCATTAATACTTGCAATGGTGAAATATTCACCTAATCCAAGTGAGTAGAAGTCAACGGCATCTTCTGAACGTTTGTTATTATCAACTTTATTAACCGCTAAAAACACGGGTTTATTAACTTTACGAAGTAATCTTGCTACATCTTCATCCATTCCAGTCACGCCAGATTCGACATCGACCATAAAAATGATGGCATCTGCTTCATCGATAGCCAATTCTACTTGTTTATCAATTTCCGCTTCAAAAACATCATCACTTCCTTTTACATAACCACCTGTATCAATTAAAGAAAATTCTTTCCCGTTCCAATCACTTTTCCCGTAATGTCTATCACGTGTTACGCCACTCACGGCATCAACAATAGCTTCTCGACGCTGTATCAAGCGATTAAAAAAGGTAGACTTCCCTACATTTGGTCTTCCAACAATAGCAACTATATTACTCATAATTCAAATTTTTATCTGCATTACATATCCTGTAAGCGGCTGCAAAGATACTAAATAAGTAATGATGCATAGTTAAATTAACATTAAACATTATCTACCTCTTCTAGTTTGAATAAAAAATAGTAATTTGAAGCACTATTTTAAAATAAAATGTCTGCAACAGCCAATAATATCATTTTAAGACCTCGGTTTAAATTCCATATCAAGCATGATAATGAAATGCTATTAAAACTATTTGAAGACACTAAAGAGATCCAATCGGATTTTATCGTATCACGAATTGACGATCATGTGTTTGTAAAAATCCCTAAAGCTAAACAACATTTTTGGTCACCTCAATTACACTTAGAAATCAATAAAGACGATACTGATAACCAAAGTATTATTTATGGTTTATTTGGACCAAACCCAACTGTCTGGACGATGTTTATGTTTTTCCATTTTGTAGCCGCTGCATTGCTTATTGGTTTTGGTATTTGGGCTTATGTGAATTGGTCGTTAGACAACGACTACGCCATACAATTATTTATCACCTTATTAATGATGGTGATATGGTTTGCACTTTATTTTGGTGGTCGTTTAGGTAAAAGAACCGGAATGGATCAAATGTATGAACTGCATCATTTTATGAGAGATACGTTGAGAAATGAGGGAATACATGCAGAAGAATAAATTAATTATTATACCCAAAACGTTTCAATTGGCGTTGGTTACTTCTCCAATTTTTATTCACTTTTACATATAATTCTAGATGCACTTGCTTTCCAAAGAATTTTTCTAAATCCTTTCTAGACTCGATTCCAACACGTTTTAGTGCGCTTCCTTTATGACCAATAATAATGCCTTTTTGAGTCTCGCGCTCTACCATAATTACAGATCGCATCCTTATGATTGTGTCTTCTTCAAAAAACTCTTCCGTATCAATTTCTACAGCATAAGGAATTTCCTTTTTGTAGTGCATTAAGATTTTTTCACGGATGGTTTCATTAACAAAAAATCGTTCTGGTTTATCTGTTAATTGATCTTTAGGATAGAATGCTGGAGACATTGGGAGTAATTCAATAATTCTACTGAATACTTCTTTAACGTTAAATCCTTCTAATGCGGAAATTGGAAAAATCTCGGCATTTGGCACTTTACTGGACCAAAGCGCTACTTGAGATTCTAATTGTGCTTGATCTGATTTATCTATTTTATTTAAAAGAAGTAATACCGGGATTTTAGAGCTTGTGATTTTCTTAAAAAAAGCTTCATCCTTTAATTCCTGCTCACCAATTTCTACCATATAAATGAGAACATCTGCATCATCAAAAGCCGATTTAACAAAATCCATCATAGATTCTTGTAACTCATAAGCTGGTTTGATGATTCCTGGAGTATCACTTAAAATAACTTGAAAATCCTCGCCATTTACAATGCCTAGAATCCGATGCCTTGTCGTCTGTGCTTTAGATGTTATAATTGATAATTTCTCACCAATAAAGGCATTCATTAAGGTAGACTTTCCAACGTTAGGATTACCAATAATATTTACAAAACCTGCTTTATGCATAGCTATACTTTTTTGCAAAGTTAAGATTAATAATGATGAGATTACCAAATGGGATATTAAAAATATAAGCTCAAAGAAATTTAGTATCTTCAATCCTTCTAATCAATCAAAATTATTTACAATGAAAAAAACAATTAGTTTATTGGTCTGCATTATATGTGTTTTTGCAGCTTCTGCTCAGGTTAGCGGAAAATTAATGCAATATCCAGACGTTTCCGACACACATATTACATTCACCTATGGAGATGATGTTTGGATAGCTTCTAAAACAGGTGGTGTCGCAAACCGTTTGAGTTCGCCTATTGGCGCTGAAAGTTTCCCAAGATTCTCTCCAGACGGGACAATGATTGCTTATACAGCAAACTACAATGGAAATAATGATGTCTATATCATTAACAGCAGTGGGGGCATTCCGAAACGATTAACCTTTCACGGTATGAATGATAGAGTTCTTGGCTGGACACCTGATGGTAATTCGGTATTATTTGCCTCGTCAAGAGAAAGTGGCAGACAACGTTATAACCAGTTTTATACGGTATCTATAACAGGAGGACCACCAGTTAAGCTTGACGTTCCTTATGGGGAATATGCTTCATTCTCTAAGAATGGTAAAAAAATAGCTTACACCGATCGCTCTAGAGTACAACGTAATTGGAAACGTTATCGTGGAGGAACAGCGCCAGACATTCATATTTTTGATTTGAATTCTTATCAAACCGAAAATATAACGACTAATTCTGCAAATGATGAACTTCCAATGTGGATTGGAGAATCTATCTATTATATGTCTGACAATGGTCCTAATAAAAGGAATAACCTATGGACTTATGACATGGCTTCAAAACAGAATTCGCAGTTGACTAATTTTAAAGATTACGATATTACATTTCCTGAGAGCAGTTCAAGTGACATTATATTTGAAGCTGGAGGCAAACTATATCTCTATAATATAGCGTCTAAATCAACTAAAGAAGTTGATATTCAAATTATTTCAGATCAAAAGGAATTAATTCCAGAGATAAAAAATGTATCGGATTACCTGCAAGATGGTACCCTAAGTCCAGATGGCAAACGTGTTATCGTTCAAGCTAGAGGAGAATTATTCAACCTACCGGCTACAGAAGGCTATGTTACAAATATATCGAATACTTCAGGGGCAGCAGAACGGAGTCCTGCATGGTCTCCAGACGGAAAACAGTTAGCGTGTTGGAGTGATGTAGATGGTGAATATCAATTACTGGTTTACGACTTGGAAAATAACAACAAGCCAAAAACCATCACAAAAAACAAAAGTGGTTTTTTCTACTCTATTCATTGGTCACCAGACAGTAAAAAAATCGCCTATATTGATCAAGCAATGAAAATAAAGTGCTTAGATATTGCTACTGGTAAAGATACCACTGCTGATCAAGGAAAATATATGTTTCATGGCGACTTAAATAATTTTTCGGTCACTTGGTCTCCAGATAGTAATTGGTTTGCCTATTCTAAAGGATCTGAAACTACTGCTACCAATGCCCTTTTTGTTTATAATGTAAGTCAGAATAAAACATCACAGCTCACATCTGGTTATTATTCGGATAACTCGCCTACATTTAGTAAAGATGGAAAACATCTTTTCTTTACAACTAATAGAACATTTCAACCTGTCTATTCAGATGTAGATAATACATTTGTTTATCCAAACTCTACGAATATTGCAGTAGCAACTCTGGACAAATCAGAAAAATCATTGATAAGTGTTAAAAATGATGCTTCCGAAATAAAAAAGGATGATACTGACGATGAAAAAGATAACAAAAAAGGTGATGATGATGATGATGATGATGACGCTTCTAAAGAAAAGGATGAAGCTACAGCTATAGATATTAATGGATTTGAAAGTCGTATTGAATTGCTAGACATTCCTTCTGGAAATTATGGAAACTTGACTGCGGTTAAAGGAAAATTGTTATTTGTAAAGTTTCCTAATTCGGGTGCTGGCCAAGACAGTTCAGTAGCACTGAATTATTATGATTTTGAAGGTAGAGAGGTCAAGAAGGTCATCTCAAAAGTCGCTAACTATCAGGTCTCGGCTAATGGAGAAAAATTATTAGTGATGCAAGGTTCAAAATTAGCTGTCATTGATATTAAAGAAAATCAAAAAATTGATAAAACGGTTCCTACGAAAGATATGATGATGACTGTTGTTCCAGTTGAAGAGTGGAAACAAATATTTAGCGATGTATGGCGACTTGAACGCGATTTTTTCTACGATCCAAATATGCATGGTGTGAATTGGAATCTAATGAGAGAACGTTATGGTAAATTAATAGCACAATCCAACACTCGAAACGACGTGAACATCATTATAGGTGATTTGATAGCCGAACTGAATGCTTCTCACACGTATACTGGCGGTGGTGACATTGATAGATCACAACGAATGAATGTTGGATATCTTGGTGCAGATATTGAACTTAATAATGGCGCCTACCAAATCAAAACGATTCTAAAAGGCGCCGCTTGGGATGCAGAAGTGAGATCTCCATTAGCTAAGCCAGGAATTGAAGTCAATGAAGGCGACTATATTTTGGCGGTTAATGGTACTCCAGTAGACACAAACAAACCTATTTCTGCTGCTTT
Organism: Psychroserpens sp.; assembly: GCF_036960315.1. Taxonomy (NCBI): domain Bacteria; kingdom Pseudomonadati; phylum Bacteroidota; class Flavobacteriia; order Flavobacteriales; family Flavobacteriaceae; genus Psychroserpens; species Psychroserpens sp. The sequence continues at coordinate 73,987 of NZ_JBALVR010000009.1, read as the reverse complement.
TCAAGGATTGGCGAATACACCTGTCCAATTAATGATAAGCAGTTCCAAAGACATGAAGGATACGAAACAGGCAACAGTCAAACCTATGCGTTCTGAAACACGTTTAAGACATTTAGCTTGGATTGAAAGTAACCGAAAACGAGTTGATGAAGCAACTAATGGGAAAGTAGGTTATATATATGTTAGAAGTACAGGTGTTGATGGACAAAATGAATTAGTAAGACAATTCTATGCCCAAATGAATAAGGAAGGCATGATCATAGACGAGCGTTTTAATAGTGGTGGACAAATTCCAGATCGATTCATCGAATTACTAGACAGAAAACCATTAGCGTTTTGGGCTGTAAGAGATGGTAAAGATTGGGCTTGGCCTCCATCTGGAAACTTTGGCGTTAAAGTGATGCTAATAAACGGATTTAGTGGTTCTGGTGGAGATGCATTTCCTGATTTTTTTAGAAAAAGAGGACTTGGACCACTTATTGGAACACGGACTTGGGGTGGATTAATAGGAATATCCGGAGCGCCTAACTTACTTGATAATGGCAGAGTTACGGTTCCAACCTTTAGAATGTATGATCCTAATGGAGATTGGTTTAAAGAAGGACATGGTGTAGATCCAGATATTGAAGTCATTGAAAATTTTGAAAGCCTAGCAAAAGGTATAGATGCGCAACTGGAAGCAGGAATAAAGGAAGCATTAAAACTTTTAAATTCCAATTCATTTAAAGCACCTAATAGACCAGCATACGAAGATAGAAATTAGAGCTATTCACATATAAATTTGTAAAGGAGGATGTTTCTAAACATCCTCCTTTTTACACATAGATAATCTAAAGTCTATGTTACTTTAATTGATCCCTTGTGTTGTGAGTCCGTGATCTTAGGCTCCCAATAAATACACACACCGTCTTGGATAATGAAAAGGTTCCAAAGTTGTCTATCATACTGCAAAATTAAAAATTCAAACTTATTGAATTTATTTAATTATTGTAACTTGAAAGTCTAAATCCTTCCACAATGAAGTCACAATTTTCCTTCTTATTTAGCATATCATTGGCCTTATTTTTATTAATGTCTTGTACTAATCCTGAAAAGGACTTTGCTACTATGATTATTCATGGTGGAACAATTTATACTGTAGACTCAACTCATACAACTGTAGAAGCCTTAGCTACAAAAAACAACATTATCCTTTTTGCTGGAAGCTTTGCAGCAGCACAAGAATTTAAAAATGACCAGACTCAGCTTATTGATTTAATAGGCAAGACAATGACTCCTGGTTTAATTGAAGGACATGGTCATTTTATGGGATTAGGCTACAATGAATTAAGACTTGATCTTATGAATACAAACAGTTACCAAGATATTGTGGATGCTGTGGCTGAACGGGTTAAAACAGCTAAGCCAGGAGAATGGATACTAGGTAGAGGATGGCACCAAAGTAAATGGGACAGTATGCCAGCCGAAATAGTTAAGGGGTTTCAAACCCATCACATGCTAAGTGAAGTATCACCTGATAATCCAGTCTATTTAAGCCATGCCAGTGGTCATGCAGGATTTGCCAATGCCAAAGCAATGGACATTGCAGGTTTACAAGGATTAAGTAAAGAAGGGGTTAAAACGTTTGAAATTGAAGGTGGAGAAGTTATTGTGGATGAATTTGGTAGACCGACAGGAATTTTCAACGAACGCGCCCAATCCTTAATTAGAAGGCATATTCCTAAAAACACCCCTGAGACAAATGCCCAGGCTTTTAACCTTGCCATTGAAGCATGTTATAAAAATGGTATTACGAGTTTTCATGACGCTGGAATTTCAAGAGAAACGATAGCGTTTTATGATAAAATGAAAGCGGAAGATAAAATGACTATTAGAATATATGCAATGCTTACTGGATGGGATGAAGAATTATTAAATGAATGGTACGAAAAAGGACCTTCGGTAGATCCAGATCATCTTTTTACTATACGCTCAGTAAAATTAAATTGCGATGGTGCATTAGGATCGCGAGGCGCTTGGCTTTTAGAATCCTACTCAGATCGACCAGACCACTTTGGGCATGAAACACTTCCAATGAATTTTGTAAAAGAAACAGCCTTAAATGGACTTAAAAATGGTTTCCAAGTATGCTCACATGCTATTGGTGATCGCGCGAATAGAGAAATTCTAGATCGGTATGAGTCTGCATTTAAAGAATTACCAGAATTAAGTACTAACCACAGATTCCGTATAGAACATGCTCAACATTTACATCCAGATGATATTCCTCGATTTGCAGAACTAAATGTGATTCCAGCAATGCAAGCGGTACACATGTCTTCAGATAGACCATGGGCAATTGATCGTTTAGGGGAAAAACGAATTAAGGAAGGAGCATATATGTGGCAAGACTTATTGCAAAGTGGCGTTCCTATTGTTAATGGGACTGATGTCCCTGTTGAACCTTTAAACCCAATAGCCAGTTTCTATGCTAGCGTAAGTCGTAAAACCCTAAAAGGCACTCCAGAAGAAGGATATGAACCAGACCAAAAAATGACCAGAGCGCAAGCTTTAAAATCATATACATTAGATGCTGCTTATGGCGCCTTTGAAGAAGACATTAAAGGGTCTATCAGCATAGGTAAACTAGCTGATTTCACAATTTACAATCAAGATTTAATGACGGTAGCCGAAGATGAAATTTTAAATACCGAAATAGTTATGACTATTTTTAATGGTAAGATAGTTTATGACATAAATGAATGAGTCCATATAAAATTTGGATAAGAAAAAGCTATTAATATGGATCAAAAAAACCTCATTGCTAAAATGAAGCTTCTTGTTTAGTAGCAGAAACTGGATTAACTCGCTTTGCTTGTTCTGTGTGTACTCATAAATTTCTAAGGATTTCCTCTGGTTCGTTTTCTTTTGCAAAATTAGTTTCTAAACCAAAACAATCTGTCATAAACAAGCACGTTAGGAGCAAATCAACCACAAAAAAAAACGGAATGATGACTGCTATGAAATTATTAAATAAGATAACATTAATGGTATTGCCTATACTTTTTTTGGATTGCACCGATAAAATTAAAAAAAGAGCAACAAACTCAAGAACAGCAGAATGTAATGAAAGGCTTATTTGGTCAACTTAATAGTCAAAAATAAGTCAGTCTTCTTGTAACAAAGTATAAAAACAATAGCGGAATTATTGCTGAAACTAAGGCAATAGAATATAAAAGGACTTGTGTTTTAGCCGAAAGTTAGCATTTTAAAATTCGCTATTATCTCATCCTAAACCTTGTACACAAGCTGAAAGAAATCACGAACGGAATGGTCAAATCAATTATGTAATCCTTGTTGGTTGTGAAGGAAATATAAATAATATTGATTTCACTAGTTTATAGAAGAGTATTAAGGTGAGTCCAGCGACAGAATTCAATATTCCTATGAAAACTGTAGTAACAATTCCTATTAGCAAAAACTAATGCCAACGACAAAAATAGCCAGACACGAACACGTTGTAAGCAATTAACATTGTTAGGTTCTATGTAACATAACCTATATCTTGTCGTCTTCCAGAAAACCAATCTAAAAGAATGAAATGCTGAAAAATAAATCTGAACGTAGAGAAGCTTGGAAGGTGATTTTTATTTTTTTGACTATTGTTACAATTACAAGTACCCTATTTCATTATGCAATAGTTAATTTATATCCTTCAAGAATATACATTGGCGGACTTATGTGGTGTCCAGCAGTAGCCGCAATAATCACACTAAAATTGAAAGGACGGTCTATTTCTTCTCTAAATTGGAACTGGGGAAATTGGAAATATATTCGGTTGTCATATTTTATTCCTGCTTTATATGTCTTAATCACCTATATACTCATCTGGCTTTTTGGATTAGGTGGCTTACCCAATGAAGAAATAGTTTTAAATTGGGCTACAGAAATCGGATTAGTTGGAATAGGAACATTAAATCCAACATTTGCAGTAATTGTAGCCATTACTTTGTTAGGAACAGTAGGAGTTATAAGAGCAATGGCAACGACTTTAGGAGAAGAAATCGGATGGCGAGGGTTTTTTATCTATGAATTAAGAAAGGTTCTTTCGTTTACAGGTGTTTCTCTTTTTAGTGGAATTATTTGGGCTTCATGGCATTGGCCATTAATAGTGTACTATGGTGGAAATGTCTCTTTGGAATTGATGACTTTTTTCATCGTTATCATTTCGATGTCATTTATTATGACCTACTACACCTTTAAGTCAAAAAGTTTATGGCCAGCAGTAATCTTTCATGCTGTAAGTAATGTATATATTCAGAAAATATTTCCCCCATTAACATCAAAAGTTAAAGGAACCGAACATTGGCTTGGTGAAAATGGAATTATGTTTGCCATAGTCACCTTTTTATTTGGAATATATTTTTGGAGAAAAGCTGTGAAAGAAAATTTATAAAATAAAAATTCAATAAGTATGACAACTCTAGTAGTAGGCGCAAGTGGCGCGACAGGAATAAATTTAGTAGAGCAACTTCTTAATCGAGGACAAAAAGTTAAAGTGATTGTAAGATCCCCTGAAAAGCTGCCAAAATCATGGATAAATAATGACCTTTTACAAATTATTTCAGCAAGCGTTTTAGAGTTAAGTGACAAAGAAATGAGTGAACATGTCTTTGATTGCCATTCAATTGCATCATGCCTTGGTCATAATATGAATTGGAAAGGTATCTATGGACAACCAAGAAAACTTGTGACAGATACTACGCGAAGACTATGCAATGCGATAAAAACTAATAATCCAGAAAGTCCAGTTAGATATGTTTTAATGAATACTACTGGAAATCGAAATCGTGACTTAAACGAACCGATTTCCTTTGGTCAAAAAATCATTATTGGGCTTCTTCGTTTGCTATTACCACCACACGTGGATAACGAAAAAGCCGCAGACTATTTACGAACTCAAATCGGTCAAAACAATGATTTCATTGAGTGGGTTGCTGTTCGACCAGACGGTTTAACTATTGAGGAAGAAGTAACCGATTATGAAATACATCCTTCACCAACCAGAAGCGCTATTTTTAATGCTGGTAAAACCAGTCGTATAAATGTTGGTCACTTCATGACTAATTTAATAAGTGATGATGATTTATGGAATAAGTGGAAAGGCCAAATGCCTGTAATCTATAATAAATCGTCTCTAGATTAAATCTAATAGGTTCGAACATTGAATTAACACTAGTAACGTATTCACTCAACTACTTATAACAAGGGATATCGGTAATAGTGTCTAAGAACTATATCGGTAATCCTGTCTAATTCCCTAAACGTCTGTCTCTTTTTGTTATCTTAGTAATCACACTACAAACCAGACACAAACCGTTGGCTGCATTTAAATTAGAATTATGAAAAGAATTGTATTAATAATCTTACTAACCCTTTTTATAGGGTGTAAACAAAAGACTAACAAAGAAGTAAATGCTGGTGATGGTGATGATCTTAAAATTAATAAAGTAAAAAAGCGCTTTGCAGATATGGAAAGTAATGCATTAAAAGAGCCGTACAAAGGTGTTTTTACTGAAGAAGGAAATTATGACAATTTATTTCCCATTAGTTCTACGGGTGTTTCGACAAAACCTATAGTTAATTCTGCCAAGTTATTCTTAAACAGTTTAGAAACTAATCAATATAACCGAACCACTTTTGATATTAATGATAAAGAATGGCGAAAATGGTGTAACGTAGATAACGGCATATATGACCGTCAAGGAGTTAGTTTAAAGGAAATGAATAAGGCTCAAAAAGAAGCTGCATTCAGTCTGATGCAAGTATCTTTAAGTGCCAAAGGCTTGCAGTTGAGCAAAGACATAATGAAGACAGACCAAACTCTAAAGGAACTCAACAATGAATCTACTGACTATGATGAAGAACTTTATTTCTTTACCGTAATGGGAGAACCATCTGAAAAAGAGCCTTGGGGTTGGCAAATAGATGGACATCATTTAATAATCAATTATTTTGTCCTTGGTGACCAGGTGGTAATGTCTCCTGTTTTTATGGGAGCAGAACCAATAATAACAACTACTGGTAAGTATAAAGGGAATACATTATTTCAGGATGAACAGAACTCGGGATTAGCTTTTATGAAATCTTTATCTATTGATCAACAAAATCAGGCAACAATTTTAAAATCAAAAACTAAAAACAGTAACGTAGCTAGTGCTAATAAGGACAATTTAACGCTAAATTATGAAGGCCTTAATGTCTCCAATCTTTCAGATTCACAAAAGAAGAATGTATTGGATTTAATGTACAAATATATCAGTAATATGAGAGATGGCCATCAACAAATTAAGATGGAGGAAGTGACACGTCAAATAAATGACACCTATTTTGCATGGATAGGTGATACATCCGATGAAGCTGTGTTTTACTATCGGATTCATAGCCCGGTTGTTTTAATTGAATTTGATCACCAAAGAGTAGTTGGAGTTCCAAATACAGATGATGGCAAACCTTCAAGAAATCACATCCATACTGTAGTAAGAACACCAAATGGCAATGATTATGGTAAAGATTTATTGAGACAACATTTAGAAAAACAGCAGCATTAAAAAACAGCAGATAACAACGTATATAAAGAATAGCGGAGGATATTTATGAGAATTAAACTCCTACAAAAAAACCGCAATTTGTCCATCCAAATAATACATAGCGCAAAAACCACTACATTTCATATACAAACACCTTAGTGGTTAGCGTCAACAAACTATCTCATAAATTTAGTTGTCTTTAGGTTTCATTATTAATCTTCTTACTTAAATCATCTATAATGCTTAAAAAGCTTTCTCTATAAATTTTGCTTATAGGAATCTCATTGCCATCTATGACCACGTAATGCTTTTTGACCGTTTCTATATGTTTTATTGCAACAATGAAGGAGCGATGTATTCTTATAAAGAACTGCTGAGGCAGTAATTCTTTTACTTCTGATATTTTATAACGCGCTAGAATAGAACGTTTGGCAGTATGGAACGTCACATAATTACCATCACTTTCTATATATTTTATATTTTGAATAGGTAATTGGTGAAATTCCGAACCGCTTTTAATAAAAACGGTTTGTTCAGATACATCATGAGAAGCTTCAGGCTTTGTTGTTACACCTCCTTTATTTTGATTCAATACTTGTTTTGCTTTCATTACTGCTTGAAGTAATCGATCAAATTCAATAGGTTTTAATAGATAGTCCACCGCTTTAAGTTCATAACTTTCTAAAGCATATTCTGAATAAGCTGTTGTAAAAATAATAAGTGGCGGTTTTTGTAAAAACTTCGGAAAGCTAATTCCAGATAATTTAGGCATATTGATATCTAAGAAAAGAAGGTCAACCGTATGCTTTTGAAGATATTCAAGAGCGTCCAAGGGATCTCTAAATGTCGCTTTTAATTCCATAAAAGGAATATTATTTAAATGAAATTTAAGGACATCAATAGCATCTGGTTCATCATCAATTATTATATAATCCATAAAGCATTTAATCAATTTGCAGTTTAAGTAAAGATATAAAATATCCTTTTTCCACTTTTGTTTCTAATGTATATGAGTTGGGATACAGAATAGACAGTCTTTTTTTCAAATTATCAAGACCAAAGCCAGAGGCACTATCCTTCAAACCATAAACGGCTTGATGCATGGTATTGGTTACTTTATAGGATAATTCATTTTGAGTTACCTCCAAAGATATATCTATGATGGATTTAGCCTTGGTATCTATTCCATGTTTAATGGCATTTTCAACAAATGGAATAAGTAGCATAGGACTTATTTTCACGTTTTCAACAGCTCCTTTTATAGCGAAATTTATAAACACGTCATCATCTTCAGCAATGCGTAACTGATATACCTGAATAAATTTCTTAAGATGATGAATTTCTTTTTCCAATGCCACTTTCTCTTCATTAGTTTCATACACCATATAGCGCATCAATTCTGCTAATTTCGCAATGCCATCGGCCAATTCGGGGACGTCGTTCTTTAATGCCTTAGCATAAAAACTATTGAGCACATTAAACAAAAAGTGAGGGTTTATCTGGGCCTTCAGAAAAGCCATTTCTGTCGTTAGTTTCTCTTCATATAAAACTCGCTTGAGTTTTTCACTTTGAATCCAATATTTAATTAAGGCATATGATAAACCAAGTAAGAGTATAAAAAAACTACTTATGGAGTTATAGCTAAAATAGCTCAGATATGACTCACTTTCACTAGAGAAAAAACCAACCAGCCAATAATAATCAATAACGCTTTCAAACAAATTAATGAGAACAAAAGCACTTATTAGGGTAATGATTAAAAGTGGTATCTTTTTTAGGCGTAAAAATCCTGGAACGATAAAAAAAGCGGTCGCATAAAATATAATCTGGTTCATTAGCATTCCAAAGAATATAGCAAGCCAAAACGGACCTTCATCTTTCCTGAAATCAGATATCGTATTTACATAATTTAAAATCAAAAAATAGGCAAATCCCCAAATCAAAACATGTATTATCGCTTCTAAATACTTTTTCATTCTAACTGTTTATATATCAAAAATAGGCTTTTAATCGCTTTCCAAACCAGTAAAGGGATAAAGCAAGTCCCTAAAGTGACCAAATTCAATATTCATGTGAAGTTTGCATTATTTCACATAGTTATAAGTGTCTGTCACATTAAAGGGGCAAACAATCACATTCATTTTATTTTATAATATGAACGCATTACTATTGCTTCATATTAATCATAAAACATTCAAAAAATGAAGAAATCAATAGTAGTCGTAATTGTATTAATCTTTGGGTTTAATTCATTTGGACAGACAAGTTCTAATAAAAAATTAGAAGAAAACATCAACGAAGTATTTGAAAGTTATGCGCATTATAACCGTTTTATAGGTAGGGTATTAATAAGCCAAAACGATAAAATTATTTATGAAAAAAGCTTTGGCTATGCCGATATAGATAATCACAGAAAGAATACTGAAAATTCCATATTTAGTATTGCTTCTGTTACTAAACCATTGACCGCTGTAGGAATAATGAAATTAGTTGACGAGGGCAAGCTTACATTAGAAACGCCAATTAGCACTTATTTCCCCAATTTTATACCTGATTTTTCAAAAAAAATTACAATTCGTCATTTGTTAAACCACAGTTCTGGTATGCAAGCTAATATAGGTAGAATAGACGACCAAGGTAATGGTTTAATGCCCGGAAAAAATCCGATTACATTAAATGAGCTTTTTGAAAAATTTAAAGAATCAAAACTGAATTTTGAACCAGGTACAAGCTATGAATATAATAATTTTGGATATTCCCTTTTAGCATATATTATTGAAAAGGTAACTAAACAGTCTTATGCGGACTATATGGAAGATGCTGTTTTTAAACCTGCTAACATGAAAAATACGGCTGTTAACACCTATAAAGCCTTAAACCAAAGAGCTTTTCCGCATACTGGTTTAGGTATGAATGCCTTTAAAAAATTGAGTAACTCCATTCACTCATCTTGGATCATTGGTGCTGGAAATATTAATTCTACTACAGGTGATTTATATAACTTTATGGAGGCTTTAGAAAACGGAATATTATTAAAACCCGCATCTGTAGATAAACTATACAGCTATACACAATCTAGAGGCGTTAATAATTCGGAATACGGATTAGGTTGGAGAATTGAAAATAAAGGAGGGGAAAAATGGATTAACCATACCGGTTTACTTCCAGGTGTTACTTCCATAATAGGATCATTACCACAAAAAAATATTAAAATCATCATATTATCCAATGCAACTTCTACTGATCTAATCACAGAAAACACTTTTCAAGGAAAGAATCAGTTTGTAGATGGAGAAATAATTGACACTATTATTGCTGTAATACAAGGTGAAAATCCAGAATTGCTTCCAGTAGCGGTTAAGATTAATAACCAAAATACTACAGACTTTAGTAGAACGTATATGCTGGATAGCGACCATTCATTACTTCTAAAAAAACAAGGTGATGGGTATTCACTTGAAACAATAGGTAAAGAATCTTGGTCCGTTTTTACATATCAATTTTCAAGAAATGCCAAAGAAGACAATAAACCTAGTGAAACTGCTGTATTTTTTGCAAATGCAATGAGCACTCAAAATTTCGAAGGTCTATCTGATTATGCTAATGATGACATGAAAGGTTTTTTAGGTTCAGAAGAAGGTATAAATCAGTTAAAAGGAATGTGGGCTTATTTTATAAAACAGTCTGGGGAATTCAAATCTTACAATATTTATAAAATTGAAGGAGAAAACAATAAAACGGTAAACATAAGATTTCATTTTGAAAAAGAAGATGTAGGTTTTGTGATAGGAATTAACTCAGCGAATCAAATTCAAGGGATGTTTAATGATGATGACATTAGAACAAGCGCTATTCAAAAAGTAAAATTAACACCTATAAATGAAAATGAATTTTTTATTAATGGTCACCAAAATGATGGTATGCAGGATTTAAAAATAAAAATATCTGAAAAAGAGTTGGTCTTAATAGACGGTAATATGAATTTTAAAGCAGCGCTTAAACCTTCCTTTTAAACAAGAGATAGCCAACCGCTAGCAATGAGTATAAATAATAAGACCTAAAAGTTAACATGACTAACAGACTAAAAAATCAATATGGAGTCATAGGGAATAATCAGTCCCCTCAAAAAATATTATATTATGTCATATAAATAGTCAGGTATTATCGTTCCTGTACTAACTTTCTCATTATCCTATGTCTTAAAATAAAAGAAACAAAAATTCTAGGCTACATATACTTTTGAAAACAATGTACGGTTCGTTTCACTATATTTCAGAAATCATTAGAACCCTTTAAGCCGCTATAGATTTTCAATTAAAAAGCGAGAACTAATAATAATTAGTTCTCGCTCTCTAAAATATGAACCTTCTACTCACCTATTGTTTTAACCAAAACTCTATAAGGCCGTTTTGTAAAAAACCTTCCTTTATTTCAGGTTCTATAGAAGTTACTTCTCTATGCTATAAGTTTTATGAGTCGATTATTTAATTTAAGTACTAATTGGTTATTCATATTTTAAGGCATATACAGGATCTGATGTAGCAGCTTGATATGCTTGGAAACTTACTGTAATTAATGCTATAACTAACGCTAATAATGTAGCAAATATATATGGCATTATTGGCATATCAATTTGATATGAAAAGTTTGATAGCCAATTTTTTGCAAGTAAGTAAGTAATAGGCCAAGCAAATAAATTTGCAATCAGTACTAATTTGATAAAATCCTTTGTTAGCATTTTCATGACATTAGGAACAGATGCACCTAATACTTTTCGGATACCAATTTCCTTAGTACGTTGAGCAGCTGTATAAGAAGCAAGACCATATAGTCCCATTGCTGAAATTATAATAGCTAGTATAGTCAAAAACAAAAACATAGTTGCAAAATTATCTTGTTGACGCAACAAAGCTCCAAACTTTTGATCTAAATAGGTATACCTAAATGGATGTGATGGTTCTAGCTTATTCCATTCAGCTTCAACAAAATCTATAGTGGCATTCATATCTGAACTAGTGATTTTAAACGCTGCATGCCAGACTTGATTCGATACCGAAAGAACCATTGGTTTTATTGATTGATTAAAGCCTGAGATATGAAAATCTTTGACAATACCTATAATGTTACCATACTGTAAATCACCATTATTACCAGTAAATCTACCTAGGCGTCTTCCTACAGCATTTTCAATGTTCAAATTTTTTACAGCAGTTTCATTAAGAATATAATAAGGTATTGAGTCTGATTCTTTTTCTCTATCAAATTTTCGTCCTTCTACTAAATTAATATCCAATGTTTTAAAGAAATCGTAGTCAACTTCCATATTCCATAGCGGTAGTTGTTCTTCACTTCCTTCTAAGGCAAATACATTTTGATTTGCATTATCACCAGGAAAATAGGATGCTCTGGTTACACTCAATACATTACTGTTTTTTAAGAAAATTTCTTTATAATTTCTAAAATTTTCATTCATCACATCAGTTTGCAGGGGTACAACAATTACCTGATCGCCATTAAAACCCTTGTCTTTATTGTGTAAAAATGAGACTTGGCTAAAGATAATTATCATCCCAATAATCAAAACAATAGAAGCGGTAAACTGCGTAATTACCAAGCCCTTTCTTAATAAAGCTCCTCCTTTGGTCTTAGTAAGATCGCCTTTAAGTACAGCTATAGGTTGGAATGCCGATAAGAAAAATGCTGGATAGCTACCTGCAAACAAGCCATAACATAAGGTTACTAAAAGTGAGAACAAAACGGTCTTTCCAAAATAATCATTAAAGAGACTAATTTCTGTTTCCATAATATTATTAAACCCTGGCAAAAATAGTTCTACTAATATAAAGGCTAAAAACAGGGCTATAAAACTTTGAATAACAGACTCTGTTAAAAACTGTGTAATTAACATCTTTCTTGAGGCACCGGTTACTTTTCTAACACCAACTTCTTTGGCTCTTTTTCCTGATCTAGCGGTTGATAAATTCATGAAATTGATTCCAGCAATAATTATGACCAGCAAGGCAATACCAATAAACACATAAATGTACATAACATTGCCATTTTGTTGAATCTCACCTTCTTTATGAGAGTATAAATGTATATCCTCAATAGGCATTATCTGATATTCGAAAGCATTACCCTGTGCCAAAAATTCTTCAACCGTGATTTTGAGAAATCGCTCGACATCTGGCGCAATTTTTTTCATGAAATTACGATTCATTTCTGTTACAAAAGTGGTGAAATTTGCGCCTTCCTTTAACTTAACATATGTTTGCCAACTATTATTCATCCAAACATTCCGAATAGAGTGATCTGCCAAAAACATATCAAATTGGAAGTGCGCATGGCCCTTAGGCTCTTTTACAATACCCGTAACTATGAAATCTTGTCGGTTGTCATAATTAACAATTTTGCCCATGGCACTTTTATCTCCAAACAGTTTACGTTCGGTTTCCTCAGTTAATACTATAGTATTAATTTCTTTTAATGCCGTGGCTGGATCTCCATTTACAAACTCATAATCAAAAATCTTAAAAAAAGTGCTATCAACTCTTACTCCATTTTGGATGTAAACTTTGGTTTGCTCATGACGCATTAAAATTTCTTGGTTTACTGGATTAATACGTGTTGCAGTTTCTACATCTGTAAACTCTGTCCTGAACGCATTTGCCATTGGACTAGGAGAAGTTGTTGCGTCTATTTTTTGCCCCATCATATCTGCCGCAATACCCATTCTGTAAATACGTTCATAACCATCCCAATGCTTTTCATAACTGGTTTCGTCTTTAACAAATAAAAAGACAAGAATTGTCACAGCTAATCCTAGTGCAAGTCCTAAAATGTTTATGACTGCATATACTCTATTTTTATTGAGGCTTCTAAAAGCTACTTTTATATAATTCTTAAACATAGTTTCTAATTTTTAAAAATTATACAGCAAATTGCGCCATTTTGTTTTTCTTTTCAGATACAATTTGACCATCTAGTAAATTGATAATACGTCCAGAATAACTCGCATCGTGAGAGGAGTGTGTCACCATTACAATCGTAGTTCCAGCTTCGTGTAATTCGCACATTAATTCCATAACTTCATTACCATGTGAACTATCTAAGTTACCTGTTGGCTCATCTGCTAAAATTAATGGTGGCTTTGTTATTAAAGCTCTTGCTACAGCAACACGTTGTTGTTGTCCACCAGATAGTTGTTGAGGGAAGTGAGACGCTCTATGAGCAATACCAATTTTTTCCATAAGTTCATTTACACGTTGTTTTCTTTCAGCTGAAGGCACTTTATTGTATAGTAAAGGCAGTTCAATGTTTTCAAATACGGTAAGCTCATCGATAAGGTTAAAGTTTTGAAATATAAAACCTATGTTTTTTTTACGAACATCAGAACGTCCTTTTTCATTTAGATGTGCTACTTCATTCCCTAGAAATTTATAGCTTCCACTTTCGGGTTTATCTAGCATCCCTAAAATGTTCAATAATGTAGATTTCCCACAACCTGAAGGCCCCATTATTGACACAAATTCTCCTTGATTAATTTCAAAAGAAACAGCATTTAAAGCTGTTGATTCGATTTCATCTGTGCGATACACTTTTGTTAATTCGTTTAATTTGATCATGATTTATTAGTTTATTTTGATTGATTCGTAATTTTTAAATTCATCATAAGATGATGTAATAATTTTTTCTCCTTTTTCTAAACCTTCTAATACCTGATAATAGCTAGGATTTTGACTTCCAAGTTTTATAAAACGTTTATAGGCTTCATCTTCACCATTAATAACATATACAAATTGACCTCCTGAAGATTGAAAATAACTACCTCTTGGAATTAATATTGATTTTTGAGCTTTTGAAAGTTCTAAACGGACTTGTAATGATTGTCCATTAGTTATAGATTTCGGAGGGTCATTTACAAATACTAACTCGATTTCGAAACGTCGGTTAACCACCTCAGAAAGGACCTTTTTCACTTTAAGGTCTATAAGTCCTCCATCGAAAGAGAAACGTGCTAATTGTCCCCGTTTCACCATACTTAAGTAGTACTCGTCTACTTGCCCTCTAATTTTAAAACCAGATTGAACATCTATTTTAGCAACCGTTTGATTACTTGAGTAAGATTCTCCAATTACAGGATCAAAGGAAGATAGCATACCAGAAGCTGGAGCACGAACTAACATTTTATCCATGCTCTCATGAATAAACTCTAAGTTTCTATGCATTAAAGATATTGATCTATTAATTTGCTGAATCTGTGTTAGGTTATTGCGCTTACTATTGGTTACATTCTTATCAGTAAAATCGCGCTTCTTTTGCTGGTATTTATAAGATTCTTTAGAGTTTGTATAATTATTTCTAGCTAAAATTTGCTTGTCGTATAAAACGGAATCTATTTTATATGCGCGCTCTACATCTGCTAAACTATTCTCACTGTCGATTAAAGATTCTGATAAATCTCTTTGATCTTTTTCTAACGATAATTTTAAGCTTCTTAAATTATTTATTTGCTCTATTATGGCAGTTTCCTGATTCATATAACTCAAAGTGGCTGCTGGGTTATTTAATTTCACTAATGGCGTTCCTTTTTCTACCAAGATTCCATCTTCAACAAAAATTTCATCAACGGTTCCACCTTCCATCGTATTTACTAATACCAGATTTATAGGTTGTACGTCACCATCAATTAAAATTACATCTTGAAAATCTCCTTCTGTAACAGTTTTCACTGCAATTCTAGAGCCATCTACTTTATATATTTTTTTATTTATTGCGCCTATACCAAAACCAGAAAGTATTAAAAAAGCGATAACACCTATCACATATAGTGTTTTAGTTTGGTTCCACTTTTTCTTCTCTATACGTTTATCCATTCCTATTTGTTTCATTGTGACATTTATTTTTTTCTAATGCTATGTGTTTAGAATAAGTAGAGTACTACAACATCTACTATAAAATCTGCAATTTTAATTAATACTGAAATCATTGTTTAAAGATTTAAATGTTATAGAATTGTCTATTAAGTTCTGAAAAACGGATTTTTTCACTACTCATTAAAAGCAACATTTTATTTTGCTTTTGTTCAAGTCCTGTTCGGTTTATGATTGCTATTTTCATACTGTTTGTTTTTATAGATTGATGATGATGTTTTATGAATTCGTTACTTATCTGTAACGTCTTTTACTATTCCAAGCATGGCTTTTTGTATACTTAATAGTTTCTGATAATTGATTGTTGCTTAATGTTCTCATAATGATATGTTTTTATTTTGACTAGCTAAGGGCAATCAATGTGCCAGAAAAAGCACAAAAGTTAAAACACTGTAGATAAGGTGTTTATGTTTTTATGGATTATTTTAAAGTGTTCATTATCGAACATTTTATTGTTCGTTATCGAACATTTTGTACATTAGTGAAAAATAAATAGATCCTATAATATGACAAAAGCTAAGGCTTCAATTTTAATTATTGATGATGATGAAGATATTTTGTTGTCGGCAAAATTGGTATTAAAAAAGCACTTTGATAATGTCATTACACGTAACAATCCAAAAGAGATAAATCAAATCCTTTCCAAAGAACAAATCGATGTTATTGTTTTGGACATGAACTATCGTATTGGTTTTAACGATGGTAAAGAAGGTTTATATTGGCTTAAACATATATTGAAAATTAATCCTAAAATGGTCGTTATTTTAATGACAGCTTATGGAGAAGTGGAGTTAGCTGTTAATGCTATAAAATTAGGCGCTTTCGATTTTATACTAAAACCTTGGACTAATGAAAAGCTTTTGGCAACAGTTCATGCAGGACTCACATTGAGTAGATCAAATCATAAAATCTCTATTCTTAAGCATACTAATGAAACTTTATTAAAAAATAATGAGCAGCAATTCGGACCAATTATTGGTGATTCTGATGCAATGCAAGATGTTATGAATACCATAGATAAGGTAAGTGTGACTGAGGCAAATATTATTATTTTAGGAGAAAATGGAACAGGAAAACAGCATTTAGCGAGAGAAATTCATAAAAAATCTTTACAAAACAATGGCCCCTTTATTCATGTTGATTTAGGTTCTTTGTCTGAAAGCCTTTTTGAAAGTGAACTTTTCGGACATAAAAAAGGTGCTTTTACGGATGCTTTAGAAGACAAGCCAGGTCGATTTGAAATGGCTGAAGATGGTACACTCTTCTTAGATGAAATAGGAAACTTACCCTTGAATTTGCAGTCAAAATTATTAACAGTACTTCAAGACAAAAAGACATCGAGACTAGGAGAAGGTATTGAAAGACCGTTTAATGCGAGACTTTTGTTTGCCACAAATGTCCCAATTCACGAATGGGTTGCTCACGGTAAGTTTAGGCAAGATTTATTATTTAGAATTAATACAGTAGAAATTACCATTCCTCCACTTAGAGATAGACCAAACGATATCACCGATTTCATAAATCATTACTTGCATTTATATAGCGAAAAATACCAGAAGTCTCATTTAAAAATAACTAAAGAAGCCTTGAAAGTGCTTCAAAATCATAAATGGCCTGGAAATGTTAGAGAAATTCAGCATACTATAGAACGTGGTGTAATTATGGCTGATAGTAATGAAATTTTGCCTACAGATTTTAATCTAACTATTATCCCTAAAGGAAATGAAGTTCAAAGCAATGAATTTGATAATTTAAACTTGCAAGACATCGAAAAGTTATTAGTTCAAAAAGCAATGGATAAATATAATGGTAATATTTCTAAGGCTGCTAAAGAATTAGGTTTAACCAGAGCTGCGCTTTATCGCCGATTAGAAAAGTTTAATTTATAACATTCACTATTTTGATTAAAAGATTCACATTACAAGTCGTTATTCGTATTATACTCATACTCGCTAGTTGTGTGCTTTTTTCTTATTTTGCATTAAACAGCTTGTGGTTTAGCACGTTAGGTGTAGGACTTGTGATATTTCTTCAAGTCATGCTCTTAATTCACTATGTAAACAATACTAATTATTCCTTGGTAAAATTTCTAGATGCTTTAAAGAATGAAGACTATTCCGTTTATTTTTCGCCATCAAAAAAGGGAGATTCCTTTGCAAAGGTGTTTGATGACTTT
Source organism: Psychroserpens sp. (assembly GCF_036960315.1). Taxonomy (NCBI): domain Bacteria; kingdom Pseudomonadati; phylum Bacteroidota; class Flavobacteriia; order Flavobacteriales; family Flavobacteriaceae; genus Psychroserpens; species Psychroserpens sp. The sequence continues at coordinate 56,309 of NZ_JBALVR010000009.1, read as the reverse complement.
AATTTAATTATTAAAATTTTTAAACGTAATAAAATTGAAAAAGAAGCCCAATACAAATACTTCAAATATGTACTAGAGCATGTTAATTTAGGGATCATATCTATAAAAAAAGAAGATTTATATACCAATGAATCTAAAGAAGAAATATTATTTTTAAATAAAGCAGCTTGCGATATTCTTCAGCAACCAAAACACAAATATTGGCATCGTTTTGCTAATAATGTACCATGGTTGGTTAGTGAAATTAAAAAAACAGCAGAAGGCGGTAAAACTTTGGTTGACTTTGGTGACGAAACCGAAAAGAAACAGTTGTCGCTTGAAACCATTGAAATACAACTCTTAGGTAAGACGTATCTCATTATTACATTTCAGGATATTCGTTCTGAAATTGAGCAAAAAGAGATTGAAGCTTGGCATAATGTGATTAGAATTTTAGCTCATGAAATGTTGAATTCTTTCACACCTGTAAGCTCTTTGGCATCCACTGTGAAATCAACAACTGAAGACATTGAAGGAAACTTATTAAAAGTTGAAGCTTTGGATGACGAAGATATTCAGGATATTAATATGGCTGTAACGACCATTAAGAAAAGATCTGATGGCTTATTAGCTTTTGTTAAGGACTATCGAACGATATCTAATGTTCCAATTCCTATATTGAATAAAACTAATGTTAAGAAATTTTTATTATCAATTGAATTATTGATGAAACCATCAATTCAAGAGGCTAATGTTTCGATGAAGTTGTCACATATTCCAGCTAATGCAACTATTATGGCAGACACAAAATTGATTGAACAAGTCTTAATTAATTTGATAAATAATAGTATTCATGCGCTTGTTGGTGTCGAAAATCCAATGATAAAAATTAATTGTGCTATTGAGTCTGATAAAACTGTGATTAGTATTGATGATAATGGAAAAGGGATTGAAGAGAAAATTAAGAATCAAATTTTTATTCCTTTTTATACGACAAAGAAAAACGGATCAGGAATAGGGTTGAGTTTGTCTAAAAATATTATGAAAAAGCATGGAGGAAATTTATTAGTCAATTCCGAAGTTGGTGTTTATTCTTCATTTTCACTTGTGTTTAAACAATAACAAAATCTAACATCGTGCATAATTAATTGCTTATTGATGGAAGCATAGTGGTCGAGAGTACATACAATAAATCATTCCATAAAAAGAAAGTGGAATGACTAGTGTCAGTTTTCCTGACCAACAATTAATTTAAATGACTAAAATTTGGATAATCAGATGGCAATTGTACGTATTAATACTATTTTGAAATTTGAAAAAGAAAACTGCTAATGTCGAACCTTGAAGTAGTCCATGAAAACAACGATTATATAGTCGTAAACAAAATGGCTGGACTTATAAGTGAAAAAAGTCCTTACGAAGATTGTACTGTTGAGAGTCAAGTCCTTAATCTCCTTTTAAAAAATAAACGGAAGCCCTATATTGGAATAATACATAGATTGGATCGCGTGACAAGTGGCGTATTGATTCTCGCCAAGAAAAAAAGCATTCTTGTGGAATTTAATAATCTATTTAGTAGCCGGAAAGTTCAAAAAACTTATTTGGCAATTGTTAAAAACAAGCCACAAAAGAACAAAGAAAACTTAATTAATTTTCTCGTAAAAAATAACCTAGAGAAAAGAGCAGATATAGTTCCGTCAAGATCAAAAGACTCCCTAGAATGCAACCTTTCTTATCAAGTTATAGACAAAAACGATTTTGGTTATCTTTTAGAAATAAAACCAAAAACTGGTCGATTCCATCAAATAAGAGCCCAATTAGCAAATATAGGACTCCCTATTATTGGAGATGAAAAATATGGTTCAGATCAAAAATACTTCCCGCTATCTATTTGCCTTCATGCATGGAAATTAACTTATCAAGTCTCTGGTTCTAAAGAATTCAAAACCTTCGAAGCGCCCTTGCCAAAAAACGCTTTCTGGACATTCAAATCAATATAAACTTTGCAGCTAAAACAGAGGTCATTACAGTAAGAATCAAAAAGAATCACCAAACTCAAATCATACTATTTTTGGTAACTCTGGATATTCAATTTTTTCAATAATAGTTTCAACATCACTATTAACCCTAGGACTGAACAAATCTTTGCTCACAGAATAAGCAATTAAGTCATCTTCTTGATAATCCATATGAATCAATTCCTTTATCCCATTTTCGTTTAAATCATCTTTCAACCAATCTTGTTCGAAGTCATTTTGCAAAATAATTGGTTGCCTGTTTTTCTTATTGTGAATTTTAGCAAATAGTGGTGACGCCTTTTTTGTAAGGATGGTGAAAGTAACTACCTTATCAATAATTGTATACAAACCAGCTAAAGATAATACGTCATCATCTTTATGCTTGAAATGAAATGGATACTTTTTACTCTTATGTTCATGAGGTTCAAAAAAACCAGAAACTGGCACAATACAACGTCTTGTAAACACAGAATTTTTATATATAAAATGATCGAATAATTTTTCTGATTGAGCGTTTAAACCTCCACCATACCTTACCGCTTCTTTGTAATAATCTCGTATTTGCTCTTGTTTTTTATTCTTTGGTATTATTCCCCATAAAGCAGGTGCTAAAGCTGTAGGTCCTTCTTGCGGTATAATTAGCATATCAGGATGAGCAAATCCATTTAGATGATATCGAGGTATATCATATGCATCTCTTGCATCACTTTTAGTGAGTTCGGCATCATATCTCTTTTCAAGGAACTTGACTTTTTTTGTTTGTGAAGTATGAAAGCACATGGTTGTTTTTTATTAAAAATAATAAAAAGTATTAACTATTTCTTGGATCAGGAATAATAGGCAACTTCTTACTCCAAACGATATTCATACTATAAAAATCAAATCGATCTGTAATTCTTCCATAACAGGCATAAACTCCTAAACCATTGATCGGGTATTTATCTACAACATCAGTAAAATGGACTGCATCAAAATAGTCGCCATTAGAATCTATAAATGTACTAAGACGCATTAACTTACCCTTTGATGTCGTGTTAAAGCGTGTCGTAACCAAACTACCATAAATCAGAATTTGTTTGTTAATGAAATCTTTCATTTGAATTGCCAAAACACCATCCTTCATATCTGTATTAACCAAGCTAAAATAATTACATATTGGAAAACCTAAAAGTTCCATTTCATCATATGCATTTTCAATCCAATTATTATCCAACTTTGGCAACTTAAATTCCTTATGTTGAATCTTAAACAACTTTGACTGGCGACTCTTAACTCCATTTGCATTCAGTTTAAAAATAGCCTGCCATTGCAATTCTGTCTTTGTCAATTTTGCAAACCTAAAAGCATCCACTCTTATCAAAATGGTTAGTTGCTCAATGCTTATTGCAACTCTATCTATAAAGTCATCTAAGGAATTATAACTACCATGCAATTGTCGTTCTGTAAGCAATCTTTGGACGGTATAGGTTTCCAAATTTTTCAAGTAACCAAAACCTAAGTAAATTGATTTTCCAATCAATCGGTTTGGATGGTCGCTATTATTAACACATGGCAAACAAATTATAGCACCTTGTTTTTGTGCCTCATGTAAATAGTGCTCAGCACTATAAAACCCGCCTCCATTGTTTAATACAGCAGTCATGAACTCCAATGGATAATAGCATTTTAAAAACAAACTTTGATAGCTTTCTACAGCATAAGATGCAGAATGCCCTTTAGCAAAAGCATAACCAGCAAAACTTTTAATCTGATTCCAGACTTCAAATATCAAGTCGTCACTAAACCCTTTTGTTTTACAATTCGAAATGAACTTTTGTTCAACAGCGACAAACTCTTCCCTTGAACGAAATTTTCCACTCATACCACGTCTTAATACATCAGCTTCCCCAAGCGTTAAATCTGCAAATTGATTAGCCACTTTTAAGACATCCTCTTGATACACCATAACGCCATAAGTATCAGGCATAATTTTTAATAAAATAGGGTGTGCATTTTTTCTGTTTTCAGGATAACGATGACGTTTAATGAATTCGTCTTTCATACCTGAACCTGAAACGCCTGGTCTTATGATTGAGCTGGCAGCTACCAAACCTAAATAGTCTTGTGTTTGTAACTTTTGCATTAAGCCTCGCATAGCTGGAGATTCAACATAATATGCACCAATGGCTCCACCCGTTTTTAAAAGGTTATTTATCTTTTTATCTTTTTTAAAGGCTTCAACGTTTGTGATATCAATTGGTGGTTCATCAGGTCTGTTTTCTGCTATAATTTCTAAAGCCTCTTTGATTTTAGCCAAGCCTCTCTGACCTAAAATATCAAACTTGAAGACGCCTACATCTTCTGCTATAATCATATCAAACTGAACTGTTGGAAATCCTTTAGGTGGTAAATCGGTTGCTGAATAACAATGAATCGGTTTATCTAAAATCAATATACCAGCAGAATGCACACTCAAATGATTTGGAAATCCCTCGATTAACTTTCCATAGCGTAATACTAACTTTGAAATATCATCTAAATTAGAAACAGAATAATTGCCCTTACTTAACTTATCCATTTCTTCTTTAGGTAACCCAAAAACCTTACCTAATTCTCTAACGACAGCTCGATACTTGAAGGTATTATAGGTTGCTAATAATGCTGTATTTGAAAATCTTTTGAAAATATATGCAGTCACATCATCTCTGTCTTTCCAAGAGAAATCAATATCAAAATCAGGTGGAGATGCTCTAAACGGATTTATGAAACGCTCAAAATACAAGTCCAATTCAATTGGATCAACATCTGTAATACCAATTATATAGGCAACAATACTATTTGCTCCACTACCTCTGCCAACGTGAAAATAGCCTCTACTTTTAGCATAGGACACAATATCATAATTGATAAGAAAAAATGAAACGAAGTCTAAATCCTTAATCGTTTTTAATTCCGTTTTTAATCGCTTTAACACTTTATCATTTGGGTTAGAATACCGTTTATTTAAACCGCCATAACAAAGTTTTTCTAAAAGCTCATAATCGTTTTCAACTGAAGTGGTATATAGTTTTAAGTTTTGTGATTCACGATTATTTCCAAAGCCAAAATCTATATGACAAGTGTCTAAGATATTATTAGTGTTTTTAATAATATTTGGGAAGTCTATAAATGCCTTACTAATGTCTTCTAAAGCAAGCATTTTATCTGTTACCCTACATTCCTCTGACTTATCAAGCTTACTTAATAACGTGTTTTTATCAATAGCTCTTAGTAAGCGATGCGCATTGAAATCTTTTTTGGTTCTTATGGTTACTGTTTGTTGAATAACTAACTTATCATTATAATTATTCAGGTTAGAAAATCTCAGTTTTCTCAATTCTTCAATAGACACACCGATAAACTCATTATCTAAAAATTCGTCTTTTTCTAACTTTAAAACCTGCTCAAAAGGATATATAAGATAGCAATTATTAAAAGCTGGAGCGACCTCTGGTAACGCTATTTTATTTTCAGAATGATGTGATAAAAACACATTAAGCTCTTTAAAACCTTTATTGTTTTTAGCAAGACCAACATACAATTGTTTAGATCCATTTCTGAAATCAATACCGACAATAGGTTTTATATTGAACTCCTTAGCTTTTCTGATAAAATTTAAACATGCTGAAGTATTATTTATGTCAGTAAGCGCTAATGAGTTGATATTATTTTTTTTTGCCAGCTCTAATAAATCAACTTCAGAAAACGTACCGTAACGTAAGGAATAATATGTATGACAATTGATATACATTACTGTTTTCTATGTGCTAATAAAGTTGGTGGTTCTCCACTAAATGGATTTTGAAATCTTCCAATAGTCTTTGCTCCCATTGAAGATGCTCGCATAATACTCAATTCACCATAACGATCTCTAATGGTATCCATAGCATTATAAAGGCTCAACATTTCTACTGTGTCATCAAATAAATTAATTTGATAATTACCCGTTACAATATCACTAATCTTGACACCAACTAAGCGTATCAATAAACGACGTTGATATAATTTTTCAAAAAGTTCTAAGACCTTTGGAATAATTACATGATCTGCACTTGAATACGATATTTTGATTTGTTTGTTGTAAGTATTAAAATCAGAATAGCGAATTTTCACACTAATGGTACCCGCCAATTTATTGCCTCTTCTTAATTGAAATGCTAAGTTTTCAGCCATTGCAAAAATGGTGGTCCTTAGCTTCACCATATCAATAGTATCTTTATTAAATGTACGTTCTGTTGAAATAGATTTTCGTTCATGAAAAGGTATTAATGGTGAATTATCAATACCATTCGCTCTTTTCCAAATGGTTCTTCCATTGACGCCTAATGCACTTACCATCATTTCCAATGGCATCTGTTGTATCACTCTTACTTTATCAACTCCCAAATTGCGTAGCACTTGATATGTTTTTTCTCCAACTGAAGGTATTTTCCGAATAGATAATGGCGCTAAAAAATCCTTTTCAAAACCTGAATCTATTTTTAGCTGATTATTTGGTTTCGCTTCACCTGTAGCCACCTTAGAAACGATTTTATTTCCTGACAAGCCAAATGAAATGGGCAGTCCACATTCCCTAATTATTTTCTGTCTGAGTTCCGAAGCATATTTATAGCATCCATGAAATTTATCCATACCTGATAAATCGGCATAAAACTCATCAACACTAGCCTTTTCAAAAACGGGTACTTTTTCTTTAACTATTTCCGTCACCAAATGTGAATACTTAGTATAAATTGATGAGTTACCACGTATTACAATTGCTTCTGGACATAAACGCCTTGCAACTTTCATAGACATACCAGAATGCACGCCAAATAGTCGTGTTTCATAACTACATGCTGCAACTACACCACGATCACCAGTACCACCAACTAATAATGGTCTGTTTTGCAAACGACTATCAATTAAGCGCTCACAAGACACAAAAAAGGTATCCAAATCAAGATGTAATATGTTTTTTTCCATGTTACAAAATTAGCTACATATTCTAGTAATTATTGCTTACATTTGTAGTATTATGATAATAATAGCAAAAAACATAAAACATTTAAGATCACTTAAAAAGCTATCACAAGAAGCTCTTGCTGAAGAATTAAGTATAACGCGCTCAAGAATTGGATCTTATGAAGAGAACCGTTCTGCTCCTACTATTGAAGTATTAATCAAGCTTTCTGATTATTTTAAGATTCCCATTGATATTCTTTTAAGGAATGATTTAACGAAATCTAAGGATTCATCATTTATTGAAATAGGCAATCAACGTGTTTTGTTCCCTATTACAGTTGATGATAATAATGATAATTTAATAGAAGTTGTACCTGTGAAAGCCTCTGCTGGATATTTAGCAGGTTACGATGATCCAGAATACATTGAGCAACTTCAAAAAATTAAACTACCTTTTTTACCTACTGGAAAACATCGTGCATTTCCAATTAAAGGAGACTCTATGCTCCCAATGAAAGATGGATCATTTGTTATTGGTCGTTTTATTGAAGACAGACAAGAAATCAAGACAGGCAAAACGTATGTGCTTGTTACTTTGAATGATGGTATGGTTTATAAGCGTGTCATGAACAATATTGATTTGAATGGCTCTTTATTATTAATATCCGACAATAAGCTATATCATGGATACAGTGTTCCAATTAATGAAGTCTTAGAGTTATGGGAGTTTACTTGTAGTATAAACACACAAGAGTACAGCGAAGAAGAATTAAAGATAAGTAGCATTTTGTCTATGTTCAATGATTTAGGCGTAGAGTTGAAAGCCTTAGAAAAACATTTAAAATGATGTACACCATTATTGATGTTGAAACCACTGGTCACAGTAATAAAATTACTGAAATATCCATTTTCAAATATGATGGTACTCAAATCATAGATGAATATACGACCTTAGTCAATCCGCAAATGCTAATTCCTGATTTCATAACAGCTCTAACAGGTATAGATAATCTTATGGTTGCCAACTCGCCAACTTTTGAAGAGGTTGCAAATGAGATTCTAACAATAACACAGGACAGCATTTTTGTTGCTCACAATGTTAACTTTGACTACAATGTGATAAGAAATGAATTTAAAGCAATAGACATAGATTTCCGCAGAAAAAAACTATGTACAATTAGACTTTCAAGAAAATTGTTACAAGGTCACAGATCCTATAGTTTAGGAAAACTTTGTAATGATTTAAATATTAAAATCACAGACAGACATAGAGCCAAAGGTGATGCACAAGCCACGGTTGTATTATTTGAAATGCTATTGAATCAAGAAGGTTCAGAATCTGTATTCAATGACTTTTTAAAAAAATCATCCAAAGAGGGAACGCTTCCTTCACACCTTCCTTCTTCGGTTTTTAATGCTATCCCAAATGCTGCTGGAGTCTATTATTTTAAAGATAAAAAAGGCAAAATTATTTATGTAGGAAAAGCAAAAGACTTAAAAAAAAGAGTGTTAAATCACTTCTATAGTAAAACCAAGAAGTCACTTGATATGTGTAGAGAAACCAGGGATATTGACTATGAATTATCAGGTAGTGAACTCATCGCACTTCTCATGGAAGATGCAGCTATTAAGCATCACTTCCCTAAATTCAATCAATTAGCAAAACGTAAGCCTAAGACTTATGGAATATTCAGTTATGAAGATAGAAATGGTATAATACATTTAGCTTATAATACTTTAAAGTCAAGTCCAAATTCTATAAAAATTCTCCAAAGTATAAGAGAGTGTAGAGCCTTTTTAGAAACCATTTGTCTACAGCATAATTTATGCCCTAAGTACTGCCATTTACAAGAGGGTGTTACGCACTGTTCCCATCATAGTATAAAAACGTGTAAAGGTATTTGTAAAGACATCGAATCACATACAAATTATAATACACGTGTCTCGGATGCTATCAAATCCATAAAGAATGATTCCGAATCGAAAGTTATAAAAGAAAAAGGGCGTACACTTAACGAAGATGCCTTCATTCTCATAAAAGATGGTACTTACTTAGGTTATGGATTTATAGATAATTCTGAAACCATTAATTCTGAAGATGAGTTGGAGCATTTTTTAATTCCTCAAAAGGATAATTTAGATGTACAAAAAATACTACGAACGAAAATTTAAAGCACAACGAGTTTAAAAAAAACAATTTTATCCAGGATTATTTCTGAATCTATAATCATTCTCCTACGTGTTTTCTTCTATTTTTATTAACGGGTATTTATACCTGAAGCAGCTTGTAACAGCTTAATTATCTTAGATTTGAAATAGACCTAATCATTAGGTGTATTTTCGATTTATAATAAAGCTTATAATTAGATATTCAAAGAATAATGAAAATGAAAACTAATTATAAAATAACCATAATTGTGTTTATCCAATTGTTATAGGCAATCCTACAACAGACTATGGATGAATTAAGGAAGATTCTACAAATCACGATTAGAAAAAAAATACAGAGATAATATGATTCAAACAAAAAATATAATTATTATTCATGACGGAGCTACTGACGAATTAATGTCAATTCTATTTGCGGCCTCGATGCCCAATGTCAGTATTAAAGGAATCATGGTAATTAATGCTGACTGTCAAGGCTATCCAACCGCAAAGGTCAGTAGTAAACTTCTTGACCTAATCGACACGAAGGATGTCCATGTAGCCGTGTCAGGCTCAAGAGCCTGGAATCCTTTTCCCTGGACGTATCGTCAATACTCATTAATGGTTGATCTTTTTCCGGTAGTGAATCAATACAAAGAGAATGTAGTAGTTCCTGAACCTCAAATGGATTTTCCCTTGGAGAGCATGGTTGATAAAGTTTATCGTGAGAATAATAATTCACCTGTAACCTTGCTTTGCCTTTCTCCAGTAACCGATATCGCAAATGCAATTAAAAATGATCCTAATTTTGCACGTAAAGTTTCTGAAATAGTATGGATGGGAGGAGTTTACATTACTGAAGAAACGCCCTTTGGAAATATTGATACAGGAATAGCTCCAGGAGCAAATCCTAATGCAGAATGGAATGTATACTGGGATCCACAAGCAACTCAAGAAGTTTTAAACTCAGGTATTAAAATCAAAATATTCCCCCTCAATGTCACAAATAGCGTTACGTTGTCAAGAGAAATTATTCGAAAGTATTTTTTACCAGAGAGCAACAAGTATCCTGCTTTAGCACTTGCAGCACAAATGTATTCATTAGTAGCCTTTCAATATGGATTTAGCTTTTGGGATACGGCCGCAACATCTTTTCTTGGCAAGCCAGACCTGTTCACCTTTAAAAGTGCTTTTGTTGAAGTAGATACATCCCCTGATCCAGTAAAGCAAGGGACCATGAAGGTCGAGTTTATTTCAAAGATTGAACCAATTGAATCAACTATCGAGATCGCATCAAGTATTAATGTAAAGATGTTTTATGATTATTACGTGGAACAACTTAAAACGCTAAACTTTAAATAGCCCATAACACGGTGTAAAATAAATTAAAACGTATTTTACACTCATCGTTCTATGTCATTTTGAAAAAAAAAAGAAAACCGAACAACTTATACAAACCTGTATTAAAATTAATTCTTGTTACTTATTATGTTAGCTAAATAACTAGCATCTTTTGATACGCCGCCTAAAGTAGCCGATCCTCGAGTGTACATCCATGGCAGGCCAATAAAATACAACCCCTCTATGTTACATACCCCTCTGTAATTATTAGGATAGCTATCTGCATCCAGTTCCAATCCTTCTATCCATTTAAAATTTGGACGATAACCTGTCGCCCAAATAACATTTTTAATCGTAGAAATTTTTTCCTTTTCAAAAATGATCTCGTCATTTAATGCATCTTTTGTTCTCCCGGCAGATATCACATTCTCTCTAGAAAGGATTTCATTAACATCAGTACCTATAATCGGCTGGGTAAAAGAACTAATTTTCTTTCCTATCCAACTATACTTATTATAACTTAAAAAACCGGTCAATGTAAACCACCACCATAGTGTTTTACCCAAAATTTTATTTGGTATTGATCTCACTTTGGTATCACCAGAAAAATAAACAGTTCTAGATTTATCTTTAGAAATTTCGTCTAGGATTTGATATCCAGAATCTCCCCCACCAACTACCAATGTATCACCTCCCTGCAACTGATGCACACCCTTATAATAGTTGCTATGCATTTGAAGGATACTTTCTGATAGTTTAGTATGACATGGAGGCGTATACGGGATGTGGAATGGCCCTGTAGCAACAATTATATTTTTAGCCTCAATTTCACCATCTTTATACGTAACATAAAAACCTTTTTCTGTTTTACGTACCGATGTAACTAATGTGTTAATTTGCACAGGAATCTCAAATTTCTTTACATATAATTTAAAATAGTTAGCAACTTCAAATTTAGTGGGATAATGCCCCTTGAGAGCTTCAAATTTCAAACCTGGTAAATGATTGTATTCAGTTGGTGTAAATAACGTTAAAGAGTCCCATCTATTCAGCCATGAAGCACCAACTTCTTTTTCTCCATCAAGAACTATAAACTTTTTTCCCATTATTTTCAAATGGTAAGCCATAGACAATCCTGCTTGCGCCCCTCCAATCACTACATAATCTAACATCTATTGCTTATTATTATATTCTGCAAAAATAGACACAAAAGCAACAACTATTGAATAAATTTTAATTATAATCTTGGCAATGCAAGTAGCACCTTTTTTTATTTTAAAACGTTCATCCTTATAAATCTGCGTTCCTGTACTTTTTCTTTTGGCAACGAAATATATTTCGTTGCTTTGTCACAGATATAAAAAAACTATAGCAACTGAAAAGCCAACTTTAAATGAGTATGAAATTGGAGAGAAATGGACTTGAAAATGGAAATTTAAGGAAAACTGGGAAAGTGGTGACGGCACCAAAGGGATTACAAGTCAAGATGTAGAAATTATTTCAATTGAAGAGGTGACTGTGGCAGCCGGAAAATATATGGCCATAAAATTGAATACAAAGGCAGGACCACAAATTCAAGAGGATTCGATGGTAAAATGGAAGACATTTGGTGGTATTCACCTAAAAATAGAATCATACTCAGGATGACGGGACTGGGATCTAAGTAAAAGAATTAATCAACTATACAAATCCTCAATAAGGAAGATCTTCTCATTTCCTCTTCCGTTTTTGTTGCAGATTTAAAAAAAGGAAAACATGAAAAAATTACTAATAGTATTATTTCTAATCTTAATTAATTTAAAATCTTTTGGACAAGATATAACATTTGAAAAAGTAGCATTATCAGATTCAATAGGACTTGCTAAACAAATGCAGGAACTAGCAAAAGATTGTTTAAAAAAGAGAGACATTGAGAACCTTACAATTGAACCAAATGATCTTTATAAGATTGAGATATTGGCCGGTAATTATAAAGCTTCAATTAATGCCATTCAATCCCTTAGAGGCAATTCTGAAAATCTAATAAAAGTGCACCAACGCTATATTCAATTTGAACTCTTTTCAAAAGCGAAATTGAAACAATTACAATTGGGTATATCTTTTAATGAAGCCTATCAGTCCATCTTTAAAGAGTATTTAATAGGTTGCAGTGATGAGAAAGCCTATTTAGCAATTATTTTTTTCACCACTCATGATGCTGTAGCTCAATTCACTCATAGGTTTCGTAATAATCATAATGCTATTTCCAAACAATTTATCACCACTGAAGAAGCTATTAATCTATTAAAGTCATATTTCCTTTATCATGTGTACACCATTACTGAACCCATTGTTTTTAAAGAAATTAACCAAGATAATAGCAGTAGATATATCATTAAAGAAGAGCTAATCATTTCATCTATAGATGGGGCAGAATTATCTCTGACTACCGTTCGAAAAAAGAATTCTAAACCCATGCCAGCTATTTTAGAATTTACAATTTATGCAGATGTGTTGAGTAATACCAATGACGCTATATTAGCAGCATCCAAAGGATATGTAGGGGTCGTTGCAACCTCCAGAGGCAAAAGACAAAGCTCAAATGCTATCGAGCCGTATAAGCATGAATATAAAGATGTTTATGCGGTTATTGATTGGATAAGTAAGCAAGAATGGAGCAATGCCAAAGTAGGCATGTTCGGGGGAAGCTATAACGGCTTTTCTCAATGGGCATCTATGAAAGAAAAGGTACACCCCGCTTTAAAAACAATCGTACCTTCTGTTTCTGTTGCACCAGGAATTGATGCACCTATGGGTAATAATATCTTTTTTAATTTTCCTTATAAATGGATACCCTACGTGATGAATAACAAGTATTTAGACAATGCCGCCAATTATGATCGAGACCGGTGGAATAATCTTGAAAACACATGGTTCAGCTCTGGTAAATCATTTAATAAAATGGATAGTATAGATGGTACTCCTAATCCAGTTTTTCAGGAATGGATTAGTCACCCATCCTATGATTCCTACTGGCAAAATATGATTCCGTATAAGGATGAATTTTCTCATATCAACATCCCTATCCTTAGCACAACCGGATATTATGACGATGGACAACGTGGCGCTATGCATTATTACTTAGAGCACCTCAAATACAACCCAAAAGCAGAACATTATTTATTAATTGGTCCTTACGATCATTTTGGAGCACAATTTGGGTCGAGTGATGATTTACGTGGTTATCAAATTGATGATGTAGCTCGCATTAACATAAAACAACAGCTTATTTTTGAATGGTTTGATTACATCATGAAAGGGAAAGAAAAACCAGCGATTCTTAAAAACAAGGTAAACTTTCAGGTAATGGGTGCCAACAAATGGCTTAATAAGTCGTCACTGTCAGAAATGAGTAATGATTCGCTTACTTTCTATTTGAGTACTAATAAAATTGATAGAAACTATACTTTCATCAACACTAAACCTCCGAAAAGTGGCTCTGTAGAACTTAAGGCTAATTTTGCAGACAGAACAAAAATGAACAATGCTGATTACTATCCTTGGCCAATTATAAAAGACAGCATTAATTTAAATGATGGGCTCGTTTTTATTAGTGAGAAATTAAAGAATGAGATGATAATTAGTGGTTCGTTTACTGGTGAATTACAAATTACAATCAATAAAAAAGACTTTGATTTTGCTGTTAATTTGTATGAATTAACGCCCGAAGGAAAATATTTCCACCTCAGCAATTATATTGGTAGAGCAAGCTATGCAAAAAACAGAGAAAAAAGAGAATTGCTAACACCTAACAGACTAACAACAATCAGCTTTGACAATACAAGTATCATTTGTAAGAAAATTGCTAAAGAAAGCCAAATAGTGATTGTCATCAATGTAAATAAAAATTCATATGGCCAAATTAATTATGGCACTGGAAGAGATGTAAGTAGCGAGTCAATAAGAGATGCATCAATTCCTTTGGAATTGAAAGTAAATGCCAGAAGCAAGATTAAATTACCTTTGTGGTTCGACAATTAACGAACGTACAACAACGTGTATAATTAATTGCTTTTGCTGGCTAAGCACAGCATCTTTTCTTACAATTTACTATATTGTATGGCGGAAAACTAATCGCGTACTTTTTCGCAACTAATCATACAAAAATACGTTGTACGTAAGCTAGACAAAACCTTTTGAATTTTGAAAATACAGCTTAAAGTTGGCTGTATTAATCAGGTCAATAGCTTTTTAAGGTAAAACCAAATGTCAAAAATCTATCTTCCTGTTTTTGGTTTTCTATCACTATACTTTCAAATGTATGACGGTAGTTTATTTTAAAGTTTAAAAACTTCCAAATGGGTAGTTCTAAACCAACATCTGCTTGCCAACGAAAATTATTACCTTGCTCAAGAGAAGGCTGAAAATAAATTTCATGATTTAGAATTACTTTCTTTTTTAACAAATTATATTTACCATTTACCCAAATGGTACCACGAAACGTATTTATAGATTGGTTTCCATCATACTCTGAATAGTTAAAGTTAGTTTTAGAAAATTCTGTCTGTTCGTATTCACTTGAAATCGAAAATTTGAGCCAATGATTTTTTTTGTTCAGAATTTGAAAAGTAGCTCCTGCACCTAACAGATAGCGCAAATCAATTTCCCTTCGGAAATTGGTGCTAACAAAACCCAATACAAACGGATATATTTTTCGCTCAGGATTAAGATATAACAAGTTGAGACTTAATATATCCTCATCTGCCTTTTCCTTGCCAAACTCTTGATAGACATAGGAATTTTGGTTTTTGAAAACCCAATTTTTCCAAGGTTTAAAACTCAAATCTGTTTTTGTTCTAAAAATCAAGGTTTCTACATTTCCTCCTTGATAAAATCCAGTTATAGAAAGACTTACTTTCACGTTAAGTGTATCACTTTCGTTGATTTGGGCTGAAAGAAAGATGGGGGAAATTAAGAAATAATATAGTATTTTTTTCATTCTATTTATTCGTTAAATAACTCTTTTGTATAATGCTCGAAATATAATTATTTATGAAATACTAACTACAAGTTTATTAAAGATTTTCTCCAGCGTAGGTTCAAGATACAAGCACATCATTATGTAATTAATTTACATTTAAAGACAATAGTAAATTTGAAAAACAAATAAATAATTTTAAATTGGAAATATATAACTGGAATTGAACTAAATGAAAATGCCTACGCACAACAACGTGTACAATTAATGCTACACTCCTACTTCAATTAAAATTTATATATTTAAACAACTGATTTGCTACAACTGAAAATCCTGCGGATTCTAAGTCCCACAAATCATACACGAACACGTTGTGCTTCATTATAACAAACCACTAACTAATGATAAAATTCTTTCGGAAAATTCGCTACGACCTTATGGAAAAAAATAAAACTGGAATGTACTTTAAGTATGCAATTGGAGAAATTATACTTGTCGTAATTGGAATTCTTATTGCGTTATCTATAAATAATTGGAATGAAAGCAAAAAAGAATCTATAATTAGAAATAATTACTACGAACAAATACTTCAAGATTTAACAAAAGACATTATATACATTAATAGACAAATAGAGCATTTAAATTCTAGTATTTCCTCATATACCAATTATACAGAAACCTTAAAGAATAAAGAAAGTATTGATGAAATTATTAATGAATTTATGAAACTTGATTGGGAGTTCGCATATCTTAATTTTAATACCAATACAATCGAGTCTTTAATATCTACTGGAGATATTAAACTTATGCCAGATGTTATTAGAAATAGACTTTTAGATTTAAAAAACACACAAAACAACCTCATAAAAGTCACATCTGGTAATGATGCAGTCTATTTAAATAGCAACAGAAAGGCATTAGGTTTGGGAGGCATTAATTATATTCTAGAATTGCATCCAAATTTGACTAATAGTTTATATAGAACTGAAGACAAAATTGATGTCTTAAATCTTTTGAATGAATCTTTTCAATTAAAAAACTATACGGAATTAGGACTATCGATAAGTTTGAAATCAATACTGGAATCGATAGATAAATTATCTGAATTAATAAACGAGGAAATAAAAAAATAACGAAAGTACAACAACGTGTATAATCAATTGCTTTTGTTGGCTAAAACGAGGGTCTTTTCATACAATTCACTATATTGTATGGCGGAAAATCATAGCTGATTTTCCGCAACAAGCCATACACAAACACGTTGTAAAACATTTGAACTGAAAAAGAATGAAAAATTTAAAGAAGTAAAAAATTGTACAATATTATAAACTTCGTCATTTCATTTGGTGCCATGCAAGGTCTTATTATTGGTGTTTTTCTTTTAATAAAAGGGTTTAAATTAAAACAAGAAATATTTTATTTAGCCCTAATTCTAATGGGTTTTGCAGCCATGTTAGGAAGAGTTGTATTAATAGGTGTGTATGAAAACCAATCGTGGTTCTTTAATAATCTCAACTTCATTTTATTGATTTCTCCCGCTTTCTACTTTTATGCAAAAGAATCTTCAAGAGCTACTAAGAATCCTCTGAAATTTAACTACCAACATTTCTTACCATTTCTGATTATAAATTTAGGATACATATTATTTTATTTTTCTTTAAAAAATTCAATCTATTACAAGACAAATCTAATTAACATCATAAAAGTTAACGATGGTTTTAGTATCATCTATTTTTCAATATACCTTTATCTAACTTATAAAATTATTAGACAACATAAGTCTTCATATCGTAAAGAACTTAACCAAGTATTAAACAAATTGACATCCATTTTTTTTGTTTTTTTTATCATTTGGTTAATCTACGTATTGGCAGAATTAGTATACTTTCATTATAGTATGGAGCTCATTTATTATTATCCAATGATGCTAATATTAGCCGTGATTCTTTATTACATGAGTTTACAAGTTATTATAGGTGATCAATTTATCTTTGGTATTAAGGCTATTACAAAAAGGAAAACTTTTATTTTAGAAGAGGCAGACAGCAAAAATTTATTGAATCAATTAACTCTTTTTATGACTGAAGAAAAACCCTTTTTAGATGGCGATATTTCTCTAATTACTCTTGCTGGTTCATTAGGTGTAAATCCAAAAGCCTTATCTTTTGTAATCAATGAACACATTCATAAGAATTTTAACAATTATATTAATGATTGGCGAATCGAAGAAGTAAAGAAAAGGTTAAACGACAAGGAATATAATCACTACAAAATGCTAACAATGGCCTTTGATTGCGGTTTTAATTCTAAATCAACTTTTAATCTTGCTTTCAAAAAAGCTACAGGATTATCGCCTTCGGAGTATAGAAAACTTTAACAATCATTCAGTCTTAAATCTTTTAAGACCATTTTTCTTTAATATTTCGAGTCCTAAATCATCTTTTGAGGCATTTAATCCTTTTCTCTGTTGTTATTTTGTCAATAAAATATAACAGATGAATCCAACACGACTAATTATTTTTATTGCCTTAATAGTAATAACAGGATGCAAAAATGACAATTACTCATTTAAGGTAAACAACGGTTTACTGGTAGAAAATGTCACTATTATATCTGCTAACAAAGACGGCATAATTGAAAAGTATAATGGACATGTATTAATCGATAATGAGACTATCCTTTATAGCGGAATACAAAAACCAATAGCAACAGGCAACCTAAAAAACATTAATGGAAAAGGGAAATTTATTATTCCAGGGTTAATTGATAGTCATGTTCATTTAGCAAATGTGGCAGGTATGACTTGGCGAAACCAAAGGAATCATCCCAAATTAGCCAAAAGTTATTTTACGCAGCTGCCTAAAAGCTATCTTTATTATGGATATACCACCTTAATCGATGTCAATAACTATGCGCCAGACATTTTAGATGAAATCAAAAATCATTCTATCAGACCTGATATTTATACTTGTGGGCAACAAATTCAAGTGATGAATGATTTCATGATGGAAATGGAAGAATTACCACTTAAAGACAGACTGGAATATCCTTTTCTATTTGATAAATACAATAAAAATATTTACATCCCTGACTCAATCAACCTTGACTTACATTCACCTCAAGCAATTGTAACAAATATTTTAAGAGAACAACAAAGTATTGGAGTCAAAATAGTTTACGAAGATGAATCATCTGGATTTCCACAAAGCTGGGAGTTACCAAGCTTAAATTTAATGAGGGATTTGGTTGAACAAACACAGAAAAAAGGAATCCCTGTTTTAATGCATGCGACTTCCTATGACGCACAAAAAATTGGACTTGAAGCCGGAATAGACATTTTTGCGCATCCTATGTGGAATTGGTATAAGCAGCCTGAGCGGTTTTTAGATACAGAATTCACTCAAGATCATCAAGATGTATTGAAAGAAATCGCAACTAGAAAGATTGGGAATCAACTAACATTTAGAACTATTTATGGTGAAGTAGATTTATTTGAAGATAATTTTAACGCTGACCTAGCACTCATAGATATATATCCTGGAGCTTATTTAAACTGGCTAAATACTGAAGAAGGGAATTGGGGAAAACAAAAAATATTAAACCGAGCCAAAATTATAAAAGCAATTAATCCAACACTCTATAATTATCTAAGACCTCAATTTGAAAGTGATGAAGCAATGTTCAGAGGAATTCAACAAGTGTTTATAGTAAGAATGAATACCGTAGCTAAATTTCTTTCGGACAATGATGCTACGTTACTTTTTGGAACTGATGGAGTAGCTATGAACATGTCTACCAATCCTCCAGGTTATAATGGTTTTTTAGAAATGCAACATTGGGTTAATGCCGGTATTTCATTAGAAAAGATATTTATTGCTGCTACATTTAACAATGCTAGTGCTTTTCATATAGAAGACAAATACGGAACGATCGAAAAAGGTAAAACCGCAAACTTATTATTGTTAGATGAAGACCCATTACTAAATATTTCAGCCTATGACCAGATAAATTCTGTTATCATACGAGGTAAAAATCATCCTAGAAATACACTTTCAGCAAATCAAAATAATTAAAGTAATCTGAATATGTGAATTAAAAACAAGTAATCAAAAAACGTTTGCTAACACCGTGTATAATTAATTGCTTTGGCTAGTGCTTATTTGGAAAATTCCTTCGGAATTTTCTCTGGTTCGTTTTTGTTTATTAAATTGGTTACCTAAACACGCAACTAAGCATACATGAACACGTTACCATGCATTTGCGAGAAAGACTTGCGATTACTATTGTAAAAATTATTGGATAATAAAAAATTATGACTGTAATAAATCAACTTTCATCATCATTAGGACATAAAGGGAATGATGCCAATATATATTTAGCTAAGGAAATTGCTGAAACTGAAAATAATGATGCTATTAAAGAACTTGTTGAGAATCTAAAAAACAAGGATAAAAAAATACAAGCTGATTGTATAAAAACACTTTATGAAATCGCTTATATAAAACCCGATTTGATTGCGAGTTATTTTTCAGAATTTTTGGGACTATTATCAAACAAAAATAATAGACTGGTTTGGGGTGGAATGATTGCCTTAATGACAATTACAGATTTGAAAAGCAAGGAATTATTTGTATCATTAGATTTGATTTCAGATACGGTAAATAAAGGTTCCACCATAACGATTGATTCAGGAATTGAGATATACGCAAAACTTAATAAATACTCGGAATATCAGGACAAAGTAGAAAATCTGTTAATTGAACAACTATGGAAATGCCCAATAAAACAATTACCTAAGTATATGGAAAAATCAATTATTTCGATAACTAAATGGAATAGAGAGATTTATAAAAAAATAATAAATGAACGAAAACCAGAATGTGAAAAAGACTCTCAAGTAAAAAGACTTAATAAAGTGTTGAAACAGATTGATAAGAAATAAAAAACGCATGATAACAACGTGAATAATCAATTGCTAAGTCTGTGTGTACTCGGAAAATCCTTCGGAATTTCCTCTGGCTCGTTTTCTTTTACTAATTTAGTTGCTTAACCTTAAGCCACCTGCCATACACAAGCAGGTTCTATGCAATTAAAAGACAAGAGACTAAGCTTAAAACAAACAATGAAAGAAAGGAAAGAACGGCAACTTGCAGCAATTATGTTTACCGATATCGTTGAGTACACGGCTTTGATGCAAGGAAATGAAAAAGTTGCAGCAAGTGCTAGGGCTAGGCATCGCGAGGTCTTCCAAAAACTACACGATTTTTACCAAGGAGAGATTATTCAATATTATGGAGACGGAACTTTAAGTGTTTTTAAAAGTGCCATAGAAGCAGTGAACTGTGCTGTTGAAATTCAAAATCTTTTACAAGAAGGAGACCCGGTTCCTTTAAGAATAGGTCTACACCTAGGAGATATTGTTTTTGATAATACAGAAGTTTACGGAGATGGGGTGAATTTTGCTTCTCGGATTGAAAGTTTAGGCTCAGCGGGTACCATCCTTCTGTCTGAAAAAATAAATGATGAACTAAAAAATCATACTACTATTTCAACAACATCCTTAGGACATTTTGAGCTAAAAAACATAGATAGACCTGCTGAAGTATTCGCAATTACAAATAAAGGGATTAAGCTTCCTCGTTCCTCAGATTTAAAGAACAAACAGAAAACGGTAAACAATACAATTGCGGTATTACCCTTTGTGAATTTTAGTGACAGTAAAGACAATGAATATTTTAGTGATGGCATAACCGAAGAAATCATCAACGCTCTAGCCAAAATTCGAAATTTAAAAGTAACATCTCGCACCTCCTCTTTCTTTTTCAAAGGCAAGAACTTGCCAATTACTGAAATTGGAGAAAAACTTGGCGTTTCTGCTATTCTAGAAGGAAGTGTTCGATTGACTGATAATTCTCTTAGGATTACAGCTCAACTAATTCAAGTTAAGGAAGACTACCATTTTTGGTCAGAAACCTGGGATAGGAAGCTGGAAAACGTTTTCGAAATACAAGATGAAATAAGTCTATTAATAGCTGATAAACTAAGAGAGCATTTTGGACATTTAGAAATCAATGAAACACTCGTAACAAAACAGACGGAGAATATTAATGCCTATGAACATTGTTTAAAGGCAAAATTTCATGAAAACAAATGGAATCCGGAAGATATGAAGATAGCTATTTCCTACTATGAAAAAGCCTTAGGCCTTGATTCAAATTATGCTGAAGCACATTTAGGATTAGCCGGCTGTTATAGTTTTCTAGGTACAACCGCATTTATACCATTCGATGAGGCATGGAAAAAGACAAATAAACATACGACTCAAGCTTTGCAACTAAATGGTCAGTCTTCTGGCGTTCATTATCAATTATCAAATCAAGCTTTTTTTATTGAATGTGATTATAGTAAGTCACTAAGAGAAATAAAAAAAGCAATTAAGATTAATCCCAATAATGCTGAAGCTCAACAATTTATTTCTTTTCTATATATTCTAGCAGGACAGCATGAAAAATCACACATTCATCTTGAAATCGCACTGAGTATAAATCCGCTGTCGGAAGAAACTCGTTTTTTCAAGGCTTATTTCCATTACATGACCGAAGATTATCTCCAATCGTTAGAATTGTTGGACCAATGTTTAGCCGTTAATGATAAAAATATACCTGCTCATTCTGTTAAATCAATATGCCTCCTTAAACTATGCAGATACGATGAAGCCATTAATTATTTTGACAACATTCCAGCTGAGGTGGTCATCCAAGGAGAAAAAACCGGAGCTATTGGATTGGCTTATGCTTTAAAGAAGGATACGGTTAACGCTTCCATCTATTTAGAAAAACTAATCGCACAGTCAAAAGAGGAAAATGGTTTTACCGCAGATTCCTACCTTTTTATGATGTATGCAGTGAATGGGGACCATGACAAAGCTTTTAATTGGGTAGCACAAGCAATAGAAAATAATTCTTCTTTACTACTACTGCGATATGCCGACCCCTTGGTTAATCCTATAAAAAATGATCCTAGGTATGATGCGTTTCAGAAAAAGCTATTTCAAACAGATCAATCAGAAGGAGTAGTTAAACAAAAGACTGCGTTACTTAATGCGGAGAAATCGGCTGAATATTCAACGCGATTGCTAGGACACCTTTCAGAAAACGAGTCTTTTTTAAATCCTGATTTATCGTTACGTGATTTGGCGAATCAGATTGAAATTCACCCTAACCACCTTTCTTGGTTACTCAATAATAGTTTCGGTAAAAACTATAATGAATTTATCAATACATACAGGATTGAAGCCTTTAAAGTGAATGCTAAAGCCCAAAAAAACGCACACCTCACCATAGAAGGCTTAGCGTATGAAAGTGGTTTTAATTCTAAAACGGTCTTTAACACTTATTTTAAGAAAGAAACCGGACTAACGCCTAAACAGTTCCTAAAGCTATAAAAAAGAGTCATCATCTTCTATCCTTTCCAAATTTGTACGGAATTATAATTCCGTACTTCCTTCATGCAATTCAGAACGATATCTCACGCTTTGTAAAATACATTTGCCTCATAATTAATCATAATAACTATGAAAACGAAAGAGCTAAATGAAAATACAACCGTTGGTTTAGATAATAAAATAGCAAAACTATCAGGCATTCTTTATCTGTCATTAATTCCTTTGGGAGTATTTGGAATTATATACGTTCCATCAAGTCTAATTGTGCCTGAAAATATTACAACAACAATCAGTAATATCATTGAAAACGAAACGCTGTTTAGATGGAGTATTATAAGTGCATTAGTCGTTCAGCTCGTAAACATTATTTTAGTGATACTATTATTTAAAATATTTAAGCCTGTTCATAAAGGTATGGCTTCTCTAATGGTCATATTCTCATTATTAGCTGTACCGATTGCTTTCTTGAATGAGGTTAACAATTTAGCTTTATTGCACTTGTTAGATCAGTCAAACGAATCACAACATCTTATTTCATTATTTCTCAACTTACATCATCAAGGAATTATAATCGCTCAGGTATTTTGGGGACTTTGGCTTTTTCCATTGGGCTATTTAGTCTATCATTCTGGTTATATGCCTAAGTTTATTGGGGTTCTTCTAATCATAGGATGCGTAGGTTATGTTGTCGATTCTTTCACTCTGATTCTTCTACCTGAATTTAAGATCACATTTAGTGAATTTACATTCTTAGGAGAAGTGATTTTTCCTCTTTGGTTGTTGATTAAAGGAATTAAAAAAAAGCACTTATCGCCAGCAATAAATAGCAGAAATTAAACAGCAAGTCATTGACTTTAAGTACAATAAAATAAAACATATTTAAACGGTAACATATATCGTTAGTAAACGTCTAGTCTCTAAATTATACAACAACATGAAAAGAATAACCTCAATAGTCCTATTAGCTCTAGTTTCAACCTTTGCCATAGCACAAAAGTCTCAAGATTCATTGCGCGAAAAGGCAGTACTGAGTATCAAAGAAAAATTTCCAGAAACCAGAATTTTCAATTTTGAATACAACCAAAGTCTGGATAGAAGTTTCAGTTCAGAATTGCTCGACCAAGAATTCCAAGAAGGTGACATTAAAAGTCAGCGAAACTTTAAAGCCTCAGCGAATATCCCAGTTTATAAAACACAGAAATGGAGTTTTACAGCGTCAATGTTTTATCAATTTAGAGAGTTTGAGTTCGAAAATATTGAAAACCCATCATCCATGCCCCTTTTTGAACGCAATGGTATTGTCAATTTTCATAATTTTTCAGCAGCTTTGAGTTCCACATACTTTTCAATTTTATTTAAAAAACCTGTGATTTTTAACGCATCAATTATTGCAGATGCTAATGAAGTAAACTTTGGACGTTTTAAAGGACTACTTGGTTTTACTTTTATTTTGAAGCAGACCGAACGCACTACAATAACCTTAGGAGCTATTGGGTTTATTGACCCATCTAGCCAAATCCCATTTACCCCAACATTTAGCTATAATCATCGCTTTAAAAATTCGACATGGGAATTGGACTTTATCTTACCACAACGGTTATTATTCCGCAGACCGGTTGGAGACAATGGTAGATTATCATTGGGAAGTAGGATTGGGGCCTCAGAATTTTATATTGATGTAAATGATCAAGCCTATGGAAATGTCTTTGCGTACAGCCAGATAGAACTAAAAACAGGAATTATGTACGAACACCGTATTAATGATTATCTCATTACAACGTTTCAAGGAGGACTTCAAAATTTCATAAGTAACCGTGCCACAGAAAAGGGTGAGCCCACACAAGATTTTATATACGAAAACAAACAAGACGCAACGGGATATTTTCAAATAGGAATTTCCATAGATCCTTTTTCTAAAAATAAAAATTAACGCTAGTTAGCGATAAAATTTATTCGCTTAGGCACATAGCTAGGGTTCACTCCTTTGTTAAGATCACTAGTGGCATCGTAGATTTTTGGAGTTGAAAAAAGATTTCTATCCTTAACCATGGCGGAGTAATACTGTCCACAATACGCATTAATTTTGATGGTTTTGGAATAAAAAGTTGCCCAAACCCTATTAAAAACACCATAAAAAGAAATCCTACCAGAAAAAGATCTAAGGACTTTACAAGCTTTATTCCTGGAGCAGCAACTGTATGGACTTCCCCTTTAATGATTCCTTCAATGCCAAGACCTGTTTGATAAATACCTAATCCCAAAAATATAATGGCAATGAAGAATGAACAAATAACCGGAATTCCAATAATAAATTTAAAAAATGTTTTCACTATATTCTGTGTTTTATATTAATCAAATTCCCATCCAAAACCACTTGTAAATATATAATCAAAATCATTACCTCCAATTGCAGGTTGATTATCAAAATTGATTGTAAATCCTAATTTAATATATAAATCTAGTGGTAAATCATATTTTAAATTTAAGTCGTAATCAGTTCTAATTCTACCTTTTTCTGATAAACTTGGATAAAAATTAATAGTTGTATCTAAATCAATATCTTCAAAATCAAACATATTGAATGAGGCCGTTACGAATGCTTCAGAAGATGTTTTATTTAAAGAGGTATCTATATAGTTTTCAATATTATAAGTATATCCTAAACTCAAGCCTAAATGTAATTTATTGGTGCTAATTAAAAATTTTCCAATTCCTACACTTGGTATAACCCTTCCTTCTAGGGCTTGTTCTGTATTGGCTAGAAATGAAACATTACCTAACAAAAACCATTCTCTTGGTAAAAGGCGGTAGAATTCTAATTCGGCATCTGTACGTTTCGTTTTTTCAACGTTATCTTGAGTAGAATTTAAAACACTTACATTTCCATTAACTAACCATAGTTCGTCTATATAATTCAAATCTCCACCAAGAATAAACTGAGTATAAGAATTTGCTTTAGAAAGACTAAATCCTAAATCGATAGATCCTGTAAAACGATTCCAAAATTGATCATCGACTTCTTCTAAGGTAACAAGTTCTTCAAATTTAAAGCGTTCCTTGGTACCATCTTCTAAAGTAATAACAACCAGACCATTGGTATCTGTACTAATATTTCCAAAACGACGTCTCCCTTTTGTTAAAATTACCAGGCATTTTCGCTGAATAACAAGCGATTTTAACTTATTATACTCAATATTAAAGTCTTTATCACTGTATGTTGTCTCCATAATCAAAACACCTTTTGAAAATGATTTTATTTCACCTTTAAGGATAGTACTATCTTTTAATATAATGATGTCATTTTGAGAATTACATACAGAACCTATTAGAAGAAAAGCCAACAATAAATATTTAATCATAAAATAAATAATGAGTTAAACGGTTAAAATGAATATCCCACAGAAATACCATATCTAAATGAAGGGAGTACAAAGTCTGCCTTTTCATTAGTTGCTGAAAACCTGAAATCACCATCTAATATATCGTACAAACTGTATTGTTCTAAAGCTTCATTTAAATCGGTATAAAACTCATCTGGCAAATCTCTTTTATTTATTAATGAGTACTTATGAAATCCTGCTCCTGGACCTGCAATTAAAAAATCTATAGAAAAGCGCTTTCCTATAGGCAATTTATACCCAACCATAAATCCTATAGATGTAATATTTATTTCTGCATCAAATTCTATTATAAAAGATTCATCAGCATCATTAATATAGGTTCCGTCTAAATCCGATTTAAAATTGGTATATTTTAAGTAGGCGCCAAAGTAAAACCCATCCATAGCATATTGCTGTGTTTTGTTGATGTAATATCTCACTTCAGGAATAATTTTAAATCCAGAATAGGTAATATCACTTGTTTTCACTTGATCTGTGTTAAGTCCAGATAAACGAATAATACCATTTTTTCCTTTTAATCCAATCCCTAATCCAACCGATAAATGTTTACCTATTAAGCGTTCATATTTTAATTGCATTGCACCATTAAGAAGATCTGAAACTTCTAATCCTACTTCATTTTTAAAATAGTTTTCTTGTTTGTCAATTTCTTGAGCATATCCTTTTAAAAATAACAGCACTATTATAGCTGTAAATACATTTTTTGAATTCATCTTAAGTTTATTTTTAGTGGTTATATACAAAATCTATGTCTAATTACATTTGCGTTCTAGTTTTATTCAAGTAACTTCAATTTATACTGCGCTTATCCTCTACGCCTAGGAACAGACCGTCTTGATACTTGACTAGACCTGTTATTATTATAGCTTCTTTTATTGGTATTGCTTCTTGTTCTATTTTTATATTGATTTTCTAATTGAGAGCGTTGCTGACTTCTATTTACACTGGGTTTTGTCTCTCTACTTACTTTAGTTTTTTGGCTATTATTTCTACTTGTACCTGCCTTATTTCGTTTTTCTCGCCATTTCCCATTAGCATCTCTTTGATGAATATTACCAGCCTTATCAGCATAAATGTCATTTCGAGTCCTATTGGTGTTATTTGGTCTTGTTGTTAAATTGTTTCTTGAAGTTACACTATTTTTTCGTGTAGATACACCTCTTCGAGTATTTCCATTATTATTTCGGTATATATTGTTTGAATCGTATCGACCACGTGCATAACCTGCTGCATACCCATTATTATAGCCATGATGGTAGCCATGATGATATCCATGTCTATACCCATGACGGTAACCTGCAGGCCCCCAATACCCATGAGAATGAATAGAAACGGTCATCCAACCATAACTTACACCAACCGAAAATCCCCATCCTGTATAAGGATTATAATGAACGCCAAAACCATAAGTTACTGGTCTTGGATAATAATAAGAACCATACCAAGGGTTATAATAATAGCCTGTACCATATACCACGACACCTCCATAAACATAAGAATGGTAATAGCCTGGTGTATAACCAACATATACTACGTTTGGTGTAGAATCGTAGATATAAACGTATTTAACGTTGTAAACAGGTGAGCTTGGCGGAATATCATCTACCGAATCTGGTCTCTTATCTGAAACTTTCCATGGCCCAATAGCAGCATTAGATTCGAACCAAACACCATTATCAATTGCGTAAAATATATTGTCAATTTTTAAAACGGTACTTTGTGTATTCAATGCATATTGCATGGTAGTACCTTCAATTTCTTGAAATTTCGGATTTCCATCATATTCAACTTTTGTTGAAGCCGTTTTCTTATCTACTACAGCGGTTTGAGGAATATACTGCTCGTACATAGCTTCTTTCGCTTCTTCGGTACCAGGTATACTGGAGCGTACAGACGAAATACTCTCTCCATCGGCAGGGATAGAATTAAATGAACGTGGCAGTTTCTCTGGCTCTACAAATTGCCAATCGTTGTCATTCAATGTTTTTGAAGCATACCAACGGCCATTTAACAATACAAAATGTGTTTGGGTTTCAATTTCCAAAATAATATCACTTTCGGTATTATCAACATAGAGCAAAGATGTAGTGCCTATTGGTTTATATTCTAAATCTCCTTCAGTAACTATAAGTTCTGCTGGTGTGGTGACAACAATAATATCTGGGATACTATCATCCTCATCTTCAGTCTTTGGTTTTTCTTGATTATCGAAACTTTTATCGGCAAGTTTTATAACATCTTTAGGAATGGATGTTGTTACTTTCCAATCGTTAGCAACAAGTACATCTGAAGTATACCAAGTTTTCTCACCTTTTAAATAGAATTTGTTTTTCTTTTTTACAATAAAAAAAGGTGTGTTCACAACATATTCTATAGACTCATTCTCTTCTTTTTTTAATATCGGTTCACCATCAATACTCACTAAAACTGTTGGTTTTTGCCTAAAGAAAAGGCTTGGTGCCTGATTAGACAACGTTTCATCAACGACATTGTTGGCTTCTATAGATTCTATATTGGTGATAATATCATCAATAGACATTTCAATTTCAGCGGCACTCAAATCTTTAATAATTACAGATTTTAATAAAGCAATATTGTCTTCATTCTCGATATCTGGAAACTTAATTTTTGGTATGTCTAAAGCTTCTAAAACGGCTAAACGTGTTTCTAAATCGGTAGACAAACGTGCTTCAAACCATAAAGCCCCAAAAATAATTTTATCACTTTTGTCCTTTATAGAAAGTGCTAAACGCCCATTTAATTTATTCCCTTTTAAGGTTTCCAATTGTGGTTGGTATAAGGTAATAATATAATTATCACCTGCTTTAATTGCTCTAGGCCATTCAATTGAGTTGTTTTGAGCAAAACCAATAGATCCTATTAGAAGTGCAATTAACATAATTTTGTTTTTCATTTTCATAATTTTATTACGTATATAAATTTACTAATTATATTTTCTAAAATAAGGTAGACCAACTCATAATAATGGAATTTAAATCCGCTCCAATATCTTTTGTAGTTTCTGTGCGGATGTAACTCAGCTTTACAGTTTGTTTTTTAGTTAATACGAATCCCAATGAAAATGCACCCAAAACATCTATCCGATCATCATTATTAGGTTGACTATTAACAATAGACTGTCCTGACAGTCCGTATCCTAAACTTAAAGAAGCCCAAGCTCTTGACTTAAACTGTCTTATTAAGTGTGTTTGTGCCGCGAATACAACATTTTGTTTTCGGGTCTTACCATTTGAAAAATTATTATTATTCGTATAAATTAAAGCTGATCCGGTTAATTCATAAGACCATTTACCCCAATGATGTACCATTCCTACTTGAGGACGAAAAATGAATCGGTTTTGCCCTAAATTAAGTAAATTTTCATCAAAATATTGACCTAACGGAAGTGTAACTGCAATAGAAACTCCAAAAGATGTCCGTTTAGGGTTAGCCATTAAATATTCTTGCATTTCATTAGGGTTCATGGCGGACATCCCTATAAAGTTTAGGGAAAGTCTTATGCGAGGATCAGCAAATCCATTACGGTTAACAGTCGTCGCAACACCGCCTAATAACCCCTCCCATTGTGTAATACTAAAAGGAACGAATACATCCAGACGTGCCAATTTATTTCCTAATTTAAAAGAATGTATATATTGAAGTGCGAAGACGTCATTATTAAATGTACCATCCTCAACTTGTAGTAAGGGGTCAAAAAATATCTTTCCATTTGTGCGGGCATACCCAACTCCTAAAATATTGGTTCCTAATGGTAAAGCTGTCCATCGTCTTGGTTCAATATCTTGCGCAACGCTTTTAGTTACAGGAAATAGAAGGAATGCAATAACTACAATTAATGTTTTACTTGACCATATAGTTAGACTACTTTCTTTCAATTATTTTACTGTTATATATTAATTTTTTTTTCTGAAGAATTCACCCAATATTCATACATTCTGTACATTACTGCTAAAACTATAGCTCCTAAAAAAAGACCAATAATCCCATGCAATAACATACCTCCAATAGTTCCAATTAAAATTATAATCATTGGTGTATGGAGTCCTTTACCTAGAAGCATAGGTTTTAAAATATTATCCGATATTCCAACCAGAACACAATAGATCGTAAAAATTATTGCTGGTGTTGTATCAGCAATTGAAAACGCAAGTATAATAGCTGGTATCATAGTAAGAATTGCCGGAATTTGAACAATTGAAGTCACTAATATTATAAAAGCAAAAACGCCTGCAGCTGGCAACCCAATGACTTTAAAGCCTATAAATGCCAATCCTGATTGTATAAGTGCTACAAGCAGAATTCCCTTTACAACACTCCTAATAACATCGCGAGACATATTAATTATTTCATCACTATCATTCCCTATAAGTTTATTGAATAATTTTAATGCTGCTTTATTGGTATATTCAGAATGATACATAAAAACTAAAGCAATAATAAATGCAAAGAAAAACGTAACAAATGCTCCTATAAACCCTTTAAATCCACTTAATAAATTTGAACCTTGATCTAAAATAAAATCTTTATGAACTATTGAGTAATGCTTTATGTCTTTAGATGCCTCTGTCCAATTGCTATATAATTTATCTCCTATTAAAGGCCATTCTTTTACGTTTTCGTTTGGTGCAGGAATTTCAAAGGAATTGTTTTTGATATTACTAACCGTTTCCATTGTAGTATTAGCAACAGAACTTGTAATAAAATATGCCGGAACCATTAAAAGTGTAGTAACTACAAGCCCAAAAATTATTGTAACAAGTTTCTTTTTAGATGCACCAATCTTTTTAACTAAATAACTATAAGGAGGGAACAAAGCCACACCAAGTATTATAGCCCATAATACAATCAAAATAAAGGGTTGCATTATAAGAAAACACCAAGCAACTAGTATTAATAATAATGTGACTTTTAGCACATTGGTGATTATGTTATTACTTTGATTCTGCATAATACTTATTATTTTTTCTCAAGACTCTGCATCATTTCCCTCACAAAATTTTCGGCCGTTTTATAGGCTTCTTTGGGGTCTTTAAGACTTGTAGAAACTACAGCTACAAGTTGATTATCACCTGCTTCCTCTAAATTATATACTACTGTTTCTAATACGTAATTCGTTGTGGTATGTGTAGAACTACCCGTTGGAATATAGCCTCCAAAAGAATCATAATAGGACCCATAGGCATAAGGATAAGAGAAATAATCATAAAACCCACCATAATAGCCTGGATAATAATTGCCATAAGTTGCACCAACATAAATACCACTATAAGATGTTGTAGTTGTTTGTTTTTTATCTTTTATTACGGTTAAAACAACAGCTGTATATCCTTCGCTTTCCATAAGACTTTTTATAAAAGCTACACGTTCTTCAGACATTTCGCGTTCTGGATGAATTTTTGGTGCTTTAGTATAACTTTCAGTTGCTTTTATACCTTTATTTCGAAGTTCATCGGCCATAGCACGCTCAAATGCGTATCGTGCGTAATCATTGGCGGTTCGAGCAATTACTAAAACATTTTTTGTTTTAAATTTACTAATGACATCGTCTTCTGCTTTCCAAGCATTTAAGACTTTGGTACTTGAGCAGTTTTGCAATGTAAATGCAGCAAATAAGATTAATAGCGTTAAATGTTTTAGTTTCATGTTTGTTTTATTTCTCATTATTGTTATTTTTTGTCGTTTTTAAAAAGCCTCCTCAATTCCGAAATAAATACCGGTATTACCATCTCTGCCTATACCAATATCCATTCTTAGATTAACATTTTCTTTCTTATTAAATAAATACCGTAAACCTCCTCCAAAACTGTACTTTAAATCTTTTAAATTTAAATCTGTTATTTCTTCGCCAACATCACCAAATCCGGCAAAGGCAACAAACCCTAATTTCTTAGAAATATACTGTCGTAATTCAGACTGAAAAGCAACATAATTTCGATCGCGATATCGACCCTGAAAATAACCTCGCATACGATTTTGCCCACCTAAAGCTGGTAATTCATAAAACGGAGCATTACTTCCAACACTCATTAAATAGAGGTTTGTTGCTAACACTTGATTTTTTAATAATTTTTTATAATATCTGACATCTAATTCAAAGGTAGAAAAAACATAGTCACTTGGCTCTGGATATACTATAAATTTAATGTACTGATAATGACCTTCGGTAGGATAAAATAAATTGTCTCGTCTATCCCAAACCAAATTAATACCGAGTCCAAAAATATCGCCACCTTCAAATCCATTAACTGATTCGTTTAGTAAAAATGAATTTTCTCTTGGGTCATCAATTACTGTGTTCTTATAATCTAAAATAAAACCAGTCCGATCGGCAAAAAAAAGAACTGGCGGAACTTGAACTTCTAATTGTAAACTAAAATCTTGCCTAAAATAGCCCTCATTTCCAATGTCCTCAGTTGTATTACCCACACCCCAAAACTTATCTAAGGTGTAACCATATGAGACAGGCATATTAACAACAAGATTATTTTCATTAAAATAAACACTAGAGTTCATAGTAAATTTATACTGCTTATTAGTCGTATAATGCGCACCAAATCCGACTTTAGATGGTCGTAATTTTTCATTTTTTTTAGTATAGAACAAAAAGATACCACCTCCGCCAATTGCTGCTTGCGTCTCGGGAGTATAAAACACATATGGATACCCATTAAATGTAATTTTCTTTATACTTGAGCTGTCTTTAGAACGTACAATTAAAGAATCGATTACGCCTATATTTTGTTGCGCAAAGCATAACTGTGAAATGCAACATAAGACAAGGATTCTATACATATTAAGCGATTCAATCATATTTAATGTTAACTAGTTATTTATCAACTATTAACAATTGAACTCATTATTTAGGAAACAATAAGATGATGTTGGCTCTAATTCCCCAATCGGGATTAAACGGGTTATTGCCATAAAACACTTTCGGACCACCTCCTATTTGTATCATTTGCTTTCCAATTTTTGTGACTTTGGCGTAGTATGCTCCAACAAACCCTCCAAATATTTCATTATCCCAACTTTGTGTGTTTTCAGAAGCAAGGCTAAAAGACGATCCTGTTTTGGTGGCATAAGTCATAAATGGTTGAAAAAAAGTTGCATTTATGTCGTTGTTTCCACTTCCTCCAACAGACCAAACGTGGTTTACTAACGCTCCATAAGTCCACGGTCCATTTAGTTTTAAGACCACTGCATTGGGACCAATGCCCCACTTATCAGCTCCCAAAAAATTATTGGTTGCAGTTGGTAAAAGAAATATGGGTCCAAGACCCCAAACCATTCCGTTTTTGACTTCTTTAGGTGAAAAGAAAATGCTCTGTGCGATATCACCAAGTCCAAATTCGCTGTTCCCTTTTCCAGTAACATCGCTTTGCGATATTATAGGTATGATGGTTCGGCTAATCATATTCCACTTTTCATTTAGTGATATAGGAATGACGGGTTGAATATTTAAATTGTATCTAAAACCATCAAATGGTCCAACTCCAAAATCAAAATTATTTTGAATAGGAACACTAATTAAAGATGCCACCGGATTTGCAAGTTTTTTTGCTAAATCTTCAGCAGAAGTTTCTTCGGTTTCTTGAGAATAACTTAAATTCCCAATTAAGGTAAAAAACAGTAATAATGTACATAATTTGTAATTTTTCATTTTCATTTTTTTCTTTTATATGTAAAATGCTGACCTCCAATTGAAGCTTCAAACATTAACCCACCTTTAGCACGCGTAAAAACAGCAACCCCATTTTTATATGCCACATCTATTGATGCGCCTTCTGTAATAACCACGGCCGATGCTTGGGCATCGAATTTTAAATTGCCATTGGTAAAATGCTCAAAAGCTTTTTTGTTCTCAAAAAAGATAACTTCACTGTATTGTTGGCCACCTAATTGAAGTCCTATGGACGCTTGTTTTAACTTGGATGAACCTACTAAGTTATCGTTTTGATAAACCACACCATTTCCTGCCGCTGCTCCTATACCAATGCCTGCTTTTGTAATCTTAGGAAACACAGCATACCCATAGGCCTTAGTTTTGAATGTTTCTAATTTTGGGGTTTCTTCTATCATTAAAGTTAAAGCCGTATTGGCCTCTTCTTCGAGTTTTGGATTCCAGCCACCTATTTGGGCAATTACGGAAACACAAAATAGCATCGTTACTACTGTGATTATTGATTTCATAATTTAATTATTTATGGTTATTTATTGTTATTCTATAGATGATATTTTATTTATTTAAAATTTATAAGCCAATCGAAGTCCATGATATTCGCCTGTAACTGGATAAAGGCTCAATTTTTCATTCTTAAATAATTTATTTTTATGAAAGAATGGCACTAATATTCCTATTGCAGTTCCAACAGTACCGCCAATGATGACATCTGTAGGAAAATGTTGCCCAGCTTTTACACGAAAATATCCTGTAAAAAATGTGGCCAATCCAGCTCCGCCATAAAAAACATATTTATAGGGAGATTCTGGGTGGTAATCATGATAAACCCTTGCTAGGAAAAATGTTGATGTAGCCACAAGAGCTGTATGCCCAGAATAAAAGGAGTTTTTTGCACCTCCTTTAGTTCTACTAGACAATTCTAGGTCTTGGTTATAGGTAAATGGTCTAAGTCTATTATTGAGTTGTTGCGATGTACTATACGCCACACCAGTAATTGACATGGTTTCCAAATACAATAATGTCAATCTTAAATAGTCTTGTCTCATAGCATCATCGAATGCAAATACAATCAAAGGAAGTGGAATAGCTGCATTAAAGAAAAAATCACTAGTGGTTTTTGCTTTCTCATTATAATTCCCAGCTGCTCCGCGATCAAATTTATTCACATCATTGACATCGAGCGCTAAAATGGATGTTTCAGAAGAACGATCTTTCGAATAAATCTGCGTAAAATTGAAAATTGAAATAGCTGCAGCCGCACTTGTTAAGGGAATATCAAATTTTTTATTATAATTATAGACCTGTTGTTTTTCATTCTTTACATGAAGTGAATCCTTCTGAGCAAACAAATTCAAAGCACAGAATACGAAAGCGATATTAATTGTAAATTTTATTCTATTCTTTTTCATAAAGCTTTCTATTTAAAAATATGGTTAATTCTTCACACATCTAAAACCTAAGTGAGACATTCCTGTATCGATAGATGACCCTTCTCTAGCACTTGGCCGATAATTATAACAATAGGACACGTGGCATAAAAAAGAACCTCCTTTTGTAACTCGTTCAGTCGCATAAGGATTCCTAGGATTATACGCTTTTTTAGATCCCGTTGGATTTTTGCAAATGGTCCCTGCAATCTCTTTGTAATAATTTTCATCAAACAAATCGGAACACCATTCCCAAACATTCCCTGACATATCATATAATTGATATCCGTTTGGTTTAAATTGCATCACTGGAGCAGTACCAACATGGCTGTCTAAGGCCGTATTATTATATGGGAAATCACCATGGTAAATGTTGGCAAGGTCACCTCTATTTTTTGCATCATCGTCACCCCAAGTATATTTTTTTTTGACTAACCCTCCCTTTGCGGCAAACTCCCATTCGGCCTCTGTTGGCAATCGTTTGCCAGCCCATTTACAATAAGCAAGAGCATCTTCGTAAGCCATATGTACTACAGGGTGATCCATTTTATCTGAAATTGAACTATCGGGCCCTTGAGGCTGTCTCCAATTGGCACCAATGGTCCAATACCACCAGTTAGAAATATCATTTAAATTTACTGGTCCATTAGAAGCTTTAAATACTAAAGATCCAGGTTGTAATATACTATCATGTGGTTTAGGCGTATTTGGAGGAAGCTCCTTTTTTAAGTCTTCCCAATCAATAACACGTTCAGCAACGGTTATATAATTTGTAGCATCAACAAATGCCTTATATTGTGCATTGGTCACTTCGTGTTTATCCATCCAAAACCCATCAAGTTCTACTTGATGCGCAGGATATTCTCTACCATAATAGCCTTTAATATGTGCTCCCATCTGAAAAGACCCACCATCAATCCAAACCATATCAGTTACGGGTTTTATGGCTGATGTAATTTCAGTTTTTGGAGCATGAGAATCGTGAGCAACTTTATCTTTTACTGCATCATTGTTTTTGCAACTTAGTACACTTAATAAAACAACTACTATGCCTATTAACTTTCTCATTTTATATATTTCAAAGACGAATTATTAAATTATAAAAGGACCAAAATTAGTAAGATTTAAAATCGAATTTAATCATGGTCCTCAAAATGTTAATTTAACAGACTTTTATTAATTTTGAGGCCTTTTCCCGAGAGACTTCACTACTTTATCAACCCCCAAAGACCCACCTGCTACTGGTGGAAAATCTTTAAATGTTGCTAAAAAATTGCCAACGTATTGTTGTGCTGGAACAAACATCCACATATTATCACCATACCATCTGGTGTATAGGGCAGATTTATAAGATACTTCAAAAGGATCGGCTCTTAAATTAATTACCAATGGCCATGATGGCGTTTTGCGGAACCCTTCATTAATAGAGCCTTCCATAATAGTAAAGTGAATTTTCCAGTCTTGATAGCGTAAGGCATTCAGATTACCTCCTGCATCAAAATAAAATATTTCGTTTCGCGGTGATTCTGTTCCATTTTTCCAAGAATCCATCATATTATACCCATCCAAATGCACTTTGAAATTTTTGCCTGCTGAAGAGTATCCTGTTAATAATCTTTCTTTGACGTCAGGAACACCAGCCGCTGCAAGTAATGTTGGCAACATATCTTCATGTGAATGAATACCATTATTAATGGTCCCAGGTTTAATTACCCCTGGCCATCTAATAACTGCAGGCGCTCTAAAACCACCTTCCCAGGTAGATCCTTTCTCACCGGCAAATGGTGTATTACCACCATCAGGCCATGTAAATTTTTCGGCACCGTTGTCTGTTGAATACATGATAATGGTATTATCAATAATTCCTAATTCATCCAATTTAGCTAAAACAGTTCCTATTGATTTATCATGCTCTACCATACCATCAGCATATAGGCTTATTCCTGTAACACCAATACTCTCTTCTTTAAGATGCGTCCAAACGTGCATACGTGTAGCACTCAACCAAACAAAGAAGGGTTTCTTAGAAGCATGTGCTTTTTCAATAAAGGAAATTGCAGCAGAGGTAAATTCATCATCGGCAGTTTCCATACGCTTACGTGTCATTGGTCCTGTATCTTCAATTCTACCATCAGCATAAGAATGAATTACTCCTCGTGGACCAAATTTTTCGTGAAATTCAGGATCTTTAGGGTAATAATAAGTTTCTGGTTCCTCTTCAGCATTTAAGTGATATAAATTGCCAAAAAACTCATCAAAGCCATGATTAGTTGGCAACATGTGATCGAGGTCACCAAGGTGGTTTTTCCCAAATTGACCAGATGTATATCCTTGTCCTTTTAATAATTCGGCAATAGTTGCTTGATTTGCTTTTATGCCTTGATCTGCACCAGGCATTCCTATAGTTAGTAATCCAGTTCTAAAAGGATGCTGCCCCGTAATGAAAGCCGCACGACCCGCAGTACATGATTGCTGCGAATACCAATCTGTAAAAACAGCACCTTCTTTACCAATACGGTCAATATTAGGTGTTTGGTAACCCATCATCCCTTGGTTGTTGATACTGATATTAGAATAGCCAATGTCATCTCCCCAAATTACAAGGATATTTGGTTTGTCTTGTGCTTGAGAAAAACAAAAGACAGTAATAAATAATAAAGTCAAATAGCGAATTTTCATAAAAAGGTTGGATTAATTAATAGCTTATAACATCTAAGATATAAAAATTATATTTAATAATTATCAATCCGTTAAAGGTCATACTGTTAAAGGTATTAAATAAGTGAAAAATCAATTTAGAAAAAATTGTTAATGCGCTCAATCAACCAAAATGCAGCTAAGCTACCAATAGCATAAGGAGGTACTCTTACGAACCATTTTGTCCACTTAATTTTTATTTTACTTAGTAACCAAATAAACCCAAGAGCTGCTATAACAAAAGCAATCTGCCCTAGTTCAACGCCAACATTAAAGAAAAGTAATGCCCAAGGTATATCTGTTTGAGGTAAGCCTAAATCTACTAATGCACCAGCAAATCCGAAGCCATGTAATAACCCAAACGCAAAAGCAACAACCCATGGATAACGTACTGTTAATCCTTTTCGTCCGTTTAAATAATGTATTAATTCCACAGCTAGAAAAACAATACTCAAAGCAATAACAGCTTCAACAGGAGCTCCAGGAAGACCTACAAATCCAAGTGTAGCTAATGATAGCGTTATACTATGGGCAATTGTAAAAGCAGTAATTGTTTTAACAAGCTTTCTAAATCCTTTGGTTAATAACAGTAATGCTAAAACAAATAATAGATGATCTATGCCTAAAAGAATATGTTCAACACCAAAAACCAAATAGGTTTTGATGACACTAAATCTATTAGGTTTTAATGGGATTTTATAATGAGGATTTGATGGCTTAAGCATAGCCGAATATTGTATGCCATCTCTTTTTTTTATTGAAACTAAAATGTCAATCAACGTTTTTTCTTGCCCCTCAAAATATAGCTCATTCCCTTCTATATTCTTATCTACTCTAATGGTATAGGTTCTTCTTAGATTACCAGGAAGTAAATTTGCCTGTTCATCGGTTATGATCCAGTTTTCAGGTAATACAGGATAAATTTTAGGTATGGCATTTCCCATTGCTGGAATTTTCCATACGACTTGATAGGTTGAGTCGGTCAATTGTGTGACACTAAAATATGCAGGCCTAACTTCATGAGCAGATACCGCAAAGGTTGTCAATACAAAAATAAAAAGGAGACTAATATTTTTCATCTAAACTCTTTTTCAATGTAGCATCAGAAACATCAACAAGGATGCTATAATTTTTAAGGAATGTGTTGATTAATTCAGTTTTAAAGGTATTACTTGCATCAAAATTATAATCAATAGTTACTTTTTCTAACACTTCTTTAAAAGTATAATAACCAGCTGCTTTCTTCTCTTGGACATTGACAATATGAACACCAAACCCAGAAGTGATAGGACCAGACCATTTACCAGTTTCTAAAGCATCTAAACTATTAGCAAAAGCAGATCCATAATCTCTAGCTATTAGAAAAGCACTAGCATCAGTATATTGGTTGGGTAAGGATATATTATCCCCTAAGCTTTCAGGTGACTCAGCAACTAAAGCGTTGGTTGCATCTGCAACAGCATCAGTTCTTTTATCGTTACTAAAATAAACGTGTTGCAAGGTGTAAATAGGATCTTTCTGAAAGTTCTCCTTATGTTTTTCATAATAGTCCTTCAAAACTTCTTCTGTAGGCTGAAGTGATTCTGCTAAACCATCAGAAATAAACTCCATTTTTTGAGCCAATCTTCTTTTAACGATTTCATCGTTATGGTCAAGATTCATAGCGAGTGCTTCTCTATATAAAATCTCTTGCTCTATATATTTTTCAACCATCCCATTAATTTCGGCTAAAGTGGGTTGCCTGCTTCGCTTCAACTCCCATTTAGCAGCTAACTCATTAATTAAGTTATCATCAATAGCAATTTCCGTTTCATCTTTCTCTGTATTTACCATTCCGTAAACCAGAAAAAGAAGTGCGCCTATCAATAAAAAGTGGACTAATGGCTCTTTGAGTAATTTTTTCATTCCTATTTATTTTCTGCCGATTAAATTGATGATATACCCAACTGTACAAAAGGCAAATGCCACAAGGCTGATGGGTGGTAATCCTCCATGCCAGTCAGAAGGTTCCATCCAACCTTTATATCCCATAAAAAAGATATGTGCTATGGCAAATAGCATCGCGACCAGCAAAAATTTGCGAGAAGTTATAAACTTGATAAACGTTTTATCTTCTTTGAGATCTGTTTTAAATGACAAATTGATAACCCATAATACCACGAAGGATATGATTCCTCCCAACATGCTTAACCCTGCAAAGAGAGTCAGGTGTCCGTTATCCTCATAAAATTTCCCAAAGATTTGAGGGTTAAAGAGCATAAAGCTAATGAGCGCATGAATAAGCACTAACAGAAAACCAGTCATCCCGAGAGCCTGACGAGCATTTAGCCACTTTTCTGAAACTTTGACCCCTAAATTCTTTAATGGACCTAAAGCGAAATTGAAAGTGAGCAGTATGAACGCAGACAGTGCTATGCCTTTGTTCAGAATAAAAAACGGGAATTCACTCCACGATACAGGACCTAGGATATGGTATCGTAAGATGGCGTAGCCAAGAGAAAGCAAGCAGGTAACCATAATGATTCCACCGGCTGCATTTTTATGGATTGATTCTGAATTTGTCATTGCTCCTTTTATTTAGGCGTATACCAAATTGGAGAACTGTAAGCTCTTTCTGTTGTTGTCAATTTTATTTCGGGTCCTAATTCAGCACCAAACCTTACTTTATCATAAAGTGTCCATCGAGGTGTAGGAATTTCAATGACTCTAACATAATAAAATGCTTCTTGTGTAGCATCAAAATTAGGATCCGTCCAAATTTTGCTTAACTCAACAGCTCCAATATCATTAGACCATGTTGCATCTTCTAAGTTTACGTTATTTCCAACTGAAGGTACTTTCCCGTTTTTATCCATTTTTCTATCTCCACTCCAAGCTACATCATATACTTTTTCTCCTAAGCTTCCATCAGCATTTACCCAACCTTTTACAATTTGAACTCTGTCTAAACTTCCTGACTCTGGATCCATAATTGCATGAACCATAAATGAAGGAGCATCTGCTGTTGCACTTTTCAAATCTCCACCCATAGGTACTCCTTTATCGTAACCAGCTTGAGCGTTATTTTCATTAAGATCAGCTTCATTAAAATCCCATCCACCAAAAAATCGCAATTTAATTCTTGAACCTGTTGTGCCATAAGTTTCTTTTCTGGCCATGGCATCATAAAGATCTTCACGCGTATTTGATTTTGCCCATACAGCAGCATAACCAGAAGCAAGCGTTTCATAGTTATGAATAGTACCTAATTTAGATTTTATAAAAGGATGGTGAGCCCTATCTTTTGATGGTTCTACCCCTGAGGTTTTACCAAAAAAGTTATTGTCATCAGCAGTAGCTAAAGACGTATGAGAATCTGTACTACCGATCATTCCAAACTTATAAGGATTAACTCCCATTTCTTTTTGATACTTAATCCCATTTTTAAGTGCCGATCGAGCATACTCATATTGAAGCATGTCCTTTGTTTTTACCTGAGAATAATCTAAATTCGTTCTATCCCAATTTTCAAAATCAGCAAACTCATCATTTGGTGATAGGTAAGGGTGTGCTTCACCATCTCCTTTAATTTGAGTTACTTCGTAAAGAGGTTCTCTTTTAAACCTTTCCTTAGCATAAGATTCATCAACGGGCTCTCCATTAATTCTGGTTTCGGCAAACATTAATCCATTACTCAAGTTACCGTTATGTGGTATAGCCAATACTTGTCCTCCAGTATTTTCTTCATACATGGCCATGTTTTCCCATAAATATTCCGGATCAGGACTATCCTCTTTGGTATATGGTAAATGTCCCTTTGTTTTATCTCCATTGTCTCTATAAATTACAACTCGATGTAAATTATTCCCTTTAATAAAAGAGGTCCATTCATAACCTATGAAAGCAGTAAACTTACCTGGATTATTGTATTTTTCTGCGGCTTCTACTACTTTTTCCCATACTGGTCTCATCATTTCCTTATCGTTGGTCTTAAATGATAATGTTCCGGCTCCGAAATTGGTTATTATGTCCATTGTAGCTTCAGCTGCATTTCCCTCATCAATCATTTTTTTCCATCGTTTCCCCTCTGGTGTAGTCATGATAAATCCACTACCGGTTAATAATCCTGGAAATAATCCCATCCCATCTGAATGGTCTGCAATAACTAAGAAATCAAGTGGTCTCGATAATTTCGCTTTTATTCCAGTGGAAGCAGTTACTTCTTGACCTAAGGCAAAACGATACGCTTCATCCATTCCTATTCTATTACCAAAAGCTCCTGCATCTAAAGAAAGATCAGTATGCAAATGTGTATCTCCCCAATACACATTGTTTAGTGGGTTAGACTTTACTTTGTTTTCAGAAACCTTTTCTTGAGTATTCTCAGTGGCTTCTTCTTTCTCCTTTTTCGTTTCGCCACAATTTACAAATGTAAATAGTACGACTACGAGCGACAAAGTGTTAATTAGTGATTTCATATTTTTCATTTATTTCTATTATTTAGGCGTATACCAAATTGGGGAACTGTAAGCTCTTTCGGTAGTAGTCAAGGGCACTTCCTTATCCACTTCAACTCCAAATCTTATTTTATCAAAAAGTGTCCATCTTGGTGTTGGAATTTCAATGACTCTAACATAATAAAATGCTGCTTGGGAGGCATCAAAATTTGGATCAGTCCACACTTGATTTAACTCCGCTGAGCCAATTTCATTCGACCAAGTCGCATCTTTGAGGTTTACATTATTTCCAACAGATGGTACTTTACCATTCTTATCCATTTTTCTATCTCCACTCCATACTACATCGTACACTTTTTCGTCTAAACTTCCATCAGTATTTAACCAGCCTTTTACAATTTGAACTCTGTCTAAACTTCCTGACTCTGGATCCATCATGGTATAAACCATAAATGAGGGAGCATCTGCGGTTGCACTTTTCAAATCTCCACCCATAGGTACACCTTTATCGTAACCAGCTTGTGCATGATTATCCTTTAAGTCAGCATCGTTAAAGTCCCATCCACCAAAAAACCGCAATTTAATTCTTGATCCTGTAGTCGCATAAACTTCCTTTTTTTCCATAGCTTCAAAGATCGCTTCTCGTGTGTTTGACTTCGCCCAAACAGCCGCTAGACCACCAGATACCATTTCCCATCCCATATATTTTTTATCCCCAAATTGTAACATAGGATGATCCATACGATGATCGGAAGGCTCCATATGAGGAAGCTTTCCGAAAAAGTTGTTTTCTGCAACTGCGGCAATACCAGTATGAGCATCTGTAGCACCAATCATCCCAAACTTAAACGGATTAACTCCTAAATCTGATTCTACCTTTAATCCATTTAACAATCCATTACGAGCATATTCATACTGAAGCATATCATCCGTTTTGTCTACGGATAAATCAAGATTCCCTTTATCCCAAGTATCATAGTCAGCAAATTCGTCATTTGGCGAAAGCTTAGGATGTGCTTCACTGTCTCCCTTTATTTGAACCGCCTCATAAAGTGGTTCATACGTATTACGCATAGTAACATATTCCTTAGTAATAGGTTTATCCGTTACAGGGTTTATCAAAGGAAACATCGTTCCATTACTTAAATTTCCATTATGTGGAATTGCCAATACATTTCCTTGAGTTTTCGTTTCATATGCTTCAAGCGCTTTCCAAAGATCCTCTGGGTTATCACTTTCTAAAGACGAAAATGGTAGCATTTGATTAGCACGCTCTTTTCCATCTTTATAGATTACAACCCTGTGCAAGTTATTTCCACCAGTGTTAGAAGACCACTCATAGCCGATAAAAGCAGTAAAATTACCTGGATCATTATATTTTTCTGCCGCATCTATATTTTTTTTCCAAATTGAACTCATTATCTCTAAATTGGTCAATTCATCAGGTAAGGGAGTGCCTGCCGGAGTTTGACTCGCCATAATTTCTCGATATACATCCATGGCTTTTACTTTATCACCAGTATTTAACCATTTGTTCCATTTCTTGAGAGTTTCATTACCCATAATCAATGGATTACCTTCTTTTATCTCACCCATTACACCCATCGCTTCAGCATGGTCCGCTACAACTAAAAAATCCAGTGGTCGAGATAGTTTAGCTGGTACACCAGTAGACGAGGTTATCTCTTCCCCAATTGCAAAACGGTAAGCCTCTTCCGGCCCTACAATAGTTCCGAAGGCAATAGCATCAAACGATTGAGAAGTATGCAAATGCGTATCTCCCCAATACACATCATTTAATGGGTTTGAAGCTACTTCTTTTTCGACTATTGTGTCTTTAGAATCTTCAGTTGCTTCTTCTTTTTCCTTTTTTGTTTCGTTACAACCGACAATTGTAAATAGTACGACTGCAAGTGATAATGTGTTAATTAGTGTTTTCATATATTTCTATTATTTAGGTGTATACCAAATTGGAGAGGTATATGCGCGGTCTTGCACTACCAACTGCTTACCATTATCTTCACGTAACTAAAGCCGGCTGCCTTTGAAGCCGCCGGCCTTTGTTTAACATTTGAAGAATTATTGCTTGCCCGGGTTTTCCTTAAGTTTTTTCATCACATTATCGAGGTTGAAACTACCAGGCTCTTGACGAGGTGGAAACTCACGGAAACTTT
This sequence comes from Psychroserpens sp., assembly GCF_036960315.1. Lineage (NCBI taxonomy): Bacteria > Pseudomonadati > Bacteroidota > Flavobacteriia > Flavobacteriales > Flavobacteriaceae > Psychroserpens > Psychroserpens sp. The sequence continues at coordinate 11,623 of NZ_JBALVR010000009.1, read as the reverse complement.
GTAGCCATCGTCCAACATATGCTCCTGCTGGAGCAATCGCGAACATATGCTCCAGGTACCAGCGTTGGTAACCCATGGCATTCTCATGTCTGGCCCGCTCAAAAGGATCCATGCGCAAGTTGGTGAGTACAGGAGCACGGACAGGAGTGAATGGGTTTATCCAAACTTCTAATCCCTCTGCCTCTTGCTCAAGGAATGTCACCTTCCAGTCATTGTATCGCAGAGCTGCAACACTACCATCGTCCGTCCAGTAAAGGAATTCATGACGAGGCCATTCAGCCTTACCAGTAAGTGCAGGAAGCAGATTGTACCCATCCAGATGTACTTTGTAGGTTCTGTCATCCACTTTTTGACCTTTCAATAAGTCTTCCTTAACAGTTGTGTTTCCGGCTGCGGCCAACAGTGTTGGGAGCATATCTTCGTGCGCCCCGATGTCATTGATTATGGTTCCGGGTTCAATAACGCCAGGCCAGCTTATGAGCGTTGGGACTCTATAGCCGCCTTCCCATTGCGTATTTTTCTCACCACGAAGCATTGTTGTTCCTCCGTCAGGCCAAGTAAAGGACTCAGCGCCATTGTCGCTAGAATACATGATGATCGTATTCTCGTCTAGGCCCAACTCCTTGAGTTTATCCAGAATCTCTCCTACATGTCCGTCATGCTCAACCATGCCATCGGCATAGATACCTTGGCCGGTTTTGCCTACTGACTCCTCTTTCAAGTGGGTGAAGATGTGCATGCGAGTGGAGTTCCACCAGAGGAAGAAGGGCTTGTCCGCTTCCGCAGCGCGTTCCATGAAATCCACTGCTTTGGCGTTAACTTCCATATCAATGGTTTCCATACGCTTTTTGGTCAATGGACCTGTATCCGTTATACGGCCGTCAGCATAGCTATGTATCACTCCGCGTGGACCAAAGTTTTTCTTGAACTCCTCACTCTTTGGGTAATCTGGATGCTCCGGCTCTTCTTCGGCATTCAGATGGTATAGATTACCAAAAAATTCATCGAACCCGTGATTCGTAGGAAGCATCTCATCTAGATCACCAAGGTGATTTTTTCCGAATTGGCCGGTCATGTAACCTTCGGCCTTAAGCATGGTGGCAAGCGTAGGGTCTTCTTTTTGCATTCCTTCGGGTGCACCGGGTAGGCCGACCTTTGTAAGGCCGGTGCGTATAGGTGACTGGCCTGTAATGAAGGCCGCGCGACCAGCGGTACAACTTTGTTGGCCATACCAGTCCGTGAACAGCGCCCCTTCCTTTGCAATTCGATCGATGTTGGGTGTTTGGTAACCCATCATCCCCATATTGTATGCACTGAGGTTAAAGCCACCAATGTCGTCTCCCCATATAATTAGGATATTAGGCTGATCACTTTTTTGCGCATGTACTGCAGTTGCCATTATAATGGTGAACAGTAGCAATAGATAGTTTGATCTTTTCATGTCTTGAGTTTTTTAATTCGATTAAATTTCAATATTTATTTTAATGCCTTCTACTTCGATTTAGGCGTATACCAAATTGGACTTGACCAAGCTCTTTCTTGTATGCTACTTGGGATATCTGTACGAACTGGAATTCCTAATTTTACAGCATCGTAAGTTGACCATCTAGGTGTTGGAATTTCGATTACTCTTACATAATAAAAAGCATGTTGTTTAGCATCAAATTCAGCATCTGACCAAGTCGCTAAAAATTCAACATCTCCAATGTTATTGCTATACTTTGCAGTTTTTAAGTCAACAGTATTCCCAACAGGTATTGAGCCATCTTTTCTGTTATCTGACAAAGCAACATTATAAATCTTCTCATGTGTTTCGCCATTCGTATCTACCCAACCTTTGATGATTTGTACTCTATCCAAATTTGCTCCATTAGCTTCTTTTATAGCATGAACAATAAACATGGGCGCCTTTCCATTTGAGTTTTTCAAATCTCTTCCCATAGGTACTCCATCAGCATAGGCAGTAGTTAACCAGTTTTTATCAGAAGTAATATTTTGATTATAATTAAAACTGGCAAAAAAGCGCACCTTCATTCTAGTACCAGAAGTACCAAAAGTTTCTTTATTGAGTAGTGCATTATAGATTGCATCTCTGGTATTTTCTTTAGCCCAAACACCACCTAAACCACCAGACCCAAACTCTCTAAGTTGAAGATTGTTTGCTTCAGGAAATCCAGGCAAACCATTTAATCGGTGTTCTGGATTGTTTTCCATGCCAAATTTTCCGGTGTAATTATCTTCTTCAACTGAAGCCGCTGAATTATGTGAGTCAGAGTCTCCTATTACACCGTACTTGAAAGGATTTCCAACTCCTTCTGATTTAAATTTCAATCCATCGCGATATGCCTGACGTAAAAAACTTCCTTTTCTATTAGTTGGCCTTTCTGTCAATGCAGATAAGGTGTAATCCCATTGTTCAAAATCAGCAAATTCATCATTAGGAGATAAATCTGGGTGGGTTTCTGAAGCCCCTTTTATTTGGCTAATTTCATATATAGGTTCATTTAACATTCGGGTATCACTATAACTTTTGGTAATCGGGTTACCATAAGAGTCCGTGAGCGAAAACATCATTCCATCACTCGCATTTCCATTGTGTGGCACAGCTAAAAGTGTTGCACCATTTTTTCTTGCTTCGTTCATATACTTCCAAAGATCTTCGGGCTTATCTGAATCTAAAGTAGTGAAAGGTAGGGCTGGGATTCCTTTGTTATCTTTAAAAAGAACAACTCTGTGCAAATTTCTATTGTTAGGTGCTGAAGTCCATTCATATGCAGGGAAAGTCGTAAATTTTCCTGGCGTATTATAATCATCAGCAGTGTTAATAATGTCTTGCCACATTGTTTTAGCCAATTCGGGTTTAGACAATTCCGGATCAGAAATCCCTTTGTTCATACCATCAAGTACTCTCGCAAAAGCAGCAAAGGCAATAGCCTGATCGTCAGAAGTTATCTCTTTTGCAATATCTAATTTACTAAGTGGGCTATTCGGGTTTTCCATATTTTTAAATACACCCATATACTCTGCGTGGTCTGACACTGCATACCAATCTAAAGGAACTTTAATTTGCATATCGCCACCAACACCACCACCAGGAATAGCTTCACCCAATGCCCACCTATAAGCATCATCTGGATTTGTTACACTTCCGTTGGTGTATCCATCAAATGACCAAGAAGTATGTATATGTAAATTTCCGAAATAAGCATTTTTAGTTTCGCTATATCCCTCTGTGCGTGTAGCATCTTCAATAGTAATCTTTTCTTTTGTTGATTTTTCAACAGCTTTATCCTTTGACTCACCGCAAGAATTTAAAAAAATTGCTGCTGTAATAATTGCTGTTACTTTAAGTGTATGTTTCATTTTTATTTAGGTGCTAATATTATTGGTAAATTGTTATTCTTTTATTGAACAATTTCAACATTTGGCATTTTATATTTTTTGAATCCTTCAACGTCTGCCTTATAAGCTCGCATCAAGAAATTCCACCCATCTACAATATCAAGTCTGTTTGCAACATCTCCACATTGTTCTTTGCTTCCAAAATAAACAGTAAATGTTCCATCCTCATTAAATTTTACATTGTATTTGTTTATAATATTCTTGTCATTACTTACTAAATATTTATCTGAATCATACATCGTAATTGACCAAAAACCATCTTGAGGGGGTACTTGGTAAGTCGCTTTATAACATTTGTCAGCACTTAAACCAGGGGCGTAGATAGCGTACATGGCGTGTTCGTTTTCTGATAAACCCCATGCTCCAGCAGTACAAAGTTGTCGAAACCATTCATCTGTAACTTCCGAAGCGTTTTTTGTCATACCACCGAAGGAGTTTGGTAGTTTTTCATAATAAGGGACTAATGCTTTGCGCAATTTTACCATTTCTTCCTTATTAATTTTCGGAATATGATTCTTTGCAGATTTGGCAATAATTTTCATTTTTGGTTGAACATTATTTACTACATAATCAATATCTTTTGGGTCAGTTCCATTTACTTCTACTCTAATGCCTATTCCAATTTGTGGTGTGTTAAAAGTTCCTTTTGGAAATGTATACTCCCCTGCACCGTAAAAATGTTTTGGTGTAAAATGGTCCGCATCAATAATTTGAACTGACATCACTCTATCTCCTTTAACTGCGGGCACAATTAATGTAAAATCATCGCTCGCATCAACAATGGCTAAGGAGTATAAAACATCATTATTTGGTGAAACAACCCAATGATCTTCACTTTTTGATAATGTTTTAAATGAGAAAAATTTATTAACACCGGCTCTGTCAATAAAGTCCTCCATAAAAGAATAGGACTCTGCTTGCGCATACGTTTTAGGTGTAAATCCATAATCGGAAAATTTAACAGGCCATTCTTCGGGATTGTTTACATCAAAAGATGAGGTCCCATTTGCTATTTCATCAATTTGGTTATCGGTTAAAGTAGACTCTTTAACTTTTTTAGTTGTATTGCCACAACTTACAATCATTAACAATAATGTTGCAATTGATAGTGTATTTATTAATCTTTTCATCTATTATTATTATTATTATTATTTAGGTGTATACCAAATTGGAGAGGTATACGCTCTTTCTTGAATGCTTACAGGAGCTCCTTTAGGTATTTCCACTCCAAAATATTTAGCATCAAATGTTGTCCATCGTGGTGTAGGAATTTCTAAAACTCTTACATAATAAAAAGCACGTTGAGCAGGATCGAATGCTGGATCTTGCCAATACGCTTCCAGACTAACAGCCCCTATACTATTATCAAAAGTGGCTTCTTTTCCATTTACTGTGTTTCCAACGGGTGTTTTACATCTACCATCAGCAGCAACTACTCTACCATCAGACATGGCTACATCATATATTTTCTCTTGTGTATTTCCTTCTTTATCCAACCATCCTTTAATTACTTGTACACGATCTAAGTTAGCCCAGTCAGGATCTTTTAATGCTTTAATTAATAAAACAGGTGCTGTAGTTTCTGCTTTACCAGTTAAATCTGCTCCCATAGGAACTCCATTTTTATAACCGTATTTTGCAAAATCTGGTCGTTTTAAGTCTACCTTTTTAAAATCATATCCAGCAAATACTCTAACTTTCATTCTTGTACCTGTAGTTGCATAAACCTCTTTTCTTTTCATGGCATCCCATAAACCTTCTCTTGTGTTTTCTGTTGCCCAAACTGCAGCCAAACCAGATGCACTCGTTTGCCATGCTCGCACTTTAATATCTGAACCATCCGTACTCGGAATCCTACCCGTAATGAGCTCATGAAAACGATCTTCCTCATTAGATGGATAAAGTGGTTCCACTTTACCAAAGGCATTATTCTCTGTAGTAGTTGCTAAAGATGTGTGAGAATCTGTTGATCCAACCATCCCAAATTTAAAAGGGTTAACTCCTAATTGTTCCTCGTACTTTAACCCTCTTTTGTATGCTGCTCTTGCATACTCTTTAGGAAGCATTGCTGGAGTTTTAGGATCTGGTCCAAAACTACCTTTGTCCCATGTTTCAAAATCGGCAAATTCATCATTAGGCGAAAGGTCAGGATTTGCTTCGCCATCCCCCTTCATTTGAGTTACCTCATATATAGGTTCCCAACGCATACGTCTTTCTGCATAATCTTTATCAATTGCCTTTTTATCAGTTAATGTTACATCATCAAACATTAACCCATTAGAAATATTTCCGTTATGAGCTAGTGCTAATAAGTGTCCATTCGTTTTCTTCTCATAGGCCGCCATCCAATCCCAAAGGTCTTCTGGATCTTCACCGTCATAAGCAGAAAAAGGAACAATTTGATCTGCTTTGTCTTTACCATCTCTAAAAATGATGTTACGGTGCAAATTATTCCCACCTGGCATAGATGTCCATTCATAACCAATAAAAGCTGTAAATTTTCCAGGTGAATTGTATTTTTCTGCTGCAGCAGTTATATCAGCCCACATTGCACTTGCAAATTGAGACCCTTTCAAAGGGTCCTTTCTAGCTCTCATAACATCCATCCATGCATCGTAAGCAGCAATTCCTTCTCCTGACTTTACCAGATCATAAACCTTCCTTCCCCATTCGTTTTTTAATAACTCTGGATTTGATGCTTCTATAGCTGGAGATAAACCAAGATTTTCAGCATGATCTGAAATGACTAAGAAATCTAGAGGTCTCTGAAGTTTTGCCTTTAAACCATGGCTTTGGGTCACCTCTTGCCCCATCGCAAATCGATACGCTTCATCTGGTCCAAGGGTGTTACCAACCATACCTGCATCGGTAGAATAAGAAGTGTGTAAGTGCGTATCTCCGAAATAAACATCTTGAGGATAATTATCACCCACATAAGGAGAATAGTTATCTTGTTTTTCACCGACAAGAGTTGTTGCTGTTGCTTCTTCTGAAGTTGCTCCTTTTTCGTCAGTAGTTTTTTCTCCTGAACCACCACAAGCACTAAGTACTAATGCTGGGAGGATTAAGAGATATCTATATTTCATTTTTATCATTTTAGTGCTCATAATGTTGCTAGTTATTTTATAACCAATCTACTTTTAAAGGCAGTGCTAACTGAAAGGTAGCTTCAGTTCCTGCTGGAAATTGAATGCTTTGACCTGGTCTCAATAAGCCTAATGCTCCACCAACAGCAGCACCTTTTCCGGCACCACTACTTCCACCAAATGCGGCACCTACTCCTGCACCAATAGCTGCCTTTTTTACTGTTCCACCAGCCATATCTTCGGTGGTTACTATTTTAGTCTCGGTTTTAACTTGTTGTAAGTAATTGTCGATGATAAATCCACCTACGGTTACCCCAAATGTGCTCGATCTACGTTTTTTGTTTTCAGATACCAGTACTTCCATTTGTACCATGGTTCCTTTCGGGATAAGAACTTCACCCTTTGATGTCACATCTTTATCCAACTCTACAAAAAAGTGATCTCCCGCTCTAAAATTCTTGGCAGTTATAACCTTTGTGGATTTTAGAAATAAAATGGTGCCTACTGGTAATGTTGGAGGTTCTTGAATGGTCTTTGGAGTTGTTTCAGTTTTTACTGCTTGACTAGTAAATGGATTTGTAAAACCCATTATCCCTATGCTTAATATTATTATTAAAGTTTTCATTTTTTTGTATTTATGATTACTATTTTTTCATTTTAATAATTATTATTTTTTATCAAAGCTTTTTGAAATTGCTTTAACATACTGTTTTGAAGCTGTAGCAGCATTTTCTGGCTCTTCAATTTTAGAGGTTATTACTGCAACCAATTGATCTTCACCTGTTTTATCTAGATCATAAATTACCGTTTCTAAAATATAATTGTTTGCGGTATAGGTTGTAGAGGTTGGCTCTACATAGTTTCCATAGGTAGAATAGGACATTGGATGAAAATAATATCCACCAAATCCACCATAATACCTTGGGTAATAGCCGTAATAGTTGCCGCCAGCATAATAACCACCATCTGTAACTGTCTTAGAGAGCTCTTGGGTGTCTTTTATGACTGTTAAAACAACACCATTAAAACCTTGCGCTTTTAGCATTGTTTTTATTTCTTCTGCTTTCTCCTCAGATATTTTTTCATCTGGATTTAATTTTGGGAATTTTGTAAAACTTGCGGTTGCTTTCATTCCTCTAGCTTCTAGCTGATCTACTATTTCATTCTCAAAAGCTATACGTGCAGATTTATTATCTGTTCTAGCAATAACAAGAAGGTTATTGTCTTTTACAGCACTTGCATCATCTGCTTTCCAAGAATTTAAGACTTTAACACTTGAGCAACTGGTTAATACCAGAATGACTAATAAACTTGCTACTAAATTGATTGATTTTTTCATTTTTAAATTAATATTTGAGTACGGGTTAATAGTTTTTTATTACGGGAATGTTTTTTGTTATGAGGTTTAATTAGTTTAAAAATGAAAATTTAGGCCTGTGGCAAAACCAGAACTAACGAGATCTAATCTAAAGGTGTCTTTTTCATAATCAATGCTGTAAACTTGATAGCCTATTGATAGCGACAGCAGCTCTGAAAATTGATAATCAACAAGAAAATTTGCTTTCCAGCTTAAATTAGAGCCAATACCAAAACCGCCCACATCAAATCGAGCACCATTAGTCCATTTATCTGAAACCGTTCTAAAACGAATACCAATAAAAGGGTCTGTTACATTAATAGTCCTATCTAATAATTGTTGCTGTCCAACATTTACTAGATTGTCAATTTCAAAATAACGAAGTCCTGCTAAGCCATCGATAAATAACCACTTATCGAGTGTAGTAATTAGATTATAACCACCTCCAATTTCGGCAACAGTTTGCTTTAATTCAATATTGGTCGCTGTATTGGTTAATTCTATATTTCCGGTTTTTTCTACTTTTATATACATGAGGTCTCCAAAGACAATCCATTTTCCTTTTTTGGCTTCTGCATGCAAAAACATACCAAATTTTAAGTTTTCTAGTACATCCTTAAACTTGGCATCTACATTAGCGCTTTGGTTTAAAAACGAAATAGTACCACTAGAACCTGCTAACCAAACATATGGTGCTACGTCAAACTCCCATTTGGATGTCGTTGATGTATCGCTAGAAATGTCTTGAGCCGTTAATTGAAATGATACTGTAAATAGTAAAACGTAACAAATAATATTTTTCATTTTTTTGTTTTTGATTTTGATTGAACTCTTAAAACTAATAAAAATATCTTGTAAAAATTGTTTTTAGAAAGAATTTCAGATTTATTAATTCTCAAAAAATCAATTGTTTACATTATTTAGACCTGATTTAAGCGAAATTATAAATGAACAGCTTTACATAGGAACTAGCTGTACATAGGTTCAATATATTCATAGCTTTTTTGAGAGAAAAGTTTTATGAAATTGTCTTTGTATTATAAGTAAACAACATTTATTTCAATAAAACGGTGTTACTCGCTTTAATTTGCTGCTTTTTTGGTCTCGAAAAGAAAAATAGACATACCAACGCTTACTAATGTCGCCTTTGGCTGTGTGAATTTTTGGATTGGAAAACTTTGCTTTCAATGAAAAATCGTATGCACTTTCGTATTCATTTTTGCATTCTAGGGTAATTAATTCGTGAATACTTTGCATAAAAAAAACGGCTTAGCGTGAACTAAACCGTTGATTTTGAAAGAATTTAATCTAGTAGCGGGAACTGGACTCGAACCAGTGACCTTCGGGTTATGAGCCCGACCTTGACCGCTTTTTCAACACAAACACTGGGTGTTTGAGCTGCTATTTATATGAAACCGTGTTCAAAACCATGTTCATGATTTTGTTTACTGGATTAAACAATATATTAGCCCAAAGGTAGATTTTTTAGCATATAATCCTGCCATTTTACGAGAATATATTTACCGATATTATGCTCTTCTCTTTTTAGAAATCCGTATTCATATACAAATAAATAAACATCACCTTTTTGATTTTTCCAATAGTGCGTGAAATAATTGGGATCAAATCCTTTTTCTTCTAAAATTTCAGCTCTTAATGTTACCTTACCTCCTTTATTATATTCCTTTAATATTTTACGATTAAGCTTTAGTTGGTTATCAACTTTATTATAAAATCGCTCTGGTTGTTCCTTTGCTTGTTGGTATTGATAGGCACTTTTACATTGCGGGTCGCAAAATTTCTTGTCAGTTCTACCTACTAATTGATTCTTACAATGCAAACATTCTTTGTGAAACCTCATAAATTTTAAATTAAGTGTATTCTATACGAATCCTATTCGAATAAGATACGCTTAAATCATTTATATCAATTAATTTGGTAAAAAAATCATGGAACTACAGAAAAGTATAACATTAAAGCATTTACTTATTAATCAAAAAAAATGCATCGGACTTCAATTTAGCACAAATAAGGTTATACAGGCACTTATTGACTCACTGCCAGATATATCTTGGAGTCAAAAATTTGGAATGTTCTATGTTTCAAACAATAAAAGCAACTTAGAATTAATATTTAAAACTTTTCATGGTGTTGCTTGGGTGAATGGCAACTACTTCTTTTCCGAAAAAATCATAAATATTGATAATCCTAAACTCAATCTGGAACGCTATAGAAACAGAAAACCTAAAGATGGTTTTAAGCCTTGCCCTGAAGAGTACTTACTAAAGCTTGAACTTAAAAGATATTCGGATAATACGGTTCGTAACTACGTGTCTTGCTTTGAGACTTTCATTAATTATTATTATAACGAAGATCCAATCACTCTAAATGAAATAGACGTTAGAAACTATTTACAAAAGCTTATACAGGAAGAAAAATCGAACTCTTATGTGAATATGGCAGTTAATAGTATAAAATTCTTTTATGAAATTGTCCACGGAATGCCCAATAGATTTTATTCAATTGAAAGACCAAGAAAAGAAAAAAAACTGCCTGAGGTTTTATCTAAAGAAGAAATTATAAAAATCATCAATAGCACCAATAACATTAAACACAAGTGTATTATGGGGCTACTTTATTCGTCTGGACTTCGAAGAGGGGAGTTATTGAGCCTCAATGTTACTGATATAGATAGTAAAAGGATGGTTGTGAAAGTCAAGAATGCAAAAGGAAATAAAGACCGTATTACAATATTAAGTCCCAGTATTTTAAAAGACCTGCAACTATATTATAAAGAATATCGACCTAAAAAATATCTTTTTGAAGGTCAAAAAGGAGATAGATATAGTGTTACTAGTGTTTTAAACATTATTTCAGTGGCAGGAAAAAAAGCAGGCATCCTTAAAAAAGTTACACCTCACATGTTTAGACATAGCTTTGCCACCCATCTATTAGAAAATGGAACTGATATTAGACATATTCAACTTTTGTTAGGACATAGTTCTACTAAAACAACAGAAATATATACTCATGTAGCCAATAGATCGTTCATGGAAATTAAAGATTTACTATCTTAGCGCTATAATGCGGATATAGACAATTGTCTATACCCAATTGTTGCCAAACATTTGAATGAAAATAGTCGGAACAAATACAAATTTCGTTTTACTCGCCATAAAGGACGACAAAGAAAATAATGGATTAAGTCTGACTTTGAGTAATGTCAGTTATTTGCCGAGAGAATTAAAGCCAAATGAATATAAAAAATTCAAACTGACAGTTTATGGAATAGAAAATCTGGAATTGGCAAAAGAATCGATTTCCAAATTTCTAAATGACTACTTCGATATAGAACAGACCGAAAACAAAACTCTAGAATTCTGGAGTGACCAACACAAAATTGGAGAATTTGGTTTTGAAAAATTTACGGAAGAAGTTGCGGAATTGGACAAAGCAGATTGGATAGAAAACTATAAACAAGCATTGAAAATATATTATCGAGATTATGACCAACAAACAAAATTATCTCGACTGGAAAATGAATTCTTAAATAAGTTAGAAAATCTGATAAAAGACGAGATAAAAAAATCGGACAAAAAGTTGGAATTTTTTAAAGAAAACAATTCGAAATCCGAATCCGTAACTGACAAACTGAATCTCTTAAAAAGATTGGAAAATATTAAAATGGACTATCTGACAAAATGTAAAAACGTGGAATAAAAAAACGTTTGGCAACAACGTGTATAATTAATGCTAACCTCCTACTTCAATTAAAATT
>NZ_JBALVR010000008.1:101259-214685 GCF_036960315.1 Psychroserpens sp. | reverse complement strand
ATCAGGATTATGTTCTGGAGAATATGTGATTACAAGAACATGGACAGCAACCGACGAATGTAGCAACCAAACTGTTCATGTGCAGACCATAACGGTTGAGGATAATGGTAATCCAATCTTTAACGGAACTTTGCCATCAGATGTTACTGTAGAATGTGATACTATTCCAACGGTCGAAACCTTAACGGCGAATGACACTTGTGGAGTAGCAATCGTTTCTTATGCTGAAAGCACAGCATCAGGATTATGTGCAGGAGAATATGTGATTACAAGAACATGGACAGCAACAGACGAATGTAACAACCAAGCCATCCATGAACAAACGATAACGGTTGAAGATAATACAGATCCAGCCTTTACTGAGACACTTCCGTTAAATGCTATTTATGAATGTGATGAAACAATTCCTTCCGCTATAATGTTAACAGCATTTGATACTTGCGGAACTGCGATTGTAACGTTTAATGAAAGTACTACAAACGGATCTTGTTCTGGAGACTATTTTATTATTCGCACATGGACTGCAACTGATGAATGTAATAATGTTAGTACGCATATTCAGACATTAACTGTTGTAGATCCTACTAACTCAACTTGGGATGTATTGCCAACAGATATGACAGTAGGATGTTCTGCTAATAATCAAACTGAATTTGAAACTTGGCTCAATAGTTTTTCTGGAACAGATAATTGTGGAACTGCAACAGTATCTCATGATGCACCTGCAACTGTTTCATGTCCTGGTACAGTATCAGTAGCTTTTGAGTTAGCAGATGAATGTGGAAACTCAACTATTATTACGGCAACATTTACAGTTGAAGATACGCTTGATATTCCTGAATCTGAAGAAACAGGTATTATCATGTTTCCAAATCCGACAGATAAGCATATTTATTTTAAAGGATTAAGAGAAGAGAGTTTTATGGAAGTCTTTAATATAGTAGGTCAAAAAGTATTTGAAAGGTCAATTACTAATGGAAAACAAATTGAATTTGAATTGAAATCTGGATTATATATGGTTAAATTAACCTCAGAATCTAAAACTGTAATAAAGAAATTAGTAATTAAATAAAGCTCTTAGTGTAACATTTTGAGCTGTTTAGCGTCCAATAGATGTTCAATCAAAATATAATCAAAAATCATCATGCGACAAGACAATCAACTTATAGTATTAACACACCTTAGTCAGTTACTCACGTTTATAACAGGATTTGGCGGACTCATTGTACCATTAGTGATATGGGTAACTCAAAAAAAGAATGTCTATAGAATGGATGAAGAAGGGAAGAATATTGTCAACTTTCAGTTGAGTCTATTGGTATATGGTATTATCTGTATTCCTTTGGTATTTATAGTAGTTGGCGTTTTCGGATTAATTGCTTTATGCCTCTTATCATTCATTTTTCCTATCATAAATGCCATTAAAGCAAGTCATGGCGAATCACCAAGATATCCTTTATCTCTTAATTTTATTAGTTAGTTATTTTTTTTAGAGGTAAATGAAAACGCTCACTTTTTATTAGTGAGCGTTTTTTATTAATTAAATATCAACTTCACGTGGTGTTTTAGAAAATTATCACAATGTGCTGGTATAAATACTGGCAAAGGTAATAGCGTATTTATACGGGGTTTTTAAAGCCAATAAGTAATTAGTTTTATAAAAAATCAAGTTACCTAAAATAGTATATTATGGCTACTACCGTTTCAACCCCAGAAACTAAAAAGGAATCTTCTCCTATAACCGCAGAACCTTCATCACCTGGGATTTCTCAAGATTTAATTGACGAGCTAAGCAATGAGATAAATAATATGTTATCCTATGCTGTTTATAATGGCATTACAATCAACACGGAAATTAATTCACTGATACAAAATAGCAGTATTGATGATTTAATTAATGCACATAACTTATTGTGTAAAAATGTAGCGCCTGCTACTCCAAAATCTATTTCGTTTACAGATAGATTACATAAAAACGGAAAAGGAAAATCGATATTAAGTAAACTTCCTTTGGTTAGAAATTTAATTCTATTGGCAATGCTGTTTTTAACAATCTTTATTGTAACAGGCCTTTCCCCTGATGTCAATAATAATTCATTAGATAAAGGAATTATGAACAATAGCGGATTAGATTTACTTTTAAATATTGGTTATTTATGTTCTGTTTCTGGGCTTGGTGTTATTTTCTATTTACTTAAAAATGTAAGCTCTAAATTAAAAAGTGGAACATTGTTACCTGAACAATCTATAGAATATATAGCTCAAATTGTTTTAGGTGTTATTGCAGGTTTGATTTTATCCGAAATTTTATCGATTTATATGAAAGACCCTAATAATATAAACCTCTTCAATAAAAGTATTCTCGCTCTTATTGGTGGTTTTTCTTCTGATGCTATTTTTAGTGTTCTACAAGGCCTGATTGATAGAATTAAAACCATATTTATTCCAGTAAAATCCTAAGACAAAAACTATGAAGAATAGAATTTACAGACTAGTACTTTTGAACGCTATATTATTTGTAGGTTGTGTATCCATTCCACAATCAACGGCAACACTTACTCAAGAAGTTATAAAAGAAGCTGATGAAATGCATCAATTAAATATAGCTTTAATTAACCAGCTTTTTGAAGAGAGAAAGCAAGTTATTAATTCATTTATTACTAATCAATATACGCCAACGCTTGTTAAAAAATATGAAAGCCTACTGCCTGATAGTTTAGATTATAAGGAAGAATTACCAAACATCATGAAAAGTATTATACCTGTTATTAATCGGAAAAAAGATTCCTTACAGAATGTGCTAAGCGAGCAACAACAACAGATCATTTCAAGCTTAAATAATAACTATCAAACCTATAGTAGAGCAACAGCTACATTGCAAAACTTAATTAATTCGGCTGTTAAATTAAAAAGTGCCGAACAAGATGCTCTATCATCAATTCAGAAACTTACAGGAGCTTCGGTTGATGTAAAAAAAGTAGAAAGGACTATTGATGGTTTACTTACAAAAGCAGGCACAGATATGAGTAAGTTATTACAAGTAGAAACTATTTTAAAATCAAATTAAAACAAAAACCTATGTCAGATATTAATTGGGACGATTTAGCTGAAAACGCAGCTGCTCAAACAGATTCAGATTTTAACACTCAAATGGCAAGTTTAACAAGTTTGAAAGTTACTGAAATTGATAATTTCATTGCACAAAGTAATATTAGTAATGCTAATGCTGTAAAAGTTTTAAAAGAAATTAACGATGCTGCTAAGTCAAATAATCAAAAGGCACAAGCGATAACGAGCATTAATAATGGCGTTGGATTTCTTGTAGGCTTAGTGTCAAAAGTTGTTTAGTAAGCATGAAAAAAGCCACAAGTCTATAAAGAATTGCGGCTTTTATATTTTTTCGCTGTATTAAGAGTTAAGCATAACAGGCATCACCAACATGGTTACATGTTCGCCTTCATCTAAACCATCAATAGGTGTTAAGATTCCAGCTCTATTTGGTAAACTCATTTCCAATTGTACTTGATCTGAATTGAGGTTATTCAACATTTCAGTTAAGAAACGTGAGTTAAAACCAATTTGCATATCGTCTCCTTGGTAGTCACAAGTTAGACGTTCTTCAGCTTTGTTAGAGTAGTCGATATCTTCCGCAGAAATATTTAATTCTGCTCCAGCTATTTTCAAACGAATTTGATGTGTTGTTTTGTTAGAGAAGATACTCACACGACGAACAGAATTTAAAAACTGTGTTCTGTCTATGGTTAGTTTATTCGGATTTTCCTTCGGAATAACAGCTTCGTAGTTAGGATATTTTCCGTCGATTAAGCGACAAATTAACACAGAATTCTCAAAAGTAAATTTTGCATTTGAATCGTTGTATTCAATAGTGACTGCATCATCGTTGGCCGCTAAAATACCTTTCAATAAATTTAAAGGTTTCTTAGGCATAATGAATTCTGCAACCTGATCGGCTTTTATATCTTCACGTGTATACTTTACGAGTTTATGCGCATCAGTAGCAACAAAGGTTAATCCTTGTGTAGAAAACTGAAAAAAGACACCACTCATCACAGGACGTAAATCATCATTTCCAGCAGCAAAAATCGTTTTGCTTATAGCTGTTGCTAAAATATCTCCGGCAATAGTAGTCGTACTCGGATTGTCTAATTCTACAGCCTTAGGAAACTCAGCTCCATCTGCATAAGCCAAAGCATATTTACCATGATTAGAGCTAATCTCAACGGTATTGTTATCTTCAATAACAAAGGTCAACGGTTGCTCTGGAAATGTTTTTAACGTATCTAATAACAAACGTGCAGGTAATGCGATGCTACCATCATTATCACTTTCTACATCTAGTATTGAAGACATTGTCGTTTCCAAATCACTTGCTGAAACTGTTAATTTAGAGTCGTTCAACTCGAATAAAAAATTATCTAAAATAGGTAAAGTATTAGAACTATTAATAACACCACCTAGAACTTGTAATTGTTTGAGTAAATATGTACTGGATACTATAAATTTCATACGTTCGTATTATTTTTTTTACAAGGTTGTCACAACAAATTGTGTAATACAAATATATCCCAAAGGGATTGTTTTATAAAACAAACTTATTAACATTTATTCCTTTTGAAATAGGAAAAGGTTTAAAGGTTTGTAACTGTTATTTTGTGTAGCGTTTTTTTCGGAAATATCCGAATGCGACTCCAAAAAGACCTAATATTACAAGTGGTACTGCAATATTAATAATTTGCCATTTGGATTTTTGGTCTTTAATTATTTCAGAATCTAAAAACGCTAATTTCACCTCTTTGGTACGAATGTTTATAAGTCCGTCATCATTGAGTAAGTAGTTAACCGCATTTTCAAGAAACTCTTTATTTCCAAATTTTCGCTTGGTTAAAAATTCAAAGCCTAACTCTTGAGGTTGATTTCGTATCACTTCATTTTTTATCACATCACCATCAGCGATCACAATCATCTTTGTAGATGAGCTTTTCGTTTTGTCTTCGGAAATTTTGAAGGGCTTAATTCGTTTGTCGTAAACTGAAGTAAATTCTCCTTCAAGCAAGACAGCAAGTGGATAATGTCCATTATTCACATTGGGCTCTGAGCTTTTGTATTCATCCATGTTTGGCTCTTGCGTCACAATATCTAAACTAATCTCTCTAGGAACTCCATCTAATTTTGAGAGCTGTGAACTGCGGAGTAAAACCGTTTTATCTATACTGTTTTTGAGTGTGTCTATCTGACTCGCAAATTCAAATTTAACAGGATCTAAGTTTGTTGTGATTGGATGATTAGGATTGTTTGCAGCCAAAGGTGAATATGGCCATTGCACAGGTTGAAATTGTGCATTATTACCCTCTCCAATAGCCAAAGGTATAGGAGCAGAGTAGAGGTCATTTACAATTACAGGATTTACTCTGATACCATATTTAAAAAAGAAATCATTGAGATTTAAGTCGTTTATGACAGCAAACCCTTTTCCGGAAGCGTTCATCAAACTATCTCTATCCATAATGATACTTTCGGTTAGCCAAAGACTTTTTCCTCCATTCATGGTAAACTGATCCAATACATATTTTTCCTCTTCGGAAAAGGCTACACTTGGTTTAGCTGAAATAATTAAATCATAATTTTTGATATCATTTAAGGTCTTTTGCGGATTGCTAGCCACACTATCCAAAGTAAAAGGCGCTAAAAAATAGTGCTCACCTAATTTTTTGAGTAAGTCTGCAACGTAGATATCGCTTAATTGTCCGTTGCCACGTAAAACAGCAATTTTTTTCTGCTTAGGATTTACCAATCTCTTAAAGGCTTCGGCAAAAGCATATTCTAAATTTTGAATCGAGCTATTCACCAATTCTTGGTCTGTTGCTCCAATTTTATTTTTTATAAGCGGAATGGTCACCGTTTGCCCATTATAGCTCGCTAATGCCCATGGAATGATTAATTCTTGAGACGTTTTTCCGCTTTCCTTAATATTAATTTGAAACGGTTGTAAACCACGCTGTGCCAGTTGCTGAAGGTTCTGATTTCTGGTTTTCTCGTCGACTAACGGATTTATAAAATCAAATTTGACATTACTATTATATACAGAAAATTCTTCTAGAAGTTGCTGTGTTTCATCGCGTAGACGTCTAAACTCTGTAGGGAATTCGCCATCTAAAAACACATCTATAATCAAAGGTGAATCGATATCTTCAACCGTTTGTAAAGCTTCGTCAGATAGCGTATAGCGTTTGTCTTTTGTGAGATCAAAGCGATGATATAACTTGCTTGAAATTAGATTTATAGCTATAATGGCTATTAAAGTAATTGCAATTGTGATGATATATTTTTTAGTCTTCAGCATCAAATTTTATAAGGTCTTTATATGATGTTACGTTTACAACTTTATTGTCTTTAAAAACAATTTCCACGCATTCTTTTTCAGTATTAAAAGCACCTGGTTCCATTCCTAATCCATAGTTCCATCTATTGGTGTCGTGATCCTTTTTTGCGTCGCTCCATGTTAACCATTCGTGTGTTCCTAAAAGGGTTTCTATGTCACTTTTTGACTTGCCTATTAAAATTTCCGAAGACATCATCTCATCAGATAATTCATAGCGCAGTGCTGGTTTTTCTTTCCATAGCTCTTCAGAAAAATACTTCTTATGGTGGTAATCACTAAATACATTTATCATTGGATAAACAGCAAAGAAATATATAAAAGGTGTAATCACCAAGCTCACCAAAAAGGTCAACCATTTACGTCTGTCAATGGTTTTTACAAATAGAAAGACCAACACAAACGTGATGCACATTATAATAATTAATGGGATCGTAATAATCATTGGTTAGCACGTTTAATGTTTAATTTGGTTAATACAATAAACAAAGCGGTAATACTTAAAAAGTAGATCACATCTCTGGTATCTAAAATACCACGACTCATACTTTTAAAGTGAGATTCCATTCCTAATTTTTCGATATAAAAGGCGTCACCAAACAGATTATAATTTGATAAGCCTTCAAATCCGAAATAGAAAAAGAAACAGACAAACACTGCAATGATAAATGCCACAATTTGATTATCAGATAGGCTAGAGGCAAATACGCCAATGGCTGTATATGCTGCAACGAGGAATAGAAGTCCAAAATACGAACCCATCACACTTCCAACATCTAAATTGCCTTCAGGATTACCTAATTTTGAAATGGTATACACATATAAAAGCGTAGGAATTAGTGCCATAATAATCAGTACTAATGCCCCTAAATATTTACCTAATACAATATGTAAATGACTAATTGGTTTTGTGAGTAAAAGTTCGAGAGTTCCTTGCTTTTTTTCATCGGCAAAACTTCTCATAGTTACAGCAGGAACTAAGAAAATAAGTATCCATGGCGCCAAAAGGAAGAAGCTAGATAAATCAGCAAAACCATTATCAAGAACATTAAAATCACCTTTGAATAACCAAAGGAACAATCCGTTGAGTAATAAAAACACAGCAATCACCAAATAACCAATTGGTGAAGCGAAGAAGGTGTTGATTTCTTTTTTTAGGATGGCGAGCATTTAATTTTCGTTTAGCTTTTTTAAAATTTTTCTGAATTTAATGATTTTAATACTGTAAAAGATAATAAATGTTAAGCTATATGCTGAAGCAAAAAGGCTAACAGTTTGTGGAGTAGACTCTTTACTTCCAAGTTTATTAAAAAGTAAGGCAACGATAAACAATACAATCCAAATAATAAATGGTTTAATTGTTTTTTTCCAGGTCTTCTTTAGCTCGTTTTCAGTCATTCATTAATTATTTTAAAGTTACAACCTTATCAACACTCCAAGCTTCAGGTTTTGCATTAAACATCGGTTTAGTTTCAGCCCAAATACCTTTAAATAAATCGGAGTGTCTATAATTCTCTAAATCAGTTTCTGTTTGCCAATAACTATACGTAAAAAAGATGTTTGTATTGTGTTTATCGCGATAGAGTTCTAAAAAATCACAGCCTTCAAAGGCTCTTATGCTCTCTTTCTTGACTTCAAAGTTTGAGAGAAATTCATCTATCTTTGAGGGTTCAAAACTCATTTTTACAATACGTACAAACATATATTAGGTATTAGTGCTTAACGAAAATATTTTCATCTTATTCATTTGAGTGGACCAACTTCTATATTACTTTTTAGCAAAGTTAATAGTTACGGTATCCATAACTTTCAATCCCATTAAAGAAGAAGCACTTCCCACTGTAGCATTATCACTTTTATAGACGGCAATCTCTAGATAGCCCGACGAATTAAAAACGACCAAACCTTTTCCTTCATCATAGCGTTTTTCTTCAGGGATATCAAAATTGATCGCATCGCAATACTTATCGTAAATCTTTTTAAACTTATAACTTCGTGCCGAAATTTCATAAGCACGAGTTTTCTGTACACCTTCAAAGAATTGACGTTTAATGTTGGTAATCACATTTCCGTAGTTATCAACATAAATCACGCTACCAATAATTTGATTCTTCTCATCGTTTACAAACGGAATCAAATTCTTTATAGGTTTTATAGTGTCAATTACTTTGCCAATAATCTCTAATGTTCCACCACGGGCGATATGGCAGGCCACATTTACAAAAACATCCAATACAGGAAAACTTGTGGCCACGCGATCGTGAATATTGATTTCAACAATTTTTTGTGGTGCAATTTCAGAACAAATCATACTCATAATCCCATTGTTAGCACAAATAAAATAATGATCATCTAATTTTACGGCAATATGTTTGTTTTCTGGGTTGAGTTCAGAATCAATCCCAATCAGATGAATGGTTCCCTTTGGGAAACTGCTATAGGCATTCTGAATAATGTAAGCTGCTTCGGGCACATTAAATGGTGCTACCGAATGTGAGATATCAACAATTCTTACATCAGACAATTCACTATAGATAGCGCCTTTAATAGCACCAGCAAAGTGGTCTTTCTCTCCGAAATCGGTTGTTAATGTGATGATTGCCATGCGCTAAGCAAAAGAATTTTATAGTTGATTTGTGCTCTTTTTTAACCTTTAACAAAACTGTTAAAAACTAATTATATTTTAACCTTAGGGAAACCTATAGAATAAAATAGTTTAATTATTTTTGGTTTGACTGAGCCTCAATTTGTCTCATCACAAAACTAATAAAACAAAACAGATTAATTTATAATTCCACTCGCTTTTGAACGAACTTATTTTAGAACTAGAAGAAATTACTCCTAAAGAATTTTTCGGAGCTCAAAATGCTAACATTGTTTTACTTAAAAAACACTTTCCAAAACTTAAAATTGTAGCCAGAGGAAACAAGATAAAAGCCTATGGAGATTCAGATTTGCTCGAAGAGTTTGATCGTCGCATGAATATGCTCATGGAGCATTTCGGAAAGTATAATAAGATAGACGAAAATGTTATTGAACGCGTTTTAACAAGTCAGAGTAGTGATGATTACAATACATCTGAGCAAAGTGGAGAGACTATTGTTCATGGTGTGAATGGTAAAATCATTAAAGCACAAACCGTTAATCAACGCCGATTAGTAGAGAGCATGCGCACAAACGATATGGTATTTGCGATTGGTCCTGCAGGAACAGGTAAAACCTATACAGGAGTTGCTTTAGCTGTGAGAGCACTCAAAGCCAAAGAAGTTAAGCGAATTATTTTAACACGTCCAGCGGTTGAAGCAGGAGAGAATTTAGGATTTCTTCCAGGAGATTTAAAAGAAAAGTTAGATCCTTATATGCAACCTTTGTATGATGCACTTCGTGATATGATTCCTCCAGAACGTTTAGCAAGTTTTATAGAAAATGGTACTATCCAAATTGCTCCTTTGGCATTTATGCGTGGTCGTACGTTGGATAATGCCTTTGTTATTTTAGATGAAGGTCAAAACACAACACATGCGCAAATGAAGATGTTCTTGACGCGTATGGGTAAAAGCGCCAAGTTCTTATTAACTGGGGATCCTGGTCAGGTCGATTTACCGCGTCGTACCACTTCGGGATTGAAAGAAGCATTGCTCGTGCTTAAAAATGTAGAAGGTATCGGCATGATTTACCTAGACGACAAAGATGTGATTCGTCATAAGTTGGTGAAGAAAGTGATCGAAGCTTACAAGAGTATAGAAAATAGAGATTAATTTTTTTTAGAAGCTTATTTCAGCTTTCGGCAGTCGCTCTTTTCAAGGAGCTCCAACAAATGCCTTAATCTGGGCTAGGGCATTGATAATAATAAAACAAATTGTTCATTCGTGGCAAATCAGAACCAAACTATTACCGAATCAAATTTCAATTTCCCAAACCAAAAAAGTGTCTACAAAGGGAAAGTAAGAGAAGTCTATAATATTAATGACGATGAACTCGTCATGATTGCAACCGATCGCTTATCGGCTTTTGATGTCGTGATGCCAAAAGGAATCCCTTATAAAGGACAGATTCTAAACCAGATTGCAACCAGCATGATGAAAGCTACTGAAGACTTGGTGCCGAATTGGTTAACGGCTATACCAGATCCAAATGTGGCTGTTGGTCATCTATGTGAACCCTTCAAAGTGGAAATGGTGATTCGTGGTTATATGTCTGGTCATGCAGCACGTGAGTATAAAATTGGACATCGATTACTTTGTGGTGTAGACATGCCAGAAGGCATGAAGGAAAACGATAAATTCCCTGAGCCAATTATTACGCCTGCAACCAAAGCCGAAATGGGAGACCATGATGAAGATATTTCACGTGAAGACATCTTAAAGCGTGCTATCGTTTCCGAAGAAGATTATATCGTGCTCGAAGATTATACCCGAAAGCTGTTTCAACGTGGCACAGAAATAGCAGCTTCCAGAGGATTGATTCTAGTCGATACGAAGTATGAGTTTGGAAAAACAATGGATGGAAAAATTGTATTGATTGACGAAATTCACACACCAGATTCCTCACGTTATTTCTATACTGAGGGTTACCAAAAACGTCAAGATACTAACGAACCACAAAAACAATTGTCTAAAGAGTTTGTTAGACAATGGTTAATCTCGAATAATTTTCAAGGTCTCGATGGGCAAACCGTTCCTGAAATGAGTGACGACTACATCGAAATGGTTAGTGATCGTTATATCGAACTCTACGAGAAAATTATGGGCGAACCCTTTGTAAAAGCAGATGTTACTAATATTCAAGAACGCATTGAAAAGAATGTCTTATCCTATTTTGAAAATTAATTAGACTTTAATTGGTCTAATTTTTTTCTAGAATCTGGATTTTCTTTAATGGCTAATGCTTTTTCGAAACTTTCTATCGCTTTATTTTTATTTTCAATAGCCAAGTAGTAGTCCCCTAATGAATCGTAAACATTAAAGCTTTTAGGATAATACGCTATATTCATTTGAAAAAACTCATTTGCTAAATCCATTTTTTCCATTCCCATGAGTTGATATCCCATTCTATTGAGCAAACTTTCATCTGGTTTGTTATCATAACCCAACGTTTTAGAAACTTTTGCATAATGTATTTTCATTTCATTTACAATATCTGTATCGTCGTCCATGATATCACCAAAATCAATATTGAATTGATAAAAACCAAAAATGAACCTCATCCCATCATAAGTTGTGATTAGTGGAGCTGAATTATGAGTGTCATTTCCATAATATTTAGACCTAAATAAAATTTGATTATTCAATTCGCTTTTTAGAAGATCTCTTGTTTCGAAAATTGAATTAATATGATCGACCGTCGGTCCCTTTTCTTGCCTCACAGAAACCGTATCCATGCCTTTTTCTAAAGTATTTGCAATTCCTAAATACAGTGACTTGTTTTTATACTTATCATCTTTTAGGTTCGTATTTTTATATGAAGCTAATAATTTTTTATCATCCCACCACATTGAAGGGTCTATGGAGATATAACTATTGAATAATTCAGGTTTTTCAAGCAGGGCGTCCATTACAAATAAGCCACCAAAGGAGTGACCAATTAACATTTTATAAGGTTCTGTAGGATATGTTTTGTCGATGTATGGCATTAATTCTTTTTCAATAAAAGCTAAAAAGTTTTTTCCACCACCAGATTGTTCAGAGCGATCTTGTGTGACCATTGGAGGATTGGGTTCCGCTTTTGAGGGTGTGAGATCACGTGTTCTATTCGTATTTGGTATAGCGACAACAATCATTTCAGGAGTAATATTATTAACACTAAATCGTTCAATCAATCCTACAACTGAGGTGAAATGTGCATCGCCATCTAATAAATAGACAACGGGATATTTCTTTTTGGCAAAAATTGAATTAGGTCCTTCATTAGGAACATAAATCATAATTTTTCTATTTTCTCCTAAGATTTTTGACTCTATACTGTCAGTTTTCCCGATGACAATTTCATTTTGTCCAAACGTTAAAGCAGGAAAAGTAAAAATAAAGGCTACAAATAATAATGCAAAATTTTTCATGGAAGGTTGATTTATTGGTCTTAAAGTTAGTTATTTAGAATTAACCTTCCTAATACATCGTATTCGGATTCGCAGAGGTTTCAGGAATTTGCTGAATCGCATCCCAATGCTCACAAATCTTTCCGTTGTCATCAAATCTAAAGAAATCCATCGTAATATATTGGTCGTTTCCTGGCCAGGTTTGGTGTGTATGTAACGCGACTAAATTGCCTTCGGCTATGCATCTAACAAATTCAATTGACTTTTCTGGATATTCATTTTGCATGCGCACAAAATAATCGATAAAGCCTTGTTTGCCATCAGTAACATCTGGATTGTGTTGTATGTATTCGTTTCCAATGTATGTTTCAACTGCCTTTTTTGGATGGCCTTCGTACGACATTTTGTAAAAGGCGATAGCATTCTTTTTGTTTAGTTCTAAATCCATAACTCAGCTTTTAATAGTTCTTATAAGCTTTCTTACACCTTTATAAATAAATGCGTTCGTCTTCACATAATAAAACGAAATAAAGCAAACTACAAGCATAAATACAATAGCACTTATTATGGCTTGCGTTGGGTTTAAGGCTTCATAATAAAAATGTTTGAGACCTAATCCGGTAAAACTTCCAAAAATGATGATGAAATGAATCACATAAATGGATAAGGTTTTTTGTCCAATTTTCCCAATCAACGATCCCTTTAAAAATGGTTCTGCAGCATAGAAGACTCCAAACAATAACAGCACATTTCCGAAGCGCGTAAAGAGATAATTATAATAGGCTGAAGATTTAAAGAGTTCAATGTCTGTCCAATAATAAAGCTTCATCAGTACCCAAGAGGAGTATTCAATGAGTAGACCTCCGAAGATAAAAAAAGAAATAACGGTTATCAATCGAAACCTATTTCTATGGACATGGGAGAAGAATACTGTGGCTAAAAATCCACCAAAAGCAGTGAATCCAAACCAAGGTAAAATTGTAAAAACTGAACCATTATTTTTCGTCATATAATTCGCGAAAATTTTAGGGATATGATTCAAATCTAAACTGCGATACAAGGGTTCTGATAAAAAACTTAAGCAGCCTAAAAGGAGTAATGTAATTGATAAGACTATAACATGTTTCCGAAGTAAAACATAGCAAGCTATAAGTAAAATGAGCGATAGGCCAATGCATTGTAAGACATCAACAACAAAGATATAACTACTAAAGTCACCACTCAACCATCCAAAAACATCAACACGAAGAGCGTAGCCAATGACAATTAAAAGCAAACCTCTATACAATCCTTTTTTTATTCTAGGGTAATCGTCGCCTTTATCTTTTGCCTTTAATAATAAATACAAAAAGACCAAGCCAGAAATGGCGAAAAATGTAGGCGCAGTAATCCCTCTAAAATAAGACCAAATTTGGTATGCGATGTTAGATCCGTCCCTATAAATAGGATTGAGAAGTGTGTCTATAAAATGCCCTTGAAGCATCATTAAGATGGCAAAAGCACGAACAGCATCAATAAAAAAGAGTCGGTTGGTTTTCAAAAAAAGAATTTTAAAATTTAAAGATAACTTTAATTTTTAATGTTGACTAAACCGAAAGTAATATCTTAGAAGTCAAATTACGAATTACCAATGGAGCAACTAAATGCTATTTCCGAAAAATTTTCTTCATTAGCTTGGGGAATTCCATTAATAGTATTGCTAATTGGAGGCGGATTATACTTACTCATTGTTTCAAGATTTTTACCATTTCGATTTTTTGGACATGCCATACAAATACTACGTGGCAAATATGATGACCCAAACGATCCTGGGGAAATTAGTCATTTTAAAGCCTTAACGACAGCACTATCTTCTACTATTGGTATGGGGAATATAGCTGGTGTGGCTTTGGCAATTTCCGTAGGAGGTCCTGGAGCGATGTTCTGGATGTGGATTAGTGCCATTGTTGGTATGTCTACAAAATTTTTCACGTCGACTCTAGCTATTATGTATAGAGGTAAGGATAGTAATGGCGATTTGCAAGGTGGACCAATGTACTTTATTAGAGAAGGTCTTGGTAAAAACTGGAAATTTTTAGCAGTTATGTTTTCTGTCTTCGGAATGTTAGGCGCATTACCTGTGGTTAATGTCAATCAATTAAAACAAGCGATAAATGATATTATATTAATTCCGAATGGTGTAGAAGTCAGCCTAAGTAGTAACTTAATCATTGCAGCGGTATTAGTCATTCTGACAACTTTTGTCATTCTTGGCGGATTAAAACGAATTAGTTCAATAGCGGCTAAAATGGTGCCTTCCATGGTTATTTTATATTTTATCCTCGTTTTGATTATCCTCGGAATCAACTATACTGAAGTTCCAAAATACTTCCTGATGATTTTTACAGATGCTTTTGAAGCTAACTTTATTAATGGCGATGCTGTTTTTGGAGGTGTGTTAGGAGCAATTATTCTCTTAGGAATAAAGCGTGGTGCTTTCTCAAATGAAGCTGGAATTGGTACAGCACCAATGGCTCATGGTGCGGCAAAAACCAACGAACCAGTTCGAGAAGGCTTAGTGGCAATGTTGGGTCCCGTGATTGATACATTGATTGTCTGTACGCTTACCGCATTAGCGATTTTAGTGACAGGTGTTTGGCAAACTTCATCTGATAGTGGTGTTACTTTAACAGCTTCTGCATTTCAAGATGCGATGCCTGGATACGGTCAATATTTACTCATGGTTTGTGTGTTCATCTTTAGTATATCTTCGTTATTCTCCTATGCGTACTACGGAACAAAATGCATGTCGTTTCTCATTGGAGCAGATAAAAAACACTATTATAACTACCTCTATATTTTGAGTATTATTCTCGCAGCAACAACTCCGTTTAGTACAATGATCAACTTTATTGATGGCATCTTTGCTTTTATGGCTATTCCAACAATGTTATCAACGATTATCATGGCGCCAAGAGTTGTAAAAGAAATTAAGGGCTATAGAAAACGCATGAAAGAAGATTCAGCCTAGGTGATAAGTTTTTTTTAGAGATTCAATTTGATCTTCTTCTTTGGTTTCTAAATAAAGCAAATAACTAGTCGAAATAATAGGTTTAGAACATTCTATTTGAATTGCAGTTATAGTTGAAAATGGATATTTCCCTTTTGTTAACTCTAGCAAACGATGTTCCATTTCTTGAAATCTATCATCAGAATTATTTATAATTTCTGCAGAGCCTTTTAGCTGAAACCCTTTCTGAATATTATCTAACGAAGGAGTAGCAAGCCAAAAAAGGACACTTTTATCGATGTAAGATTTTATTTTAGAAGTTATCATAATTAAAAGTGTAGGATAAAGATTAGCAGTTTTAATCTTTGTATACTTTGATTAATTTTAATAAGATTATCAATCAGAGTCGTTGATTAATAATCATAGTCTAAGCAAAAGGTTTAAAATAATTAAACGTTATATTTAACATTCATAATCGAATAAAAACAAATGGCGAACCAAAAGGAAGGGATCAAAAAGGATAAGGCCAAAGCATATTGGAAGGAGAATATTAAATATGTTAGTATTCTTTTAATCATATGGGCTTTGGTATCATATGGTGCCGGAATAGTATTTAAAGATGAACTCAATAAATTTAGACTTGGTGGTTTCAAATTAGGATTCTGGTTTGCGCAACAAGGAGCTATGTACGTCTTTGTGATACTCATTTTTGTCTATGTTCGACTTATGAACAAACTTGATAAAAAGTATGGGTATGATGAATAGTTTATCTCTACCGTTACTTATGGACGTTCAAAATTGGACCTATATTTTAGTTGGAATAACTTTTACTATTTATATAGGAATTGCTATTTGGTCTAGAGCTGGATCTACAAAAGAATTTTATGTCGCTGGAGGAAGCGTTTCACCATTAGCAAACGGAATGGCAACTGCTGCAGATTGGATGAGCGCAGCTTCATTCATTTCTATGGCTGGTATCATATCCTTCGCGGGTTATGATGGCGCTGTATATCTTATGGGTTGGACAGGCGGTTATGTGCTTCTAGCATTATTGTTAGCGCCTTACCTTAGAAAGTTTGGAAAATTTACGGTTCCAGATTTTATTGGAGATCGCTATTATTCTAACTCTGCTCGTATTGTAGCTGTGTTTTGTGCACTACTTGTATCTTTTACATATGTTGCCGGGCAAATGCGTGGTGTTGGTATTGTGTTTTCAAGATTTCTAGAAGTCGATATCACCACAGGTGTGATTATTGGAATGCTTATCGTTTTATTCTATGCGGTTTTAGGCGGAATGAAAGGCATCACATACACACAAGTAGCACAATATTGTGTGCTCATTTTTGCGTTTATGGTACCTGCTATATTTATATCTATTCAAATGACAGGAAATCCTATTCCGCAACTCGGATTTGGAGGTGAGCTAAATGATGGTTCTGGTATGTATTTACTCGATAAACTAGACGGATTGAGTACGGAACTTGGGTTTTCAGAATATACAGAAGGAAACAAATCTACCATCGACGTTTTTGCAATTACATTGGCACTTATGGTTGGAACCGCAGGATTACCACATGTTATTGTTAGATTTTTTACTGTAAAAAAAGTGAAAGATGCACGAAAATCTGCTGGAATCGCATTACTATTAATTGTGATTTTATACAGTACAGCTCCAGCAGTAGCTGTATTTGCAAGAACAAATATGATAGAAACCTTATCTAATAAACCTTATGCCGAAGTTCCACAATGGTTTAAAAAATGGGAAACTACAGGTTTGATCACTTTTACAGATAAAAATAATGATGGTTTAATTCAATATGTAGCTGATAAGGATAAAAATGAGTTAGTCGTTGACAATGACATTATGGTTTTAGCAAATCCGGAAATTGCTAAACTACCAAATTGGGTTATCGCCTTGGTTGCTGCTGGAGCACTTGCGGCTGCTTTATCTACCGCTGCTGGATTACTATTGGTAATCTCATCTTCAGTATCTCACGATTTAATTAAAAAAGTGATTAACCCTAAAATTTCAGAAAAAAGCGAATTAAGAGCTGCAAGATTGTCGGCAGTAGCTGCAGTTTGTGTCGCTGGTTATTTCGGAATTAACCCTCCAGGTTTTGTGGCAGCGGTCGTAGCACTTGCCTTTGGCTTGGCAGCTGCATCTTTTTTTCCTGCCATTATTTTAGGAATTTTTTATAAACGAATGAATAAAGAAGGCGCAGTAGCCGGAATGATAGTTGGTATTATCACCATGCTTTTATATATGATGAAATATAAGTTAGGATGGTTTGATGACGTTTTACCTGATAAAAGCGAATGGTGGTTCGGAATTTCACCTGAAGGTTTTGGTAGTATTGCAATGTTGATTAATTTTAGTGTCTCAATAGTTGTAATGAAATTTACAAAAGCACCTCCTAAAGAGGTACAAGCTATTGTAGAAGATATAAGAATTCCATCTGGAGCAGGAGATGCTATAAATCATTAATTTATGAGTAACTACAGTATAAAATCCTTAGAAGAATATTTTCAGGTCTATAGAAAATCAGTACAAAACCCTGAAGTTTTTTGGGAGGAAATCGCTGAAGAACATTTTATCTGGCGAAAAAAATGGAATAATGTACTCCGTTGGGATTTTTCAAAACCAGAAGTCAAATGGTTTGAAGGTGCAAAACTAAATATTACCGAAAATTGCTTAGACAGACATTTACATACCAGAGGTGATAAAACAGCTATTCTTTTTGAGCCTAACGATCCTAAAGAAGGCGCACAACATATTACGTATAAGCAATTGCATGAACGTGTATGTCGATTTGCAAACGTACTAAAAAATCAAGGAGTTAACAAAGGGGATCGCGTCTGTATTTATTTGCCTATGATTCCAGAATTGGCTGTTTCAGTATTGGCGTGTGCCAGAATAGGTGCTATCCATTCTGTCGTATTTGCGGGATTTTCAGCGAATGCTTTGGCAACTCGGATTAATGATTCAGAATGTAAACTAGTCATTACGAGTGATGGATCGTATCGTGGTGCCAAAACCATAGATTTAAAAGGCATTGTAGATGACGCTTTAGAGAGTTGTTCTTGTGTCGATTCTGTTCTGGTGGCTAAGCGAATTAATTCAGATATCAACATGAAAGAAGGTCGCGACTTATGGTTGCAACCACTTTTAGATGAAGCCTATCACGATTTTCCTATAGAAGTGATGGACGCAGAAGACCCATTATTTATCTTATATACATCTGGCTCTACTGGTCTACCAAAAGGAATGGTGCATTCTACCGCGGGATATATGATTTATAGTGCATATACCTTTAAGAATGTATTTCAGTATAAAGAAGAAGATGTGTATTGGTGTACTGCTGATATAGGATGGATTACAGGTCACAGTTATATTGTATATGGACCATTGGCTAATGGTGCAACAACTGTTATGTTTGAAGGTGTACCGAGTTATCCAGATTTTGGACGCTTTTGGGAGATTGTAGAAAAACATAAAGTCACTCAGTTTTATACAGCACCAACTGCAATTAGGGCTTTAGCAAAAGAAGGCGTTGCCCATTTGGAAAAATATGATTTGAGTTCTATAAAAGTCTTAGGAACTGTAGGAGAACCTATTAATGAGGAAGCTTGGCATTGGTATGATGATAATGTTGGAAAGAAAAAAGCACCAATTGTAGATACGTGGTGGCAAACCGAAACAGGAGGTATTATGATTACACCAATTCCGTTTGTAACACCTACCAAGCCAACCTATGCAACCTTGCCATTTCCAGGGATACAACCAGCCTTAATGGATGAAAACGGAAAAGAAATCAGTGGCAACCAAGTCGATGGTCGCTTATGTGTAAAATTCCCATGGCCAAGTATGGCACGAACAATCTGGGGAAATCACCAACGGTATAAAGACACCTATTTTTCAGCGTTTAAAAACATGTACTTCACAGGTGATGGCGCTTTGCGTGATGAAGTAGGCTATTATAGAATTACAGGACGTGTGGACGATGTGATTATTGTTTCAGGACATAATTTAGGAACAGCGCCAATTGAGGATGCGATCAACGAGCATCCTGCAGTAGCCGAAAGTGCGATTGTCGGATTTCCACATGATATTAAGGGCAATGCTTTGTATGGTTATGTGACACTTAAAGATGTTGGTGAAGGACGAAATCACGATAATGTGCGTAAAGAAATCAATCAGATTATTACTGAGCAAATCGGACCAATAGCTAAACTGGATAAAATTCAATTCACTAATGGACTCCCTAAAACGCGTAGTGGAAAAATCATGCGTCGTATTCTTCGGAAAATTGCTCATAAAGATGCTAGTAATCTAGGCGATATTAGTACCTTATTAAATCCGGAAGTGGTTCAAGATATTATGGATAATGCGTTATAAATTATACAATGACTAAAAAAATTGGTTTTATCATTTTTGCGATTCTCTGTATCTCCGTAGGATTGTATCCTTCAATTTACTTCATGATTGATGGGACTTTTGGTCTCCTCGAATCTAAAAGTGATGTATTGCTAAGCGATACCTTTTGGAATATTGGATTCTATACTCATATTCTCTTAGGTGGTTTGGCTTTACTTATCGGTTGGATGCAGTTTAGTAAAAAGTTAAGAACCAAAAATATAAAAGTACACAGAACAGTAGGGAAAATCTATATTGTTTCAGTTTTGTTTAGTGGCTTAGCAAGTTTGTATATCGCCTTTTTTGCAACAGGAGGTATCATATCTATTTTAGGTTTCATGGGTTTAGGCATCGTTTGGTTATATAGCACAACGATTAGTTATATGTCTATCAAAAACGGAAATGTTATAAAACATCAAAAGTTTATGATTTATAGTTATGCAGCGTGTTTTGCTGCAGTGACTCTAAGAATATGGCTACCAGTATTAACAATTCTGTTTCAAGACTTTATACCAGCATATAGAATTGTTGCTTGGTTGTGTTGGATTCCAAATATTATTGTTGCGTATTTTATTGTGAAACGCTTAGGATTAAATAAAGCTTAAAAAATCTAGTACATTATGGCAAAGCCAAAAGGACAAAAAAACGGAAATAATAAAGCCAAGCACTCTAAGCTCATGGCTCAAAAAAGGAATAAACTCAAATCCGAAAAAGAGCTCAGAAAAGAACGCTTAAATGCCATTGTGAAAAAAGCAAAAGAAAGCTCCTAACGAGTCATTATCATATTTTTTAGTTGAATAGTTTGTAACTTTATATTCTAAAAAAATACTTCAAAAAAAAGAGTTTATGAAAGTTAATGCATACGCAGCAAAGGAAGCAGGATCACAATTACAAGAATTTCAATACGAATTACCAACACTAGGCAATGAGCAAGTCGATATCAAAGTTGATTATTGCGGACTTTGTCATAGTGATATGAGCATGATTAATAATGAATGGGGTAACTCGTCGTATCCATTAGTTCCTGGTCACGAAATCGTAGGTGAAGTTACGGCTTTAGGTAGTCAAGTAATGGGACTCAGCATAGGAGATAAAGTTGGTTTGGGATGGTTCTCAGGCTCATGTATGCATTGCAATCAATGTATGGACGGGAAACAACATTTATGCGGAAGTGCAGAAGGGACTATTGTGGGGCGTCATGGTGGATTTGCAGATCATGTTCGCGGACATTGGTCTTGGGTAACGAAATTACCAGATGGCATTGATATGTCAAAAGCTGGCCCATTATTTTGTGGCGGAATCACTGTTTTTAATCCCATCGTATTATCAGGAGTACAACCTACAGATAAGGTTGGTGTTATTGGTATTGGCGGTTTAGGACATATGGCACTCAAATTTTTAAAAGCTTGGGGTTGTGAGGTAACAGCCTTTACATCTAATAAATCAAAAACTGAAGCGCTCAAGACTATGGGAGCTCATAATGTTGTGGATTCTACAGATTCTGAAGACTTAGCAGGTATTGCTGGTACATTAGATTTTATTTTAAATACAACCAATGTCAAATTAGATTGGAATTCGTATTTAACATGCCTTGCACCTCAAGGAAAATTGCATACGGTTGGTGCTGTTTTAGAGCCCATGGAAATCCCTGCTTTTAGCTTGATAATGGGTGAAAAATCGGTTGGAGGTAGTCCTCTAGGTAGTATTGCATTAACACGCAAAATGCTAGAGTTTTGTGTGCGTCATGATATTTATCCAACAGTTGAAGAATTTGACATGGCAAATGTCAATGAGGCAATTCAACACTTACATGATGGAAAAGCTAGATTTAGAGTCGTTCTAAAAGCCTAGTACTGTCATTCTATAATTGAAGTAAATTTTAATGCCCTTATGTTTTATAAGGGCATTCCCTTTTGCTTTTTGGTCGTTGAGCGCAGTCGAAGTAATAAAAGCAAAACGTCGTGCTCTCGCAAGTCGCTATCGAAGATGAGCTCCAACAAGTGCTCCATCACTAATGAGGAAAAAAACACATAACGCAATCAAGACGATTGTGTTATTTATTTTTCCATAACTTAGTGACTAAATCCTAGACCAATGAAAATCAAACGATCACTAATAATACTTGTTACGGTGTTATGCTTCAACTGTAAAGATAATCACTCTCACGATTATGATGAAGTGCATTCGCCTATAGAAGCTTATTTAATGCCAAATCCGAACGATCAGTTTCTTGGAGGAATTAGAATGATTCCCATAAGCACTCCAAAAGGAGATTTTAAAGTTTGGACCAAACGTGTCGGCCAGAATCCAACGATGAAAGTTTTATTATTACATGGCGGACCAGGAATGACACATGAGATATATGAGTGTTTCGATGGTTACTTTCCGCAGGAAAATATTGAGTATTACTACTACGATCAATTAGGGTCCTATTATAGTGACCAGCCAAAAGATCTATCGCTCTGGGATTTAGATCGTTTTGTTGAAGAAGTAGAACAGGTGAGAATCGCATTAGGTTTAAATAAAGATAATTTCTACCTCTACGGACAATCTTGGGGCGGAATTCTTGGGATGCAGTACGCTCTAAAATATCAAGATAATTTAAAAGGTTTAATCATTTCCAATATGGTGGCTTCCATACCAGAATATCAAAAATACTCAGATGAGGTATTGGCTCCTAAGCTAGACCCAGAGGTCTTAAAAGAAATTATGAGCTATGAGGAAAAAGAAGATTATGGGAACGAACGTTATTTAGATTTAATCGTTAATAACTACTATACGGAGCATGTGATTAGAATGCCTGTTGATGAATGGCCAGATCCTGTAAACCGTGGATTTAAACATTTAAATCCCGATGTCTATGTGACCATGCAAGGTCCTAGCGAATTTGGAATTAAAGGTGATGCTACACTCAAAAACTGGGATGTTACCAAAGAGTTGCATACGATTACAGTACCAACATTAACGATAGGCGCAACACACGATACCATGGATCCAGAACATATGAAATGGATCTCTACCGAAGTCAAAAACGGTCGCTTTCTCCTATGTCCTAATGGGAGTCATCTCTCGCAGTTTGATGATCAAAAGGTATTTTTTGAAGGCTTGATCGATTTTATTAAGGATGTGGATGATGGGAGTTTTAATCAAGACTAATTAAGTACACACATACACTTTCCGCTTTAATGTCCTTATAGGTTCACAAGGAAAAATACGTATATCTACGTGTTGACTATTGATTATTTTATTCCGATATTTATGTATTATCTATAAATAGATTTATAAGTGTTTATCATACCTTTTTAAGTAGATAAAAATAACTTGTGTCGTTTCTTTTTGCACACAGTTTTAATTTTATAAAGTCTAGCTAATTCACGAATTATGAAATACATTTCCGCTCCTACAGAAAAAATCAGTTCTTGGTTTGTTTTCTTGCTTAAAGAGATGCAAAACCGCATGATGTCAATTATCTTTATTCTGTTGATATTTATGCTATTATGGTATGTGCCACAAGTAAATGATCTTATATTAGTTCTAAATCAAACTTGTAATCATTGGTTGGCTGTACCCATGTTCTTTACATCATTAATTGTATTTGCTTTCTTTATTAGTGCAACAGGAGATTATTTTTCACCACCTGATATTAAATTTAATAAACATGGTGCTTTTCCTGATTATTACAGTGAGAGTATCAAGTATTTTAAATTGCCAAAAGATGCCAAAGAGGTGTTCCTTGATAAAAAGAAAAACGAATTAGCGGAAAATATTGAATTTAAAGAAACTCGCGGACAATATATAAGACGTGTGTTTCCTAAGGTATTAGGCTCTATTTTAATTTTGGTTGCCGCTTTTGCAATTAATCATACGTTTGCCGAGGTCTATAACGGAGAAGACATTGTGATTGGTGGTGATTGGAGTTTTATTGTTGTGTTAGCTTTAATGTTTTTGATGGTCAATCAGAGAATTGCTCAGTGGGTAACAGCTCTTATTTCAAGAGTGCCTATAATTACTAAATATGGGCCAATTGCAATAGTGTTATTGTCTTTTATACTGATTGTTATTTTAGGCTTTTTGAATCAAGGAGGAACAAGAGGTGATTCAATTCGCTTGTTTTATGCACTTATTTTGTTGACCGTTTTATTCTTAACCTTAACACTTTCCTATAATTCATATATCCTTTTTATAAAACGAAAAATTGGAGGTAAACTTATTATCGTTTTTATTGGTGTTATTCTTATATCCTATATTATTCTTTTCTTTAATCCACTTGGATTAGAAATGTTTACACCAATATCTATAACAATGATATGTGTTATTGGAATCTATACATCGCTGAATATTTTAAAGATTATTGGTCATAAAGTAAACTTGCCTATTCTTGGTTTATTTTTAATGGTTTCAGTTGGTTTGGCAATTTACAATGCTAACAAACTTAACTTTAATCATTATGAAGCGTCATCAACAGATGTCGTTAATAATAAACCATCAGATCGTCTGAGTTTAAATGAATACAGTAATCAATGGGTTAAAGATCGACTCGATTTAATAAAAGCTCAAGATTCATTAAACCCTTTTCCAATAATTATAGTATCTGCCGAAGGTGGAGGATCAAGAGCTGGTCTCTGGTCATTTTTAGTACAGAGTTATTTGTTTGATAAAAACCCAGATTATTTTGAGAAATATTTGTTTTCAATGACTGGTGCTTCAGGTGGAGGTGTTGGTAATAATATGTTTTATGCCCAGGCTTATGAGCTTCTTGAAAACCCATCAGCTAAGCCTTTAAAATATAGAAACTGGTCTCCAGAATTCAATTGTGACGAAGATGATTCTGGTTTTGAATACAGAGCAAGCACTATATATAATCAAGATTATTTGTCAAGCTCCGTGGCTAGCGTCATGGGAAGAGATTTATTTAAGAATATTACAGATATAGGAACGTTTTGTGACCGTGGCGCTTTATTGGAGTTCCAATGGGAAGAACAATATAAAAAAACATTTGAACGCACAGACAATCCTCTTAAAGCTGCCTATTTGGATTTAATGCCAAAGAAAGGGGAGCACACCTATATCCGCCCTTTAATTATTACTAATGTTACAGAACTGCAATCAGGAGAGCGTGTTGTCATTAGCCCAGTTTCTGTAGCATCAGACACAAATAATATGGCTGCCTTTAGGGACCTTTTAGCTATATATCCAGATCAAAACAGAATGATTAAACGATCTACAGCAATGTCTATGAATGCTCGTTTTCCTTATCTGAGTCCATCCGCTAGAATTACTGGTGTCGGACAGTTTGGAGATGCTGGATATTATAATAATATAGGAGGAGACGTGAGTGAACGCCTTAAAATTGCTTTGGTGAAAGCGTTAGATTCTGTTAATAGAATCGATAGTACATTTCAGAACAAGTACGTTATCAAAAATTTGGTAATCTCTAATTTTTCAGAAAAGCCAGATAAAGTAGTTTACAGTACTCAGTTACTTGCACCTCTATCAACCATTGCAAGTGCTACTTTTGCACATCCAAAGGA
Organism: Psychroserpens sp.; assembly: GCF_036960315.1. Lineage (NCBI taxonomy): Bacteria > Pseudomonadati > Bacteroidota > Flavobacteriia > Flavobacteriales > Flavobacteriaceae > Psychroserpens > Psychroserpens sp. The sequence goes on along the minus strand of NZ_JBALVR010000008.1, from coordinate 189,320 downwards.
GAGTGAGAAAACATTTGCCAATGCGATAACGATTCAGTCAAAACGAGTGGAAATTCCTATGGACGAGTCCTCAATGAATAAGCTTATACAAACACTATCAGATAGTGATGGTAAAATAGAACCCGTGATTCCTTTAGGACGTTATTTGTCGAGGGCTGCTGTACGCTCACTTGAGTTTCGACTTAAAGAAGTTGAAGACAATTTAAATACGGTGGTACCAAAGAGCTAATCTAATTAGATGTTGGGCATTACCTTTTGCTGAAAAAGCAAAATGTCGTGCTCTCACCAGTCGCTATCACTAATGCGAAAACTACGCCTTTATCAAACTACGCCTCCGCTTCAAAATCAAAAATAATACCAAAGACAAGACACCAAAAATAGAGAACCCAATAAATAAAGGCAGTACAGAAGTTTTTACAAAACTTCCAATATAGTTGGCAATAGGAACTGCCATGACTGTAGAAACAAATCCGTTAATAGCAGCACCAATGCCAGCAATATGTCCTAAAGGCTCCATTGCGAGTGCGCGCAAATTTCCGAAGAGAAATCCAACAGCAAAGAATTGCAATAAGAAAAATGTGATCAATACATAGACACTTGGGTTATTTCCTGAATAGAATAACACAACATATAATAAGGATATAGCAGCATAAGCGATAGTGGCATAATAGGCTATATTAAACGAGCCAAACCTGATAACGAATCTGCTGTTAGCAAACGTAGCAAAACCTACAGAAAAGGCTGTACTCGCAAATATATACGGAAACAATTCTCCTAACTGATATTGCTCTTGAAAAATTTGTTGTGACGTACTTAGATACACCATAAAAGATCCTGTGATAAATCCGGAGACTAAAGTGTAGGCTATGGCTTCTTTATATTTTAAAAACTCTCGGGTTCCTGTAATAAAAATCGAAGGGGAGAATTTAATTTTATTGGTTTCATCAAGTGTTTCTGGTTGACGCTTCCAAAACCATATAACGATGAGTAAACCAATGATGAGGTTAGCATTAAAAATTGCTTTCCAATCGAAAAAATCTAACAGTAATTGTCCAAGTGTTGGTGCAACAATAGGCACCAAAATAAAGAACATCACAATGATAGATAATATCTTAGCCATAAAATCACCACTGTAGGTATCACGTGTCATAGCAATTGCAATCGTTCTAGGAGAGGAGAGCCCTATCCCTTGAAAAATACGACCAATAATCATGACTTCAAAGTTGTTTGTTGTTACACAAACGATACTTGCAATCACAAATATAGCAAACCCGAAATAGACCATAGGCTTTCTTCCGAAGCTATCAGATAAAGGGCCAAATATCAATTGCCCAAATCCTAAACCTAAAAAAATCATGGTAATCAATAATTGATTATCACTAGGATCTGTAACACTAAGTGCTTCACCAATTTGAGGTAAAGCTGGTAATAATGCATCAATTGATAGTGCCACAATCGACATTAGGGATGCCATGAGTACAACAAATTCAATCTTAAAGGTTGGTTTCTTTTGCATCGTGCAAAAGTACGAGAAAACAAAGAGTATTTGTCGTCAAAATATGAATTAACAAAAGATTGACTTTTCAAAAAACAGAGTACGAATTTCAAGTGTATCTTTGTAACCTAAAATTGAAACATGCAGCATTTAAAAACTCCAGATATAAAAGACAAAAGGAAACCAAAAGTCACCTTAAAACAAGCATTTATAACCATCATTTGGCCAAGACGAAACCTAGTATTTTTAGGTTTAATACTTATAATTATTCGCAGTTTAGCAGGCTTTGTTTTACCACTACAAAGTAAAGTGTTGTTAGATGAGGTTGTGCCTGGAAAAGATTACAGTCAATTATATACATTAATAGTAATTGTGATTTCGGCTATCTTAATTCAAGCAATTACTTCTTTTTTATTAACTAAAGTCTTAAGTATCCAAGCACAGTATTTAATAAGTGAATTACGTGCACAGGTTCAAAAGAAAGTCTTGTCCCTACCGATTAGCTTTTTTGATAATACAAAATCGGGTGCGTTAGTATCTCGGATTATGAGCGATGTTGATGGCGTTAAAAACTTAATTGGTACAGGTTTGGTTCAACTTGTTGGTGGAACATTTACAGCTATTCTTACATTGGTTATCTTATTGAAAATGAATGTTTGGATGACACTTTTTACATTTATACCATTATCAATTTTTGGAATTATAGCTTTAAAATCTTTCAAATATATTCGCCCAATTTTTAGAGCTAGAGGTAAAATTAATGCTGACGTTAAAGGACGATTAACAGAGACTTTAGCTGGTGTTCGTGTTATAAAAGCGTTTAATGCTGAGGATCAAGAATCAAAGATTTTTGAAAAAGGTGTTAATGACATTTTTATAAATGTAAAAAAGAGTTTAACAGCAACAGCTATTATGACAAGTTCATCAACGTTTTTAATTGGTTTAGCAACCGTAGGAATAATGGGAATTGGAGGACATTACATGATTAAAGGAGAAATAACACCTGGTGACTTTTTGCAATTTACATTTCTATTAGCATTTATGGTAGCTCCAATTGTTCAAATGAGTAATATAGGTAGTCAGTTGACTGAAGCTTTAGCAGGATTAGATCGTACTGAAGAACTCATGAGTATGACTGCGGAAGAAGATGATGCCAATAGGACCATAGAACTAGAAAACTTCAAAGGTGAGTTAGAGTTCAACGATGTATCTTTTGCTTATGAAGAAGGTAAAGCTGTATTGTATAATATTAATTTTAAAGCAGAATCAGGTTCGGTAATTGCATTAGTTGGTAGCTCTGGTTCAGGGAAATCTACGATTGCAGGATTATCGGCTACATTTCTGAACCCTAAATCGGGAACAATCACTATTGATGGTGAAGATTTGTCAAAAGTAAAACTGAAAAGTTTCAGAAAGCATTTAGGAGTCGTATTACAAGATGAGTTTTTGTTTGAAGGTACGATTCGTGAAAACATTATGTTTCCAAGACCGAATGCATCCGAAGCACAATTACAAGCAGCAGTAAAAGCAGCTTACGTTAATGAATTTACAGACCGGTTTGATGACGGGTTAGAAACGTTGATTGGAGAAAGAGGAGTGAAGCTATCTGGCGGACAACGACAACGTATTGCTATTGCTAGAGCTATTTTAGCTGATCCTAAAATTATTATTTTAGATGAAGCAACTTCCAATTTAGATACCGAAAGTGAGGCACTCATTCAAAAGAGTTTAGGAGAACTTACAAAAAACAGGACCACTATTGTTATTGCACACCGTTTGAGTACGATTCGTAAAGCTGATCAGATTCTGGTAATTGAAAATGGGAAAATAGCAGAACGCGGAAATCATGATGAATTAATCGCTTCAGAAGGTAGATACTTCGATTTGTATACGTACCAAGCTAAGATTTAATATTTTTAAATAATTTTATACAATACTAAAAGCAAGCACATGATTATTGAAACGTTAATTAAATTATTCAAGAGAGATTTAAATACTTTAAAAAAGGAAATAGCACAGTATAAAGATGAAAAGAATCTTTGGCTAGTTCCTGAAGGTATTTCAAACTCTGCTGGAAATTTATGTCTGCACCTCATTGGAAACCTTAATCATTTTATTGGAGAGACCTTAGGAGATTCAGGTTATGTTAGACAACGTGATTTAGAATTTTCTTTAAAAGATGTACCTCGAACTGAATTAATTAAACAGATTGACGATACGATAATTGTTGTTGAATCTGTACTCAATGGTTTAACTGAAGCCGATTTACAAAAAGAATATAAACGTCGTGTTTTTGAAGATACGATGACTACAGAATACTTTCTAGTTCACCTAACGATGCATTTAGCCTATCATCTCGGACAAATAAATTACCACAGACGATTATTGGATAACTAATTAACTATGACTTTCAATCATTTTAAAATTGACCTATTGCAACCTAATGAAAGCGAGGCCCTTTTCAACTTGATTGATAGTAATAGAGTGCGTCTTGAAGATTTCTTTGCAGGTATAGTGTCTAAAACACTTACTCTTGAAGCGACTATAAATTACGGTGTTGAAATCCAACAGCGAATAAAAGATAAAAGTTATTTGCCTTACATGATAACAGATACTAAGACTAATGCTTTTGTTGGGTTAGTCGATGTAAAAAATATCGATTGGAATGTTCCGAAAGCAGAATTGGGCTCTTTTATAGATACAAAGTATGAAGGTCAAGGCATCACATCTAAAGCAACGAATCTTGTTGTAGATTATATAGTACAAAAGCATAAATTTATCAAACTCCTATGTCGCGCAAACAGCAGAAATAAAGGAAGTATTGCAGTGATTTTAAAAAACGGTTTTGAACTCGAAGGTACTATTCGCAATGACTATAGAACAACCAAAGGCGAAATCGTAGATTTAAACTATTATGGTCGCGTGTTTTAATGGTTTAGTGTTAAACACTTGCTAAATCTATAGTTTAATCGCTTCCGATGTGTAACTTTAAAACATAAAATACCACCAATGAAAACTAAACTTTATATTCTATCTGTGCTATTATTTAGTACTTCATTTATATCATTTTCTCAAAAGATGTCTTTTGAAGATTATAATCCGAAGTCAACATTAGTCGTTCCTGGGAAAGTCATCAAACGCGCTAAATTTCCTTTTATTGATGTGCATGGTCACCAATACCAAATGCCAACTCAAAATTTAGCACCTGTAATTGCGGCTATGGATACATTGAATATGGGAATCATGGTCAACCTCAGTGGCAGAACGGGAGATGACCTTATAAAATCGGTTGCTAATATTGATAAGAACTTCCCAAACCGCTTTGTGGTTTTTTGTAATATCAATTTTGAAGGTGCAGGAGCAGATGGTTGGATAGAAGAAAAAGTAGAGCAATTAAAAGAAGATGTAAAGAATGGTGCTCGTGGACTTAAGGTATACAAGAGTCTTGGTTTACGAAATAAAGATGATAATGGTAAGCGTTTAGCAATTGATGATGCGCGCTTAAATCCGATTTGGAAAACATGTGGCGAACTTGGAATTCCAGTGTTGATTCATGCTGCAGATCCGAAATCGTTTTGGGATGAATTTGATGGCGATAACGAACGTTGGTTAGAATTAAAAACACATCCACGTCGTAAGCGTGATGCGAAAAACCCTGCACCTTGGGAACAAATTATTCAAGAACAACATAATATGTTCAAAGCGCATCCTAATACCACATATATTAATGCGCATATGGGTTGGTTTGCGAATGATTTAGGAAAGCTTGGAAGATTACTAGACGAAATGCCAAATATGAATGTCGGCATAGGCGCTATTATTGCCGAACTAGGAAGACAACCTCGTTTTGCAAAAGCCTTTTTTATAAAGTACCAAGATCGTATTCTCTTTGGAAAAGATAGTTGGAAACCAGAAGAATTTCCTACCTATTTTAGGATTTTAGAAAGTGCTGATGAATACTTTCCATATCATAAGAAATATCATGCCTACTGGCCAATGTACGGTTTAGATTTGCCTGATGAGGTTCTTAAAAAAGTATACTATAAAAATGCTTTACGTATTGTTCCTGGTTTGGATAAAAGTAAATTCCCAAACTAGTTATAATGGAATATTCCCATGCTTACGCTTAGGTCTATCAACTTCTTTGTCTTCTAACATTGAAAATGCTTTAATTAATTTTCGTCGTGTATTCTTTGGAAGAATCACCTCATCAATAAAACCACGTTCGGCTGCGCTATAAGGATTTGCAAAAAGTTCAGCATATTCGGCTTCTTTTTCTTTCCATTTGGCATCTTTGTCTTCAGCAGAATTAATCTCTTTTTTGAAGATAATTTCCGCAGCACCTTTCGCTCCCATAACAGCAATTTCAGCACTTGGCCATGCAAAATTCATATCGCTACCAATATGTTTTGAGTTCATGACGTCATAGGCTCCACCATAAGCTTTGCGTGTAATAACTGTGACTCTCGGAACAGTAGCTTCACTAAAAGCATAGAGCAATTTTGCACCATGAACAATAATACCATTCCATTCCTGGTCGGTTCCTGGTAAAAATCCTGGGACGTCTTCCAAAACAAGTAAGGGAATATTAAAACAATCGCAAAAACGCACAAAACGCGCTGCTTTTTTTGAACTGTTGACATCCAATACACCAGCTAAAAACATAGGCTGATTGGCAATAATTCCAATACTTCTTCCGCCTAAACGCGCAAAACCTACGATGATATTTTCAGCATGGTCTTTGTGAATTTCGTAAAAGGAATCCTCGTCAATAATCCCTTTAATCACCTTATGCATGTCATAAGGCTTATTTGCATTATCAGGAACAATCGAAGATAAACTATCTCTGATTTCATCTCCTAGTTCATAGGGGAGTAGATCAGGCGCTTTTGTGTTATTTTGAGGTAGATAACTGAGTAAGGATTTCACGTCTTCTAAACATTCTACATCATTAGGTGACGTTTTATGGGCGACACCAGATTTTGTTGAATGTGTGCTTGCGCCTCCAAGTTCTTCGCTGCTAACTTCTTCATTAGTAACTGTTTTCACAACGTTAGGCCCAGTCACAAACATATAACTCGTGTCTTCGACCATAATGGTGAAATCGGTCATTGCAGGAGAATATACAGCACCACCAGCACAAGGACCCATAATTGCAGATATCTGGGGAATCACTCCTGAGGCTTGAACGTTGCGATAGAATATATCTGCATAACCACCAAGTGAACGAACCCCTTCCTGAATTCTCGCACCTCCAGAATCGTTTAATCCAACCAAAGGAGCGCCAACCTTAACAGCTAAATCCATTATTTTACAGATTTTCTCTGCGTGCGTTTCCGATAAAGAACCACCAAATACAGTAAAATCTTGAGCAAAGATATAGACTAAGCGCCCATCTACTGTACCGTAACCAGTAACGACACCATCGCCATAGAACTTTTGATTTTCCATTCCGAAGTCTTTGGTTCTATGCGTTACTAAAGCACCAATTTCTTCGAAAGAGTGGTCGTCTAAGAAATACATAACACGCTCTCTAGCTGTCAATTTCTTCTTTTGATGTTGTTTATCAATTCTAACTTGTCCGCCTCCTAAATAGGCTTGTTGAAGTTTTTCGTTGAGGTTTTTTATTTTTGAATCCATAGTTGTTTTCGGATTTTGTCATTCTACGCTGCGACGCAGAATCTATATTGTTTTTGGATTCCCCATCATGTGCGGAATGACAATTAATTCTTTAATTAGGTAATCTTAGTAGTTTCTGTTCCTCTAAATAGCATTGCACAGCAATTAGGGCAGCGATTTTTGCTTCCGTTTTTTGTTGATCTATTAAGTTTTCAGGAGCATAATAACGTTTTACAAAATGCGTATCAAAATTCCCACTTCGGAACGCGTCATGTTCACAAACATAAGTACCAAATGGCAATGTGGTTTGAATACCTTCAATGTGATAATTATCTATGGCTTTCAGCATCAGTGAAATAGCTTCATCACGTGTGTTTCCATAGGTGATTAACTTCGAAATCATTGGGTCATAATAAATCGGAATTTCCATCCCTTCTTCAAATCCGTTATCTACACGAATGCCCTTACCTTCAGGTAATTTATAGGTTTCTAATGTGCCTACGCTTGGTAAGAAATCATTTAGTGGATCTTCAGCATAGACACGTAGTTCTAAAGCGTGACCATGAATTTTTATGTCGTCTTGAGTATAGGGCAATACTTCGCCACGAGCCACACGAATTTGGAGTTCAACCAAATCGGTATTGGTGATAATTTCAGATACAGGATGCTCTACTTGTAAACGCGTATTCATTTCAAGGAAAAAGAAATTATGGGCATCATCCAACAAAAACTCAACGGTTCCTGCGCCTACATAATCACAGGCTTTAGCTACTCTTACCGCAGCTTCACCCATTTGAGCACGAAGCTCAGGTGTTAAGACAGTTGAAGGCGCTTCTTCAACTACTTTTTGATGACGACGTTGGATGCTACATTCACGTTCGAATAAGTGAATGATATTTCCGTGAGTATCTGCCATCACTTGTATTTCGATATGTCGAGGTGAAGTGACATACTTTTCAATAAATACAGAGCCATCGCCAAAGGCATTAACGGCTTCGCTTATAGCGCGATTCATTTGAGATTCAAACTCAGAAACTTTTTCTACGATGCGCATGCCTTTTCCACCGCCACCAGCAGAAGCTTTAATTAGAATAGGAAATCCAATCGTTTCAGCTATTTTTTTAGCTTCAGGAATATCTGTAATGGCTTCGTCTGTTCCGGGAACCATAGGGATATCATAAGCTTTAACCGCTTCTTTTGCAGCTAATTTACTGCCCATGATTCGAATAGCGTGTGATTTTGGACCAATAAATGCAATGTTATTGGCTTCACAAAGCTCTGCAAAGTCTGCATTTTCACTGAGGAAACCATAACCTGGATGAATACCATCGACGTTTAAACTTTTAGCGACTTCTATAATTTTCTCACCTAATAAATACGACAGACTAGAAGGTGCCTCTCCAATAAGGACAGCTTCATCAGCATATTTTACATGCGGAGAATGTCTATCAATGGTAGAATAAACAGCAACGGTTTTAATTCCCATTTTTTTTGCAGTTCGCATGACGCGAATCGCAATTTCTCCCCGATTGGCTACTAATATTTTTTTCATTTTAGTGGAATTCAATTAGCAATTGGTTTTTGTCTACTGCATCTCCTTTTTCTACTGAAATAGATTTTATGACACCTGCTCTTGGAGACGTTAATACGTTTTCCATTTTCATGGCTTCAAGGATTAAAAGTGTATCATTTTCTTTGACGTCTTGACCAACTTTTACATTGATTTCTAAAATTAGTCCAGGCATTGGTGCTTTGACATCGTTTACAATTTTCGCGCTACCTATTTCAAAACCCATTTCTTTTATTAGTATATCTAATTCATTGTAAATGTTTACGTTATAAGTATTATTGTTAACTTTTACTTGAAATAGTTTTTTATTGAAATTTGATAATGTCATTTCAGCTTTATAAGAAGAATTTTCATGTAAAACATGATATTCATTGTCTGAAGTTTTTATGCTATTGAGTTGGGAACTGTCGGTTTCTGAAATATCAAAATCGAACGATTTATTGACATTCACTTTAAACGATTGACTCATAGAAAATGTGTTTTTAATTTAATGTAAATATAAGTAATTATAACGTTTTCGTAAATGCGAATTTACATCAATGTAAGGCACAAGAAATTAAGAGTCTTCAGGTTTGAAATGCGAATCTTCTTGATGTTTTCTAATCGCTTTATGAGATAAAATAATTCCGAGAATTAGTGAAATAAATGCACCTATCCAGATACCAGGAATGAAATCTATAAATAAGAAGAAGTCATAGAATCCATGAAAAGCTGCTGCTAAAAGAAGTCCTAGGAGATTTAGTTTAATTCTGTTTTTCGAGAATTTAGCTTTACCCATAAAATAGCCCATTAATATTCCGAAGGTTGCATGAGCAGGAACAGCAGTAAAGGCTCTTAGGATACCAGTCACATAACCGCCTTCAAGTACATAAAACACATTCTCGGTAGCTGCGAAACCCATTGACACCATAACAGCATACATAATGCCATCAAAGGGTTCATTGAAGGCTTTTTTAGGTTGTGCAAAGTATTTTACGATGATGTATTTACTGAATTCTTCTGTTAAGCCTACCACAAAAAACGCCTTTACAAATTGCTGAGGCACGCTAAATTCATTTTTTAAAGGCAATATGATGTCTAAACCATAATAAATAATAGTTGTAATTAGGATGCTTCCTATTGCTCCTAATAAAAAACTGACCAAGAGCAGCCCTATAGGTTCTTTATCATATTTATCCATATAATATATGTAGAGTATGATAATACATACTGGTGCAATAGCTAGGAGAAGTAAATTCATAAATGAAAAGTAGTAAAAATTATCCAGTTATCTTGGTATTGATAGCTTCTACTACAAACTCATAATAGTCCTTGTTACTTGGCACGAAATGATTGTTGATTTCAGAATCTTTTAATAGTTGATGAAATTGTTGAATGGATACAAACTTCAATGCTTCAACTTCTTCTTTTTGTGGCGTTAAGTCTTTAATACTAACCTTGACTTCAGCAATGAAGGTATTGTGGAATTCATTGTCTATGATTCCATTTGGATAGGATTGAAAACAGTCAAACACACCTATTTTTACCAGCTGTTCTTCGGATATATCTATATCAATTTCCTCTTTAGCTTCTCTAACTGCTGCTTGTTCTGGTGTTTCATCAGCATCGATATGTCCAGCAACTGAAACATCCCAAAGCAACGGATAAATGGATTTTGATGCTGCGCGTTGTTGGAGTAGGATATCACCTTCCGAAGTATAAAACCAAACATGAGCTGTATTATGTAAATGACCTTTTGCGTGGATCTCAGATTTTGGCACTGAAGCTCCTGTTGGTCTCCCATTTTGATCTACGATGTCGATGTATTCTTCCAATGGATTATTATTATAAAACAGATTTGATACAGTTGACTAATTTTTCAAAATCGGCTTCTGTATTATATAGATGACACGAAATACGAATATACTTTCCTCTAAACGATAGAAATATTTGCTGCTTTTGTAATTCAGTTTTCAGTTTCTTAATATCGAAACCTTCTGGAAGTTTGACACCAAATAAATGATGCGTTCTAAAGTCAGGATGTTCAATATAGCAGCCTAATTTTTCGAGTTCTTTAGATGCTTCATATGAAATGGAACGACAATAGTCTTGTATGGCTTTTGGTGTCCAATCGATGACTTGCTTTAGAGCTTCAATTTGCATTTTTACGTGAATAAAATTCCCGCTTTCACCAACAACATAGCGATTTGCTAGAGGCTTGTATCGTGATTCATAATTGGTTAAATCGGGAAGTTTTTCACTATGTAATCGGTTTGTCCAATTGTCTTCAATAGGTTCGCCATTGTCAAAATAATTTCCATAGTAAGCATATCCACAACCATAAGGTCCAAATAACCATTTATAACCAGCACATATCAATGCATCTGGCTGAATGTCTTTAATTGAAAACGGAAAAGCACCGATGGTCTGACTTCCATCAACAATCAACAACGCATTATGCTGTCTAGTCTTTGCTCTAATCGCTTTTAAATCGAATATCGTTCCGTTCGACCAATGAATATTTCCTAAAGTGACTACAGCAGTATTATCAGTAATCGCATCCAAAATATCTTTATTCCATTGCTTCGCATTGTTGGTTTTTAGATTCGGACTAGCAATCGTTATAATATTTGCATTGTATTTATCAGCTAGTTTTTTCCAAGCATAAATATTACTCGGAAACTGTTCTTCAATAACTATAATTTCGTCGGTTGACTTGAGTTTTATATTATTGGCAACAGAAGCTATTCCGTAGGACACCGAAGGAACACTTGCAATACGTTCTGGTTCGTCTGAATCAATGAGTTTTGCAAATAGGGTTTTAAGTTTGGTCACAGGATCAAAAAAATCTGAAACCGGAATCGTATAGGGTTTACTCTTTTGTAAAACGGCATCAAGACCCGCTTGTTCCACCGCTTTAAAAGAAGGGGAGAGGCTCGCTATGTTTAAATAGGTAACCTCTTCTGGAATGCTGAATAGCTGTTTTTGGTGTTGCATATCTGTATTTAATGTTACGTTGAGCGCATTCGAAACGTTCTTAGGCTTATTGATTACATTAAGTAATCATAAACGGTTTACGATTTGTTTTTTTGCCAAATCTAGCTTAGCTGGTTATTCAAAATAAGAAAATGTTTCACCATCTTCAATTTGAAGCAACGTTTCGTAAATCATTTTAATCACATTTTCTACATCATCACGATGCACCATTTCAACTGTGGTATGCATATAACGTAATGGTAAAGAAATCAAAGCAGAAGCAACACCACCATTGCTATAAGCAAATGCGTCTGTGTCTGTGCCTGTAGCTCTTGATAAAGCCGAACGTTGAAAGGGGATTTTCTTGGCTTCAGCAGTATCAGTTATTAAATCTCGTAATTTTTGCTGTACAGCAGGAGCATAGGCAACCACTGGTCCTTTACCCATTTCTAAATGTCCTTCTTTTTTCTTGTCAATCATTGGCGTAGTGGTATCATGCGTCACATCTGTCACTATCGCCACATTAGGTTTGATGGTTTCAGTAATCATTTGTGCACCACGTAATCCAATTTCTTCTTGTACAGAATTTGTAACGTATAATCCAAAGGGTAGTTCCTTTTTATTTTCTTTTAAAAGCCGTGCCACTTCAGCAATCATAAATCCACCCATTCTGTTATCTAAAGCACGACACACAAATTTATTTTTATTCAATACGTGGAATGTATCAGGGTAAGTAATCACACATCCAACATGAACGCCTAGTTTTTCAACCTCTTCTTTTTTTGTGCAACCACAATCAATAAAAATATTCTCTGGTTTAGGTGTTTCCTCTTTAGCACGATTTCTCGTATGAATTGCAGGCCAGCCAAATACACCTTTTACGATGCCTTTTTTGGTGTGAATATTCACAATCTTACTAGGTGCAATCTGATGATCACTTCCACCATTTCTAATGACATATATTAAGCCGTTATCTGAAATGTAGTTGACATACCAAGAGATTTCATCTGCATGACCTTCGATGACGACTTTATATTTAGCTTTCGGATTGATAACACCAACAGCAGTTCCGTAGGTATCAGTAATAAACTCATCTACATATGGTTTTAGATAGTCCATCCATATTTTTTGTCCGTCCCACTCATATCCAGTAGGAGCTGCATTGTTTAAATACTTTTCTAGGAAATCGAGTGATTTTTTGTTCAGTATGCTTTTAGATGCCATATAATTTTGATTTGTATTTGTGTAAAAATAAAAGGATTTATTCAGTATTATAATCTTACTCAACTAAAATGTGTAACAAAATGCAGTATTTTTACACCAATACCATTTTAAGTATGAATTTGCAATAACCTAATCATCAAATTATAATACAATGAAGCTAGTCATTAAAGATTTAACAAAAACATATAAAAATGGTGTAAAAGCCATCGATAATCTTAGTATTGAAATTGGAACAGGAATGTTTGGATTACTTGGCCCAAATGGAGCAGGTAAGTCTTCTCTTATGAGGACTATTGCAACATTGCAAAGTCCAGATTCTGGTTCAATTATGTTTGGAGAGATTAATGTTTTAGAAGATAAAATGGCGCTTAGAAAGATTTTAGGGTATTTGCCACAATCTTTTGGTGTATATCCAAAGATGTCTGCGGAAGCCTTACTAGATTACTTCGCCACTTTGAAAGGTGTAGGTTCTAAATCTGAACGACAAGCTTTAGTCAAAGAGGTTTTAGAAATTACTAATCTCTACGATGTTCGTAAAAAAAATGTTGCAGGTTATTCAGGTGGTATGAAGCAACGTTTTGGGATTGCTCAACTATTATTAAATAGTCCGAAACTTATTATAGTTGATGAACCAACTGCAGGATTAGATCCAGCAGAAAGACATCGTTTTTTAAATGTACTTCGCGAAGTTGGAACCAACTGTACCGTTATTTTTTCAACTCATATCGTTGAAGATGTTAAAGAGCTTTGCAATGAAATGGCGATTTTGAATGGTGGACGAATTTTAAAGCATTCAACGCCTTCAAAAGCGAGAGAAGAATTGAAAGGACTTATTTGGACTAAAGTTATTCAGAGAGATGATCTGGAAGAAAATGAGGCCAAATATAATATATTATCATCAAATTATAATGAAGATAATTCCTTAAATATAAGAGTCTTTGCTAACGACATACCAGATTCGGATTTTAAAGTTTCTGAACCACAATTAGACGACGTGTATTTTATTGCCTTAAAGCAGGATGAACCTGTATTAAGCTAATTTAATTTTTTCTATAAACTAAAAAATACACTATGTTTTCTACTATATTTTTTCATGAATTAAAGCATTGGGTTAAGAAACCAGCTTTTTATATATACATGGCTATTTTCTTTATGCTAGCGCTATTTATTGCTGCGGCTAATGCAGGAATATTTGATAGTATAACTGCAACTACAGGTTCTTCTAGAATTGTAAATGCTCCTTTTGGTATTACCAATTTGTTTATTTCTTTAACTGTTTTAATTTTCTTTCTATTTCCTTCAATAATAGGAGTCTCGGTATACAGAGATTATAAAAGCGAAATGCATACCATTTTGTATTCGTATCCATTTTCAAAAAGCAGTTATCTTTTTGCTAAATTTTTTAGTGCCGTATTTATAGTGACTTGCATTGTTGTGACTATTGGAGTTGGGATGTTTATTGGCTATAGGTTACCTGGTACAAATTCAGATTTGATTACTTCCTTTGATTTTACTTCATATTTTAATGCGTATTGGGTATTTATTTTACCGAATATTTTGTATTTCGGAGCCATCGTTTTTGGTGTCGTAACGTTTACACGGAATATTGCAGCAGGATTTATTACGGTTATCTTATTATTATTTGTTCAAGGGATTGCAGAAAGCTTTCTTTCTGATCCTGAATACAGATACATAGCAGCCTTAGCTGATCCTTTTGGTGGTGCAGCTATGCAATACTATACGAGGTATTGGACTGTTGCAGAACAAAATGAGCTTCATGTTCCTATTAAGGAAGTCATTATTTATAACCGTTTGATTTGGTTAGGTGTCTCTTCTATTGTTTTCGCTCTAGTCTATAGATTCTTTACGTTCAGTCAAAACGCTTTATCATTTTCATTGTTCAGAAAAGAAAAAGGCGAGCGATCAATCAAACGAAATTTTGGAGGTATTACGCGTATCAATTTACCTAAAGTGAATTTTGATTATTCGTTTATTCAGAATTTAAAAACCACATGGAGAATATCTAATTTTGAATTTAAGTATATCGCCAAAAGCTGGCCATTTATTAGTATTGTGCTAGTCGGTTTAATCATTGTTTTAATTGCTCTTGCTGATTTTGGAAATCCATTTGGCACACCTACTTATCCAAGAACATGGCGCATGTTACAGGGAGGAGGAGCCTTTGTTATTGCTATTAATATCTGTACATTTTTATATGCAGGAATGTTGGTTAATCGCAGTTCAATTAGCAGAATGAATGGTATTGAAGATGTGACTCCAATTCCAAATTGGACCTTATTTCTTTCTAAATTTATTGCAATTGTTAAGATGCAGATTCTACTATTATCAGTTATTATGATATCAGGTATTCTGTTCCAATTATATAAGGGGTATTATGATATTGAAATAGGACTATACATTAAAGATTTATTCGGATTAAAACTTATTAACTACATGATTTGGGCCTTTTTGGCCTTAACGGTTCAAACATTGATTAGAAATCCGTACTTAGGATTGTTTATACTACTTGTAATTGCCATTGGAATACCATTCTTAAGTTTAGCAGGAATAGAACAATCTATTTTTAAGTATAATGAAGGACCTGGTTTTAGATATAATGATATGAATGGCTATGGTGACTCTTTGGGACGTTACTTACTATATAAAGCGTATTGGGTTCTTGGTGGTTTAATATTGGTAGTTATTGCTGGATTATTTTGGGTGAGAGGTTTACCGCATTCATTTAAAGAACGTTTAAAAATCGCACAATCCAGATTTAAGCTACCAGTAGCTATTACTTTTTTAGTACTTTTAATTAGTTTCTTATCACTAGGGTTTAGAATTTTTAACGAGACCAATATTGAAAACGAAGCTTACTCTTCAAAAGAAAGAGAAAAGCAAAGAGTCAACTGGGAAAAAACGTATAAAAAGTATGAAAAGGCAGTACAGCCTAGAATTGTATCAGTAAAAACGGACGTGAATCTTTTTCCAAATAAAAGAGATTTCAATGCTTCAGGGGAATATGTTATGGTCAATAAAACCGATCAGGTTATTGATAGTATTTTCTTAAATCATAATGATTATCCTAGCACATTTGAGTTTGATAGAGCCAATACATTAGTATTAGAAGACACATTATATAATTTTGATATCTATAAACTTAGGCGACCTATGGTTCCTGGTGACACCATGAGGTTTCATTTTACGGTTAAAAATGAACCTAATACATTATTAACAAGAAATTCTCCAGTTATTGCTAACGGAACGTTTTTAAATAACTTTCAATTGTTTCCAAATTTAGGTTATGATGGCGGAAGAGAACTTACAGATGATAAGACCCGTAAAAAGTACGATTTACCACCAAATGAATTGCGACCGCATCCTTCAGATTCATCTGCATTAGGAAACACCTACATCTCTAGAGATAGCGACTGGGTAGATTTTGAAGCGACAGTGAGTACTAGTGAAGATCAAATTGCAATTGCACCTGGTTACCTTCAAAAGGAATGGGTAGAAGATGGTCGTCGTTATTTCCATTATAAAATGGATAGTAAAATCTTGAATTTTTATGCCTTTAATTCCGCAGAATATCAAGTAAAACGTGATAAATGGAAAGATGTCAACCTTGAAATTTATTATCATGAAGGACATGAGTACAACCTCGACAGAATGATGGCAGGAATGAAAGCCTCATTAGCATATTGTAGCGAGAACTTTAGTCCGTACCAACATAAACAATTGCGTATTGTAGAATTCCCTAGCGGAAGTTTCGCGCAGTCGTTTCCTAATACCATTCCGTTTGCCGGAGATGCCGGATTTATTGCAGATGTAGATGATAGTGAAGATGGAGGCGTAGATTATACCTATGCGATTACGGTTCATGAAGTAGCACATCAATGGTGGGCACATCAAGTGATTGGAGCAGATGTTTTAGGAGCAACAGTAATGTCTGAAAGTTTGTCTGAATATGTAGCACTTAAAGTGCTCGAAAAAGAAATAGGCAAACCCCAAATGCGTAAATTCTTAAAGAAAGCATTAGATGACTATCTCACAGCGAGAACCTTTGAAAGCAAACGTGAAAAACCATTAATGTATAATGATGGTCAAGGCTATATACGTTATCAAAAAGGATCATTGGTATTGTATGCCTTAAGTGATTATATTGGAGAAGAGGTACTCAATAACGCTTTAAAAACCTATGTTGAGAAAGTGAAGTTTCAAGAGCCTCCATATACAACATCGATCGATATGGTAAATCATATTAAAGCTGTAACACCAGATAGTTTGCAGTATGTCATCAAAGATATGTTCGAGACTATTACTGTATATGACAACCGTATTACTAATGTCACTTCTACGGAAATGGATAATGGCAAGTATAAAGTGGATATCGAATTTAATGTGAGTAAATATCGAAATAACGAAAAGGGAAGACGTTACTATTCTGAAGTTGGGAGAGATTCTATATCTTATTTACAAGAAGGAAAAGAAAAACCACTATTATCTGTTCAACTAGAAGATTATATAGATATTGGGATTTTTATCGAAGATGATAACGATGGTAAAAAGAAAGAGCGTATACTGTATTTAAAGAAGCATAAGATTACCGCAATCAATAACGAGATTTCGATTATTGTAGACGAAAAGCCAACAGAAGTTGGTGTGGATCCTTACAATAAATTAATCGATACACGTTCTGGTGATAACCGACAGAAGTTGTAGCTATTGCTAGTTAGAATACGCACATTTCCAAAGAAAAACCTAATGAAAACACAATATTAATATGGTTTTAAGGGTTTTCAATCTGTAAATAATTAATTTTACCTCGTATTTGGAATAGTTTTGGATAATAACCTGCACATGAATCGAGCATGTTAAAAACGTTATCACTCAAGAGAACTGTTAATAGCGAACAGCATGTGACCTATGAAAAACAATGCATTTAAACACATGAATCGAGCATGTTAAAAACGTTATCACTCAAAAGAATTGTTAATAGCGAACAGCATGTGACCTATGAAAAACAATGCATTTAAACACATGAAACAACTGTTATACATATTACTCATTTTCCCAATGTGTCTTTTGGCTCAAGGCGAGCCTGTACTCCAAGACTCTACTGTAGTTGAATACATTTTTGTGGAAGGTGATTCTATTCCAAAAACGGCTATCGATTTAGATGAAGTTCTAGTGTTGCATAAACTTAAGTTTGCAAATAAGGATGAACGTATAGATTATCTTATTTTAAAACGAAAAACATTAAAGGTCTATCCTTATGCAAAATTGGCAGCTGATCGATTGACGACTTTAAATGAACGACTTGCAACACTTAAGAAAAAACGTGCTAAGAAGAAGTATGCTAAGAAAATTCAGAAATATATTGAAGATGAATTTGCTGCAGAATTAAAAAAATTAACGCGTACTGAAGGTCAGATTCTTGTGAAGCTTATTCACAGGCAAACCGGAAAAACAACATTTGCCTTGATTAAAGAATTGCGCAGTGGTTGGCGAGCATTTTGGTTTAATAGCACTGCTAATTTGTTTGATATTTCATTAAAGCGAGAGTTTAATCCAATGGAAGTCAAAGAAGACTTTTATATTGAAGATATTTTAGAAAGAGCCTTTCAAAACAGACAACTTAAACGACAAGATCCAGCCATTGATTTTGATTATTACGATTTATCAGATAAGTGGTTAAACACTAAAACTACAACTGTAGAGACTAAGAATTAATGCGAATCCAAACCTCTTTAGAAGAACGATTAAATGCTTGGAGTCATGGTATTGGTGCAGCATTAGGAATTGCCGGACTCGTATTACTTATTATTTTCTCAAAGGAGCAAGTGCCTTATTCTTTATTTAGTGTAATCGTTTACGGCATATCAATTATCATTCTTTTTTTAGCATCAACTTTTTATCACGCTGTAAACGGCGACAAGCGAAAGCATTATTTTAGAGTTATAGATCATATTAGTATCTACTTGCTGATAGCTGGAACATATACACCAGTTTTACTCATCATGTTACCTGATAGTCTAGGTTGGATGCTCTTTTGGGTGGTTTGGGGAATTGCCGCTTTTGGTGTTATTCTGAAATTGTTTTTTACAGGAAAATTTGAAACCTTCTCTACATTACTTTATCTCGTTATGGGATGGCTTATTGTATTTGATTATTCCACACTAGCAGATAGAATGGCAACCAACGGACTTTACTTACTATTTGCTGGTGGTTTACTTTATACTGTTGGTATTATATTTTATGCCATTGAGAAAATACCATATAACCACGTGATTTGGCATCTGTTCGTTTTAGGAGGTGCTATTTGTCACTTTTTTATGGTGTATTTCTTTGTGATTTAAACATGTTGGTCAATCAATACAGTATTGCCATCAGGATCAAGAACTACAAAACTGGCAGGTCCAGAATTGGTTTCATCTGCTTCAGTTTCTAATTTTACACCTTTGGATTTTAAGTGCTTTTGAATTTGTCGAACATCATCAAAATTTTCGACTGTACCTGCATTTTCGTCCCAACCAGGATTGAAAGTCAATATGTTGTTTTCAAACATACCTTGAAATAGACCAACTAGCGCATTTCCGTTTTTCATAATGAGATAGTTCTTTTCAAGCTCTCCTGCAAATACTGAAAAACCTAGATTTTCGTAAAAGGCTTTTGAAACATTAATATCTTTAACAGCCAGACTAATTGAGAATGCACCTAATTTCATTTGGATTGATTTATAGTTGATGTTCTAAAGTTATGACTATCTAGCTTAAAACAAAAAAGTAGATTAGAATTGCCAATACTAGTGTTGTGAAAAGGACGATGACGAAATTCTTTCTGTTTTCAGATTTTAGTTTGGCTTTAATATCTAGCTTGATTTCTTCCAATTCATTGCTGTCTAAAGTTGGAAAATTGTATTCAGGATTTGAATAAGAATTTTTATAGTTTAAATTCTTTTTATTGAATTTCCCGTTATTTTTCTCTTGACGATCGGCTCTTCTTCTTAAAGTAGCTTTAAATTGACTTAGACTTCCCATGCATAATTATATTATATATGATAATAAGTCTACTACTCTATGAAAATGTTACTAACAACCTTAATCTACTAATATATCACGATACTCCTCAAAAAAAAGTTCAAACTGATTCATTGTTTCGTTTAAGAACACCATAACCTCTTGCCAAGTATTTTTATTATGAATAGATACTTTTTGTTCTAAAGGCACATAGATTCTTGAGATTTCTTTACCATTATCGAGAAAAAACTCTTCCTCAAAAATAACAGTTGGCAAATAATCGTCTTTTAAAATCGTTTTTAAAGATTGTATTTTTTCCCAATATGTAATTCGGTTTTCAAGATGATCTTCTAAGTCTAAAACAACTGAAGCAGATTTTATGTCAAAATGAAATTTGAATGAAAAGCCTTTTATTTTGGTATCATAAAGAATCCACTTTCTCGGAAAGGACTTCCCAAAGCTTGTCCAAAATTCTTGTCTTAGTTTTCGGCTTTCTTCTTTTGAATACATAAAACTAGATAATATAAGCAATACCTACGCCTAAAATAATAGCTATTAATTTGGAAAGATTAAATTTATGCCCTTCGCTACTTTCGAATAAAATAGTTGTAGAGATATGAAAGAATATACCTATCACAACAGCGTTTATCATAGTGATATAGTCTGCATTAATATTTGTGGCATTAGAAATATAAGTTCCTAATGGTGTCATTAAAGTAAATACAATTAAGAAACTAAAGACTTGAATTTTAGAAAAGTTGGACTGCAATAAAAATGCAGAAATCAATGCCGCGATCGGGATTTTATGTATCAAAACACCATACACCATATCATTATGTTGGTGAATAGGGAAGCCTTCTAAAAAGCTGTGTAAGCACAAACTAATAAATAGTAGCCAGGGAAAAGCTGTTTCGGTTTTATGGATGTGAACGTGGCCATGCTCTGCACCTTTTGAAAAGAACTCTAAAATGATTTGCAATAGAATACCACACATAATAAACAGGCCTGTAGTCTTTGCTTCTAAATGCTCGTAGACTTCTGGCAATAAATCAAAAAGAGTGAGTGCTAATAAAAAAGCACCACTAAATGAAAGTAATAACTTAGTATATAGATTTTTTCGTTGCTTTGTTATGACAACGATTAGAATACCTAATACGACTGCATAAACTGGAAATAAGTACTTATTCATATATGATAAATGCTAATTTAGCACAATTTAATATCTATTTTAATTATTTAAAAATCATGACTAATCGTTCTGAAGTTTTCGCATCAAACCTCTTAAGTTTATAATCTCCAAAAACGTCCAGTAAATGTACGCCAGCTTTATTGAAAAGTATTTCAAAGTCCTCTAAAGTGAATGCTCTTACACGTTCTTGAAATTGGAAGTCTCTACCTTCCGCAGTAAATGAAATATCTTTAATAATATGGCCATCTACAAAGCTACGCTTTTGCTTAAAATCAATGCCTTCAATAGTTTTTA
Organism: Psychroserpens sp.; assembly: GCF_036960315.1. Lineage (NCBI taxonomy): Bacteria > Pseudomonadati > Bacteroidota > Flavobacteriia > Flavobacteriales > Flavobacteriaceae > Psychroserpens > Psychroserpens sp. The sequence goes on along the minus strand of NZ_JBALVR010000008.1, from coordinate 167,955 downwards.
CATCTTCAGAAACTAAATGGTCAATAACATAATTGCTATTCATGAAATCGATAACACCAAAACCAAATTCATTAAGATTAACTTTGATGGCTTCAATCGTTTTTAGATTGTCTTCTTCATTTTCAAAATAACCAAAACTAGTAAAGAGGTTAAAAACAGCATCAAACTGTTTTTCATATGGCTGACACATGTCGTGTACTTCAAAATGAAGCGTATCATTTTCAAACTGTTTGGCGTAAGCGATACTGTTTTCAGATAAGTCCACACCTGTCAAATCATATCCTAAACTATTAAGATAAACGGAGTGTCTTCCTTTTCCACAGGCTAGATCTAAAATTTCTCCACCTTCAGGAATGTTGAGATATTCGGTAAGATTATCCATGAACACTTGAGCTTCGGTATTGTCTCTATCTTTATATAAAATATGATAGAATGTCGTGTCAAACCATGAGGCGAACCATTGTTGTGTGTCTTTTGTCATATGTATATCCCATGAAGTCGGGAATCTCTTTATTGAAAATGGCTTTAGTTGCCACAAAAATACTTTATTTTTGCAATCTATTAGACGTAGTACATGGAGAATAATTATAAAATGATTGCAAAAACCTTATATGGTTTTGAAGATTTGTTAGAACGTGAACTTATTCAGTTAGGCGCAATGGACGTAAAAAAAGGCGTCAGAAATGTTAGCTTTACTGGTGATAAGGGGTTCATGTATAAGGCTAATCTAGGATTGCGGACAGCGATTAAGATTTTGAAACCTATAAAAACTTTTCGTGTTAGCAATGAGCAAGAGCTATATGACGAAGTTTATAAAATGTCTTGGGATAAGTATCTAAAATGTACAGGGACTTTAGCTATCGACGCGACAGTTCACTCAAAGAATTTTACACATTCTCAATACGTAGCGCTTAAAAGTAAAGATGCTATCGTTGATAAATTTAGAAATACTGATGGACAAAGACCGAATATAGATTTGCGCTTTCCAGATTTGAAAGTTAACGTGCATATCGACAGGCAGGTTTGTACAATTTCTTTAGATTCCTCTGGAGAATCCCTACATAAACGTGGTTATAAAACAGCTACTAATATTGCGCCTATTAATGAAGTGTTAGCTGCAGGTTTAGTAATGCTATCTGGTTGGGATGGTCAATCAGATTTTATGGATCCTATGTGTGGTAGTGGTACCATTTTGGCAGAAGCCGCTATGATCGCTTGTAATATTCCTCCAAATTTAATGCGTAAAGAATTTGCTTTCGAACGTTGGGGAGATTGGGATGTGGAATTATTTGAAAAAATTGAAGGATCACTACTCAGTAAAACTAGAGACTTTCATCATAAAATGATTGGGTACGATAAGTCGCCAAGCGCAGTATCGAAGGCTAAAGATAATCTTAAGAATGCTCATTTAGATGAGTTTGTCACAATACAACACGAAGACTTCTTTAAAACTCAGAAAGCAGGTGAGAATAAATTGCACATGGTGTTTAATCCGCCTTATGGAGAACGATTAGACATTGATATGGAGACCTTCTATAAGGAAATAGGGGACACCTTGAAACAAGGGTATCCAGGAACAGATGCATGGTTTATTACTTCAAATCTTGACGCCTTAAAGCATGTTGGTTTAAGACCTTCAAGAAAAATACATTTGGTCAATGCTAAGCTGGAAGCACGTTTAGTTAAATATGTAATGTATGAAGGCAGCAAGAAAGGTAAATATATGACTGATTAGATGTAGAAAATGATAAAAAGACTATTCTGTTTTGTTGTATTGATTTTTATGAGTGCAACAAGTTTTGGACAAGAGTTAAAGTGTAAAAAATTTAAAACAGGAACGTTCATTATACCTGGAGATTCTATAGTACCTCAATCAACGCTTAAACGAAATAATACATCACAGATAGAATCTATTTCCGAGACTGAATCTGTGGAATTGGATATCGAGTGGGTTGATGATTGTAATTATGTATTAAAATTGAGCAAATCGAAACCAAGGAAGGCTATTTCAGAAATCGAAAAAACTATTGATAAAGAAGGTGGATTGAGAATTCAAATGCTAAGAACCGTTAAAGATACCATGTATTTTAGGGCTAAATCCACCATAAATGGAAAAGAATATCCGATTGATGGTTACCAGATTAAAGTTAGTAAGGATTATAAATAAGGCTTAGTTCTTTTCGGCTTCTACAACGACCTTCTTGTCTTTTTTATAAATAGGAATAAGATACGATAGTGTATAGCCAAATCCAATTCCGAAGCGACCGCTATCATAAGTTCTATTGAACCCAGGAATGTATAGGTTTTCAAAACCATCAGGTTGATCTTGAGAAATATTGCTCTTAATCTGTAAATTAAGTCCCGCGTAAAAATTGGTAAATAATTCGGCTTTTAGTCCGATAACTAATTCTATCCAAATTGCTGAAAGTCCGTTAAATTCTTTAATGGAATTATCGGTGGAAGGTGACTCCCAGAATTGATCGGCATTAAAAATAGTAATACTATTTCGGGTTTGACTAAAACTACTTACACCAACTCTAAATCCAGTGTAAATCATATTTTGCATGTCTAACCAGTTGGTATAGGTATTATAATCTATACCTCCTTTAAAATAGCTTCCTTTTGCAGTTACATCAATAAAACCGTTAGCAATTCTTCGTTCTTCAGTCCCTAACTCTCCAGCGATGTAGAGCTTTTTTGTCAATCTGTAATCACCATTAATTTCAAAACCCGTATAGTCGTCATCTACAGCAGTGCGGACAAGTTTACCAATATCTCCACCGATTCTAAGTCCGTATTTTTGTTTATAAACTAGAGTATCTGATATTGTTTCTTCGTTTTCAGTCTGCGATTGTGATGTCATTGGGAACAACATCATAATTATCATGTTAATTAATATAAATGATGATATGTGCTGCGTTCTCATTCTCAATGTTTTCGTTTAAAATTTCGGTACTTATAATCCAGTTATCGGCATCTATTTCTTGTGTGAGACCTCCAGTAGTTCCCAAGTTAAAAATGCTTTTATAGCCACAGGCTCTAGAAACGTATATAAATTCTGGAGTGTATTTAACTTCAATAATATCTATGTTTGAGTCATTGCTATCATCCATGTTATCTGCAAAATCAGCATCTTTTACCAGTTGAAAACGTGTTTTGGTTTCAACACCTTCATCAGCAAAACGCAATGGTAATGCAATCGAATCGGTATTTGTTCTGTTTAGAATTGGTGTCGTAGAAAAAGGCATATCATCGTCATCTAATCCTATAATTTCTAATTGCCTGACTTGCTTTAATTCATCTTGATTGTTGATGTCGTAGAATCTAATAATCAAATGTGGCGTCGTTGCAGTGTCTTCAGCACAAATATCATCGCGCTCACAGCTCAAAGCAATAATTGTAATTAGTGCTAAAAAACTTAGTAAGATTATAATTCGTTTCAATTTCAATTTTTTAATTATCGTTTTTCTAAAAGCACAACGTTCTCAACATGGTGTGTCTGCGGAAACATGTCTACAGCCTGTGTTTTAGTTATTTTATAAACCTCTTTTAATATTGCCAAATCTCTGGCTTGAGTTGCACTGTTACAACTTACATAAACTATTTTTTTTGGCGCAATATTTAATATTTGATTAACAACATCTTTATGCATTCCGTCTCTAGGAGGATCTGTAATAATAACATCTGGTTGTCCGTTTTGTTTAATAAACGCATCATTAAAAACGTTCTTCATATCACCAACATAAAAGGCAACGTTTTCTATACCATTTAATTGCGCATTTTCTTTAGCCGCAGTAATAGCATCTGGTACAGATTCTACACCAACAACATGCTTAGCTTGTTTAGCTACAAATTGAGCAATGGTTCCCGTTCCAGTATATAAATCGTATACAAGTTCGTCTCCACTAAGATCTGCAAAATCTCTCGTGATTTTATATAGTTCGTAAGCTTGTGCAGAATTCGTTTGGTAAAATGACTTGGCATTTATTTTAAATCGTAAACCTTCCATCTCTTCAAAAATATGGTCATTTCCTTTATAGCAAACAACTTCTTGATCATAGATAGTGTCGTTAGCTTTTCCGTTAATGACATATTGTAAAGATGTTATCTGCGGAAATGTACTTGCTATATACTCTAAGAGTAGCTCACGCTTCTCTTTGTCTTCTTTGTAAAACTGAATCACAATCATGATATCACCAGTTGATGACGTACGAATCATCAGAGTACGCAGTAATCCTGTTTGGTTTCGGGTATTGAAAAATTCTAATTCGTTTTCTACTGAAAATTCTTTAACAGCATTACGAATAGCATTGGAAGGATCTGCCTGTAACCAACATTTATTAATATTAAGAATCTTGTCCCACATTCCCGGAATATGAAATCCTAGCGCGTTTCTATCGCCTAAATCTTCATCAGATTGGACTTCTTCAGTGGTTAGCCAGCGACTATCGCTAAATGAAAATTCCATTTTATTACGGTAGAAATAGTGTTCTGCCGATCCTTGAATAGGAGTGACTTCAGGTAATTCCAAATGACCAAGACGGACCAAATTATTAGTCACTTCTTTCTGTTTATATTCCAGTTGAAATTTATAATCCATATCCTGCCACTTGCAACCTCCACAAACACCAAAATGGTCACATTTTGGTTCTGTACGCTTGTCTGAAAGTGTATGAAATTTTATGGCTTTTCCTTCAAAATAGGCTTTGCGCTTTTTAAAGGTTTGGACATCTACCACATCACCAGGAACAGCATTAGGCAAAAATATAACGCGACCATCTGGCGCTTTAGCAACTGTTTTGCCTTTTGCACCTGCGTCAATAACTTCTATGTTTTCGAAAATCTGTCGTTTGTTTTTGCTTCTTGCCATGGTGCAAAAATAATAATCGTTATAGATAAACTATAGGGAAATAGAATTATCTTTAAAAAACTTCAAAATAAAATGAACCTTTTTATTTTTTCTACGTCTTTAGAGTATGCAAGTCATTAATAGTCATAAACGAATAATTCATCAGCCTAAAGAAAAGGTATCTGAGCTATTTAAAACCTTAGCAACAACTGAAGATCAAGTTTGGCCTTATAATAATTGGCCTGCTATGCGATTTAAGAACGGTCTGAGAGTAGGAAGTCGAGGAGGTCATGGACGTATTCGTTATACAATCATTGAGTTTCAATCTGGAAGCCGCATTAAATTTGAATTCACGAAACCTGAAGGCTTTAATGGCACACATGAATTAAGCATTAAAGGTATTTCAGATAACACTTCAGAAATTGCACATAGCATAACAATGCATACCACTATTAAAGCTAGCTTTTTATGGGTATTCGTGATTCGTTGGTTGCACGATGCATTGATTGAAGATGCTTTTGACAATGTGGAAAATTACTTTTCCGAAGAAAAGAAAAAAACGAAATACAATCTTTTAGTGAGCTTATTAAGGGCGTTTTATAAACGAAAACCGTTTCAAACCAAACTAGTATAATTGGAAAAAGATAACCATATAGATACAGAAATGGTAAAAGCTTATCAAGCTGGAGACCAAAAAGCAATAGCCCAATTGGTTAAGCGATGGCACCTAATATTTTGTAAAAAGGCCTATTGGATAGTGAAGGATGCTAATTTATCTAAAGACATCGCACAAGAGAGTTGGCAAACTATAATGGATAAAATGCATACGTTGCAAAAACCTTCGAGTTTTAAAAGTTGGGCCTTACGTATCGTGTATTCCAAATCTTTAGATGCCTTGAGAGAACAAAGTCGGAAACGTTCAAGAGAAACTGAATTTGGTAAACAGCAAGTTGCTGTAGTTGACGATTATAAAGAAAAAACTGAGCATAAAGAGATGCTTTTAAAAGCGATCAAGAGATTGCCCGAACAACAGCAAAGTGTTATCAGACTTTATTATACTGAAGAGTACTCGCTAAAGGAAATCAGTGAGCTATTAAATATCTCTGTTGGAACAACAAAATCAAGGTTGTTTCACGCCAGAGAAAAACTAAAATTAATTTTAAAGCCAATAATTGGCAATAAAAAATAACCAAGAACGGAGTGTTTTAATACTAGTAGACTAAGCGTAATGTTCTGTAAAATTTAATACTATGAAAACTAATATGGAAGATATCGATCAATTAATTAAAGAGACCTTAAGCCAAGAAGAATCGAAATTCTATGATTCTCTAGAAGAGCAAAATGTTTTAGGAATGATAGGCGGTTTATTCACTGGTAAGAATAAGTGGATTAATATTCTTATGAATATTATGACATTAATTTTCTTTGGACTGTTTATTTATTGTGTAGTTAAGTTTTTCGACACAACAGAAACGAATGAACTGATAAAATGGGGAATAGGTGGTCTTGTATTTTTATTAGGCGTAAGTATGCTTAAAATATTCGCTTGGATGCAAATGGATAAAAATGCGATCCTAAGGGAAATGAAACGTTTAGAATTGCAAGTATCATCATTATCTGGAAAAGTTTCGGAATAAGATTTTAAATTATTAATTTGCAAGCCTTAGGGATGATTTCTTTCCCACGCTGAATTTTCGGACTCTTCGAAAGGATAAAGGTAGATAAGGAATGGTTATTTATTAATTTAAAACAAATTAAAATGGCTGTTTTAGACCAATTAACTTCGCAACAAGCGATCGATTTAGAAAACAAGTATGGTGCACACAATTACCATCCGTTACCAGTAGTATTGAATAGAGGAGAAGGTGTGTATGTTTGGGATGTAGAAGGTAAGAAATATTATGATTTTCTTTCTGCGTATTCTGCTGTAAACCAAGGGCATTGTCATCCGAAAATTGTAAATGCTATGACTGAACAAGCTCAGACCTTGAGTTTGACATCCAGAGCATTTTATAATGATATACTTGGAAAGTATGAGAAATTCGCTTCAGAGTATTTTCATTTTGACAAGTTATTACCAATGAATACAGGAGCCGAAGCTGTTGAGACTGCTTTGAAAATCTGTAGAAAATGGGCTTATGAAGTGAAAGGCATTGATGAGAATCAAGCTGAAATCATCGTGTGTGAGAATAATTTCCACGGAAGAACAACAACTATTATTTCCTTTAGTAATGATCCTGTTGCTAGAAAAAACTTTGGACCATATACTGACGGATTTATAAAAATTGAATATGATAACCTTCAGGCATTAGAAAGTGCTTTAGATGGTAATAATAATGTTGCAGGATTCTTGGTAGAGCCTATTCAAGGTGAAGCTGGAGTTTATGTGCCTAGCGACGGTTATTTGGCGAAAGCAAAAGCATTATGTGAGAAGCATAATGTGTTGTTTATTGCAGATGAAGTACAAACAGGTATTGCTAGAACAGGACGTTTATTGGCAACTTGTGGAAACTGTAGTTGTGAGAACAAAAATTGTTCTGGTGCTCCTGAAGTAAAGCCAGATATATTAATTCTAGGTAAAGCGTTATCTGGTGGTGCTTACCCTGTAAGTGCTGTATTGGCAAATGATGCTATTATGAATGTCATTCAACCAGGAAATCATGGGAGTACATTTGGCGGAAACCCAATAGCTGCAGCAGTTGGAATCGCTGCTCTTGAAGTTGTTCGTGATGAAGATTTAGCTGAAAATGCTTTTCAGATGGGAGAATTATTCCGAAGTGAATTAAACAAATACATCGAAATAAGTCCAATAGTAAATCTCGTAAGAGGAAAAGGCCTGTTAAATGCCATCGTCATTAATGATGATGAAGACAGTGATACGGCGTGGAATATCTGTATGGCTTTACGTGATAACGGACTCTTAGCAAAACCTACTCACGGAAATATTATTCGTTTTGCACCACCTTTGGTAATCAATAAAGAGCAATTGTTAGATTGTGTCTCAATTATCATTAAAACATTAAAGGCTTTTGAAGTTTAAAATGTTTTAAATACAACGTATAAAAAAACCTCAATACATGTATTGAGGTTTTTTGTTTTAGATATTATAAATTAGTTGTTTTTCAATTCTTCAGCTCGTTCCATCATCAATTCTGGATTACTTAAAGCATCCCAACCTATCTGAGATAAGAACCAAATAATGTAACACAAGAACAATACGTTTAGTATAAGTCCGATAATGGCTAGAATCTTACCAGCATTCATGTTTTGGTAACCCGAATATAATTCTGGGTTCTCCAAGTAGGTTTTCTTAGCTTTTCCAGCTAATACTAAAGCTACAATAGATAGAGGAACACCAATGATTCCATAACACCAACATAAAACAATTGATATGATTCCGAATACTAATATTAAGGTCGAATTAGGTAATTGTTGTTTTTCCATTTTAGAGTTTTAGTTAAAAAAAAGTTTTTATAATAAAATTACCAAGTATCAAAACGAGGTTTACAACAGCCAAAGTAATAATTATTTTGTTACTGTTTTTAAAATTCTTGAAGTAATTTATAAAAACAAACCCAATAAGTAATATTAAAGTGTATATGGCAGGGTACATGTAAAAAGCACCAACTAAGTCTCCTTGAAGAATTAAAGCTAATGACCGCTGCATACCGCAACCCATACATTCTATACCAAAGAGTTTCTTATTTAGACAAGGCAACATGTAATCTTCTGGAGACATCATAATTTAAATAAACGGTCTCACAAAAATAGGAAAAATTAAAAGATTGGCTTAATTTTTAATAATCACCTTTTTAGTAATCGCCGTGTTCCCTTCAACAGTAATCGTAGTGATATAAACACCGTCACTAAAGGATTTTGTAGAATAGCGATACGCATTCTGGTTTCCAATATTTACTGTATTAATGACTCTTTTTCCAGCGACATCATATAGTGATACAGATGTTATGTCTAATCCGTTAGGATTTAAAATGGTGAGTTCAGCGTTTTTCGTGTTTAGGAATACAACGAAGTCTTCATCTGTGACTTCCTCAGTAGTTAATGATTCTTGACGGAATGTAATTTCGAAACGACTATCATAGACTCCTGCTGGCAAATTGAGGCTGTAGTTTTGTGTTCTTAGATCTACATAAAGATTAGCATCAATATCATGTAAATATATAGGTTGTGATTCATCAAAATTTTGAACATCATTAATGCTAAATGTATTAAATTGTAGGTTTGCTATATTTATAATTAAAGGTATAGTTAATGTTTCATCATATTCAAAAGCTTGAATTGCATAAGGTTCACCATCTAAAGTCCAATTGGCATCAGATTCTAAGTCTCCTGCTCCTTTAGCTTCTAATCCATAATCAAAACCGTCTGTTGCAGTATGATGAAAATTCATTAATAACTGACGTGTGTATGATTCAATCCCATTATTATCAAAACCTACATTAATTCTAAAGCGTTTACAATCTTCAGGAACTATATTGTAACCTTCTTCTGTATAATCTGTTTCATTAAATGAACTTGAATTAGTTTCACTAAGCCTAAAAAAACTACTATTAGTTCCAGATTGCTTATAAAAAGATCTTTGTGAGTTATTGAATCTAATGCTGCTGGCAGTAGCTGAGCCTTCCATTATAAATCCTTGACCAACAGGAATATATCTGTAGGATATTTTTGGAAAAGAATTAGTAATTGGTGGTCCACCTGCAATAGTTCCATCTAATAAGTACATGTAAAAAACGGCAGGTGTAAAGGAATCCATAACAGTATCATCAGTTAAATCTGATGGAGTTCCATTAGTATTAGTAGCAAAATTTGTATATAGCGCGTAACCACCTACATAATTTGATAAAACATGCGATGTAGCACCTGGTTGTTGCTCCCAGAACTTTAGTACTCCAGTTGTATTTGATTGGTTTTGCGTATCATGTATAAAGTAATAAGCATCAAGAGCAGACGGATATGGGTTACCTATTAGAGTTTCTCTATTAGGGTTTATTGATACAGACATATTGCCATTATTTGGCCTGCCTCTAAAATCATATTGCTGAGCACCACTTGGGTTTCCTTTCATAGTCCAGCCGTAACCAGATGCTAGATTACTCGTTGATTCATCTATAACGACCCAATCTAGGTAATCATTAGGAGGTGGATTAATACCTATATAAGAGTAAAACCAAAAACTTGCAATCGTAGGCGGAGTACCCGCGATACCATCATAATTAGGTTCGGCTACATAAGTTGCAGCAAGACTGGTAATTGGTGCTAGGGTTTCGCCATAAATATTATTATTAGGTCTAAAACTTGTATTTCCTGCTACACCACTGTTCATTCCTACAGGAGAAGACCAGTAGTTGTACATATAAGTGTTGGAATTTCCTGTTTGATAGACGCTTAGTTGGCCAGTTCCTGAGTTACCAACATTATTCCCTTGTATTAGTTGCGCATCATTTCGTAAATAGATATTACCATTATTTGCTAGATTTACGTCATCAGTAACATATAAAGGTGCAACAGTTGGCCCACTAGTAAACGCAGTGCCATCGACATAAACATAACTACCAGAACCGACAAACAAATCTGATTGAGCGAAACTATATGTTGAAACAAAAATTGTAATAATGAGGGTGTACAAATTTTTCATAGTCAATAGATTAATCTATGAATATAATAATAATCTAGCTAAGATACTTTAGTTTTTTGTTTTTTATCAGTATTTTCGATGATTCATAAACTATTCTCGTTAACATTCTATATATGTCTAGAAAAATCAGTTATATTTTAATTCTAATTGGCGGAATCATAGCCATTTATGCTCAAGCTAGAGAAGATCAAAACCAGTATATTTTAATCACTGGAATTGTAATTTTAATGCTTGGTATTTATAGTATATCGAGAAATATTCCGAGTAAAAAGGATATGGATGATGACAACCAAAATGATTTGTAATGTTGTTTAAAATTGGAGATAAAGTTTCTGTTTTGGATGAGGACATCTCAGGTATTATTACTAAAATTTCAGGTGACGCTATTACTATAGAAACGGAAGACGGTTTCGATATGGACTTTTCAATTTCCGAAGTCATAAAAGAACAACCACTTTCTTCAAAGCTTTTTGCTGGTACTGATTTAACGTCTGTAATTAACGAAAAAGAAAAATCGTATAAACATAAGTCGGTTAAGGTAAAACCAAAAGAGCGCAGTCTCCCTGCAATGGAAGTGGATTTGCATATCCATCAAATCACGACTTCAAACAAGCATATGAGTAATTATGATATGCTCAATCTACAGTTGGATACAGCTAGATATAAGCTAGAGTTTGCGATTAAAAAACGGATTCAAAAAGTCGTGTTTATCCATGGTGTAGGCGAAGGTATTTTGAAGGCAGAACTCGATTTTCTTTTTAGTCGCTATGAGAATGTCAAATTTTATGAGGCTGACTACCAAAAATATGGCTCGGGTGCAACCGAAGTCTATATTTTCCAGAATACTAAATCTTAGTTTTATTAATCGACTAAAGGCAATGTAATTGGTGCAACAGTATAGGTGCCTAAAAATATTTCAGTAGCATTTAGGATGTCGATATTAGCATTTAAAATGGTTACGCTTACTACAACACTTCTAGTATAAGTTGTTACAATAGACATATCCTGAGCAAATTCATCAATGGCAATTTCATCTAAATAACGTGGTGTCGTATTAACGCCGTTTGATTCATCAAAATCGTCTAATAGAGATAAATTGTCATTCTCATCTTCATTTCGGGTTAAAACACCATCATTGTCATCGTCATCATCAAGATAATCTGCAATCCCATCATCATCAGTGTCTTGAGCGTTTGCAAGACCGTCGATAGCATCATAATTTGGATCCTCTACTGAGGTAAGTACATTATCATTGTCATCGTCTTCATCTATATAATTAGCCAAACCATCTCCATCCGTATCAATAGCATCAGGATACGAGCCATCTTCAGCTTGAGTGCCTCTACCTTCAAATTCTGAAGGAATACCATCGCCATCATCATCTTCGTAAGTGGATATAAATACGACATCAGCTCCAGATTCGGCTGCATAGTCATTCGTAATTGTAGTTCCTGGGATGGGAATATCTTGGCAGATTAAATTTTCAGGAGCTCCATTGTAAGTTCTATAATTAAATGCTATTGAGGTTCCATTAATCTCTAATGGAAATGGTGTTCCACTATTATCTAGAGGGTTAAAAATAGCTCGTGAATTATCATTTACTGGAAATACTAAGGTTAAAGACTCACTAGGGTCTGTTTTGGTGTCATAGAGTACATAATTGTCGCTATTGTCATCACCACAACGCTCTAATACTTCATCAAAGTCTAATGATACTTCAAAGACATCTCCATCGTCACAAGAAAAGATTAAGAGCCCGAATAAACATGTATATAGAAAATATCGCATTGTCATAGATTTTGAAACAAAAATAAAAGATTTGATTGTTTAATAAGTTCCTTTAACAAATAATTTTGACAGTATCCAATAGTAGTTTTGAAAACCCTTAGAAAGTTGCATCTTTGCACCACAATTTTGAATGCTATGAAAACCGTTTATTTTGATAATGCAGCAACAACACCAATACGTGAAGAGGTTGTTAATCGTATGAGTGAAGTTATGAGATTAAATTTCGGAAACCCTTCATCAACACATAGTTATGGAAGGCAATCTAAATCTTTAATTGAGTCTTCCAGAAAACGTATTGCTTCACATTTCAATGTGTTAGCTTCTGAAATCGTATTTACTTCTGGAGGTACAGAAGCCGATAATTTGGTATTGAGAAGTGCTGTTAGAGATTTGGGTGTTACCGAAATCATTTCGTCTAAAATTGAGCATCATGCCATTTTACATACCATTGATGAACTTGTTAAAGACTACAATGTTTCGATAAAATATGTAGACATCGACACTAATGGAGCGATTAATATGTCTCATTTAGAGACTTTACTGGAATCGGAAAATAAACAATTGGTCTCTTTAATGCATGTTAATAATGAAATTGGAAACAAGCTCGAATTAAAATCTGTAGCGTTATTGTGTAAGAAACATAATGCCTTGTTTCACAGTGATACTGTACAATCTGTTGGGCATTATAAGTTGGATTTACAAGATATTCCTATTGATTATCTCGCAGCAAGTGCGCACAAATTTCATGGTCCGAAAGGCGTTGGATTTGTCTTTCTTCGGAAGAATAGCGGACTGAGAGCTTCTATCTTTGGAGGTGAGCAGGAGCGAGGTTTACGAGCAGGAACCGAATCGATTCATAATATTGTTGGTTTGGATGAAGCCTTAAACTTGTCCTATCAAAATCTAGAAACTGAAAGTGCTTATATCAAAGATTTAAAATCTTATTTTATCTCAGAATTGAAAACGTTGTCTTCAAAAATCACATGTAATGGTCAGTCTGGAGATCTAGATAATAGTACGTATACCTTGGTTAATGTGTGTTTGCCAATAGCTCCTGAAAAGGCTGGGCTATTACAATTTCAATTGGATTTGAAAGGCATCGCTTGTTCTAAAGGAAGTGCTTGTCAAAGTGGAAGTTCGCAAAACTCCCATGTACTTACTGAAATTCTTGAAGACGATCATTTAAATAGACCTTCAGTGCGTTTTTCGTTTAGTTGTTTTAATACTAAAGAAGAGATAGATTATGTTGTCGAGGTATTGAAGGGGTTTATTGATTAACAATCAACTATTTAAAAGCCTCTGATTTCCTTAGCAATTTTAACTACTGTATTTCCGCCAGATTCTCCAAAAATAGAAATGTAATTTCCAGTTGAATTGTTAATAATCAAAAAGCTGTTACATAGATAATGGTATTCAAAAAAAAGTTTTTCTATAAATTGATTTTTGTCTTGTTGCCAATTGATATAACTAACTCTATTAAATTTTATACTTTCATCTTTTTTGTGAACCCAGAATATTTTGTAATCAAAATAAGTCTTTAATTTTCTTAAATAGCCTTTGCCATATATGTTATTTTTAATTCCGTTAGATCTAAAATGACCATTATTGCAAGTATCTCTTCCTGGGTGGTATAAGATAATGCTGAATTTTTCTTCAGGTGTTTTTGTGTTAGTATTCAAATTTGAAAATAGCTTGGCACGTTGCGATTTATTTAACCTACCGTAATTCTTTCGCTTTACCAACTGTCTGAGGTAGCATGTATCATTCTCAAATGTGATGGAAAAATAGCTTTCGTTTATATGAGCGTTTCTGGATGATTTCTTAATAAATACGTCTTTTGGTATACTATATCCATTAACATCTAAGTAATATACGGGCTTTTCAATAGTTTGACTTAAACATGAAAAGCTTAATAGTAATGAAATGGTAAACAATAACCCTTTCATCTAAAACTTAGCACTTAATCTCACATTAAACACACGTGGTGTCAAGAAATTAGGGACTGCAAATTGACGCTTGCTATATACATCTCTTATCCAAGTATTGGTAATGGAGTTTTGCGCGTTGAACATATTAAAGATTTCAATACCAATAGACAGTTCTTTTAAACCTTGTTTCCATTTCGATGTGTATGTTTTATTTGGATCTACTAAGACATAAGAGATGCCTAAATCTGCACGTTTGTAGTCACGTAATCGTGTTTGGAAATCGTAAGGATCTGCAAAACTTGGCGAACCTCCTGGAACTCCCGTGTTGTACACCAAATTCAGATACATTTTTAGTTCTGGAATGTTTGGTACGTAATCTTGAAATAAGACACCAAACTTCAAGCGTTGGTCTGTTGGTCTTGCGATAAAACCGCGATCGTCAATATTTTCTTCGGTTTTTAAATACCCAAAACTAAACCAGCTTTCGGTTCCTGGAACAAATTCTCCGTTAAGACGTAAATCTAATCCGTAAGCATAAGCTTTCGCATTATTTTTGGCTCTGTAACGAATTCTTACATTCTCTAGAGTATACGGGTTAACATCACTAAGATTCTTGTAATACGCTTCGGAAACGAGCTTAAATGGGCGATCCCAAATTTTAAAACTATACTCGTTACCGATAACAATATGAAATGACTTTTGCGCTTTTACATCAGGTTGAACAACACCGGAAGAATCACGAAGTTCACGATAAAAAGGGGGTTGGTAATAGACACCTCCAGCAATACGGAACAACATATCTTTTTCCCAATCTGGCTTAATCGCAAACTGAGCTCTCGGACTAAAAACTGTTTGAGTGGAAGAGGATAGGCCATCTTGATTTGGTACATTACTATTTACGGTCCAATTATGAACTCTTACACCAGCATTATAGAACACTTCGTTTTTGCCTAACATTGAGCGTTTACTCCATTGCAAGTAAGCCTGTAGTCTGTCAATTTTCACAGCATTGGTTGCTCTTACATTTTGAAAAGCCACCAACGGACCTTCAAAAGGCTCGTAAGGTTGGTTGTTAGGGATTTCAAAAATTGGTGGTCTTACTGAAAACCCAGCACTATCGATTATTTCCCATTCTACTTGACGATCTCTAATGTCTTCATGTGTGTATTTTAGCGACCATTCAAGTGTGCTCTCTTCATCAAGCTTATAGTCACCTTTGTGCTCAACATTAAAAATAACAGCATCCAAATCGTTTCTGGCATGCGTTAATTGAGAACCAATACCTTCAGAAAATTCAACTTCTCCCAAATTCTCATCTCCAATATTACTGTTGACTTCTCCAAGTCTGTATTGCGCTAAAATATCGAAATACTCTTCTTCTGTGGTATGGTATGCCGAAGCAATGAACTTTAAGGTTAAATCTTCTGAAGCAAAGTAATTCGCTTTAAAAGCGCCAAATGTGGTTAGGTATTCATCTTCTTCCTGACCATCATAAAAAACGAGAAGTGCCACAGGTTCGTCTAGGGTTCCAAAATTAGTCTGTCTATTTTTAGGTCTGAAATTATATTTATTCAACGAGATATTTCCGAGAAAATTCAAATGGAATTTATCTGAAAATTTATAAGTCAGGTACGTTTGAGCATCTGCAAAAACAGGTCTTACGTTGGTTTCTGTTTCTAAAGAATTAATCAATAAACTATTATCTCTATAACGCAAACCTATAATACCCGAAAATTTAGAATCCTTGCTTACCGCTTCTGCAGCAACACTTCCGCCAAGTAAACTCGCATCTGCGCGAACGCTAAAACGATTTGGATTGCGATAGGTGATATCTAGAACTGATGATAGTTTATCACCATATTTGGCTTGAAAACCACCAGCAGAGAATTCCACATTTTGAACCAAATCGGTATTGACAAAACTCAAACCTTCCTGTTGCCCTGAGCGGATTAAAAACGGCCGATATACTTCAATTTCATTGACATAAACCAAATTCTCATCAAAGTTTCCGCCACGAACAGAGTATTGTGTACTTAATTCATTTGAGATATTTACACCTGGTAAAGTTTTTAGAATATTTTCAACGCCTGGCTGAGCACCTTTTATGGTTCTTAAAATTTCAGGAGTTATTGTGGTTACACCATCAACCGATTGTCTCGTATTTGTATTAATTACAACTGTAGCGATTTGTTCAACTTTAACACTCATTACAGGGTTAAACTGTATTTCTTGACCATTTTTTAAATTAAAAGTGGCTTCTACTTTTTTATGACCAAGGTGGGTGAAGACGAGCGTAATATCTCTGTTTGCTGGAACTTTAATGATATAGAACCCGTTTTCATTAGTAGTTGTTCCGTCATTACCAGCTATTATGTTAACACCAGTGATTGGTTGTTCAGCGTCGTCTAAAATGACACCTCTTATAGTAGCGTTTTGGGATATTCCGGATAAAGAAAAGCCAATTAAGGCAATGAGTAGTGTGATGTTTAGCTTCAAAAGGTCAATTTTTATTTTCTAAAAAAGGTTGATTCAAATGTAGTACTATTTCCAACATTATCGGTAACAATTATTTTAAGATTGTTTTCAGTATCAGTAATGATGTTATCATCAAAATTGTAAGTTAAGGTATCTTTTTTATAATCATACTCCATAAGAATCCATTTTCCGTTAATTGTTGCTCTATAATTACTAATACCAGATAACTCATCATCAATTTTTACTTTAAGATGATCTAGCTTACTCAACCATTTTCCTTTTTGAAAATTTACAGGCGTTATGATTGGGTTAATCGTATCTCTCGTTAATGCAAAGGTTCCTAGCGATTTAGTTCGAGCTGATAATTTATTACCAATACGTTTTGTGTTTATATAACTCGGTCTTTGGTAATAACCGTATAATTTGGCTATAAAAAATTTGCTTTTATCATCTTCACTAAAGTTGCTGATGTCATAGTTTATTGTAAAACTTTTTGTTAGAGCAACAACATCCCTGTGTAGTTTAAGGGTGTCATTTCTAACATTAAAATCTATATAAAAGTCCTCGTAAAATGAGTCTTTTGGAAAATAAACGGATACATTATCTTTTTCAAGTTCATTAACCTGATCTGCATAAATATAGGTGTTTGGTTTAATTTCAGGAGCTACAAGAATCTCCTTTGCAGGTTTGCCTTTTATAGGAATTGAAAGCCATGACTCGTTGCCTTTAAAATCTCTTAATCTAACCTTATAAACGGAACTTGTGCTATCTTCAACTTTGATATAACCATCAGAATTGATGTCCTTAAGCATGCTTAATGTATTTCCTGATTGGACAAATAACTTCTGAACTCTGGTCCTCTTTTCTTTGTATACCTCGAAGTCAATAAATCGATTGATATGTTTAGATTCGTTAAAACTGAAACGTTTAAAATCCATTTCAAAGTTCTTATTTCCGTTATAGAAGGCTTGAATATTACTAAGCCCATTTTTATTGTTTGCCAAATCCTGCTGATCGTAACTTACAATTCCAAAACCAATATCACCTAAAGCTTCAATAGGCTCTGTGTTGTAATCTCCATTCTTATTAGGAATTAATCTCAGTTCAGATCTCTTTTTTATGTCATTCACATGAGAGTTTCTGTCTTTTGGATAGACATAAACTCCAGAAAGAAATGGCCGTTTAGTGTCTTTAATATCTATACCAAAGAGCATAGGATTTATTGGTCGCTCTTCATTATCACGAATTTCAAAATGTAGATGCGGACCACCAGAGCTCCCTGAGTTTCCGGAGAAAGCCACAATCTCATCTGATGAAATAGGTAATTCATTAGATGAAGGAAATTCCTCTACTTCATAGCTTTCCTTTTCGTACTGACAGTCTTTTATGAACTTCTCGATTCTCGGTGAAAATTTACTTAGATGAGCATAAACGCTTACGTAGCCATTAGGATGTGTGATGTAAAGCGCTTTTCCGTAGCCAAAATGGGAGACTTTAATTCTACTTACATAACCTTCCGCAGCTGCATATATTTTTAATCCTGTACGTTGTTGGGTTTTAATATCCAAACCAGAGTGAAAATGGTTGGAACGTAACTCTGCAAAAGATCCTGATAAGATAAGTGTTACATCTAACGGGCTTCTAAAATAGTCTTGGGGATATGGGGATTGGCCGAAGCTAAATTGAGATATAAAAATTAAGACAAAAAGATATTTCATGTTGAGGGTGTATACGTTAAACTTCTTTAACGTAAAAATATTGATTTTAATTAAGTATAGAAAATATTCTACGTATACATTTTAGATTTATGTAGTGAATATCACCAAAAACGTAAAAATAGCAAACAAATACTTATAAAAAGGAATGGAATTAAATTTATAAATTGTTTAGCACGAGTGATTATGCCTATATATGTCATACTAATTTAAAATTAATAGAAAAACTGTTGCTATTTTTCAGTTAGTATGTTAACTTTGTTACATCAGTATTGAAATTTGTAAATGAGTAAAATTGAAGATGTTGTAGATTCTTTAGAGAATAAAATAAGTAAAGTTTTGCATAGACTTGAAGTTTTAAAGCAAACCAACGCAAAGATTTCTGAAGAATTAACAATACAACAACAGAAAAACCTTCAGCATCAAGATGAAATAAGTTCTTGGGTTGAAAAATATGAATCACTCAAAGTTGCAAATTCATTGCTGGGCAGTGACGAAAATAACAGAGAAACTAAGCTCAAAATAAACACATTAATTAGAGATATTGACCATTGTATTGCGCAATTATCTGAGTAATGTTAATCAAATTTAATGGCAGAACAGCTTAAAATAAAGCTATCTATAGCTAATAGAGTATATCCTTTAACTATTGCACCAAGTCAGGAAGAAGGATTGCGTAAAGCGGCTAAGAAAATTGAAGCCATGATAAGTCAGTTTGAGCAAAACTATTCAGTAAGAGATAAACAAGATGTGCTAGCCATGTGTGCTTTACAATTTGCTTCTCAAGTTGAACAGAAAACAATAGATAAAGCCAGTGTTAGTGAAGAAGTAGAGGAGAAGCTTAATGCTTTGGATCAATTACTTCAAAAACACATAAGTGCATAACGTTCTTTTAAATAAACAATAGGTTACTGCCTACATTAGTTATTATTTTTTGATAAACTCAACGTTAATTCTTTAAAAAGGGTGAGTTGAAGTTGTAAAACCGTGCTGCTAATATTGTATGTGCTGAACTTGTTTCAGTAACACAATATTTGGGCAGATTTTTGATCAGCTTGTTAGCCCTAAACTTGTTTTTAAGGAGTTTATACAAAATCCAAAACTGATGTAGGCTTTTTTTATATATAAACACTAACTAAACATGGATACGAACACAATTTTAATGATTGTTGGAGGCGTAGTACTAGGTATTGTACTAGGATATATTATTGCTAAGGCATTAGAAAAAAACAACTCATCAAAACTTATAAAAGGAGCAAAAAACGAAGCTAATTCGATTTTGAAAATAGCGAAGAGTGAAGGAGAATCTATCAAAAAAGATAAGATACTTCAGGCTAAAGAAAAGTTTATTGAGCTCAAGTCTGAACATGAAAAAGTCATTTTGTCGCGTGACAAGAAAATGGCCGAAGCAGAAAAACGAACTCGAGATAAAGAGTCTCAGATTTCTAACGAATTGGCTAAAAACAAAAAGTCAAATCAATCTTTAGATGATAAAGTCAAGGATTACGATTTCCGTTTAGAATTTTTAGAAAAAAAGAAAGACGAAGTCGAAAAAGCGCATAAGAGTCAAATTAAGCAGTTGGAAGTTATTTCTGGACTAGCTGCAGAAGACGCCAAGGCACAGTTAGTAGAATCACTTAAAGGTGAGGCTAAAACAGATGCGATGAGCTACATTCAAGATACTTTAGAAGAAGCAAAGTTAACGGCACAACAGGATGCTAAGAAGATTATCATTAATACGATTCAACGTATAGGTACTGAGGAAGCTATAGATAACTGTGTCTCTGTATTTAATATAGAATCAGATGACGTTAAGGGTAGAATAATTGGACGAGAAGGTCGAAATATTCGGGCCATTGAAGCTGCTACAGGTGTAGAGATTATTGTTGATGATACTCCAGAAGCTATTATTTTATCATGCTTTGATTCTGTGAGAAGAGAAATTGCTCGATTGTCATTACACAAATTAGTTACAGATGGAAGGATTCATCCAGCTCGTATTGAAGAAATCGTAAAGAAAACACAAAAGCAAATCGAACAAGAAATTGCCGAAGTGGGTAAACGGACTGTTATCGATTTAGGAATTCATGGGTTACATCCAGAGCTTATTAAAATGATTGGACGTATGAAATACCGTTCGTCTTACGGCCAAAACTTATTGCAGCATTCACGTGAAGTTGCTAAACTTTGTGGTGTTATGGCAGCCGAATTAGGTTTAAATCCTAAACTTGCAAAACGCGCAGGATTGTTACATGATATTGGAAAAGTGCCATCTTCTGAAGCTGATATGGAAACACCTCACGCTATTCTGGGTATGCAGTGGGCAGAAAAACATGGCGAAAAGGCTGAAGTTTGTAATGCTATAGGTGCTCACCATGATGAAATAGAAATGACCACATTATTGGCACCTATTGTTCAAGTGTGTGATGCCATTTCAGGAGCAAGACCAGGAGCAAGACGTCAAGTTTTAGATTCTTACATTCAACGTCTTAAAGACCTTGAGGAAGTGGCTTTCGGATTTAGTGGTGTTAATAAAGCTTATGCGATTCAAGCCGGACGTGAATTACGTGTTATGGTAGAAAGTGAAAAGGTTTCAGATGAACAAGCTGCAAACTTATCGTTTGAAATTTCTCAAAAAATTCAAACAGATATGACCTATCCAGGACAAGTTAAAGTGACTGTAATTAGAGAAACGAGAGCAGTTAATATTGCGAAGTAATTTTCGATGAAATACTATATAAAAGCACTCTAACTAGAGTGCTTTTTGCTTTTTAAATGTGAGTATAAACGTAGTACCTTCATTGAGATTACTCTCCACATCAATAGTCCCTCCAAGCGCTTCAACTTGAGTTTTTGTAATATATAATCCAATACCTCTAGAATCTTCTCTATCGGTACCATGAAAGGTTTGATACATTTCAAATAGTTGATGTTTAAACTTATCGATGTCTATCCCAATCCCATTATCGGAAACTAAAATTTTAAGTTCCTTACTTGTATGAATCGATTGCAAAATCACTTTAGAATTGCGTTCGTTAGATTTATACTTTATGCCGTTAGAAATTAAATTATGCAAAATACTCTCTATATAAGATCTATTTGCCACTAAAAAATCATCTTTTCTTATCGAGTTGTATAGGGCAATTTCATTATTTGCAATGTCAATTTCAAGACTATCGATGATTTTTTCTGCACAATCAAAAATATTTACACGTTCATTAAGCTCTTGAGTATTAGATTTTGACTTTATACTGATAATGTCATCTAAATCAACAATTGTAGTTGTTAATGCTTCGGAAATCGTATTTAAGTGCTCTATAAGCTCTACTTTTTCCTCTTCCGAATTTGTGTCATCATAAAACTCTAGTATATTTTTGAAATTACCAATATGAGTTTTTAAATTATGTGAAACTATGTGCGTAAAATTATGAAGCCTTTGGTTCTGGCTTGTAATTAACTGAAGGTACTTTTCCGATTGTTCATCTTTCTTTTTTCTGTAAGTGACGTCCGTATGAGTTCCAATAATTCTTGTTGGCTTACCATTTTTATCTCTCTCTACAACTTTTCCTTTATCTAGAACCCATTTATAGTTTCCATCTTTGCATAATACGCGATGTTCATTTCTGTAAGTGTCTAAATGTCCGTTTAGGTGTGCATTGAAATCTTTAAAATAGGTTTCTAAATCTTCTGGGTGAACTCTTTGATTCCATTCCATTGCCGAATTAGTTAGTTCATGGTCTTGGTATCCGAGTATTTCTTTGGATACCTTAGAATAAAATACCTGATCTGTTCTCGAGTTGTAATCCCAAAGGCCAACTTCAGAGTTTTCTAAAGCAATTTCCCATTTAAATTCGTCAAGTGATTTTTCGTTTTTTGATGTATTGTGCGAATTCGATGTAAAGCCTAAAATTTTTTTCCACCACAATTTCATAAAGAGTATTTACAATTAAGACCCCCTTTATTTTAAAATGTCACGAAAAATGCAACTATTTTCTGGGATGATGTTTTAGAAGTACTTCTTTAAGGTGGGAGCGATCTACATGCATGTAAATTTCTGTTGTTGTAATGCTTTCATGGCCAAGCATAAGCTGAATGGCTCTCAAATCTGCTCCGTTTTCCAAAAGATGTGTAGCAAACGAGTGTCTAAAGGTGTGGGGAGAAATAACCTTGTTAAGGTTAATGGCTTTTGCCAAATTTTTAATAATGGTAAAAATCATGGCTCTGGTTAATTGTTTCCCTCTGTTGTTTAAAAACAAGGTGTCTTTATATTCTGGATGAATGTTGATTTTTACTCTTTCTTCTTTCCAGAAATTGATATATTCCTGAGTGTTGGGTCCAATAGGGACAAAACGTTGTTTGTTTCCTTTTCCTGTAACTTTTAGAAAACCTTCATCAAAAAACAGATCTGATAGTTTTAAATTAATAAGTTCACTTACTCGAAGTCCACAACTATAAAGTGTTTCTAGAATAGCCCTGTTGCGTTCACCAATTCGTATAGCATTAAACTCTTTGCCTAAATCTATGGCCGAAATAAGTGAATCTATCTCATCTATAGAAAGTGTATCTGGCAACTTTCTACCAATTTTAGGAGATTCTATATGATCTAAAGGATTTGTCTTTCTATAATCCTCAAATACCAGATACGCGAAAAAACTTCGTAAACCAGAGATGAGACGTGATTGAGACCTAGGATTTAACTGTTTTGAAGCATCATATATAAACGACTGAACGGTTTCATAATCAATTTGAATAGGGGAAATGGATATGTTGTTGGCTTCTAGATAATTGATAAGCTTTTCAACATCCAATTCATAATTCGTTATAGAGTTGGCAGACAAACCTCGTTCAATTTTAAGGTAGTATTTGTAATCATTTAGCGCATTTTGCCATTTCATAGCCAGAAGTTGGTACTTAATAAGTAAAAATACTATAAATATTTGGCTTAAAACCTATTTATATCCTACGACATGTGTCCTGTTCTTTTATATAATTGTTAATAACTATAGTTTGTATAATACTTATTTATAAAGACTTATAGATTAATGTTTATAAAATTGTTAATAACATCATAGATAATATTCACAATGATAAAAAAAAGTTTTTAATTTCAAGTAATCAATTTTAAAACTTTTATTATGAAAAAATTAATGTTATTTGCTGCAATTGCAGTTTTTGGATTAACAAGTGTGACTGCACAAGGTCAATTTAGAGCTGGTATTTCTGGCGGTCTTCCAATTGGTGATGCCGGCGATTTAGCTACTTTTTCCATTGCTATAGATTTAGGGTATTTATTTGAAATATCTGATGATTTAGAAGCAGGACCAGTAACTGGTTATTCACATTCAGTTGGCGACAGTGATGTAATTGATGAAGATTTTGGATGGATTCCTGTTGGAGGAGGCATTCGTTTTCATGCATCTGAAGATTTTACATTAGGAGCCGATGTAGGTTATGCCATTGGCGTAAGTCCTAGTGAAATTGAGAGTGGCTTTTATTATGCACCTAGAGTTCAATATGGTGTAAGTGATAAAATAGATATTGTGCTCTCTTTTAGAGGCATTAGCTTAGATGGCATTACATGGAATACAGTAAACTTAGGAGTTGATATCGGATTATAATATTTAACAAACTCTATATATTAAAGGAAGTCTTTATGGCTTCCTTTTTTTGTTTCCTGTTTTTTTAATGACAGATTCATAATTTTAAAATAGCCTTTAATAGGGATGTTCTCTTTTTTTAATATACTGTCATCGTTCTCTTTATAACATTTATATCCCTCAAATATTGCTGCCTTTTTGTTCTCGTTCAAATTTATAATCTGATTACGATATTTTACACACTTAATTGTAAGTAAAATCTTATTATCGCCTACTAAATTTAGCTTAATAAATTATTTGTAATTATTGCTGTACCAGTATTTGGAGTTTTTAATCTCAATACAAAGTTTGGTTTTATATTCAATAATTTATAAAAGAATCAACACTCAACTAGATATGACTATTACGTTATCGTCACTTTTTTTTTAAATAATCAGCTTAAATGTAATTTTATTCGATGAATTACATTAATTTATATGAAATTTCTTATTTTAAATAAAAAAATAGATTTATGTTTGCCGACCAATTTAAAATTATAAATCAATTTATTTAAATTTTATTATTATGAAAAAATTATTACTTATGGCTGCAGTTGCAGTTTTTGGATTATCAAATGTAAATGCGCAAGATGAAAAAACCACCGGAGGTTTTACCAAAGGAGATGTTTACGTATCAGGTACAGTTGGATACAACAATACTAAATTTGGTGACATTAAAACAGATCAACTTACTTTTGCTCCAACTGCGGGATTCTTTATCACTGAAAATATTTCTCTAGAGGCAACTTTACTTGTTGGATCTGGTGAAGCTACTATAGACCTTGATGGAGATTCAGTTGGTGTTGATAATTCTACTTTCGGTGGAGGATTAGGTGCGACTTATTTTTTTACGCCTGCTAGTCAATTTTCTTTCATTGTAGGTGCTGGTGTATCTTATACTAACAGTAAAATAGAATTTAATGCTGGTGATTCTGCAGAATTAAAAACCAACACTTTTGTTGTTGCTGTTGCTCCAGGTCTTAACTATTTCGTATCTGCTTGTTTCGCATTAAGAGCTTCTGTTGGAGCTTTATCTTATACTAGTGCTAAATTAGATGTTGACGGTGCTGAATCGATTAATTCTTTTGGATTAAACCTAAACTTATCTGATGTCAACTTTGGTGTGACTTATAAATTCTAATTTTATATTTATAATATATTAAAAACCGAAGCCAAGTGCTTCGGTTTTTTTATGCCAAATTTTAATATCTTTACTTCATGAAAAAGCTCATCATTATCAATGGACCTAACATCAACTTATTGGGTAAGCGTGAAACTAGTATCTACGGAACTATAACATTCTCAGATTTTTTTGAGACGCTAGTCCATAAGCATCCTAATGTAACGTTAGAACAGTATCAATCTAATATTGAGGGCGAGCTTATAGATAAAATTCAAGAGGTAGGGTATAGTTATGATGGGATTATTCTTAATGCTGCAGCTTATACACATACATCGGTAGGAATTGGAGATGCCATAAAAGCCATTGAAACACCAGTCATAGAAGTTCATATTTCAAACACGTTTTCAAGAGAAGAGTTTAGACACCAGTCTTACATTTCTCCTAATGCAAAAGGAGTTATATTGGGCTTCGGATTGAAAAGCTACGAGTTGGCTTTACAGAGTTTCTTGGATTGATACCAAATTTAAAACACGTCTTTTTGACATCATTTTTATATCATGAAAACAACGCTATATAGTATTGCTTTTTCTTTGTTTTTAAGTTTCAACTTAAATGCACAATCTCATGTTGATTTCGGAATTAAAGGCGGCGTAAACCTTACTTTTTTTAAGATTGTCGAAGCCAATTTTGGTCCGAATGTGGAAACAGAAGTCGGTTATTATGGTGGCGTATTTGTCGATTTTTATGTTGATGAATCGTTTTCTTTCCAACCAGAAGTACTTTATATCGATCTTGGGGATTTTAAATTTTTAAATGCACCTCTTTATGCCAAGTATCAGATGGCCAATAATTTTGATATTATGCTTGGTCCTAGTTTGAACTACTTTTTTGATTTTTTTAATAATAAGTTCAAAGTTAGAGGAGATGTAAGTATGGCATACCATATTACTAATGCCCTTGATGCACACATAAAATATACCTTAGGTTTTCAGGAGATTTCACCTAACGGGCTCTTTTTTGGTATAGGCTATAGGTTATAAAAAAAGACGATTCATTTCTGAATCGCCTCTGATTTATATGTTCAATTGTTTTTTATAAATGAATCACTTCATCGTAAGCATCTGCCACAGCTTCCATAACGGCTTCACTCATTGTTGGATGCGGATGGATTGCTTTTAAGACTTCATGACCAGTGGTTTCAAGCTTACGACCTAAAACGGCTTCAGCAATCATATCAGTTACTCCAGCACCAATCATATGGCAACCTAACCATTCGCCATATTTAGCGCCAAAGATCACTTTTACGAACCCGTCTTTATTTCCACTAGCACTTGCTTTTCCAGAAGCTGAGAATGGGAATTTTCCAACTTTAATATCGATACCTTGATCCTTAGCTTGCTTTTCGGTTAAACCAACACTTGCAATTTCAGGAGAACAATAAGTACAACCAGGAACATTTCCGTAGTCTAACGCTTCAACATGTTGTCCAGCAATTTTCTCTACACATAAAATACCTTCAGCAGAGGCAACGTGAGCCAAAGCTTGTCCAGGAGTGACATCTCCAATAGCATAATATCCAGGAATATTAGTTTGATAGTAATCATTGACTAATATTTTATCTCGATCTACAGCAATACCAACATCTTCTAATCCAATGTTTTCAATATTAGATTTAATTCCAACAGCAGATAACACCAAATCAGCTTCTAAAACCACTTCACCTTTTTTAGTTTTTACAGTAGCTTTCACGCCTTTTCCAGACGTATCAACATGAGTCACTTCCGAAGAAGTCATAATTTTAATGCCACTTTTCTTAAACGAACGTTCTAATTGTTTAGACACATCTTCATCTTCAACAGGAACAATAGTTGGTAAATATTCTACGATTGTAACTTCAGTACCCATAGAGTTATAGAAATAAGCAAACTCAACACCAATGGCTCCAGAACCTACAACTATCAATTTCTTTGGTTGCTTTTCTAAAGTCATGGCTTCTCTATAACCAATCACTTTTTTACCATCTTGAGGTAAACTAGGTAACTCGCGAGAACGCGCTCCAGTCGCAATAATGATATGATCTGCGCTATATTCTTTTCCGTCTACTTCAACTTTCTTTCCAGTTTTAAGTGTTCCGAAACCATTAATAACATCAATTTTATTCTTCTTCATCAAAAACTGAACTCCTTTACTCATGCCATCAGCAACACCACGACTACGTTTTACAACAGCATCAAAATCATGACCTGCGTCTTTTACGGTCAGTCCGTAATCTTCTGCATGTTTTAAATATTCAAAAACTTGAGCAGATTTAAGTAATGCTTTAGTTGGGATACAACCCCAATTTAGGCAAACGCCACCTAAGCTTTCTCTTTCTACAATAGCAGTTTTTAAACCTAATTGAGAGGCTCTAATTGCTGTTACGTAGCCTCCAGGACCACTACCAAGTACTATAATATCGTATTTACTCATTGTATATTTTTTTGACATTTTTTGAAGTCACAAATTTACGAAACCAAATTTGAATAATGAATTTACAATCTTAAAAAATTAAGTTGGGTTAGTTTTGATAATAATTGTAAAAAAACCCACAGTAATTATAGGAGCTAGAAGATAATTCATCGCTAAAAATCATTCGTAAAGTGCTGTTTATCAAATAATTTATGTTAAATTAAAGGACTATTAACCAACTAATTCTATTAAAAATGAAAACAAAACTAATTATTGTCACGTTGCTTTTGACAAGCATTATGTATTCCCAAACAAAAAAAAATGGGACTGTTTACAGTGAGCATCCAGCTATTGATGCCGTAGAATCTATGATGAAGGCCTTTTATGCTGGAGACGCAGATAAAGTAGCAACTTATTTAGCCGATGATTTTAAATCTTATCAAGGTACAAGTATCAATAAAAATGCTGAAGGAAGAGATAGAGAATGGTTTTTAGGTGGTCCAAAATGGATAAATGAAAATTGGTCTTATATAAGCCATACAAGATCTCCTAATGCGTATCCAGATGCTATTGAGTATAAGCAGGATGATGAATTGTGGGTGCAAACTTGGGATCACTTCAAGGCTATTGACAATAAAACTGGTGTAAAATATGATATGCCAATACATCGTCTTTATAAAATGACAAGTGATAACAAAATTGAAACTATGCTAATTTATGATAACGATTTACCATGGGCAGAAAGAAGAAGAAGTTTTGTTCCAAGAACAAATGGTACCATCTATAAAAATCATGATTATATTAACACAGTACGATTAATGATGGGAGCTTTAGAGCATAGTGATGTAGATAAAGCGTTTAGCTATTTTACTGAAGATGCGACCTTTACGGATTTAGATATGAAGCGTGACGAATCTCGTACTCTAGCAGAAGAAAAGGAGATGTTTAAAGGTTTGACTACAGGTTGGACTATTAATAGTATTGATGTAAGAGGGTATCCCGATTATTTGGAATATGAGGTAGGTAATAGCAAAGTTGTTCAATCGTGGTGGGATATAAGGATGACCAGAAAATCGGATAATAAAAAAGTGATTTTACCACTTCTATTGATTCACGATTTTAACGATGAAGGGAAAATAACCCAAGAAACGGGTTATTATACGACAAAATCAATGGAATAAAATTGTAA
Source organism: Psychroserpens sp. (assembly GCF_036960315.1). Taxonomy (NCBI): domain Bacteria; kingdom Pseudomonadati; phylum Bacteroidota; class Flavobacteriia; order Flavobacteriales; family Flavobacteriaceae; genus Psychroserpens; species Psychroserpens sp. The sequence continues at coordinate 139,149 of NZ_JBALVR010000008.1, read as the reverse complement.
GACTAATTTATGATAAAATGCCTATAATTTTTTATGGGCATTTTTTTATAAGAAAGGTTATAGATCATCCGTAAAATGTCTACGACCTTTTTCTTTATTGAATTTTTCTTGATTATAAGTCACTGATTTTCCTTTGGGAACAGATAAAGATACCCAACCATTTCCTTTTATAAGTTTACCTAAAAATACCAGTTGTCCAATGTGATAGCCGTAGTGTGCGATTTGTCGATTTATAGCTTCAGTTACTGTGTGACCCTGATTTCTAATATAAATGATGCGCTCTAAATCTTCCGAAGTTAATGGTCTAATAGCCTCAAATAAACAGTCCCAACCTTTATCCCAATACTGTTGTATGCCTTCTTTATTATGAAATGTATCTTCAAATTCACTATCGCGATGTCGCCATTCTTTTTCACCATCTTCAGTTAAAAAATTGGTCCACCGACTTAACATATTACCAACAATATGCTTTATAATAATAGCAATAGAGTTGGAGTCTTCCGAAAATTCTTTTTGCAATTCTTTTATAGTTAATTGACTGATGGTTTTATCACCAAGTGATTTGTAGTATTCAAATTGTTTGATGACACTAGGTAAATATGAGTTCTCCATTGTACTTGATTTAGTCAACTAAAAATAGCGATACAAAACCTCAAATACTATGATTTGCCATAGTTAGATTTTATATCGCTATTTGTCTAATTTTATCGTTTATTATTTTTCAGGAACAAACGTTAAAGCAACACCATTAATACAATGACGCTTACCTGTCGTTTGTCGCGGTCCATCATTAAAAACATGTCCAAGATGACCACCACAGGTTGCGCAATGTTCTTCGTCTCTGCTATAACCTAGCTTATTATCTGATCCAAAAGCGACATTACCTTCAATTTCTCTATCAAAACTTGGCCATCCTGTACCCGAATCAAATTTATGCTCGCTTTTAAATAAAGCGGTGTTGCAACCTGCACAATGAAATGTGCCTTTTCTGGATTCTTTATTTAACGAACTCGTAAAGGAGCGTTCTGTTCCAGCTTCTCGCAAAACGTAAAATTGTTCGGCAGTTAATTGTTTCTTCCATTCAGTTTGGGTTTTAGTCACCGGATATACTTTTTTTACTTCAGCTTCTTTTTTTTGTGCTGAAGAATTGCAACTAAAAAATAAAGCAATTGTAAGTATTGTTATGATCTTTTTCATACTATAAAAATAAGGTTTATTTCTGTTTTTTATGTCGGAATAGAAATCTATAACTTACGCAAACGATGTAAATTCACTTATCAGTGTATATTCTTATTATATTAATGAAATTGGCATCTAATTTTATTAATTTCACAATCTAATATACAATTTGCTAACAAAATGCAGAATCAAAACCGTGTAGTTATTGATGCAGTTTCACCTCAAATTAACTGTGGAGAATTTTTTATTAAACGTATTGTAAACGAAATTGTAAATATTGATGCTCATGTACTTGTAGATGGTCACGATGTGATAGCAGCTTCGGTTTTATTTAAGCATGAGAAAGAGCTTAAATGGAGTGAAGCTAGAATGCATCTTGTTGAAAATGATGAATGGAAAGCATCTTTTACTGTTGAAAAACAAGGATTCTATTCTTATAAAGTTCAAGGTTGGGTAGATTATGCATTAAACTGGCAACATGGTATTGAGCGTAAAATTGATGATAACCAACATGTGAAATCAGAGCTTTTGGAGGGCGTCTCGCTCTTAAAACCTTTGCTAAATAAAGCAACTAAAGAAGAAAAGGCATTTCTAGAGAATTGTATGGATAGGTTTAAAGATGAATCAAAATATGATGCTGCCGTTAGTGATGCAAAGAGTGAAGAACTACATCATATTTTTGTCAAATATCCTGAAAAGCATTTAGCCAACGAAACGAAAGAATTTCAGGTTTATGTAGATAGAAAGGAAGCTAGGTTTAGTACCTGGTATGAATTCTTTCCTCGTTCTGCTTCCGAAGTTGAAGGGCAACATGGAACATTCAAAGACTGTGAGCGCTTATTGCCTAGAGTTGCTCAAATGGGATTTGACACCTTATATTTCCCGCCTATTCATCCCATTGGAGAAGTGAACCGAAAAGGAAAAAATAATACAACTGAAGCTAAAGATGGCGATGTTGGTTCGGCTTGGGGAATTGGTTCTAAACATGGAGGACATAAAGATATACATCCAGAATTGGGTTCATTGAAAGACTTCAAAAATCTTATTAAAAAAGCAAAAGATCTCAATATTGAAATCGCAATGGATTATGCATTGCAAGCGGCTCCTGATCATCCTTGGGTAACGTCAAATCCAGATTGGTTTAAATGGCGACCAGACGGAACTGTTCAGTATGCTGAAAACCCACCAAAAAAATACCAAGATATTCTACCAATTTATTGGGAAAGCAAAGACTATAAAAACCTTTGGCAAGAATGCTTAGAGGCTATGTTATTTTGGATAGACTGTGGAGTTCATGTATTTCGAGTAGATAATCCGCATACAAAACCCTACTATTTCTGGAATTGGCTCATTTCCGAAGTGAAACAAAAACATCCTGATGTGCTGTTTTTGGCAGAAGCTTTTACAAAACCGAAAGTGATGCAACGTTTAGCAAAAGAAGGATATACCCAATCTTATACCTACTTTACGTGGAGAGACAATAAGCACGAACTCATAGAATATATGAACGAGTTGACGCAAACCGAGATGCGTGAATATATGCAACCTAATTTCTGGCCTAATACACCAGATATTAATCCGTTTCATCTTCAAGGTGCAAACGAATCTAAGTATCTTCAAAGGTATGCACTAGCTGCAACTTTGAGTTCTAGTATTGGAATCTACGGACCAGTATTCGAGCAAATGATGAGCGATGCTATTCCTGGTAAGGAAGAATATTATATGTCTGAGAAGTTTCAGTTAAAACATTACGATTGGTTTAAGGAGAATAAATTAACCTTGCTAATTTCAAAAATAAATGCGCTTCGTCATCAAAATGAAGCGTTGCAGCAAACCAATAATATTAAGTTTTGCTATGTTGAAAATGATAATTTGTTGGCATTCTATAAATGGAATGAAGACCGAACAAATGAGTTGCTAATTATTATCAGCCTTGATCAATATTATGCGCAACAAGGTAATGTGCAATTACCACTAGAAAATATGGGTATTCATCATGGACAACAATTTAGCGTTGAGGATTTAATTACAGGAAGTAGTTATAATTGGAATAGTGAATGGAATTTTGTGGAGTTGCATCCAACGCTTCCTTTTCATATATTTAAGATAAATAAGTAAAATGGCTAAAAAAAACACCAAACCAACAACATTGCAGCCGCCCTATAATTTTAATAATTCGTGGGAAGAGCTTCTTGAAAACAAAGAGTTCATCAAGGTGTTCTTATCAGATGTATTAGAAGATTATATTCTTAAACAGCGTTGGTATGGTGGAAAAGCGAGTAAACTTAAGTACATCGAACTTGCTGAGTATTTTAGAATCCAACAGCATGGAGAAGTATATTACGGATTAATTCTCGAAGTTAATTTTACCGAAGCTTTTTATCAACATTATTTTTTACCTATCGCTTTTGTTTCTGATGAAAATTTTGCTCAAGACGATAGAATTTTACCAATAAGTATTCAAAATCAAGAAGGCTTTATTATAGATGCAATAAACCTTGAAGCTTTTAGAAAAGTTGTTTTTGAACGGATTCTTACCGCTTTACCAAAAGATAAAACACGCGTACGCTATCACAAAAGTGAACTCTTTAAGGATTGTCAATACGAGTCGTCTCGATATATGGGAATGGAGCAAAGCAATACATCAATTGTTTACAATGAAAAGTATGTGTTGAAATTTTTCAGACGTATCTATGCCGATCGCAATCCTGATTATGAAATGAGTCGTTTCTTATCTGAAAAAAAAGACTTCAAAAACACACCAGCTTATTTAGGAAGTATTCAAATTAAAGATCACGATAACACCAATATTACTATTGGTTTAATGCAGCAAATGGTCGAAAATCAAGGTGATGCCTGGGCGTATATGCTCACCGAGTTTCATAAGGTATTTTCTAATCTTGAATATAAGAAGATAAACATATCTAATCTTCCTAGAACTGAAGAATTTGGCCGTTTACAAATCACCGATGTACCACCAGAAATTATTGATTGGGTTGGCCTCAATGTATTTACCAAGATTCAAAAATTGGCTCAGCGTACAGCTGAAATGCATATTGCTTTAGGAAGTGAGTTTGAAGACACAGCATTTACACCAACACATTTTAATGGCGATTATACGGTTTGGCTCAAAAACAGATTGCTTTATCAATTTCAAAATAGATTAAATACGATTGAAAATAGCTTGCATAAGTTAGACGGATTGGCTTTAGAATTAGCCAATGAATTCCTTGATAAAAAGAACGTTATTAGAAAACGCTTTGTCGATTTTGATTGGACCAAATTAAAAGGGGAACGCATTCGTGTTCATGGCGATTATCATTTGGGTCAAGTATTAGTTAAAGATGATGACTTTTACATTTTAGATTTTGAAGGGGAGCCAGAAAGCACGATTCGTGACCGAAAAGTAAAACAACCACCTTTGAAAGATGTTGCAGGATTATTTAGATCATTCCACTATGCCATTTATGCAACGATTTTCAATAATATTGAGTCGTATAAGCATGAGCAACATGAGCTTTTCGAAGCTGGGGAAGTTTTATATCAATATCTAAAAGGGGTCTTTTTAGGCACTTATATAGTTGAAATACAAGACGCAAATTTAAATATAGGATATCATCAAGAGCGTATTTTTTTACTGAAATACGCCATGCTAGAAAAAGCAGTCTACGAATTAGGCTACGAACTAAATTCTCGTCCAAAATGGGCAGTGATTCCGTTAAAAGGAATTTCAAATATTATTAATAATTAATTTATGGCAGAAGTAATTGCACACAGTCTTTTTACGGATTTTGATATTGACCTTTTTAAATCTGGAAAGCATTATAAGCTTTATGAAAAAATGGGTTCTCATATCATGACCTTAGATGGTGTAGAAGGAACATATTTTGCTGTTTGGGCGCCAAGTGCAAAAACGGTTTCAGTGATTGGTGAATTTAATTACTGGATTGAAGGAGAGCACAAACTTAGTGTGCGTTGGGACGAAAGTGGAATCTGGGAAGGTTTTATTCCTGGAGTGGCTAAAGGCAGTACCTATAAGTACAAAATACAGAGTCATAATAATGATATAAAAACGGAAAAAGCAGATCCATATGCGCGTCGTTGCGAGCATCCACCAAAGACAGCATCCATTGTTTGGGATGAACCTTACAAATGGAACGACAGTAAATGGATGAAAAAGCGTAAAAAACATAATGCTTTAAATGCTCCATATTCGGTGTATGAAGTACATTTAGGGTCTTGGAAACGTAAACTCAAAGACAATCGTTTTTTAACATATGAAGAATTAGCTACAGATTTAGTTAATTATGTAAAAGACATGAACTTTACACACGTAGAGCTCATGCCAATCATGGAGTTTCCATACGATCCAAGTTGGGGTTATCAGCTCACAGGTTATTTTGCACCAACATCTCGATTTGGAAATCCGGAAGAATTTAAATTATTAGTAGATAAGCTACATCAAAATGATATCGGACTTATCTTAGATTGGGTTCCGTCTCATTTTCCAGAAGATGCTCACGGACTTGGATTCTTTGATGGCTCAAGTTTATATGAACATCCAGACAAGCGAAAAGGCTATCATCCAGATTGGAAGAGTCTTATTTTTAACTACGGAAGGAATGAAGTCAAGTCTTTCTTAATTAGTAATGCTATTTTCTGGTTAGAGCAATATCATGCAGACGGATTGCGCGTTGATGCTGTTGCGTCGATGTTGTTTTTAGATTACAGTAGAGACGAAGGTGAATGGGAACCAAATATGTTTGGCGGACGAGAAAACCTAGAAGCGATGTCCTTTCTTAGAGAAATGAATGAGGCTGTTTACAGTATGTTCCCAGATGTACAAACAATAGCCGAAGAATCTACATCATTTCCAATGGTATCTAAACCAACATTTTTAGGTGGCTTAGGTTTTGGTATGAAATGGATGATGGGTTGGATGCATGATACCTTACAGTATTTTGCTAAAGAACCCATTTATAGAAAACACCATCAAAACGATTTGACGTTTTCAATGACTTATGCCTTTACTGAGAATTTCATGTTGCCATTAAGTCATGACGAAGTCGTCTATGGTAAACATTCTATTTTAGGTAGAATGCCAGGGGATGAGTGGCAACGTTTTGCAAACTTACGTTTGCTATATAGCTATATGTTTACGCATCCTGGAACCAATTTCTTGTTTCAAGGTTGTGAGTTTGGTCAAAGTGAAGAATGGAATTTTCAGCAAAGTCTAGATTGGCATTTATTAGAAAATGATACACATAAAGGTGTTCAACAACTACTGAAAGATTTAAACCAATTATACAAAACTGAACCAGCGTTGCATGAAAAACAATTTTCTGCAGAAGGTTTTGAGTGGATAGATTATAACGATTCTGAAAATTCTGTGCTGGTTTATATCAGAAAAGGTGAGAAGCCTAAAGATGATTTAGTCATTGCGTGTAATATGACTCCAGTTCCTAAGGAAAATTACCGTATTGGACTTCCGAAGGACGGGAAATTGAAAGAAGTATTTAATAGTAACAAGAAAAAATATTTTGGAAGTGGTGATTTTAAAAACAAGCCATTAACTTCAAAGAAAAAAGCTTGGCAATTTAGAGATGATTCTGTAGAAATTACGGTTCCGCCTTTAGGAATGGTTGCTTTTAAATATATATAAAGTCTTAAAAAATCTAATTCTTTTTTTCGATATTTGAAATATTAATTCCCGAAATCGTTGTAGTTGATAATTCGTTATAATTACTAATTACATTACTTTTTTACGTCCTCTTTTTTCCGTTTTTTTACGTGCATACTACAAATAATTAGTTTTATGATTGTAAATACAGAATTAGAAAATAAAGGGAATGTTTTCCCATCCAAAATAGTAGACTTTAAAAAGGATGTCGATACACTTTATTTTACTACCGATAATGAGGTGATTTTACAGTTAACTGTTGTAAGAGATAGTGTCTTGCGCTTTAGATATACCACAACTGGAAAGTTTGATAACGATTTTTCTTATGCCATTACCAAATACGCAAGTAGAGGTTATAATAAATTAGAGATCGAAGATTTAAAGACGCATTATATAATCACAACGTCAAAGCTTATTTGTCATATTTCAAGAGAGAACTTAGGGGTGAAAATCTATGATGCTATTGATAATGTTTTAATTAGCGAAGATGAAAGTGGTTTTCACTGGGAAGAAAGTTATCAGTATGGCGGAAACATCGTTAAAATGAGTAAAATCTCTAACGATGGAGAAAGTTACTACGGTCTTGGAGACAAACCTAGCCACTTGAACTTGAAAGGTAAACGATTTGAAAATTGGGTGACCGATTCTTATGCCTACGGAAAAGATACAGATCCTATCTATAAGTCTATACCATTTTATACAGGAATACATCACAAAAAGGCATATGGCGTTTTCTTTGACAACTCTTTTCGCTCATTCTTTGATTTTGCACATGAACGTCGTAATGTAACGAGTTTTTGGGCTCAAGGAGGAGAGATGAATTACTACTTTATTTATGGTCCCAAAATGACCGAAGTTGTAGAAAGTTATACAGACTTGACTGGAAAGCCACATGTATTACCACCACTTTGGGCTTTAGGGTTTCACCAATGTAAATGGAGTTATTATCCTGAGAAAAAAGTTAAAGAAATCACCTCAAAATTTAGAGATTTAAAAATACCATGTGATGCTATCTATTTGGATATCGACTATATGGAAGGGTTTAGATGTTTTACTTGGAATAAAGAGTATTTTCCCGATCCTAAGCGAATGGTTAAAGAATTGGCGGACGATGGTTTTAAAACGGTTGCCATCATTGATCCAGGAATTAAAATAGATAAAGACTATTCGGTTTTTAAAGAAGCACTAGAAAAAGACTATTTCTGCAAGAGAGCAGATGGTCCATATATGAAAGGAAAAGTTTGGCCTGGTGAATGTTATTTCCCAGATTATACAAATCCAGAAGTTAGGGATTGGTGGTCAGGATTATTCAAAGAATTGATTGAAGATATTGGTGTTAAGGGGGTTTGGAATGATATGAACGAACCCGCAGTAATGGAAGTGCCTAATAAAACATTTCCAGATGATGTACGTCATGATTATGATGGTAATCCTTGTAGTCATAGAAAAGCGCATAATGTCTACGGAATGCAAATGGCAAGAGCTACCTACCAAGGCCTTAAAAAGTTTGCTTATCCGAAACGACCATTTGTAATTACGAGATCTGCATATTCAGGTACACAACGTTATTCATCTACATGGACAGGTGATAATGTTGCTACATGGGAGCATTTATGGATTGCTAACGTCCAAGCACAACGGATGGCTATGTCAGGATTTAGTTTTGCAGGAAGTGATATTGGCGGATTTGCAGAACAACCGCAAGGCGAACTATTTACACGTTGGATTCAATTAGGAATCTTTCATCCGTTTTTTAGAGTACATTCTTCTGGAGATCATGGAGACCAAGAGCCGTGGGCATTTGGGAAAGATATTACAGATATCGTAAGAAAGTTTATTGAAATTAGATATCAACTATTGCCTTATTTGTATACCGCCTTTTGGAGGTATGTGGAAGATGGAACACCATTATTAAAATCTCTTGTCCTTTACGATCAAGAGGATGTACAAACACATTATAGAACAGATGAATTTGTCTTTGGTAATCAAATCCTAGCGTGTCCAATCCTAGAACAGAATGCTAAAGGAAGACGTATGTATATTCCTAAAGGAAACTGGTATGGTTTCTGGTCAGATGAAATTGTAAAAGGTGGACGAGAATTGTGGGTAGATGCAGATTTAGACAGTATGCCAATCTTTATAAAAGAAGGCGCAATCATTCCTAAATATCCAATACAGCAATATGTAGGCGAGAAAAAAATAGAGACTGTTGTTCTAGATGTCTATTATAAAAAAGGAAAAGAAAAATCTGAATTGTTTGATGATGCTCATGATGGTTACGATTACACCAAAGGACGTTACAGTTTAAGAACATTTAAACTAACTGGTAAATCTAACGAACTAATCATTCAGCAACATAAAGAAGGAAAGTTCAATGCAGAGTATGATACATTTGAATTGAGAATTCATGGATTACCTTTTACTATTTCTGAAATCCAAGTAGATAACGTTATTATTCCATTAGAGCATATTGAAACCAATGGTATTTCTACAATGACAATCAATAAAGAATTTTCAGAATTGCATTTAATAGGAACAGTGTAACTGGAATTAATTTTGTTATATATGTGACATAATTAGAATAGATTGTGTCAAAGTTAAAAGAATCATTTTGTAAATTTAGCTTACACAATTTAAAACCATTGATTATGAATATTAAAAATAAAATAGTAGCCATTGGTGCTCTTGCACTTTTTTTATCATGTGCTACAAATCCCTTTACAGGAAAGAAGACTTTGGCATTAGTGTCAAACTCACAATTATTTCCTACTGCATTTGCTCAATATGACCAGTTTTTAACTGAAAATAATGTCATTACAGGTACTGCAGATTCAGAAATGATCAAACGAGTAGGACAGCGTATTGCTGTAGCTGCTGAACGTTGGTTGGATGCTAATGGTCACCAAGGATACTTGAAAGATTATAAGTGGGAATACAATTTGGTTAATGATAAAACAGTTAATGCTTGGTGTATGCCTGGAGGTAAGATTGTTTTTTACACAGGAATTTTACCAATTGCTCAAAACGAAACAGGTGTCGCAGCAATTATGGGACACGAAGTTGCACACGCCTTGGCTAATCATGGTCAGCAACGTATGAGTGCTGGTATGCTGCAACAAATAGGAGCAGTTGCAGGAAATGTAGCTATTAAAGATGAGCAAACACGAGGGATTTTTAATCAAGCATACGGAATTGGAAGTAATGTAGGTGTTATGCTACCTTTTAGCAGAAGTCATGAAACACAGTCGGATGAGATTGGTCTTTATTTGATGGCTATTGCTGGCTATAACCCTGACGAGGCTTCAGAATTATGGAAACGTATGAAAGCGAATAGTGGAGGAGAAGCACCACCAGAATTCTTAAGTACACATCCTTCTAACGATACCAGAATTAATAATTTACAACAATGGGCTCCTAAAGCAAAAGCTGAAGCCAATAAGTTTGGTGTTGATTCATTTAGACCTTTAGGTAACTTTTAATTGTAAAGATTAAAAATTATAGTACTTTAGACGCTGCCCAATCAAGGGCAGCTTTTTTTTTAAAACTATGGCACACCTAGAAAAAGGTAGTAAAAAACTCATCAATGCTTGGGCATTTTATGATTGGGCGAATTCTGTTTACACCTTGACGATTGCATCTTCAATATTTCCTATATTTTATTCTGCGCTGTTTATTGACCAATTAGAAAGAACAGTTCCTGCCTTCGGAATGGTCTTTAAAAGCACAGCTTTAATTACATATGTTACAGCATTCACATTTTTAGTGGTTTCATTTACATCGCCAATCCTCTCAGGTATTGCAGATTATGTTGGAAACAAAAAGAATTTTATGAAATTCTTTTGCTATATAGGTGGAGCTGGTTGTATTGGTTTGTACTGGTTTAGTCTTGATAATATACATCTTAGTCTTCTGTTTTATTTTATGGGCTTGATTGGCTATTGGGGAAGTTTGGTATTCTATAATTCATATTTGCCAGATATTGCGTTTCCAGAACAGCAAGATAGTATAAGTGCTAAAGGGTTTTCAATGGGTTATATTGGTAGTGTTTTATTACTATTATTAAACCTCTTTATGGTGATGAGCCAAGAAACAGGCGAAGAGAAACTACAAATGATGCGTTATTCATTTGTGACTGTTGGTATTTGGTGGATTGTATTTAGTCAATATACATTTTATGTGCTTCCTAAGGGAGTTTCTAACGGACACAAAGTCACTAAAGCTGTTGTCTTTAATGGATTGAAAGAGTTAAAATTGGTATGGCATCAATTGAAACAGAATTTACGACTAAAACGTTACCTCACGGCATTTTTTGTGTTTAGTATGGCAGTCCAAACGATTATGCTGGTAGCCGTTTATTTTGGTGAAGAAGAAATAAGTTGGAGTGATGATGATGCAAAAACTCAAGGGTTAATAGTAAGTATTTTAGTGATTCAACTGGTTGCAATATTAGGAGCGGTATTAACGTCTCGTGCATCTTCTAAATTTGGAAATATTAAAACACTCATTGTCGTTAACTTTATATGGATGTTGCTTTGTGTTTATGCCTATTTCATGAAAACACCAATTCAATTCTATATTGCTGCAACATGTGTAGGATTGGTAATGGGAGGAATTCAGTCATTAGCTAGATCTACCTATTCTAAGTTTTTGCCAGATACAGAAGACACCACATCTTACTTTAGCTTTTTTGATGTTGCTGAAAAAATCGGAATTGTTATAGGCATGGTCATTTTTGCTACTATAGATCAAATTACCGGCAGTATGAGAAATGCAATATTGTTTCTTTTTATTTTCTTTTTGGTTGGCATCGTTTTATTATATCGAGTTCCTAAGGAAAATAAATAAATTAGTATGTTTGTACAAACCCAATATCAATTTATTATGAAAAAAATATTTACACTTTTAATGTGTACTGCCGTTTTAACTTTTGTGTCATGTGAAGATGAACCTTTAGAAGGTGATTTTTTAACAGGAGGAACCACTTGTGAAGAAGCTATATTAAATACAACACAAGCTGCCTTGAGTTTTTTAGGCGTTAATGACGATAATTACACACAATTATGTACCGCATATCGAAATGCATTAGAAGCACAAATACAAGCATGTGGTGATGAAGATGGAACTTTACAGGCAGCTGTAACTGCATTAGGAGATTGTAGTAACAATGTTGCAAATGATTGTGATACTGCTACCGAAGCAGTTGAAGTAGCTCAAGCAGCTTTTGCTGATGCTACTGCTGATAATTATACAATTTTATGTAATGCTTACAAAACAACACTTGAAAATCAAATCCTACAATGTGGTGATGATGATGGAAGTATTCAATCGACTATTGATGATTTAGGTGATTGTGTATTTGTGAATACACCACTTTATGAAATAGGAGATATTGGTCCAGCTGGAGGGTTTGTATTCTATGTAGCTCCAAATGGAGGAGGAATGGAAGTAGCACCGATTTCAACTCAATTTCAAACCCAATGGGGTTGTTATAGCACAGATATTAATGGAACTCAAAGTGCATTTGGAACAGGGATTAATAATTCTGAATTAATTTTGCAATATCATATGGATATTGATTTTTATAATAACCCAGAGCAATGTCAAGCTGTAGATCCTATATCAGGAATTCTTGTACAAAGTACTGGAGATGTAGCTGCTAAGCATTGTGACGATTTTGTGTTTAATGGATTCAATGATTGGTATCTTCCTTCAGTTGATGAATTGCACCTTGCATATACAAATTTATTTGCAGCAGGATTAGGAGATTTCGATACTGTATTTTTAGCGAGTTCTACACAAGAACCTGAAGATCATTGGAAATTTTTAATTGTAGATTTCGATGATAATGGTGCTATTTGGGGAGATCCTAAAAGTGATTTGGTATACTACAGAGCAATTAGATCATTTTAATAAGTACATTTTATTTTGATTGATAAAATTACGTTTTAGTTTTCTATACTTTCAGATCCTGTTACTCTTGCTTTAAATGTTCCGTTGCAAACAACTTCAGCATCTCCCGAACCCGTTACAGATACATCTGTATTTGGCGATTTTAAATTAGTATGTTTGTACAAACCCAATTCCAATTTGTTATGAAAAAAATATTTACACTTTTAATGTGTACAGTAGTCTTAGCCTTTGTCTCATGTGATGATGAACCTTTAGAGGGTGATTTCGTTACAGGCGGAACGACTTGTGAAGAAGCTACAATAAATACGGCACAAGCTGCCTTGAATTTTTTAGGCGTTAATGATGATAATTTCGGACAAATATGTGCTGCATACCGAAATGCTTTAGAAGCGCAAATACAAGCATGTGGTGATGAAGATGGTACTTTGCAAGCTGCTGTTGATGCGCTTGGAGATTGTAGTAATAATGTGCTTGATGATTGTGATTCAGCTACTGAAGCTGTTAATATTGCTCAAACAGCTTTTGAAAATGCTTCTGCAGATGATTACACAAATTTATGTAATGCTTACAAAGCAACTCTTGAAAACCAAATACTACAATGTGGAGATGACGATGGAAGTATTCAATCTGCTATAGATGATTTGGGTGATTGTACTCAAGCGACTCCAGAAGTTGAAATTAGTTTAACTGCTGGGACTTTGCCAATAGAATTTGATATTGTTGAGGTTGTTGTCAATGGTGATTTATTAGTAGTGACTGGACAAACTTCAGCTGCTAATGATTATATGATTTATTTTGAGATTGACCAAGGTCAAACAGGCGTTGATGTGATTAATAGCTCGTATGCGCTTACACTTACGTCAGTATTTTTTCCTTCAACCCAAGGTTTTGATGACTTCACTTCTAATATAACAGTGAACACAGATGGAACTTTAACAGGAACATTTGGAGGTGTTGTAACTAATGCTGATGGAGGCGATTTAAATTTGTCTGGTGGTTCGATTAATATTACCTATTAGAAGAAATAAAATATAATAGAAAAGCCACTAACAAATAGTTAGTGGCTTTTTTTATTTTGATCGATGAAATTACCTTTAGTTTTCTATACTTCCAGAGCCTGATACTTTAGTATCTTTTTTTTCTGGATTCCCTCTATATTCTATATCTCCAGAACCTGTAACTCTAGCTTTTAAATCTCCTGTACAAAGGACTTCAGCATCACCTGATCCCGTAATAGATACATCTGTATTTGTTGATTTTAAATCAAATCCGTGGAAATCTCCCGAACCAGTAACTCCAGCTCTTAAATTGCTTGTAGATCCTTTCAAAGTTAAATCTCCAGATCCTGTTACTTTACCAGATACATTTTTGGTTTGAACATCTAAGATAATATCACCAGAACCAGATAAAGAGACTTCTAGGTCGTTAGATGTGATTCTATCTTTGTTCCATAAGTCACCAGATCCAGCTAAAGCAACTTTATCAATGTCTTTAAATGGAATAGTCACTTTTATGGTTTTATTATGACTAGGATCTAAATTTTTACCTTTTTCAGTTTTAATAATTAGTTTTCCGTTTTTTACTTCGGTAACAACATGTTGTAATAGGTTTGATTCACCTTCTAATGTGATTTTACCTTCAGTTCCTGCTACAAGAACGTAGTCAAAACTTCCTGCACAGCTAATAGCATCATAATCTGAAGTTGTTCTAGATTCTGTTGTCATTTTTCCATTACCTTTTACTTTCTTTTTTTCCCATTGTGCTTGAGAGAATGTGAAACTTAGTAAAGCTGCGATTAATAGTATTGTATTTTTCATTTTTTTAGTTTTATAATTTTGGTTTGTTGTTTTATTATTTTGTTGTTTTAGTTTCTTTTAAATGTGACGCTACCATATTCTGATTTTATTTTAATTAGGTTTCCGCTGTTAGAATTCCCATGGTAACCTTGATAATACTTATCTGTTGATTCGACGCGTTTTTTTGTGAATTCAAACTCATCGGCATTACGTAAAGACGCATATTCTAAATCGATATCAAAATTGAAGTTATAGCTAGGATCGTAACCTATAGTGATGCCGTTGTAGTCAGATTCAATTTCTATATTGCCAGCATTTGCTGCCATTTTTTCAATTTTAATTGATCCATAATCAGCTTTTACACTAACATTTTTATAGATGGTTCCCAATCTTAAAGTCAAATTATCACCATTACCCGTCACATTGTTTGCGTTGTTTATTTTTAGTGATCCGTAATCACAATTGTAGTTAATGTCTTCGGTAATTTCAATTTCAGATTTTGTATAATCTGCATTAATATCTAGGGTTTTTGCTTTTCCAATGGTGTATCCACTATAATCAGCGTTTATTTTTCCGCTTTTTATGTATTCAAAGTAACAGTTATTACTGTAATCAAATGAAAGTGAGTTATTATCAGCCATCAACTCTTTAGTTGTTATTTGTCCGTAATCACAATTAATCTTTGCACGTCCTTCTAATTTATCTAAATCAATACTTCCGTAGTTATTATTTAAATCGACATTATTGGTAATTGGTATTTTAATAATGTAAAGGATTTCCATATTTACATTATTTTTTTTTCCCCAACTCCACCAAGATTTGGATTTGTTTTTATTGAAAAGGGTCTTTGCAGAAACCATAGAAGACGATGCATTAAATTCTACGCTGATATCATCTAGTTTTTTCTGAACTTTTTCAAGGTCATCTCCACTAGTTTTAATCTTTATTTCGAATGTAATGGTAGAACCTTCATAAGTAGTAATATTGATTTCTCCATAGCTGTTGTCAACTTTTAAAGTCGCATCAGCACTCACACTAAACTCTTTCTTAATGGTTTTTTCTTTAGTGTGTTTTCCGTTCCATTTGTCATTTGTATTTGCCAAGGATATTGCAGGGATTAATACAAAAGCAAATAATAGTTTATATAATGTTTTCATTTTGGTTTAGTTTAAAATTTTTGACTTCTTCAATATGTTCTAAAACGGTTTTTAGTACGTCAATTCGGTTTTGAAAGTTGGTAATCATAGCGTAGATAACACGCTTATCATTTCCGCTTTCGTTTAAATCTATTTTTAATGTTTCGTATTCTTTTTCTAAAACTGATAATTGCCGCATAGCATGGTATATCATGTCTTCAGTTTCTGGAGTACGTTCTGTTTCAAGAGTTGCTAATTCTTGTTCAATTGCCGTTGTAAAAAAGGATTGTGTTTGAGATAATTCTGGAGATACACTCGCTAAATCCATTAATTCTGGCTCTTGTTGTTGCATTATAGTAAATACACTAAAGCATAATACAATTGATGCAGCTACCGCTAAAAACGGTTTCCAATAATTGGTTTTTTTAGGTTGACTGTTAACAACAGGATGATTTTGTTGTTTAAGTTTTTCTAAAAATCTATTCTTATGCCCAAGATTTGGCATTTCGGTATCGAAATCACCTTCTAAGGTTTTGAATAAGTTGTCTATAGTATTTTTATTCATAATACTTGTTTATTTAATATTCTGCTAATGGCTGTAGTTTTTGTCTCAAACTATCTTTAGCGCGAGAGATCATGGTTCTACAATTTCCTGATGAAATATTCATAATCTCACAAATTTCATCATAATCATAACCGTCAATTAGATGGAGTGTTAATCCCATTCTGTAATTATCTTTAAGCGACTTCATAGTCTCCAGAACTTGTTTCGCTTTAAGATTATTAAACTCGTAATCTTCGGTTATTCCAGAGCTGTCTTCAACTTTATACATCACATCATCTAAAGGTACATCTTGATATTTACTGCTTTTTTTGTAATGATGTATGCTGTTATTTATGACAATTCGTTTTAACCATGAACCAAATGTTTTAATCTCTTTAAGACTATCCAACTTTGTGAAAGCGGTTAAAAATGAATCTTGCAGGATGTCTTCAGCCTCAAAACTGTCTTTTACAATTCTGTGTGCTATGTTATACATCGCTTTGTAATATCTATTGTAGACTTCCATTTGCGCTTGCTGGTTGCCTGATTTACAAAGCCGCAATAACTGCTCTATATTTTGGTTGGTTAGTGTCAAAAAACAAATGCTTTATTATAGAGATGACGTGTATTTCTATTTGTTACACTTTTAGTAAAAAAAAATTTCATTCTGAAGAAGGGTAATGGCATAACTATTGAATTTAGATAAAGATATATAATTGCTTTAACATTGTAAGTTGTTGATTTTCAGAATTAAAAGCAATTATTCAAATTAATATAAATCTATAGTTTTGTCATTTTAATGACAGAATGACCAAAAAAATAATATGGCGAAGTCTAAATTTTTAAAGCTTGACAGTTTGTCATTTCAGGATTTTGATGAAAATTCAGAATTAATTCCTTTAATGACTCCTGAAGATGAAGCAGAAATAAATAACGAAGTGTTACCAGAATCCCTGCCAATTTTACCCTTGCGTAATACGGTATTGTTTCCAGGTGTTGTCATTCCGATTACTGCAGGACGTGATAAATCGATTAAACTTATCAAAGATGCAAATAACGGAAGCAAAGTTATTGGAGTCGTGTCTCAAAAGGATGAGCAAGTTGAAGATCCTACAGCGAAAGATATTTTCATGAAGGGAACTGTAGCACGTATTTTAAAAGTGCTCAAAATGCCTGATGGCAATACAACAATTATTATTCAAGGTAAGAAACGTTTTGAAATTCAAGATGTAGTTTCTGAAGAGCCTTATTTAACCGCTACGGTCAAGGATGTTCCTGAAGCTAAACCAGCAAATGATAATGAAGAGTTTTCCGCAATTATTGAATCAATTAAGGATTTATCTTTACAGATTATAAAGGATAGTCCAAGCATTCCAACCGAAGCATCTTTCGCTATAAAAAACATTGAAAGTAATTCGTTCTTGGTGAATTTTGTGTCTTCTAATATGAATCTTTCCGTAAGAGAAAAACAAGACTTACTAGAGATTAATGATTTAAAAGATCGTGCGCTTGCTACTTTAAAATTGATGAATGTCGAACTTCAGAAATTAGAGTTGAAGAATGATATTCAGTCTAAAGTGCAAAGTGACATGAATCAGCAACAGCGTGAGTATTTCTTGCACCAACAAATGAAAACCATCCAGGAAGAACTTGGAGGCGGTGTTTCTTCTGGTGAAGAGATTGAAGAAATGCGACTACGTTCGAAGTCTAAAAAATGGAATGAAACCGTAGCTGAACATTTTCATAAGGAATTATCAAAAATGCAACGAATGAATCCACAAGTTGCTGAGTATTCGATACAACGTAATTATTTAGACTTGTTTCTAGATTTACCTTGGGATGAGTTTAGTAAAGATAAATTTGATTTAAAGCGTGCGATGAAAATTTTAGATCGGGATCACTATGGATTAGACGATGTAAAAAAACGTATCATTGAATACCTTGCAGTTTTAAAAATACGTAACGATATGAAATCGCCAATTCTTTGTTTGTATGGACCTCCAGGTGTTGGTAAAACATCATTAGGTAAGTCGATAGCAGAAGCGTTGGGTAGAGAATATGTACGTATGTCCTTAGGTGGTTTACGAGATGAAGCTGAAATTCGCGGACATCGTAAAACCTACATTGGAGCCATGCCTGGACGTATTATTCAAAGTTTGAAAAAGGCAGGAACTTCCAATCCTGTATTTGTACTTGATGAAATTGATAAATTATCAAATTCAAATCAAGGGGATCCATCTTCAGCATTATTGGAAGTATTAGATCCAGAACAGAATAGCGAGTTTCATGATAACTTCTTAGAAATGGGATTTGATTTATCCAAAGTGATGTTTATTGCCACTTCTAATAGTTTAAATACCATTCAGCCAGCATTGTTAGATCGTATGGAACTTATAAATGTGACTGGTTACACAATCGAAGAGAAGGTTGAGATTGGTAAGCGTCATTTATTGCCTAAGCAATTAAAAGAGCATGGATTAACTGATAAACATCTTAAAATAGCGAAACCACAACTTGAGAAAATTGTTGAAGGTTACACTAGAGAATCTGGTGTACGTGGTTTAGAAAAGCAAATCGCAAAAATGGTACGTCATGCAGCCAAAAACATTGCGATGGAAGAGACGTATAATCTTAAAGTGACTAACGAAGATGTCATAGAGGTTTTAGGAGCTCCAAGATTAGAACGCGATAAATACGAAAATAATAATGTCGCAGGTGTTGTAACAGGTTTAGCTTGGACGAGAGTAGGAGGTGATATTTTATTTATCGAATCTATATTATCTAAAGGAAAAGGAAACTTATCCATAACAGGGAACTTGGGTAAAGTAATGAAAGAATCTGCTACAATCGCTATGGAATATATCAAAGCTAATGCAGATGAATTTGGAATTGACCCAGACGTTTTTGGTAAATATAACGTTCATATTCACGTACCAGAAGGTGCTACTCCAAAAGATGGACCAAGTGCAGGTGTGACTATGTTAACTTCTTTAGTATCTTTGTTTACACAACGTAAGGTCAAAAATAGTTTGGCTATGACTGGGGAGATTACTTTAAGAGGTAAAGTATTACCAGTTGGAGGAATAAAAGAAAAGATACTTGCAGCTAAACGAGCGAGAATTAAAGAGATTTTACTTTGTGAAGATAATAGACGAGACATCGATGAAATAAAACCGGAGTATTTAAAAGGGTTGACGTTTCATTATGTGAAAGACATGAGTGATGTCTTAAAACTTGCGTTAACGAATCAGAAAGTAAAAAATGCTAAAAAACTTTAAATTAATAGCTACAGTTTTGGTGTTAACAGCTTTAAGTTATGAAGCTGTTGCACAAACTGAAAAAGATGTTGTTTTAGACGGAAAACCAGCAAAACTGAATGTAAAAACAGGAGAAGTTAAATTAGTCGAACTCAAAACTATTAAAGGGAAAAAAATAGAAAAAGATACGGCTAAAGCAAAAACAATAATACAGGCTAGTCTTTTAGCTAATAGCTATAAGACTAGTAAAGGTGATAGCACAAAAATAATTGTTACTAATAGACCTGATACACTTAGCAGGAATTATAGAAAAGTAATAGATACTTCAGATCACGTTAAGATTGCCAAGTTATTAGTGACTTCAGATAATATGACTGCTATTGATTCAACAGAAGAAAAAAAGGCTGTAGAACTAGTGAAAATGACAACTTCAGACAAAGTCGAAAAAGCGACTACATTTGTCTATGATACGTCTTCAGCCGCAGTGGAAGAGGAAAACAGTACAGATTATCACAAGGTAGAAAAAGGAGAAACTTTATATTACCTGTCTAAGCTATACAATGTTACTTTGACTGATTTAAAAAAAGCTAATAATTTAGAAACTACACTTATCAAAATTGGTCAATATTTATATATTAGAAATTTTGACAAGTTAGATACTACAGATGTTTGGATTGTTTCAAAAGGGGATACTCTATATAGTATTGCAAAACGAAATAATACCACAGTAGCGACTATCAAATCATTAAATGGTTTGCATAGCAATTTGATTAAACCAGGTCAAAAACTTCAATTAAAATAGAATTCAGACATTTCAAAAAAATAAAATAGACATACATTCGTTTTAAGATAGATTTAGTTAATTTGCAAACTTATATGCTAAAGAAAATTACCACGATATTTTGTCTATTTATGACAAGCACTTTTTTTGCCCAAGTAGGAGGTGAATCGACATACCAATTTCTAAATTTAGTAGCATCACCTCGTCAAGCAGCACTTGGTGGCAAAGTAATTACCAATTACGATTATGACGTTACAGGTGGCCTATTTAATCCTGCGACGATTAACCCGGAAATGGATAACCAATTGTCATTAAACTATTCTAGTTATTTAGGAGGAATTAGCTACGGAACAGCAGCTTATGCTTATACTTGGGACAGACATGTTCAAACCTTGCATATTGGAATGACTTACATCAACTACGGAACATTTGATGGTTACGATCTTAATGGTGTATCTACTGGAACATTTACAGGAAATGAAGCAGCTTTGTCTGCTGGATATGCGTATCAAATTCCGTTTTCTGATTTTTATGTTGGTGCTAACTTGAAATTAATTACCTCAAAATTGGAGCAATACAACTCAATTGGAGTTGCTGCAGATTTTGGTGCCATGTATATTAATGAACGGTTAGATTTTCATGCTGCATTAACGGTTAGAAATATAGGAACACAAATCACAACTTATGCTGGTTTAAATGAAAAACTACCTTTAGATGTTACTTTAGGATTGTCACAAACTTTAGAAAATATGCCTTTGCGCTGGCATTTAACTTTTGAGAATTTACAAGCTTGGCCAATTGGGTTTTCAAATCCATCTCGAGCTACCACAGATTTAGATGGGAATCAAACTCAAGAAAAAGTAGGTTTTTTAAACGAAGTCTTGCGTCATACAATTATAGGTGCAGAATTATTTCCAGAAAGAGGTTTCAATATTAGGATGGCTTATAACTTTAGAAGAGCAGAAGAATTGCGTATTTTAGATCAACGAAATTTTTCTGGATTATCATTTGGTTTAGGCGTTAAGCTTAATAAAATGAGATTCAGTTATACGCACGCAAGATTTACGGGAGCAGGTAATGCTAATTTCTTTGGTGTACAAATAGATTTAAGAAAATGACAAAAATTACGATAGCCATTGACGGATTTTCTTCTACAGGAAAAAGTACTGTTGCCAAACAGTTGGCAAGAGCTTTAGGCTACGTCTATGTCGATTCTGGAGCAATGTATCGCGCAGTGACGTTGTATACGATGCGAAACGGATTTATAGAAACCGATTGTTTTGATGCTGAAGCGCTTATTTCTCAATTAGACGATATTAAAATCAGTTTTAAGTTTAATGAAGACTTAGGTTTTGCTGAAGTCTATCTCAATGGAGAAAATATTGAAAGAGATATTCGAACTCTACAAGTATCGCAATTTGTGAGTCAGGTAGCAACTATTTCTAAAGTTAGAGAGCAGTTAGTAAAGCAACAGAAAAACTTCGGAAAAGATAAAGGTGTGGTCATGGATGGACGCGATATTGGAACTGTTGTTTTTCCCGATGCCGAATTAAAGTTGTTTATGACAGCCTCCGCAGAAAAGAGAGCAAAACGACGATATGAGGAACTCATTGAAAGAGGAGATGATGTGTCTTATGAAGACGTTTTGAAAAATGTTCAAACCAGAGACCATATCGATTCTACAAGAGAAGACTCCCCTTTGAAAATGGCAGAAGATGCGATTAAAGTTGATAATTCTAATATGACATTAGATGAACAATTTGAATTTATTTTTAAGCTTTCCGAAGAGAAAATCAAAAACACTCCATAAAAAAAGCGACACTAGGTCGCTTTTTAGTTTTTATAATCTTGTCAATTTATAAGTTTGGTATAATTAATTCTTGATTAGGATGAATAATGTCTGGATTTTTTAAGATATCAGAATTCGCTGCAAAAATAGCTTGATATTTCGAAGCGTTGCCGTAATATTGCTTAGCTATTTTTCCTAAAGTTTCTCCGCTTTTTACTGTATGTCTGTGATAAACAGATTCATCTGCCACTTTAATATTGGCCATAATATCTGCTGGGTTATCACCACCTGCTGCTTTAATGCTGTCCCATATTAAATCTTTTTCGTATTGAGTTTTTGCAGTTCCTGTTACTTTTAATACGCCATTTTCTTCTTTTACATCACCATTTTCGATGTTCAATGATTGTCCTAAGTCTAATACGCTTTGGTATTTTGATCTCACCATAATATTTGTTTTTAATTAGTATTAATACTATTGTAAATATACCAAATTATGTGCCAAAAATTAAAACAGAACATAGTGATTTTTTTACATATTTAAATTCTGAAATTCAATAGGTTAGACAATACCGTTTTTATTTTGTTTTATAGTATATAAAGTGTATTTTTGCACTCCTTTTAGCGAGATATAGAAAGATGAGAGGAACAAATTATAACAATCAATAACACTTCTGTGTGTTATCGCTTAATTCTTTCAAACGTACAGAATACAAATTTTAATTCAGAACATGTCTGAAAAAGAAACAAAAAAAGCCGAAGTAGAAACTACCGAAGCTGTAATTGAAACAACAGAAACTACAGTTGTTGAAACTCCGAAAGTGGAGGAAGTAAATCCAGAACAATTCTTAAAAGATTTCAATTGGCACAATTACGAAGAAGGAATTGATCCTGTCGATGAAAAACAATTAGAAGAGTTTGAAAAATTAGTATCTGAAAATTTTGTAGATACCTTAGATGACGAAGTTGTAGAAGGTACAGTTATTCATTTATCAGATCGTGATGTTATTATTGACATTAATGCTAAGTCTGAAGGTGTAATCTCTCTTAATGAGTTCCGTTACAATCCAGATTTAAAAGTTGGTGATAAAGTAGAAGTATTAATTGATGTTCGTGAAGACGCAACTGGTCAATTGGTATTATCTCACAGAAAAGCTCGTGTAATCAAAGCATGGGATCGTGTAAACAGCGCACATGACACTGGTGAAATCGTAAACGGTTTTGTAAAATGCAGAACTAAAGGAGGTATGATCGTTGATGTATTTGGTATTGAAGCATTCTTACCAGGTTCTCAAATCGATGTGAAGCCAATTAGAGATTATGATCAGTATGTAAATAAAACAATGGAATTCAAAGTTGTGAAAATCAACCACGAATTTAAAAACATTGTAGTTTCTCATAAAGCGCTTATTGAAGCAGATATTGAGGAGCAGAAAAAAGAAATCATTAGTCAATTAGAAAAAGGTCAAGTATTAGAAGGTATCGTTAAGAACATTACTTCTTACGGTGTGTTTATTGATCTTGGTGGCGTTGACGGATTAGTTCATATCACAGATTTATCTTGGTCAAGAATTAATCATCCAAATGAAATCGTAGAATTAGACCAGAAATTAAACGTGGTAATCTTAGACTTTGATGAAGATAAGTCTAGAATCCAATTAGGTCTTAAGCAATTGAGTAAACATCCTTGGGAAGCTTTAGGTGAAACTGTAAAAGTTGGTGATAAAGTAAAAGGAAAAGTTGTTGTTATTGCTGATTACGGTGCATTCGTAGAAGTAGAAGAAGGTGTAGAAGGGTTAGTTCACGTAAGTGAAATGTCTTGGTCAACACATTTACGTTCTGCTCAAGATTTTGTAAAAGTTGGAGATGAAATCGATGCTGTGATTTTAACACTTGATAGAGAAGATCGTAAAATGTCTCTTGGTATTAAGCAATTAACACCAGATCCATGGACAGATATTACTACTAAGTATCCTGTAGGTTCTAAACATTCAGGTATCGTACGTAACTTTACAAACTTTGGTGTTTTTGTTGAATTAGAAGAAGGTATCGACGGATTAATTTATATCTCTGATTTATCTTGGACTAAGAAAATCAAACATCCTAGTGAGTTTACTAACGTAGGTGATACATTAGAGGTTGTTGTATTAGAATTAGATGTTGAAGGACGTAAATTATCTTTAGGTCATAAACAAACAACGGTTAACCCTTGGGATAAGTATGAAACTGAGTTCGCTTTAGGAACAGTACATACTGCAGAGATTGCTGAAATCGTAGACAAAGGTGCTACAATAGACTTTAACGAAGATATCGTTGCTTTTGTACCATCACGTCACTTAGAAAAAGAAGACGGAAACAAGCTTAAGAAAGGTGAATCTACTGAGTTTAAAATCATTGAATTTAACAAAGAATTTAAACGTGTAGTCGCTTCTCATACTGCAATCTTCAAAGAAGAAGAAATGGCAAATGTAAAAGCAGCTGTTAAGAAGCAAACTGCTCAAGCAGCAGAAGCAAAACCAACCTTAGGTGATGCTAACGAAGCTTTACAAGCGCTTAAAGATAAATTAGACGGGAAGAAATAATTCCTTGAAATTTTGAATATTAAAAAGCCTCTCAGAAATGAGAGGCTTTTTTTATTGATTTATAAAACCATTGCAAACCCTAATTTTTTAGCTTAACTTTGTTCACCAAACACGTTTGGAACCCATATGAGTCAAAAAGTTTTACTTAATGCTAAAGAG
Organism: Psychroserpens sp.; assembly: GCF_036960315.1. Classification (NCBI taxonomy): domain Bacteria; kingdom Pseudomonadati; phylum Bacteroidota; class Flavobacteriia; order Flavobacteriales; family Flavobacteriaceae; genus Psychroserpens; species Psychroserpens sp. The sequence continues at coordinate 114,339 of NZ_JBALVR010000008.1, read as the reverse complement.
GTAAACATCATTCTTCATCGATTGGCTTGTCAACTTATTGAAAATCACAACGACTTTTCTAATACTGTTATTATCGGATTGCAACCTAGAGGTAAATTCCTAGCTAATCGTTTGGCAACAATGCTTAAAGACGATTACAAGATTAAGAATATTCAGTTAGGTCATCTCGATATTACATTCTTTAGAGACGATTTTAGAAGAGGCGAGAAGATTCTAGAAGCGAATACCACAGAAATTGATTTTATAGTAGAAAATAAAAACATTGTTTTTGTAGATGATGTCCTATATACAGGACGAAGTATTAGAGCGGCATTAACAGCTATACAATCGTTTGGCAGACCAAATGAAATAGAATTACTAACGTTAATTGATCGACGTTTTAGTAGACATTTACCAATTCAGCCTAATTATAGAGGTCGACAGGTAGATGCCATAAATGAAGAAAAAGTAAAAGTAAATTGGTTAGAAAACGAAGGCGAAGACTCAGTTTATCTAGTGAATAGTTAAAAGTGAATAATTAAAAATTGCATCTGAGTAGTGAATACTGAGACCGCAAATTGAATACTAAAAAAATGAGCGAATTAAGTGTTAATCACTTATTAGGAATTAAATATCTAAACAAAAAGGATATTCAATTAATTTTTGAAACTGCAGATCATTTCAAAGAAGTGATTAATAGACCTATAAAAAAAGTGCCATCGCTTAGAGATATTACTATTGCTAACTTATTTTTCGAAAACTCAACACGTACAAAATTATCTTTTGAATTGGCAGAAAAACGTCTCTCTGCAGATGTCATCAACTTTTCAGCATCTCAATCTTCTGTAAAAAAGGGAGAAACACTAATAGATACAGTGAACAATATCCTATCTATGAAAGTTGATATGGTGGTGATGCGTCATCCAAACCCTGGGGCTGGTGTGTTTTTATCACGGCATGTAGATGCAAGTATTATCAATGCAGGTGATGGTGCTCATGAGCATCCTACACAAGCTTTATTAGATAGTTACTCCATTAGAGAACGCTTAGGAGAAGTTAAAGGGAAAAACGTAGTTATTGTTGGAGATGTGTTGCATAGTAGAGTAGCGTTGTCTAATATATATGCACTACAGTTACAAGGTGCTAATGTGATGGTTTGCGGACCAAAAACATTACTTCCGAAGTATATAAAAGATTTAGGTGTAAAAGTTGAAACTGATTTACGTAAAGCGCTTAACTGGTGTGATGTAGCGAATATGTTGCGCGTACAAAATGAACGTATGGATATAAGTTATTTTCCATCTACACGAGAATACACACAACAATATGGAGTCAATAAATTGCTTTTAAATTCTTTAGATAAGGAAATTACCATTATGCATCCTGGACCTATCAATCGCGGTGTAGAAATCACAAGTGATGTTGCCGATTCTGATCAGGCCATTATTTTAGATCAGGTTCAAAATGGCGTGGCTATAAGAATGGCAGTAATTTACTTATTGGCATCCAAAATAAAACATTAAGATTATGATTTTTGATAAAGACGGAAATACATCTATTATAACCCAAGAGAAAGTATCAATTATAGAATTAGTAAAAAAAATTGATGTTTTATACGAGCGATTTAGAAATGATAATATTATGGTATGCCTAACGACTCTTGATAAAGTCACTTTACCACATATCGTTGAGTTTTTACAATTGTCTAATAAACATAGAAGAGCAAAACATTCGTTTGTCATCGTAACAGATAAAACTAACCTTGATGAAACTCCAGATGAAATTGTTGTCGTACCTACCATGCAAGAAGCTTACGATATTATTGAGATGGAGGAGATAGAACGTGATTTAGGGTTTTAATTGACTATGAAGTTAACTATTCTAGGCTGTTACAGCGCAACACCACAAGTACATACAAATCCAACGGCTCAAATTCTTGAGATAAATAACCATACGTTTTTAATCGATTGTGGAGAAGGTACCCAAGTTGAGTTACGTAGAAATAAAGTGAAGTTTAGTAGAATAAAACACATCTTTATTTCTCATTTACATGGTGATCATTGTTTTGGTTTAGCAGGATTAATTTCGACATTTCGATTGCTAACTCGTGAAGCCGATTTACACATTTATGCACCTAAAGGCTTAAAAGAAGTGATTACACTTCAAATGAAATTATCAGCATCTTGGACAAATTATAAATTGATTTTTCATGAGCTAACAGCTTCAACTTCGGAAATGATATATGAAGATGATAAAGTAGAAGTTTATACGATTCCTTTAGATCATCGAATTTATACGAACGGATTTCTTTTCAAGGAAAAATCAGGAGATCGTAAATTGGATATGAATGCTGTCCTGAATGCTGATATTGATGTCGCCTATTATCGAAAGTTAAAACAAGGTGCTGATGTTCCTGATAATAACGGAGGAATTGTCAAAAATGAATCAGTGACTCGAAATCCAAAACCACCAAAAAGCTACGCGTTTTGTAGTGATACAGCATATAACGAAGCGATTATACCAATCATTAAGAATGTAGATGCACTATACCATGAGTCGACATTTATTGAAAAAAATAAAGCATTGGCTTTGCATTCAAAACACTCTACAGCCAAACAAGCTGCTACTATTGCAAAAAAAGCTAATGTAGGTCAGTTAATTCTTGGACATTATTCGACGAGATACGATGATTTAAGTGCTTTTAAAACTGAAGCACAGGCCATATTTTCGAATGTCGAACTGGCTCAAGATGGGAAAGAATTTAATTTCAATTAGTTTCCTTTTTAAACTCTTCTAACGCTATCATCCATTCAATAGCTTCTTCTAAACTACGACATCTTTTGAGGCTCTTTTTAAAGAAATGTTTTTCTAATGAAGAATTGAGATAACCGAAATCGCTATAAGTCACAACAGCACTTGCAACTAAAAAGTCATATTCATTATTAAAATCAAGCCATAATTGAGGTTCGAAAGAGTAGGAGTTGATTCGATTTGCAATATAACCTATTCTGATATCGTTACTTATTTCTTCAGAAAATTTGTTAATCAATTCACTAACCATGGTAAAATCAACATGAATACCTTCGTTTAATTCTGAGATAGCAAAATGTTTAGTGATGTATAAGTTTCCGAAGGTGAAACCGACTTTTTTATATTCTAAAAGTTTAGAATATTTACTGTTTTCAAATTTCATTAGAAGGGATTATTCCTTAAATTTATAAGAAATAAATGAAGCTAAGAAAGAAAAGTAATAATAAATCCTTTAAATAGTTATAATGAATACAGACTTAGGTGATTATAGAGAGTCATATGAAAAGCAAGAATTACTCGAAAATAATGTGAGTGATAACCCGATGGAGGTATTCCAAAAATGGTTTCTTGAAGTCGATGAGAATTTTGATGTTGGAGAAACCAATGCTATGACATTGAGTACTTTGGGATTAGATGGTTTTCCAAAAGGTAGAGTAGTGCTATTAAAAAAATATACTTACGAAGGTTTTATTTTTTATACCAACTATGAAAGCGAAAAGGGTAGAGCCATTGCTAATAACCCAAATGTATGCCTTTCCTTTTTTTGGCCTGCAGCCGAACGTCAAATCATTATAAAGGGAAAAGTTGAAAAGATTGCTGAGAATTTAAGTGATGGTTATTTTGAATCTAGACCAAGAGGAAGCCAACTTGGAGCATTGGTGTCTCATCAAAGTGAACCTATAGAAAATCGAGATGTTATTGAACAACGCCTGGAAAGCTTAGAAAAAGAATTTGAGGGAAAGGAAATTCCTCGACCAGAATTTTGGGGCGGATTTATAGTCAAGCCTGTAGAAATTGAATTTTGGCAAGGTCGTCCTAACCGATTACACGATAGATTACGTTATCAATTGGATGAGGAATTCAATTGGAATTTAGATCGTTTATCACCTTAAACTCCTTTAATCTTATTTCTTCAAGTCTTAAAAACTTATAATTTGTACGAATATTCTTAATTTATATTGTATTTAATCGATAACATGCATGTTTTATCGTTTAAATAACCAATAATGTATATATTTACGATGTAATACACAATTGTTTAATACTGCCCTGTTTTAAACAATTGATTTTATAAAAAATGATTTAGAACCCCAATTCTGAATTACCAAATCTAAATAACCTACATTATGAAACCTACCAAGTTATTGCCTATTATGGCTTTAGTTGCTTTATTAACGTTTTCTTGTTCTACTGAAAACTTTCCAGATGAGACAATTGATAGTATGTCATTACCTGTCCCTCCAGCAGCAAAAACAATCGAAATAGAAATTTTAGAGTTGATTAACGCTCATAGAATTAATGAAGGTTTAACGCCTTTAAATAACCATAACATTATTAAATCTGTAGCTTATACGCACACCGATTATATGGTAGAAGTTAATAATGTATCTCACGATAATTTTTTCCAACGTAAAAACAGTCTAATAGACAATGCAGATGCAACTAAAGTTTCAGAAAATGTAGCTTATGCGTTTAATTCTGCTGAATCTGTTGTTAATGCCTGGATAAATAGTGATGGACACAGACAAAATATTGAAGGTGATTATACCGACTTTGATATCTCTGCAGAACAAAATGAAGAAGGAAAATGGTATTATACAAACATCTTTATAAAAAGATAAACGTTTAAAAATTGATTAATAGCAAATCGTTATTTTTAGAGCCACAGTTTTACTGTGGCTTTTTTCATGATTTATAATGGGTAAATAATGAAATGGGAACTTTTTTATGTACACTATACATTAATGACGTGATGAAGTTTTTAGTTTTTCTCTGATATGATCTTAATTGAAATCTCTTGCCTTCGCATAGCATCAGCACGGTCATAATTTTAATTCTCATAAAACGCAAAAACCTTTTTGAATTCCATAAAATATAATCAAAAATTGATGCAATTGGCTATAAACCAATGTGGACTATAATAAGCAAAATATTCAATTACGTAGCACAATAATTAAATACTCAAAAAGCAAGAAAATTACTTTGTTAAAGTAGTATTATTCTTATATTTGAATATTCTATTTTAATTTTTTTAAAGACTAATTCGCATGCTGTTATCCTTCTATATTATAGTTGGTGTAATCCGTTTTAATCTTAAATTAATTAAATAAAGAATGAAGAAAAATTTCAAAAGATTCCCAAAACTTCTAATCCTATTCCTAGTCATTTGTTTTAGTGGATGTCAAAAAGATGATGTCATCGAACCCAGTAAAGTTCCTATACTAAATGAATTGTCAGTTTTTAAAATTGAAAAATCAATAAACCCAGACATTATAAAAAACAAAGGGCTTTCAGCGAAGTTAGTAACCTTAACTTCTAATATCAATTCAAACGACTCTGTTCTTAATAGATCGGTGTCATTTTCTGAATACGGCTTTACTGTAGATACTGAAGTGGCCAATTACATTGAGTTTGGCAATTACCATTCCTATACTTTTCCCTTAGAAAGAGATATTGATAATGGTCTTATGGAAAATTTATTATTAAGTTTAGAAGATGACGGGAGTTATGAAGCTTTTTTGTAAGCTATGACATTAGCGTTGAAGAAAAACAGCGAATTCAAAACAATGAAGAAGTAGACTTAAGCGATAAAGTTAGTTATACAATTTTGGAGGACAATGATTTGGGAAATAGTCTCCTTTCAAGAATAGGAGGAGTTGGTGATGGCGGTTGTTACGATTTTGTAGATGTTGTTCCAAGGTGTCGGTATTTAGGGAGACATACGGCTGAAGATATAGAAACAGGGTCTAATGGAGGATTTGATTGTGCCCAAAAATATGAAGGTATACCAGAACCATATAGAGTACTATATCTCACAGAATGTGGTCAAGGCGGTTTTGGAATAACACCAAATAACGATCCTAGTCCCTATGATGATTACGGAAATCCTATAGGTCAAGGTGGTGGTGGAAACACTATTCCTATTCTTGTAGATAATCCTGTTACAATACCAATTGTTCCTAGAGCCATACTTAGTCCAGCAGATATAATAGAATGTACGAAGGTAACAGATTTTATAAATGATCCAGCAAACGATGATTTTAAACAAGAGCTTATAGATCTGGCAAGCGAAGCAAATTTGAGCTTAGATTTTGAAAAAGGGATTGCAAAATACGAAAACACAGTAGGTGTCTCAAATTTTCAAGGAACCAATGCTAGTCCAAAAGTTGAGATTACGATTGGAGTTAATAAGTTCAAAGCAATGGGACATAATCATCCAGATACATCTATACCAAGTCTCCCCACTTTTTCTCCTGGCGATTTAATAGGAGTAGCTAAGGCAATAAGATTAAATAAATTAGACACAACATCTTTTGTTCTATTTGTGGCGACCAAACAAGGAACCCAATATGCTATCACAATTAATGACCCTGTTAAGTTTTTGGATTTCTTTTTTTTTGCAACATTTAATAGTGTAACTGATGTTGGTGATTTTGCTGAGTATCAAAGATATAATAACTCCAAAGATGTTTTTACACCTCTTTTTGATGAATATTTTAATCCAAAAGAGACTCCGAAAATAACACCAACAACACCTAATGAAGACGCAGTTAGGGAGTTTTTAAATTTCATGAACGCAGCAGATGCCGGTTTTACTTTATTTGAAACCGATGAAAGTTTTAACACATATACTAAAGTAGATTTAAATAATAATGGCGTAGTTGTTAGACTACCACCTTGTCAAAATTAAAACAAAAAATATTATGAAAACAACATTTTATACACTACTACTCATAGTCCTATTCTCTTGTAAATCACAACAAGTTTATGGTCAGCATGATTTAAATAATTTAACCCCATTTGTTGGTACTTGGGAAAATACAAATGGCAACCAAATTTTTAGGGTCACTTTTTATATTGATAATTTATATATAAAAGGAGACTATCAACTTGTAGAAGTTGATAATGGATCTGAAACGCTACTATATAGATCTAACTTTGACTTTGATATAAATGGTACAACTTATAATAACGGTTATGCCATTTTTGGCGGATCTGATAATGGTATATTAATGGGGGCACAAATAGAAGATAATACCATAGGCTATGAGAATGGTGAACGAAATAAAAAAGATGGTATATTAGGATTTACCATACAGCCAATACCGCCATTATGTCTAAACTGTATCATAACAGCAGAATGGAAAGTTAAAACACGAGGAGGTAATCTAATTGATGGGGATCCACTAATTTTTAATATCCCAACCGATATTATACTGACCAAAGTAAATTAGGAATACAGTGAGAATTATAAAAAAGCTTTGGGTAACATCAAAGCTTTTTTTTTGTTAAAACTCAGTTGCTATCTCAAATGTAGTGTTTACTCATTTTGGATTGTAATGCTATACTATTAGCTATAGTTTTGGCTAAAGAAATTAAACATAATGAAAACAACATTTTATACACTACTACTCATAGTCCTATTCTCTTGTAAATCACAACAAGTTTATGGTCAGCATGATTTAAATAATTTAACCCCTTTTGTAGGTACATGGGAAAATACAAATGGGAATCAAACTTTTAGAGTCACTTTTTATATTGATAATTTATATGTAAAAGGGGATTATCAACTTGTAGAAGTTAATAATGGATCAGAAACACTACTATATAAATCCAATTTTGATATACCAGGGACAACTTATAATAATGGTTATGCTATTTTTGGTGGATCTAAAAATGGTACAGTATTGGGAGCTCACATAGAAGACAATACCATAGGTTATGAAAATGGAGAACGAAAAAATAAATTTGGAGATTTAAGATTAACAATACTGCCAGTGCAGCCGCTGTGTTTAAACTGTACCATAACAGCAGAATGGAAAATTAAAAGATCTAATGGTGTTCGAATGAGTAACGAACCATTAAATTATAATATCCCAACAGATATGATATTGACCAAAGTAAATTGAGGGTGTATAAAAAAAGCAGACCTTAATTAGGTCTGCTTTAAACAAATTTAGTTTAGAGGGTAATATTATTCTTTTAAGATGTAGAAGTACGAACGTCTATTTAATTGGTGCTCTTTTGGGGTACATTTCACACCATTAGAACATTTATTAAGTAATTGGTATTCTCCAAATCCAATAGCGCTTTCTATACGTTCTCGAGCAATTCCTCTTGAAATAATATATTCCATTGTAGATTTTGCTCTTCTATCAGATAATTTCTCATTGTATTTATCGCGACCACGACTATCTGTATGCGATTCAATTTTAATCACCATTGTAGGATGCGCTCTCATAACATCTACGATATTCTCAAGTTCGTATTGTGCATCTGTTCTAATATTCGATTTATCAAAATCAAAGAAAATTGGGTTGATGACAATCTGATTATCATTAATTAATGACTCTAAGTATAGATCTGCCTCAGTAACTTTTTCATGTTCACTGTCTGTAACGACTTGTTTTTGATCGTCTTTATAGTCTTCTTTATTACCAATAACCGTATAGTTGTTTTTACAATCGGCTGTAAACAGATAGCTACCATCTGCGCCAGTTTCAACTTCGACAATAACTTTACCAACATCGTTTATCAACTTCACAGTAACACCAGCTAAAATTTCGTTGGTATTTTTATCTCTTGTAATTCCTTTTATCGTTTGAATACAAATTGAAGCATCAAAACTATAAATATCATCACTACCTTGACCATCTGGTCGGTTTGAAGAGAAATATCCAGTATGTTCATTTTCAGCTTTGGCAGTATTTTTGAAATATGCAAAATCGTCGTAACCACTATTATATGGAGCGCCTAGATTTTCTGGTTCTGAAGTCTCATCTTTTAGAATATTAGATTTAAATATATCTAAGAACCCTAAGTTAAGATGTCCATCAGAAGAAAAGTAAAACGTACTGTCTTTTGCGATAAACGGAAACATTTCGCGACCTTCAGTGTTCACTTTTTCACCTAAATTTCTAGGTTCAGAATAGTCGTTTTCTCCATTAATATCTACAACATAAATATCAGTATGTCCAATACCGCCTTCACGATCAGATACAAAATATAATTGTTTGTTGTCTGCACTCAAGGCTGGGTGACCAGTTGAGAACACTTCGTCATTAAATGGCAATTCTAAAATATTGTCCCATTGTTCACCAACTAATGTCGCTTTGTATAATTTAAGATGTGTTGTTCCTTTTTCATCATACTTCACTTTTTTAGTACTCTTACCAACATTATCTCTTGTGAAATACATGGTATTTCCATCAGTGGTAATCGCTACTGAAGCTTCGTGAAAATCGGTGTTTATTTTTTCCGCAGAAATAAAACCAGGTGCACCATAAGTAACGGTATCTTCTTTTTTCTCAACGTTTACCTGATAGATATCCAAGAAAGGTTCCTCGTTCCAACTATAGCGTTTCTTTTCGTCTGTATTTCTAGCCGATGCAAAATATAGCTGACCATCATGTATATAAGATCCAAAATCTGAATACTTAGAGTTAAATGGCAAATTCTGAAGTTTGACAATGCTATTCTTTTCTGAACTTGCTAGTTCATCGTACTTTGCAATATTTTCAGGATTATAACCTTTAATACGTGTATCGTTATTCTGGATTTCCATGAATTTTTTCATCCAAGACTCTGCGTCTTCATATTGTCCCAAACTACGTAACGACTGAATATGTTTGTATATATACTCAGGATTCATATCATCTTGACCATACTTTTCAAGTGCTTTTTTATACCAAAATGCAGCTTTATCGGATTTAGAATTGTTATAGTAACAATCACCAAGACGAGTTAATACATGCAGACTTGTGTCTCCTTTTTTGAGAACTTCTTCATAAAGTTCTGTGGCTTTTACATACCCGAAGTTGCTAAAAAACTTATCAGCAAGCTTTTCTTGGGCAATCATAATTGTGCTACTAAGCGCCAATATTAAGATTAAAAACTTTGATTTCATCATTGATTTGGTTTTTAGAAGTATCTAGGTGATTTAATACGCTTGCTTTTAAATATTTCGAACATTAATAGAACTTCATGAGTTCCACTAGTATAGGCTCTTAAGTCAGAAATAGGATACTCGTAAGCATACCCAACTCGTAACTGTTTCGATATTTGAAAATCGGCCAAACCACCAATGGCAGATGCACGTTCGTTAATTCTATAACTAGCACCTACCCAAAACTTTTCATAGAATAAAAAGTTCGCAGTAAGGTCAAAAGATAACGGTGCACCACTTGTCGCTTTTAAAAGCGCGGCAGGCTTTAGCTTTGTGTTTTCACTTAAGTCGAATACATAGCCACCAGTAAAGTAATAACTAATCCTTTCTAGCGATTGAAACTCTGCATCACCAGTGTAATCAGTATTTAATATTCTAGGAGCAGAAAGTCCTAAATACCATTTTTGACTATGCCAGTACACACCTGTACCTATGTTTGGTTTCCATCGGTCTTCAAAACCGAAAATTACTGGATCATGAGCTTGGGATTGCTGAAAATCTGCATCCAAACTATAACTTGTAAATCCAGCTTTTACACCGAAGGCTAACTTACTATTTTCACCTGTTGGAATCGTATATGAAAAATCTCCATATAGGTATGAAAAGTTTTGATATCCTAGTTCGTCGTTTATAAACGAGATACCAAGACCAACTCTTTCATTTCTCATTGGTGCATGTATAGATAGTGTTTGAGTTTGCGGACCTCCTTCGAGACCAACCCACTGACTTCTATGTAACCCTACAACACTTAATGTTTCTCTACTTCCTGCATAAGCTGGATTTATTGAAATCGTATTGTACATATACTGAGTAAACTGCGGAAGCTGCTGTGCAACACCCATCCAGCTACTGAATAGTATAAACGCTATTATGTTAAACTTGACTAATTTCATATAGGTTAAGATTTATTTTGTTGAAACATAGATTGGTCCTGTAATTGGTTTTAATTCTAATTCACCAGTACTATCTATTAGTTTAATTACGTAATAATAAGTTCCTGTTGGCACAAAGTTTGAATTTCCTATGGAAGCATTAGATGCTGTACCATTCCAATCATTTTGATAATTAGGATTGTCATAAATTTTTGCTCCCCAACGGTTAAAGATTTGTAATTCGAGAACAAAACCACAGTCTTCAACTCCACTAATTACAAAGAATTCATTAATCCCATCAAAGTTAACAGTTACAGCTTTAGAGATGATAACATCTTCTTGACCACAAGGTAATACCACACAATCATCATGAACTGTAATAGTTACTTCTGTTTCACTTGGACAATCACTATCTGTAAGTACATATCTTACGACATAGTCACCAAGATCAACTGTTGTTGGATCAAAGAAGCTTCCATTTAAGGTTACATCTCCTGAAACTACTTCCCAAGTTCCGGTTGCGTCATAATCACCAGTTAAAGAATCGAATAAATCGAATGTAGTATCATCAATACAAAGCGGAACATCAAATGCTACTATTGTATTCTCTGTAGAGACGTTAATAGTTTGAGTAAAAATATCCTCATTTCCACATTCGTCACTTACGATCCAATCTCTAATAATCATATAATCTGCTGAAGTTCCATCAGACGTAGAAGTTTCGTTAATTTCTACAATCATACTTGTAGAACAAGCATCTTCGAAAATTAATTCTGGGATTTCAGGAATATCTGAACATACGACACTTATATTTTCTTCTAATTCACCAACTAGAGTTGGAGCCGTGTTATCTTCAACAGAAATCGTTTGTATAAGTGAAGTTGCGTTTTCACATTCATCAGTTACTGTCCAAACTCTTGTAATAATAAATTCATTAGCACATTCACCTTCAGTAATTTCATCAGCAAACGTAGCTTCTAAACCAATAGAACAGTTATCAAATTCATCAGTCACATCACCAGTCAAAGTTAAATCGGTTGCATCTTGATTACATTCAATTGAAAGATCTCCAGGTACCGTAAATGTTGGTGCAGTGTTATCTTCAATTGAAATCGTTTGAACCAATGTCGTTGTATTTTCACAATCATCACTTAATGTCCATGTTCTCGTGATAACAAATTCGTTAGCACAACTTCCATCAGTAGTTTCATCAGTAAATGTTGCTTCAAGATCTGTAGAACAGTTATCAGCTTCATCCGTCACATCACCAGTTATAGTAACGTCTGTCATATCGACATCACATTCTAAAGTCATATCTGCAGGCACTGTAAATGTTGGTGCGGTGTTATCTTCAATTGAAATCGTTTGAACCAATGTCGTTGTATTTTCACAATCATCACTTAATGTCCATGTTCTCGTGATAACAAATTCGTTAGCACAACTTCCATCAGTAGTTTCATCAGTAAATGTTGCTTCAAGATCTGTAGAACAGTTATCAGCTTCATCCGTCACATCACCAGTTATAGTAACATCTGTCATATCGACATCACATTCTAAAGTCATATCTGCAGGCACTGTAAATGTTGGTGCGGTGTTATCTTCAATAGAAATCGTTTGAACTAAAGTCGTTGTATTATCACAGTCATCAGTTAATGTCCAAGTTCTAGTAATTATTGATTCGTTTGCACAAGTACCATCAGCTGTAGCATCAGTAAATGTTGCATCAAGATCTGTAGAACAGTTATCCGCTTCATCTGTTACATCACCAGTTAAGGTCATATCAGATGCATCTTGATCACATTCTAGAGTTACATCTGCCGGCACTGTAAATGTTGGTGCAGTGTTATCTTCAATTGAAATCGTTTGAACTAAAGTCGTTGTATTATCACAGTCATCAGTTAATGTCCAAGTTCTAGTAATTATTGATTCGTTTGCACAAGTACCATCAGCTGTAGCATCAGTAAATGTTGCATCAAGATCTGTAGAACAGTTATCCGCTTCATCTGTTACATCACCAGTTAAGGTCATATCAGATGCATCTTGATCACATTCTAGAGTTACATCTGCCGGCACTGTAAATGTTGGTGCAGTGTTATCTTCAATTGTAATCGTTTGAACTAAAGTCGTTGTATTATCACAGTCATCAGTTAATGTCCAAGTTCTAGTAATTATTGATTCGTTTGCACAAGTACCATCAGCTGTAGCATCAGTAAATGTTGCTTCAAGATCTGTAGAACAGTTATCCGCTTCATC
>NZ_JBALVR010000008.1:0-101249 GCF_036960315.1 Psychroserpens sp. | reverse complement strand
AATGTCCAAGTTCTAGTAATTATTGATTCGTTTGCACAAGTACCATCAGCTGTAGCATCAGTAAATGTTGCTTCAAGTCCTGCATTAGAACAAATATCAGTTTCATCAGTTACATCTCCAGTCAGAGATAAATCTAAAGCATCTTGATCACATTCGATAGAAATATCCGAAGGAACAGTAAATGTTGGAGGTGTAGTATCTACGATTGTTAATGTTACTTCCATAGTTGCTGAGTTGCCACATTCATCTGAAATGGTATAAACAACGGAAATTGCACCACTCAACCCACATGATTCAACGAAATTGGTATAGTCATAATTAGAAGTCACAGTTACGGCTAAATCCTCAGCACAAGCTTGAAGAGCTGCTATATTGGTATCATTCCAATCGTTAGCAAAAGTTTCATTTTCATCTCCAACACATTCAATTGTAGTGGCTTCAACGTTACAATTTGATAAATCTGGAATCGTTTCATCACCAAAAGTTAGAATGGCAGTAAGTACAGTTGAATTACCACAATCATCAGTGATCGTATAATTGACGCTTATTGTTCCACAAGGACCACAAGTTGTATTTAAGTTATTAAAGTCATAATCAGAAGTCACTTGACCAGTGAAATCTATATCACAAGAATCTACAGCACAAGTTTCAAGTGCAGCAATATTTGCAGCATTCCAAGCATCGGCCAATAATTCGTTATCTGTATCAGAACATTCTAATACTGTATTTTCTATGGTACAATTAGAAAGGTCTGGAGCAACCGTATCTTCAAGCGTTAATGTTACATTAAGTGTTGACGCATTACCACAATCATCAATAATTGTATAGATGACGGCGATTGTACCACCTAGACCACAAGTTGAAGTCAAATTAGTATATAAATAATCAGAAGTCACTTGACCGTTAAAGTCCGTGTCACAAGTATCAGCAGCACAAGATTCAAGTGCAACGATGTTAGCCGCATTCCAATCGCTAGCTATTTTCTCGTTATCATCACCAGAACATTCGATAGACTGGTCTGTTATAGAACAGTTATCCAAGTTAGGAGGTGTTGTGTCTTCAAGCGTTAATGTTGCACTTAATGTAGTCGCATTGCCACAATCATCAGTAATTGTATAGATAACAGCGATTGTACCACCTTGCCCACAAGTAGATGCTAAATTTGTAAATGTGTAATCAGATGTAACCGTTACACCAAGATCATCAGCACAAGATTCAAGCGCAGCGATGTTAGCTGTATTCCAATCGTTAGCTAATTGTTCGTTATCATCACCAGAACATTCGATAGATTGATCTGTTACAGAACAATTAGATAAATCAGGAATAGTTCCATCATCAAATGTTAATGTAGCAAGTACAGTTGTATCATTACCACAATCATCAGTGATTGTATATGTTACGTTTAATGTTCCACAAGGACCACAAGTTGTATTTAAGTTATTGAAATTATAATCTGACGTTACTGAAAGGTCAGCGTCACAAGCATCAGTTGCACAAGCTTCAAGTGCAGCAATATTTGCAGCATCCCAAGCATCGGCTAATGATTCGTTATCTGTATCAGAACATTCTAATGTTGTATTTCCTACTGAACATGCAGTTACATCTGGAGCAATAGTATCAACCACCGAGATAGTTTGAGTATCTGAACTTATGTTACCACAATCATCAGTAGCAGTCCAAGTTCTAGTAATTGTTTCGGTATTTCCACAAGCAGCAATAGACGTATCAGCAAAAGTTACAGTTGCATTTCCGCAGGTATCAGTAGCTGTCGCATTACCAGTATCAGCTGGATCAGTACTTTCTGTACATTGAACAGTTGCATCTGCAGGAACTGTTAACGTTGGCGCAGTAGTATCTATTACAGAAATAGTTTGTGTATCTGAACTTATGTTACCACAATCATCAGTAGCAGTCCAAGTTCTAGTAATTGTTTCGGTATTTCCACAAGCAGCAATAGACGTATCAGCAAAAGTTACAGTTGCATTTCCACAAATATCAGTGGCTGTTGCATTACCAGTATTAGCTGGATCCATACTTTCTGTACATTGAACAGTTACATCTGAAGGAATATTAAGTGTAGGAACACCTTTGTCATCAACTATAATTGTTTGTATATCAGTAGCTACATTTCCGCAGTCGTCAGTAGCAGTCCATGTTCTAGTAATCGTTTCGGTGTTTCCACATCCTGCAACAGATGTATCTGTATGATTCACAGTTACATTTCCACAGGAATCTGTAGCGGTAGCTGTTCCGGTATTTGACGGATTAGTATCCTCACCACATTCTATAGTTTTATTTGTCGGAATAGTTAGTGTTGGCGCAGCAGTATCTACTACACTAATAGTTTGAGTATCTGAACTTATGTTACCACAATCATCAGTAGCGGTCCAAGTTCTAGTAATTGTTTCAGTATTTCCACAAGCAGCAATAGACGTATCAGCAAATGTTACAGTTGCATTTCCGCAATTATCAGTGGCTGTTGCATTACCAGTATTAGTTGGATCAGTGCTATCTCCACATTCTATAGTTATATCACCAGGAGTTGTTAAAGTTGGGACACCAGAATCAGTTACAGTGATTACTTGCACATCTGAAATTGAATTACCGCACTCATCTATAGCCGTCCAGGTTCTTGTTATTGTCTTTGTATTACTACAGTTATCAACAACAGAATCAGAAAAAGATACAGTTGATGTTCCACAAATATCACTGGCAGTAGCATTTCCTGTATTAGATGGGTCTGTACTCTCTGCACATTCTAAATCCTTATCAGAAGGAAGTGTTAAGTTTGGAGGTGTGCTATCATCAATTGTTATATTTTGTATATCAGAAACAGTGTTACCACACTCGTCCGTAACAGAGAATGTTCTTTGCACTGTTAGTGGGCATGACCCTGAACTCACATCAATATATGTAATTGAGTCAATACCTTGATCATCTGAAGCAGTTCCATTTCCACCTAAAGCGTTTTGTAAGTCAATTAAACTTATTGCTCTTTCCGTTATACTATACTGAAAATCACTTATTGCATTTGTTCCACACCCTTCTATAATATAATCGTCAGGAGCAATAATACTTGGAACTGCATTATCAAGAACAGTTAGTATTACTACAATTGGAGTAGGGTCAGTACAACCATTACTATCTTTAACATAAACGGTATATGTTCCAGCTGGTAAATTATTAAAAACCCCTGTTGTATTATCAAAATTAATATTGTCCAAGCTAAAGCTGTAAGGCGCTATTCCTCCACTTGCAATTATAATAAAACTTCCATCAGAAGAACTTGCACAATTTGAGTCTAAGTGACTATCTATATCTTCAACTGAATCAACATTAACAACATTAACACTAAAATCACATGTTAATACTATTGGGTCACCGAATTCTGGTGTATATGTAGCTGTATATGTCACTGTAGTTTCCCCTGGTATAAATAAATCCCCTGGATTATGTGAAGATGTCACAGCAAAGTTGATTCCACCAGCACAATTTGCCTCAATTAATGTTGCATTATAGTACAGCCTATCTATTTCTATCTTATCTCCACCATTAGCGTCAGAGCTATCAAAATTAAATTTTAATTTATAAGAACCATTTGGCACTGAGCTTGGAATTGTTATCGTTTGTTGGCCATCAGTTGTTATTCCACTAACGGTATCCGAATATACTATTGAATTATCATCAGCATGTAAAACCTCTAGGGTCCAATTTACTGTTGCTGTTACATCTATCAATTCAATATTAATTGGAGTGCCACTGTCATTATTAAAATACTGTAGTGGTGTAATTAAGTATGAATCTTCGTACCTAGTCCCGACGGAACCAGAGGATTGAAACAACCTTAAATTATCTGTTCCAACACGCTGTGCATAATTGAAATCCCAACAATCAGTACCAAATGAACTTTCTGGTAAATCAAATTCCATAAAAAACGAATAATCGTCACCATCAATTGAAGTACAGCATTCATAAGCAAATGATGGAGGTATCCATTCAATATTTGCGCCAGCATCTGAATCGGCACAAGCAATTTCAACAACAGGAGGGCAGTTGAAAATTTGGATTTCACAAGCCTGTAACTCAGGTTCTATTAGTAAAACATTAATAAATGTTGACGTTGACTGACACAAATTAGAATCTGTTACGACTAATGTATATGCTCCTGCATACAAATCGGAAATATCCTCAGTTGTAGCAGAGAATAAGTCTGGACCTGACCAATTATAGGTGTAAGGTGGGATACCACCATTTACAGTCGCATTTATGCTACCTGTATTTTCGCCAAAACACAATATATTATTTTGATTAATATCAATCACTAATGGTGTATATGGAACTCCAACGGTTATTACTTGAACGTATTCTGAAATTGTTACGCCACAGGCATCTGTGAATGTCCATGTATTCGTATAAGTACCTGTACCAGGATTAGCGTTATCTTCATCAAAAGAACCAGATACCTTAGTGAGCACAAAGTCACATTTATCTGTGTCTGGCTCTAAACTTTGTGCAGCATTCAAAGCTGCTGTATCTGCACAATCGATAGCTCTATCTAAATCGCCTGGTGTATTTACCCAAGCAACTACTGGTTGACTTATTTCTATTATTAGAGGTAGTTTGTCTCCAATGTTACAATCGTCAAGTGCAGCAGAACTTAAAGTACTTTGACTATTCGGATTTTGAATACCATTATAACTTGCTGTGAATTGAAGATCAAATGTTAAATCACAATTATCTTCTAGAAAATAACATTCATCTTCAATAACGAGATCAAAATTAACAATTAGTTCTGGATCTCCAACATCAGTATAGCCATCCTCAACGAAAAATTCAAGTAATCTAGTCCCTGTATCAAAATTATAAGTAACACCTGTTGGCAGATTCACCATGTTTACAGCTGCAACTTGCGGAGGTAATGTGGATGATACTACTAAATTCACAGCATTATCATTTCCCTTATTGACCACGTTAAAGTTAAAACCTAACGCAGATCCAGGAGATGTAGGTGTTGAACCAGTATCCATAGTAATTTCGATCGGATCTAAATCTGGTGCCCATACATCAACAGAAAGTCCTATAAGAAATAAACCGTAAGTTTCCTGATTAGATGCGAGTCTTAGGGTCGCAGACGTTTGGTTATTTCCAATTAAACTATTCCCTGTATTATTAAGATTGAAAACAGCTGCGTCAAAGCCAAGTGTATTTTGACTAGCCGGATTTCTATCAAGAAAGTCAGCATTATCAATTGTAATTCTACTATTAAAAAAATTATTGCTCGATCGTTGTGGTGCTGTTATTGGTACAAAGTTACCACTGGTATTTCTTATTTGTAATTGATCTCCACTTAAATCTTGATCACCTTCAAGAGCTCCTATAAGTACAGTAGTGTTAACATTTCCAGTTGAAACAGTTTGAAACCCTCCAAATGTGATATCAAAATCATTTATAGAACTAGTCACATTTGCATAACCATCAAAAAGACTTACGTTTTTAGATGGTAATTTTGGACTTTCATATACAAAAACGATTTGCCATCCACCAGAAGTACCAATATTTCCTCCACCATGACCAGTTAAGGATCCAGTTTTAGCTTCTACGTTAGCAACTTGATAAGTTCCATATGGGCTCCCTAATCCAGAGACTAAGTTTGTAATGTCTTTAAAGCATATGTAAGGATCATTATTAATATGAAAATTTCGACCTCTATAAATGACATCATCAGCCGTGAATGTTGAATACTCAGTTTGCCCTGGCAACATCAACATAATGTCATTATAGTTCCAGTTAGGCTGGTTTTCAGAAGCTGGATCATTAGTTGGTTCTCTATCGGCAGCTGCCCAATAGATATATGCTCTATATGTGTTAAGACATGCTAGTTGCGGTTCAGGGTTTGAATAATTTGCACTACTTGAATTAAACGTATCATCAATATTATCATTATTGGCATCATATAAGCCATCAATGTCAACATAAACATTATCATTAAAATTATGGTTACCTGAGTTTCCATTATAATTTTGAGTTGCAGTTCTTGACAACATATTGTTGGCAATCATCGTGTAATCTCCATTTAGAGTTTGATTAAATCTAGGAGTAAATGCATCTAGAACCTGAGCATTAACAAAGCACCCTACCAAGATAATTAGAACTAGGCAGGCTTTTTTTATGGTATTATGATTATTAGCAGTTTTCATAAGTAACAGTTTGTTAATAAATTAGTCAAAGACTAATTAAAATTTTTGGGATCTGGGATTTGGGACTTTATAACGAGTGTATTACTAATATTGTCATCATTACTCGAAAGAACTTTAATTTCTGTGCAATTCCATTTACCTAAAGGGGTATCGTCATTGCGAGAAATCTTAATATAGAAATCAATTGTACTATTGGCTTTAATAGTTCCAGATTTAAAACCTTTTATTTTTTGACTATTTAGAACTTGTCTTTTCAGTACCACTTGTTTTGATTGCTCAATATTGTTGCAATTCTTATCATTGGTAACAATGGTAAATTCTTCTGAGCTATTTGAATGATTAACTATCTCGATTAAATACAGATGTTCAGTGG
Source organism: Psychroserpens sp. (assembly GCF_036960315.1). Taxonomy (NCBI): domain Bacteria; kingdom Pseudomonadati; phylum Bacteroidota; class Flavobacteriia; order Flavobacteriales; family Flavobacteriaceae; genus Psychroserpens; species Psychroserpens sp. Next base: position 94,679 of record NZ_JBALVR010000008.1, on the reverse strand, counting down.
CTGTATTAGGCAAATCCGACTGTTTTTTAATCTTGAGCTCTAGCGCTTGCTGTCCATAAGAACATAGAGCTACTAGACAAACTAGCATTACAATAGTAATTTTTTTCATAGTATAATGTTTAACTATAATCTCGCTATGCGATATTTTTAAATAAATTGGCTGATTTGTGCTTGTAGGCCTTTATCAGATTTCAAATTTTTATTGAGGGAAGAACATTGCTTAACAATGTTTGGTAAATGGATATATTAATATATTTTTGATTTGGGTCATTAAAACATTAATTTAACTTAACAAATGAACTGATTACTAATACCTTTGACAAATTTAAATGATGAAAAGACGAAAATACTCGTTAAAACGGAATTATGCAACATTTTATCGATGAAATTTGCATTTAATCGAACAATAATGAAAACACTTATACTAATAAGACACGCAAAATCATCATGGGAACATGATGTCAGTGATAGACAAAGACCATTAAAAAAACGTGGTATCAATGATGCTAAGTTAGTTTCTAACGCATTTATAAATAAAGAGTGCGTTCCAGATTTTGTGTTTTCTAGCCCTGCAAATCGAGCCTTATCAACATGTAAGATTTTTATTAAGAATCTTAAAATTGACAATGAAAAACTAAAAATAATAGAAGATTTATATGATTTTGGTGGAGAAAGTGTAATCCATTTCATGAAAAACATTAGTGAAAATTATAAAAATGTTATGATTTTTGGTCATAATCATGCTTTAACATCTATTTGCAATATATTTGGTGACAAATTGATTGACAACCTACCTACAAGTGGTTTGGTTGTTATAGATTTTGATGTGAATTCTTGGTCAGATATCAATACTGGCAATACAAGACTTATGATTTTCCCTAGAGATTTAAAGTAATGACAAAAGACAAAAATAGTTATATAAATAGAGAGTTAAGCTGGCTTCAATTTAATGAACGTGTATTACAAGAAGCTGCAGATGAAAGTGTTCCATTGATAGAGCGCTTCCGTTTTTTAGGAATATTCTCAAACAATTTAGATGAGTTTTTTAAAGTTCGATATGCTACTGTAAAACGTATTGATGAAGCTGGAAAAGGAGGAAAGAGCGAATTAGGTATAAAAGCTTCCGAATTACTAGACATAATAACGCAAATCGTTATAAAACAGCAAAGTAAGAGTTTAGATATTTTGAGTAATATTCAAAATAAACTAGAAAACGAGAATATTTATTTCATCAATGAAACTGATGTCGATGATGAACAACACGCATTTATAAAGAACTATTTTATTCAGCAAGTAAGTCCTGCTCTGGTTATCATAATCTTAAATGATTCTGTAGACCTTCCACTTTTAAAGGATAGTGCGGCATATTTGGCTGTTAAGATGGAATTAATTAACGAGAAAAAACAATATGCGCTCATTGAGATTCCGAAATCAATTGATCGCTTTGTTGTCCTGCCTTCCAAAGGTGATAAGAGTTATATAATGATTCTAGATGATCTGCTTCGCTATTGTTTAGATGACATTTTTAATATTTTTAGTTATAACAGTATTACTGCTAATATGATTAAAATCACTAGAGATGGTGAGTTAGATTTTGATAGTGATTTGAGTAAAAGTTTTATTAAGAAGATTTCAGATAGTGTAAAAGACCGTGAACTTGGTGATCCTTTACGTTTTGTTTATGATAAAACTATAGATGAAGAAACACTGGAATATTTGATGAGTAAAATGGGAATAGACTCAAAAGATAGCGTTATTCCTGGAGGGAGATATCATAATAGGCGTGATTATATGGGCTTTCCAAGCCTTGGACGCCAGGATTTATTGTATAAAAAAATAAAGCCCTTGCTAGTTAAAGGCTTAAATTTGGAGAGTAGTATTTTTAATACCATTTCAAAGAAGGATTATTTACTTCATACACCTTATCAAACCTTCTCTTATGTTGTTAAGTTTTTACGTGAAGCTGCTTTAGATCCGCAGGTGAAAACCATAAAAATCACAATATATAGACTTGCGCAGATTTCTCATATTGCTAGTTCTTTAATTAATGCTGCAAAAAACGGAAAAAAAGTAACTGTAGTTATAGAGTTAAGAGCTCGTTTTGATGAACAAGCAAATATTAATTATGCTGAGCAAATGCAAAATGAAGGTGTTAATTTGTTATTTGGAGTCACTGGCTTAAAAGTACATAGCAAAATTTGTGTTATCGAGCGTGAAGAAAGCGACTCATTAAAGCGTTACGGATTTATAAGTACAGGTAACTTTAATGAATCTACTGCTAGGATTTATACCGATTTTACCTTATTTACTGCTAATCAGAAACTACTCAAGGATGTTAACAAAGTATTTAGTTTCTTTCATACCAATTATAGAATCCATAGGTATAAACATATCATTACGTCGCCTCATTATACACAATCAAAATTATTCGCGCTTATTGATACAGAAATTGAAAACGTAAAAAAAGGAAGTCCCGCCTTTATTAAACTGAAATTGAATAGTATTTCAAGTTATAAGATGATTGACAAGCTTTATGAAGCCAGTCGCGCAGGTGTTAAAATTCAAATGATCGTAAGAGGTATTTGTTGTTTGGTTCCTGGAGTAAAAGGTATGAGTGAAAACATCGAAGTCATAAGTATAATTGATAAATTCTTAGAGCATACAAGATTGTATGTCTTTTGTAATGATAATAAGCCTAAGGTCTATATTTCCTCTGCAGACTGGATGACACGTAATATTGAAAATAGAGTTGAGGTGAGTTGTCCAATATATCAGGATGATATTAAACAGGAATTGCTGGATATTTTCGATATTTGTTGGAGTGATAATGTTAAGGCTAGAGTTATTGATGATTCAAAAAGCAATAATTATCGAAAAAATAACAATCCGAAAGTAAGAGCACAATTTGCACTTTATGACTATTTCAAAGAAAAACTGAATTCTTAGTATGCTGACTATAAAAAAATACGCAGCAATAGATATTGGTTCCAATGCTGTAAGACTTTTAATTTCTAATATAATTGAACAAAAGGATCAACCTGCGAAGTTTAAAAAAAGCTCACTGGTTCGTGTGCCTATTCGCCTTGGAGCTGATGTGTTTTTGAATGGGGGAATTTCCGAAGAAAACACAAAGCGCATGTTAGATACCATGACAGCCTTTAATTTGCTTATGAAATCACATAAAGTGATCGCTTATAAAGCTTGTGCAACTTCTGCGATGAGAGAAGCTGATAATGGAAAGGAGTTGGTTGAGCTTATTTCTAAAAAAGCACAAATAGATATTGATATTATTGATGGCGAAGAGGAAGCTGCCATTATTGCTGCAACCGATTTACAATCCTATATAAAGGAAGATAAAACCTATTTGTATGTTGATGTTGGAGGTGGAAGCACCGAATTTTCTGTGATTCACCTCGGTGAAACAGTGGCATCAAAATCGTTTAAGATTGGTACAGTACGTTTGTTAAACGACATTGTGAAAAAAGAAACCTGGATAGAATTAGAAACTTGGATAAAAGCAAACACAAGAGGATACGACAAAATGGACTTAATAGGTTCTGGTGGAAACATCAATAAGATATTTAAAGTATCAGGTAAAGCCTTAGGTAAACCACTGACATACTTTTATTTAATATCCTATTATAATAAATTGCAGCAATACTCATACGAAGAGCGTATTACAGAACTTGAACTCAATCAAGATAGAGCAGATGTTATTATCCCTGCCACACGAATTTACCTTTCTGCTATGAAATGGAGTGGAGCAAAAGATATCTATGTGCCTAAAATCGGGTTGTCGGATGGTATCATAAAAAGTGTGTATTACAACACGGTGTCAAGTGTAAACCTCTAATAATTAGTCAGATTAAGCGTGTTTTTAGGCATATTGACTAATATTTACTTTGTATTTTTAAATTTCATCCTATATTAGCCATCTCAAATATTTGCTATATACTAGCTTAATTTTGATGAATATTTAATAATAACTAGAGAACCCAATTAAAAATATTTATACAAATGAAATCAATACTACTTACTTTATTACTATTTACATTTACAACTTTATCTTTTTCACAAGAGGTGAGTTATGGTGTAAGAGGAGGTGTCAATATATCAAACTTAGATTTTGACCCAGATCCAACTTTTACTAATCAACATAGAAACGGATTTGCTTTTGGCGGATTTGTAGATTATGGGATTACCGAGAGTTTTTCAGCGTATGTTGAACTTCAATACTCTGGTGAAGGTGCTAAAGCAGACGAAATTAGAGCAGATTATCTCCAAATGCCAATTTTAGCTCGTTTTTCTTTAGGCGATAAATTCACCTTAGGTGTAGGACCAATGCTAAGTTTAAAAACTTGGAAAAACCAAGATGCATTTTCAACTTTTGCATTCTCGGGAGTTGGCGGAATCGAGTATATGATTAATGACGAATTATTTGTAGACGCTCGTTTACACTATGGTTTTGGTAATATTCTAAATGAGGATACTGCTGGAAATCTTGAAGCACAAAACACGACATTACAATTCGGATTCGGAATTAGAATCTAACCCAATACGATTTAAAATATAAAAGCCCTGACATATACTGTTAGGGCTTTTTTTATGTGTTCTTCGGAAATTTTATTTCTTTATAAATTTCACTGTTTCAAAACGATTCGTATCATTAGAAACCTTCAAGAAATACAATCCGGAAGCTAAAGACTTCACATCAATACTATTGGAGTTCAAATGGCCATCAAGTATCAATTTCCCAGTGATTTCAAAAATCCGATAGTTCGATTCTGATAAATTTTCTTCAGTTGAAAAACTCAGTACATCTGCAACTGGGTTTTCAGATAATGAAATTTTAGAAGAACTAAATTCATTGTCATCTACAGATAAGGCTTGTCTGCCATAAAATGCTTGATTACTATTAGAGAGATTAGTTACAACTAGTGTTGCATCATTTCCAGTACCAGTAATTTCATAGTGTAATTCTGTCGTTCCATCATTACCTGTATTTAGAACTTGTGAAAAATAAAAATTTTCGAATACATTTTCTTCTTGAGTATCACAATCGACAAGTGATGTCCCAAAAGTTCCTGATGTGAAACTTTGTTGCGGATTAAAATAATAAGCACTAGAAAAACCATTACATGCGCCCATTCCTTGAATTAACGGACTAACCGAATTAGGTGTTATTTCAAATGATATAGTAGGTATGGTGTCGACTGGATTGTTTATTTGATTAGAATCGATGACTAAGTAATGCAGCAACCATTCACCTAGAATATTTGCAGGAAGCGGCTGGCTTCCAAAAGTTAACACTTCACCAACAGTATTTGTTAATACAAGTGTCTCACCATCGTCTTGCAGCTCATAACTAAATACGGCATCGACTTCAGTGCTAATCACTGAAAGATACGTAGGTTCATATAGGTTGTCGTTACATACAAGTAAGGTTTGATTAAATAGATAGATCCAAAATTCATTTTCATTTGAAGAATAGATGTTATGAGTAGCATCAAAATTGTTACAGCCACCAGAACCAGTAACTCCCATTCCAAAACTACTATTACTTAAAGGAGATATCGTTAAACTAGGAGACTCAATTAGAGAAGGGTATGCGATACCATTTACTGTTTCTGTACTGTAGGAGTACCAGGTTTTAAATATTGTCGTAGTAGCTTCTTGTCTTCCGTACACCGCTAAATCGCCATTAGGGTTTGTTATAGTTAATACTTGATCTTCACCAGAACCAACAATCGTGTAATTAAATGGAAGTGGCAAGAGTTCACCAGGTAAATATGTAGGAGTAATAACATCTCTGTATTTATAATAATATTTCCCATAGGCATCTCCACCACATGAATTTGAATCGATAAGTTCTAAAATCGAAAGCGTATTTTCATCAATTACTGAATAGTGTCCACTATAAAAACCACAAGCAATTCCTCCGTCGTAATTAAAGTAGTCATTGACAATTTCAGATTCTAAAGGAATATTTGAAAAGCTAATACTCATTGATACGTAACTATCATGTTGTATGCCAGCAGTTGTAATTGAATGAACATACCATTCTCCATTAATGTCATTTTGACAAAAAGATAAATTAAAACAAAGAATAGCAATGAGTAGCCAAACGTATTTCATGTGGTTAAGCACTTAATTTAGAGATAAATATAGCGAATTTAACCGTGAATCGTTTGGCTCTTACTTAGGTTTTTCATGATGTCTGCTTCATAATCTAAAAGCGCTTGCCATTTCTCATCAACGTCTTTGCGTTCACCATATTGTCGAGCAAATCCTAAAAACATGGTATAGTGATTAGCTTCACTCACCATTAGTTTTCTATAAAACTCTGCTAATTCTTGGTCTTTTAACTCTTCTGAAAGTAATCTAAAACGCTCACAGCTTCTGGCTTCAATCAATGCAGCATATAATAAGCGATGTACTAACTGTGTGGTTCTACTGCCACCTTTTGGAAAGAATTTCAATAATTGCAGAACGTAATCATCTTTTCTGTCACGACCCAAAACCCATCCATTTTCTATGATTTTGTCATGTACCATTTTGAAATGACTGATTTCTTCTTTAACGAGAGCCGTCATTTCTTGAACCAAATCTGTGTATTCTGGGAAGCTTACAATGAGTGAAATCGCTGTACTGGTTGCTTTTTGCTCACAATACGCATGATCTGTGAGAATATCCTCAATATTCTTTTCTACAATATTTACCCAACGCGGATCGGTTGGTAATTTTAGTCCTAACATCATTAACTATGGTCTTCAATTAGTGTTAAATGCTCATTTCCGTATTGGTCAATTTGCATTTCATAAAGTTTAAAGGAATCATTCTTCGGATTGATAAATGAAATGCCAAACGATAGCTGTTTTGCAGTAGAATTGTCTTGGTTTACCCAGACGTGTTCTAAGGTCGCATTTTGCCAAAAACCGGAATTTGAAAATGCTTTAAATGTTGCTACAGAAATCTGCTTATCGTATATAATTTTATCTGAAACAGCTACAATAATATCAGAGGTAAAAACCCGATGATACGCTGCTGTTTTTTTAGTGCCTTCAACAGATTCATTGATAAGAATTCCAGAATCCATAAGTGCGTAATTTTTCACGCTCACCTTAAAGGTACTGGCGATTATAGAATCCGTTTTAATTTCTGTGTAATATTCGGGGTAATAGGATTTTAAGACTATTGACTTCTGGTTTTTGTTGAACTCTGAAATAGCCTGTTCTAAACGTTCTTTTTTGCTAGTTCGTTTGTCACATGACATGAAAATGATGAGCAGTATACATGGAATAATATAGCGTAGTATTTTCATGAAAATTATTTTAAATATCTAATCCAAAGGTCTTCCTAAGTACTTCGATATTTGGGTTTTTTTCTTTCAGTTTTTCATACTTATCTTGGGCAGTAAAAACATACTTTTTTGAAATTTCTTCGTTAACTTTTATGTCGAGTTTTAAATCAAAATTCTGAAGTTTTTTTCGAACAAATTCCATCAATGGATATTGAGCGCGTTCCAATTCAATCTTTAAAGTTTCATTTGGAAATTCTAATTGAATAGCTATACCATTTAGTTTTGGCTTGTCCATTTCTAAAATGGAGGCCATAATTTTCTCTCCTTTTTTGTGAAGGTGAGCGATATATGCATTCCAAGTTTTATGAAATTCTTCTTCGGTAAATGCTTCTGTAGGCAAATCGTCAACATCAATAACGACTTCCATTTGTTTGATTTGATGATCCTTTTTTGCTTTAATGCTTTTGAGAGAAAGACCTGATGTGCGTCGATCTTTCTTCAAGTCAATAATTGGCCGAGGTGGTTCAGCTAAAATAGGTTGATCTATAATAGTTTCTTTACTATTCTCTGTGGGTTGTTTGATTTTGGCTTCAACAGTTTCTGTAATTTCCTTTTTCTTCGGAATATCAACAGGAATTGGCGTAATGCCTTTGGTTTTGAAGTAAGATGCTGGAATTATGTAATGTCTGCTATTTTTTTTTTCTCCATCAAAAGTGATAGAGGCAAGCTGCATAAGGCATAATTCAACGAGTAAGCGTTGATTTTTACTACTCTTATACTTTAGGTCTGTGTCGTTGGCTAACCCAATGCCTTTAATAAGGAAATCATGAGGTGATTTTTTAGATTGTTCTAAATACTTAGCCTTGGTGTCATCTCCAACTTCGAGAAGCTCTATTGTTTTTTCGTTTTTAGAAACTAATAGATCTCTAAAGTGAGATGCTAAACCTGTAATGTAATGATGACCATCAAAACCTTTAGATAGCGTCGCATTAAACTGAAGTAGGAGTTCCGGAATTTTATTTTCCAAAATCAAGTCAGTACTAGTGAAATATGTTTCGTAATCCAGTACATTCAGATTTTCGGTTACGGCTTGTCGTGTGAGCTCTTTTCCTGAGAAACTTACCACACGATCAAAAATTGAAAGCGCGTCACGCATGGCACCATCTGCTTTTTGAGCGATAATGTGTAAGGCATCATCTTCAGCATTGATGCTTTGTTCTTTGGCTATATATTTTAAATATTCTTTAGCATCTTTAACCGAAATCCGCTTAAAATCAAAAATTTGACAACGTGATAATATCGTTGGAATGATTTTATGCTTTTCTGTTGTTGCAAGAATAAATATGCAATGTTTTGGTGGTTCTTCTAAGGTTTTTAAAAATGCATTAAAAGCGGCTTGAGATAGCATGTGTACCTCATCAATGATGTAAACTTTGTATTTCCCGACTTGAGGAGGTATACGAACCTGATCTGTTAAACTTCTAATATCATCAACAGAGTTATTTGATGCAGCATCTAATTCGAAGATATTAAAAGCAAAATCCTCGTCTTCGGTTTCGCTACCATCACTATTAATCATTTTCGCTAAAATACGTGCGCATGTTGTTTTTCCAACACCTCTCGGGCCGGTAAATAAAAGGGCTTGAGCTAAATGATTATTTTCAATAGCATTCAGTAAAGTATTCGTAATAGCTTGCTGACCAACAACATCATTGAAGGTTTGTGGTCTATATTTGCGAGCTGATACTACGAAAGGTTCCATCGAAAAAACTTAGATAACAAAGTTAAAAATTCATTATAAAAATAGGAATTATGGGACTCGAAATTAAAAGGAGTTATTAACAATTAATCGTACTTTTGCCAGCAAGTAGATCGCCTTATCGCTGTTCCGATTTATCGGAATGGAGGAAAGTCCGAACACCATAGTGCAATCATAGTGGTTAACAGCCATCCATCGCGAGGTGAGGAAAAGTGCAACAGAAAGAATGTACAGGTCATGCTGTAGTGAAACCAGGTAAACTCTATGTGGTGCAATGTCATGTAAACTAGTGCTTGAGCGTACACGCGCGATGCTAGAGGGTAGGCAGCTAAAGTTTGCTGGTAACAGTAAACGTAGATAAATGATAAGGATACTAACATGATTTATCATTGTTAGTATACAGGATTCGGCTTATAGATTTACTTAAAAACAAAAAACCATCTAGAAATAGATGGTTTTTAATTTGAAAAACAGAACTAGATTAATCTTGTTTTGGTGGTGTAATTTCGTATCCTAGTTCTTCAATAACAGATAAATTATCGAAATAAATTCTACTTGTATCTATTTTACTATCAGCTACAAGAGCTGTAAATTGATAATTTAATTAGTTAGAAGAAGGTGTGTAACTTAAATCTGGTCTAACATCTGCTTCAACCTGATCATATCTAGTTGTTAGTTTAATTACATTAAAAAATATTTCGCCTTTTTCATCACCAAAGATCTTGTCATTTTCTTGGCCTCCCATTGCAATTTCTACATCATCTTTACCAGAGATTGAAACCATGAAATAACTTTCTTCACTCCCAAATCCGCTATGATAGACATCATAACCATTTTTTATTCCTTTTGCTTCAAATAATTCTTTAACCTTTGACATTGCTTCTCGCATAGCTTTACCATTTTTTGGTGCATAATAAAGAAAATGATATTCTCTATGATTTTTACCATCCGTACTATAACCATCTGGTCTGTAAGATAAATTTGTATTATAATGTACTACAGCATTACTATGGGAGTCATAACATTGATTCATGTCGTCAAAAAGTTTGCTTGCTTCAGCTTCTCCCATTTTTTCAAATAGGCCAGCCATTGAGTTTTTGTCTAAGTCTGCCATGTTTTTAATAGGAGATACATATACGTATCTTCCGTCTTCAACACTAATGGCTGTCCAACTAGTTCCTGTAATAGCGTGCTTTACAAGGTTGTCTTTTAAGCTTTTTGCCAATTGTTCATATTGAGGCACCATTTCAAATTTCACATTGTCTGTGTGAACAGAGAACATGGTTGGTGCATCTTGAGCATTTACAAAATTTATTGCAAATACGACTGTAATAAGGAACAGTAATCCTCTTTTTAAAGTTTTCATAAAAATTGATTTAAGTTAATATGTTGATTGCATTAATAGCCTTATGCTTACCATATTAAAAAAAAGGGTAGTACTGTAAATCTGAGGGTAATCTGTGTAGGTTATTGTATGAGTCTAAACTCAGATGAAAGGAAGTGTAAGTTAGTTAAAAAAAATTATTAGGAATTTTACTACAAATAGATACTGGTATACCAATTCATTTTAGAGTATTTTCACAAAATCAAGTTGGTCTACTTGAAAAAGCTAAACATATTACCACCATAACTTTTAGAGTGGGAGTAATGTTCTAGGTGAGATAAATCAGTATGCTTTGAATGTTCAACAATCAGTAATCCTTCATTTTCCAATAATTCATTCTGAAATATTAGTTGTGGAATTTTAGCAAATGTTTCCGAAGGAAAGTCATAAGGCGGATCGGCAAAAATGATGGTATGTTTCTGCTGCGTTTTTTCTAAGAATTTAAATACATCACTTTTGATCGTGGAAATATTCATTTCAAAACTATCGGCGGTTTCATTAATAAATTTAATGCATCCATAATTCTCATCTACAGCAGTAATTTCTTCGGTACCTCGTGAAGCAAACTCATAACTTATATTACCTGTACCAGCAAATAAATCCAAAACCGAAATGTCCTCAAAATAATATTGATTATTTAAGATATTAAATAAAGATTCCTTTGCCATATCCGTTGTTGGTCTAACCGGAAGTTTTTTCGGAGCAGTAATTCGACGACCTTTAAATTGACCTGATATGATGCGCATTAGTTGAAACTATTTAAAATTATAAAATCGCTGTGATTCGCTTTTTTCTTTATTGTATCTTTAAATTTGAAATTGGTAAGAGGTTCTTCAAAAGTAACAAATCTGATGTATTTGTACAGTATTTCAAATAATTCATCATCTTTTTCTATACGACCAGTTAAAACTGTTTTTATGGTTTCTGGATTAGTTTTAAGTTGCTCAACTGTAAATAGAATATAATAGATGAAATCTTCCTTAGTTGTATATTCGAAAGTGTTATAGAAGACTAATTGTCCATCATTAATAGATACAATTTCAAATGTAGAAGTGTTTACATTTATGTACATCTTTTCCTCTTTGTCTTTAGAAGATAATTGTAATAAGGTATCTATAAGAATCGTAGATGAGTGCTTATAATCAAAACTACCGAAGGTGTCAAAGACATGATTATTGATATTTACCAATGGCACATACACATTCATGCAATTGCCAGAGACTATTGTATCGTAGCTTAGATAATCGGTTTTTAAGATTTTGGCATTAAACTTTAGATAGTCGGCCAGATTATTTTCATCAAATAAATCTTTGGGCACAAGACACGATAATTCATTTTGGTAAATGCATACTACCGAATCAAACGACTGTTCAAAGTCTGAATTAGAATCAATAGCTGTTTTTACCTCATTGAGCAATTCAAACGGTGTTGCTTTTTTATCGAGCTGAATGGTATTGAGTAACTCAATAGTATTAGTAGTACGATTTAGAATGCAAAAAGAAAGTCCACTCAAACTAATTTGAATGGACAGTGCTTTTATACTATTATGTTTCACTTTAGTGTTTACTTAAGTTTCCAGGCCAGTTTCCACCAGTTTCAGCTTCTTCCATTGAACCAACTTTTAATTTTGGTCCACGAACGCCATCAACAGACATCACTTCCTTTTCTTTATTAACCAAGTTTTTATCTTGGTCATGTAATATCACATCTTTATCAACCCATGCTTCAAAAACTGAAATACCACTGTCATCTAACTTACCAGCTTTTAACTGAAATTTAGCTCCTGCCGGACCAATACCTTCAGGAAGATTCATTATAGTTTTGTAGCGCGTGTCTGCACCAAAAAGAGAATCCCTAACAGGAACAAATCCTAAAGTATCAATTATAACGATATCTCTTGTTGTTTCAACACCACCAAAACGAGCTGTTAAATCTGCATCAATGACCGTAGAATCTTTACGTTGTGTAATTGTGAATTTTGCTGTATCAATAAACTTTATTAAATCATCAAAGTTTCCAGCAAATTCTTTATTAACAGTTCTATGAGCTAATTGCGCATCTCTAATGTCTTTCAATTTAGTGATTACTATTTTGTAGCGATCTTCTCTAAGTTTATTAAACTGCATTTCACCATAAACAGACATGAACGTTATATATCCTAAAAAGACAATAAGAGCCCATAATAATATGTTTAAAATTGGCTTAGCCTTTTTAGGCACAAATTTATCAATCAACCAAACGATACCAATTGTAAGTAAAATAAGACCTACAATAACAAGGAGTACTTTTAACATAGTTAGTTTTTTTATATTGTTTTTATGGAGTTACGCAAATCTACAATTTTTTTTTGTTCGCTAAAACATTGTAGACAAAAATCAATAACCGGTGAAAGATATAAAATTACTTTCAAATTCTATAACAAAATTTGTCTTCTAAAGACATAAAAAAATTAATGTATTAAATCTTATCTTGCGTTTCTAATTACTTTTTTAACCTTATTAATGACGCCATCTGACTTTTATAAATTGCTCATCTCAAAATTTCCGTTTGCCCCAACGATCAAGCAACTTGTTGCTTTAGAGCAATTAGCGCAATTTGTTTACGATGATTCACCAAATGCATTATACCTTCTTAAAGGGTTTGCTGGGACGGGTAAGACAAGTATTATTGGGACTCTGGTTTCTAATTTAGGGGAAACAAAAAAAAGTGCGGTTTTGATGGCGCCAACTGGTCGAGCGGCTAAAGTAATTTCAAATTACTCCAAGAAAGAGGCGTTCACCATTCATAAAAAGATATATTTTCCGAAGAAAGATAGCGGAGGAGGTGTCAAGTTTGTGATGCAACCTAATAAACATCGTAACACCATTTTTATCGTTGATGAAGCTTCAATGATACCAGATACTCCCGCCGATTCTAAGAATTTTGAAAGTACATCCTTATTAGATGACTTGATGACTTACGTGTATTCTGGTCATAAGTGCAAGCTTTTATTAATTGGAGACCAAGCACAATTGCCTCCCGTGAAATCTGATTTTTCACCAGCTCTAAATTCTGAAAAACTCGATTTAAACTATAATAAGAATGTCATCTCTATTGAACTTGATGAAGTCGTTAGGCAAAATCAAGATTCTGGAATATTGAGTAATGCCACACGAATACGAGATGTTTTGGAAAATGAATTTTATGAATCTTTTAAATTTAATCTCAATGGATTTACAGATATTATAAGATTGATTGATGGTTACGAAATTATGGACGCTATTAATGATTCCTATAGTGAGCATGGAAATGAAGAGACAGCTATAATCGTAAGAAGTAATAAACGTGCTAATCTTTATAACCAACAAATTAGAAATCGTATTTTATTTAATGAAAATGAATTAACTGTTGGTGATTTTTTAATGGTTGTTAAGAATAATTATTTTTGGGTTAAGCCAACATCAGAAGCTGGATTTATTGCCAATGGTGACATTATCCAAGTGTTGGAAATTTTTTCTATTACGACGCTTTATGATTTTCGTTTTGCTGAAGTAAAAGTTCAAATGGTAGATTATCCTAAAATGCAACCCTTCGAAACGGTTTTAATTTTAGATACTATTGAAGCAGAAACACCTTCGCTGACTTATGAGGATAGCAACAGATTGTATCAAGAAGTTCAAAAGGATTATGAAGATGAAACTTCTAAGTATAAAAAGTTTTTAAAGATTAAAGGTAATAAGCACTTTAATGCTTTACAGGTCAAATTTTCTTATGCGATTACTTGCCATAAATCACAAGGCGGACAATGGAATACCATTTTTGTTGAACAGCCTTATTTGCCTAACGGAGTTGACAGGGATTATATGCGTTGGCTGTATACTGCTGCAACAAGAGCTAAAGAAAAATTGTATCTTATTGGTTTTAGGGATGAGTTTTTTGAAGACGAATAAATACATCATAAAATGACAATAGAAACAATCATAAGTATATGTCTTGGAATAGGCTTATCGGCATCGGTAGGTTTTCGTGTATTCGTTCCACTTTTTGCTTTAAGCTTAGCTGCTTATTTTAACCTTTGGGAGCTCAATGACTCTTGGCAATGGATCGGCAGTTTAACTGCTGTTATAACGCTTGGAGTTGCAACGGTAATAGAGATTTTCGCCTATTATATTCCTTATGTTGATAATGTCTTAGATGCTATTGCAATTCCGTTGGCTACAATTGCTGGTATTGCAGTTATGGTTTCTACGGTTGCCGATTTAAGTCCAGTGTTTACTTGGGCTTTAGCCATAATTGCTGGAGGAGGAACAGCTGCTGCTGTTGCAGGAGGCTCTGGAGCTACACGATTAGCGTCTACAGCTACTACAGGAGGAATTGCTAACCCTTTAGTGTCAACAGTAGAAACAGGAACTTCAGTCGTCATGTCAATCGTTTCATTGTTTATACCTGTTTTGGCATTTATTTTGGTGCTTATCATTTTGTATCTCATTTTTCGTGTTTATAAAAAGATTAGGGGTAAACACTCTTAATTTCTATTAAAAGTTTTATTTTTGATACTCTAGCAATTTTCACCAAATGAAGATAATATCAATGATTCCTGCACGTTATAGTGCGTCCCGTTTCCCAGGGAAACTTATGCAAAACCTTGCAGGGAAATCCGTTATTTTGAGAACGTATGAAGCCACAGTAGCGACGAAGCTATTTGATGATGTCTACGTGGTTACAGATAGCACCATTATTTTCGATGAAATTACTTCCAATGGTGGAAAAGCCATAATGAGTAAAATGGAACATGAGTCTGGCAGTGATCGTATTGCAGAAGCTGTTGAAAACCTTGATGTCGATATTGTTGTTAATGTTCAAGGTGATGAACCTTTTACAGAACGTGAAAGCCTAGAAAAAGTATTGGAAGTGTTTAAGGATGATCACGATAAAACGATCGATCTAGCATCACTCATGGTTGAAATTCATGATTGGGATGAAATTAGTAATCCTAATACAGTTAAGGTCATTGTAGACCAAAACAACTTTGCCTTGTATTTTTCTAGAAGTCCGATACCATTCCCTAGAGATAAAGGTCCAGGCACACGGTATTTTAAACACAAAGGGATTTATGCCTTCAGAAAAGAAGCCTTGTTGGATTTTTATAAACTTCCAATGCAATTTATTGAAGCTACTGAAAAGATTGAGTGTATCAGATATTTAGAATACGGAAAGCGTATTAAAATGGTAGAGACAACTGTAGAAGGTGTAGAAATTGATACACCTGAAGATTTGGAACGTGCTAAAAAACTTTGGAAATAATTTGAATACAGATTACCAACATATAAAAGTCATTGGTTTTGATGCAGACGACACGCTATGGGTTAACGAAACCTATTTTCGTGATGCTGAGTTAGAATTTGCCAAATTATTGGCACCATATGAAACAGCCAATAAAATAGATCAGGAACTATTTAAAAAGGAAACAGAAAATTTGCCTTTATATGGTTATGGAATCAAAGGTTTTGTGTTATCAATGGTCGAAATGGCTATCGAAATCTCAAATGGGTCGGTTTCAAATGAAACGATTACTAAGATATTGAATATTGGTAAGGATATGCTAAATAAGCCTGTTGAACTGCTAGATAGCGTTGAAGATACCTTAAAGGGTTTGTCAAAGACCTATCGATTAATCTTGGTAACTAAAGGTGATTTACTAGATCAAGAACGGAAATTGGAGAACTCTAATTTAACGTCTTACTTTCATCATATAGAAGTGCTGAGCGATAAGAAAGAAGTAAATTATTCTAGATTATTAGATCATCTAGATATCAATCCATCTGAGTTTTTAATGGTTGGAAATTCTTTAAAATCTGATATTTTACCATTAGTAAATATTGGAGCAGAAGCGATACATGTTCCTTTTCATACCACTTGGTTGCATGAGCAGGTCAATGAAAATGAATCAAAACAAAAGGAATATAAGACGATAACCAGTTTATCTGACTTAAAAGCAATATTGAATTAGTGGAAGTTATTAATACAAATACATGGAAGCGTAAGCAGCATTATGATCATTTTAGAACTTTAAAAGATCCGTTTTTTGCTGTAACCATTCCATTTGATGTCACAAAAGCATACCAATTTGCTAAGAGTAACCAAGTGTCTTTCTTCGGAAAGTATTTGCACGATTGTATGAAAGCGATTAATGCTATAGATGAACTAAAGATTAGAATTGTTGAGAACGAGGTGATTCGGTATGATATCATACATGCTTCGGCAACATTGATGCGATCTGATAAAACTTTCGGGTTTTCATATATCGAATTTAATGAAGATTTGAAACAGTTTTTAGCCAATATAGATGCAGAGAAAAGCAGAATTGAAACCACGGGAGCATTGTTTCCGTTGCGAAATGATTTAGAATGCATTCATTGTTCAGCAATGCCATGGTTAGATTTTTCTGGACACAAAGAACCAGTTTCTGGAAATTTAGAGTCAGTTCCTAAGCTTGCATTTAGTAAAATGGTTCAAAAAGAAGACAAGCGTATTATAATGAATGTTGCTATAAATGTCAATCATGCATTGGTTGATGGCTATCACATTGGATTATTTTCCGAAAAATTTCAACATTATTTAAATAAGTAAAGATAAATCCAACTATGTTTTTATTTTTGTTACACGAAGACGAATAAATGAGTTATAAAAATTATCCAATGGTGTCCAGAATTGTATTTGGACGAGGCAGTTTTAATCAGTTAGGTGACATTTTGGCACCTAAGCGATTAAATAGAAAAGCACCATTTATATTTTTGGTTGACGATGTTTTTAAAGGTAATTCTGGGTTGACCTCAAGAATACCAATTGCTTACGACGACCAACTTTTGTATGTTTCTGCAGATAATGAACCAAAAACAGATCAAGTTGATGAATTGGTTGAACAGATTATTTTAAACCATAAAGATCGACCTTCTGGTATTATTGGTATAGGAGGAGGAACTATTCTTGACCTAGCCAAAGCGGTAGCAATAATGCTTGCTAATGAGGGCGAAGCTAAAGATTATCAAGGCTGGGACTTAGTGAAAAACCCTGCGATTTATCATGTAGGCATTCCAACAATTTCGGGTACTGGAGCAGAAGTGTCCAGAACGACGGTTCTTACAGGCCCAGAAAAAAAACTTGGAATTAATTCTGATTACACACCTTTTGACCAAGTTATTTTAGATCCAGAACTGACTAAAGGCGTTCCTGAAGATCAATGGTTTTATACTGGTATGGATTGCTATATTCATTGTATTGAATCACTTAACGGAACATTCTTAAATGCATTTAGTCAGAGCTACGGAGAGAAAGCTTACGAACTCTGTAAAGATATTTTCATGAATGGTTCACTTTCCGAAGAAGAAGCACAAGACAAATTGATGATGGCTTCTTGGCATGGTGGAATGAGCATTGCTTACTCTCAAGTTGGTGTTGCGCATGCGATGAGTTACGGACTATCATATCTCCTCGGAACAAAGCATGGTATTGGTAATTGTATCGTTTTTGATCATCTTGAAGAGTTTTATCCAGATGGTGTAAAGCTTTTTAAAACTATGAAAAAGAAGCATAACATCCATTTGCCTCAAGGTATTTGTGCGCATCTACATGACGATGAGTTAGATATAATGATTGACGTAGCCTTGGGCTTGGAACCATTATGGGAAAATGCCATTGGTAAAAACTGGAAACAAGTCATTACAAGAAGTAAACTAAAAACGCTCTATCAAAAAATGTAATATGCGATGGCTAGCTCGATTTATCTACTTTAAAATTTTGGGATGGAAAGTCACTGGAAACACGACTTTTTCAAAAGACTCTATAAAAAAGGCAGTTATTATTGCTGTTCCTCACACGAGTTGGCATGATTTTTTTATAGGTATACTCCTCCGTAAAGTGTCTAATGTGAAAACTAATTTTGTTGGAAAAAAAGAATTGTTCAAATGGCCCTTTGGTTACTATTTTAGGGCAGTTGGAGGGGCAGCTTTAGACAGAACATCTGGTCAAAACAAAGTTGAAGCTATAGCAAACCTATTTGAAGACAAAGATGAATTTAGATTAACTTTAGCTCCAGAAGGTACTCGGAAAAAAGTAAAAGAATGGAAGACAGGTTTCTATTATATTGCGAAAACAGCAAAAGTGCCAATTATCATGTTTACTTTAGATTTTAAAAATAAACAGAATCATATTTCTGAACCTTTTTACCCAACAGATAATTCAGAAGCCGATTTTGAATATATGAAATCATTTTACAAAGGTGTTATAGGTAAAAATCCTGAGAATTCTTAGTATTCATATTATTTATGACTCCATGAACTTTCATCATCTTTATTATTTGGAGATAATCCTAAAGTTTCATTATCATAATTCACACCTAATCCTAACACCGTTCTATTTGCATAATTGAAATAAGCAACTACTTGGTTGATCTCTAAAATTTCGCCATCAGTGACACCTAAGTCTCTTAATTTTTTGATGTTGTCTTCTGTAATACTGTTCGCTTTTAACGTCAAGTTTTTTGTGTAATCAATGATGTTTAGCTCTTTTTCATTTAGAATTTTATCCAATGAATCATTTTCTATATGAAATTTCAAAATATTTGCTTTTTCCGAATCGTTTAAAAAACGCTTCATCCCTTCAAAATGATGCTTGTAACAATAGTCGCAATCATTGATGAAACTTGTATATGTGCCTAAAAATTCTAAAAACCAATTAGGATATGTGTTATTGGAATGATGCAATGTGTTTTTATAAATACTCATATGACCTACAAGTGTATGAGGACGTAAACTATGTATGCTTAATACATTGTCAATTTGATTATTTGGTCCTTTAATTTTATCGTATATCGATTTTAATTTACCTGTTGCTTGATTAAATGGAATGACTTTTATCCAGCTCATAATATTTACTTTTAAGTTTTATCTTTTTATCTGTACACAAATTTTAAAACGCTCCAATCTTAATCTTCTGCTACAACTTTCACGCCGACCACTTCATCTAATTCTTTTAGTGCTTTGCAGAATTCATGGATAAAATTTACCGATTTCTTTTTTAAGCCTGATAACTCTGTGATCCCTTTTGGTAAAAATTCAAACAAACTAAAATAATGTTTTAGAGTATTATAAAATAGAACTGTATAGTCCTGAGTTCATCTAAAAATATTTATCACAAAATGACGATTTTGGCACGCATTTTGAACTATTAAAGGTGTAGTGAGTACTGAAACATAAAGTAAACTATTCGTCCCTAAAAAGAAACAGTATTGACTATTACAAAAGCTACTTGAGACCATCTCAAGTAGCTTTTTGTGTTATAAGGTTTCTTCTGATTTTGTTAAGAGGTAGTTTGTCTGCTTATTTAGTTTTTTCTTAAAGAATCCGGTTCCTCCTAGCAATAGGCCTTTAAAACCAAGGGCTTGTTTTGCCCAGTGATGCAGATTGAAATCATCTGTGTGTTTGCTAATTTTACCATCTTTAAATTCAAAATGCGCAGCAATTTTATTATGTACTTTTCGTCCAGTTTTACTAAATGTATAAAAGGCTTCCCATTTTGCATCCCCAGAGTTTTCATTGGCCTGGATGTCATAAAAAACCACTTTAAAATCTTTGTCTTTTTGTGATCTGCATAACATGCGCCACATATTTTTTACACGTTCTCCTTTTAACACACCAAATGCGGGGTCTTCAAAAACGATATCATCGTGATAGCAGGAGGCCATGGCTTCGGCATCCAATTCGTTAAAGGCTTTGTAAAATTTCCCTAAAAGATCATCCATTTTTTAAAGTTAGTGAATATTCTTCTATAAAACTGTAAAGTATAATAGGCGTAAGTAGAGTTGTAGTGATAAAATTGATTGGAAGATTGCTATGTAAAAGACAAAAGACCATCATTGCTGATGGTCTTTTATTTTAAGTTAGATATGTAATTAATACATACTCTTAATCTTCCTTAATTTTTGTTCCAAAATAGATAAGCCATTTTTCTGTGCTTCAATATTTTTTATCACATCTCTAACCAAAGGATTACTTTCATCTACGTTAGAGAAAAACTGCATGTTATTTTCTAGTTGATTAATCTCTCCTTTTATTTCGGTAATTTTCTTTCTAATAAAATTCTGTTCGTTATCTAATAACCTTGTGTCATTTGGTTGTGATAAGCTTTCTAGTTTGTTTTCAAACTTGATCATTTCTAATTTAGCCTTATCCATATCAAGCTTATCAAATAGAACGTCTAAGGCTTTATTGAATTTCCCATCGATATAACGTTTATTAGATGGTACATGGCCAACGGCTTTCCATGCCGCGATCTTTTCTTTAATCACTTGAATGTCCTTTTCAGGCTCTCCAGATAGTGTCAATGCTTTGACTTCTTCTAACATAGAAGATTTTTGCTCGTAAGCTACCATCAACTCTTTATTAGCTTCGTTACGTTCTGCGTGAAGTCTATCAAAATAGGCATTACAAGCACCTTTAAATTGTTTCCAAATTTTATCGCTATCTTTTCTAGGGACATGACCAATATTTTTCCAATCGTTTTGGATTTTCTTCATCAAAGCTGTCGTCGCTGTTAAATCTTCATTGTCCTTGTTATCAAGTGCAATTTGAATTAAAGCTTTCTTTTTATCCAGATTATCGAATTGGTCTTTTTTGAGGTTTTTATAGAATGCGTTTTTGCTTCTATTAAAATTTCTTACTGCTCCTTTAAATTTTGCCCAAGTAGCTTCATTTACTTTCTGAGGAACTCTACCTGCATTGAAAAATTCCTCTCTTAGAGTTTCAATGGTTTTAATTTTATTTTGCCATGATTGGTGCGAACTAGAAGTGTCTGCAGCAATGTCTTCAATTTTAATTATAATTTCCTCTTTGCGCTCTAAGTTTTTCTCACGCCCTTTGTCAAGACTTACATAGTAAGCTTGGCGCTTGTCATGTATTGTTTTTGTGGCATTGCTAAAACGCTCCCAAATTACTTCTCTGTGTTCTCTTGCAACTGGACCTAAATCTTCCTTCCACAGTTTATGCAATACTTGTAACTCTCTAAACGAACGATTTATATTATCATCTTTTGCCAATTCTTCAGCACGTTCGATGATTTTTGTCTTTTGGTCAAGATTATGCTTAAAATCCATATCGCGTAAATCACGATTGAGATGTAAATAATCGTAGAAAATTTCAACTTGATGATGATAAGAATTCCAAGCGTTATTATAACGATCTCTAGGAATTGGTCCTGCATATCGCCATTGTTCTTGTAAATCCTTAAAATGCTTATAAGTTGTGTTTATGTTCTCTTCTGCATTGATAAGACCTTTTATATCTTCAATAATTTGAATGCGTTTCTCTAGATTACCTTTCAAATTATTTTCACGCTCTTTATAGTAGGCGCTTAAATTATTTCGGTAAGTTTTATATGCACTATTGAATTGTTTTTTGACAGGAGACGAGTAGTAAAAATCTATCTCGCTTCCACCTTCGCTTAAAAACTCTTCCTTTTTCTCTTCAAGTATGGCGTCAAATTTTGAGTTAAACTCAGATTTGATTTCATCAACTTGTGATTTTATATTTTGAATTTTATGATTCTCTAAAAGCTGTTCTAACTCAATAGTTAGTTGCTCCATAGACATTGCATGGTAGTCTTTTGTCTCTAATTCGTGACGCTCAACATTGGTTTCGTCTTCTGCATCTTCGGCATTAGATTCTTCAATTTCTTCAACGTGGGCATCAGCTTTTTTAGTAGATTCTTCAATTGTATCAGTTATGTCGGCTGTTGCTTCAATTGTCTCTTCTTGAATTTCTTCGGAAACAGATTCAGTTTCTTCTGCAGTTTCTTTAACGTTCTCTTGAGTTTCAGCTACTTCTTCAATAACTTTTTCAACGTTCTCTTCAGTTTTTGTTGCTCCTTCAGTAGTTTCAACTGTTTCTTCTTGAATTTCTTCAGAAACTGATTGAGTTTCTTCTACAGTTTCTTCAGTAACTTGCTCAACGTTCTCTTCAACTTCAGATGTTTCTTCAGTAGTTTCAACTGTTTCTTCTTGAGTTTTTTCGGAAACTGATAGAGTCTCTTCTACAGCTTCTTCAGTAACCTCCACAACGTTCTCTTCAACTTCGGATGCTTCTATAACCTCAGTAGCTTCAGGTGCTTTTTGAGTGCTTTCAGTTGCCTCTTCAGAAATTGATTCCGATGATGTGTTTATTTCATCAAGAGTTTGAGGTATTTCATTAGTTTTTAATTCGGTGTTTCCATCTGCTTCTGGCAGGTTTTCCTTCTTAGACATTTTCCAATGTTTTTGTGTTAGGGCGCTAATATACTAACAAGCGACTGATTTACAAAGAAGATATGTTATTTAGAAACTCTAAAAGGTTGAATTCCATATTTTCCAAGCCTTTTCTGCTTGAAAGACTAACATTTGATACCCATTAGTGGTTAGTGCTCCTCGTTGTTTGCCAAGTTGTAAAAACTTGGTTTCCTCTGGGTTATAGATTAAGTCATAGAGTAGGTGCTGGCTTGAGATGCCTTCATATGGAATATCTGGATAAACATTGATATTTGGATGCGTGCCTACTGGCGTGCAATTGATAATAACAGTATACTCTTTTATATCGTCTATTGTCAGACTTTCATATGTGAATTTCACACCATTCTTTAAACTTCTCGAGACATAATCAAACTCTATTTTTAACTTTTTTAGCGTGTAAGCTATGGCTTTAGAAGCGCCACCTGTCCCCAAAACTAAAGCTTTTTTGTGATGCTTTTTAAGTAAGGGTTTGATTGTTTTTTTAAATCCGTAGTAATCCGTATTGTAACCTTTTAATTTTCCGCCAAATGAAACAGTTATGGTATTTACGGCACCTATTATTTTTGCTTTTTTATCCAGTTTATCTAGATACGGAATAATTTGCTCCTTGTAAGGGATAGTCACATTAAAACCAACAATATCAATATTATTTTCTACTAATGGTTTGAATTCTGTAATATCTTCCATATCAAAATTCTCATAGGTAAAAGGACGTTTTTCAGATTTAAATTTCTTAGTGAAATACTCTTTTGAAAACGAGTAAGAAATATTTTTTCCAATTAATCCAAGTCTAATCATGAGATTTTTTTTGTACGTTGACCATACCATTCTAAAGCGAGTACGATTAATATTCCGAAGATAATATATGCAATAGCAATATAAGTTTCAGTTTGCAATTCTGGTAAAAAACGTTCGTAGTTTGAAACTATTTTTTCTCCTCTTGAATCCAATAAAAAACTTCCATCATCTTGTATTTGGTATAGGGTTTCCTTCCATGGCCAAACAACACCTAATGATCCAACAATAAAGCCAATTATAGAGGCTGTCGTGATACTTTTATAATGCTTTAACACATAGCTTAAAAGATGAGAAAACGTTACTAAGCCCGCAAAAGAGCCTAATGTAAACATCCCTAGTACCTTTAAAAGTCTCATGCGAATTTCATTATGTATAAAACTAAAATCGCCTGAAAAAACCTCGGAAAATGTATCGTATAATGCATTTACTGAATCTACTAATAACAGGACGTAATTACCAAGTATAATGAGAATGAATGAACCAGAAAACCCTGGGAGCGTCATTCCGGAAACACTTATGATTCCACAGAAAAATACAAAAATCAAATTGTCATTTTCCTTTGCTGGATCGAGGAAACTAATGGCTATACCAAGAGAAATACCTATAGCAAGTGAAAGAATGCTTTTATAGTTCCAGTCTTTAAAATCCTTGTTGATATAATAAATGGAACCGATGATCATTCCGAAGAACAAACTCCAAACATACAACTCAAAATTTTGAAGAAAATAGTCTAGAATTTTGGAAACACTAAAGTAACTTACAATCATTCCCAAGAACAGCAAGCTTAAAAACTTCCCATTAATATATCTGTAAAAACTTTTAAAGCGACCATTAACAAGTAGTTTTAAGGCGGTTTTATTGATACGTTGTAAGGAATAAATAAACTCTTCGTAAAAGCCGGCAACGAATGCAACAACACCTCCAGAAACACCAGGGACTTTGTTAGCTGCTCCCATGGCAAGACCTTTAATAAGCAAAAATATGCGGTCTTTAAGAGTTCTTGTGCTTTCCATTAGGCTTCAGGCTTTTTGTTTCCGAAATATTCAAGAATTAAAATGGTTGCAAACCCAACGCCTACTACCGCTATGGCAGTTATAATTTGTGGATCACCAATATAAGCGTTAGGTAGAATACTTTTATCTAAAACGGTGACTTCAATCCCTTCAGAATTGATTCGTGTTTTTAGGATTTCTTTCCAAGGCCAAATCTTATTTAGCGATCCAATCATAAATCCGGTTAGTATCGCCAATATTAGATTCTTTTGGTGTTTGAACATCCAATTTAATAGTTTAGAAAAGACTTTTAAACCTATTACTGCTCCAATACCAAGTAGAAAAAACTTGAGTAAGGCATCTTTGAATAAATCAAAATTTCCTGTTGTTAATCCTTCTATGAGGTTATTTACAGTATTAATTGCTGTTTCATAAGCGCCGAGAATCAATAAAATAAATGCTCCAGAAACTCCAGGTAAAATCATAGCGATAATAGCTATAAATCCACAAAACAAAAGATACATTGAGCTATCTGTAGAAGCAAATGGTTCTGCTAGCGTAATAAAATAAGACACTATTGATGTTATAATTATCGCCAAAATAATTTTTGGCGACCAATTTTTAATTTGCTTAGCGATATATAAAACACTCGCTAAAACCAATCCGAAGAAAAATGACCACAATAAAATGGGTTCATTATGTAATAGATGTTTTATAAGTTTTGCTAATGATAAAATACTAATGGCTATTCCTGAGAATAAGGCCAATAGAAAAGTACCGTTTATAGAATTCCAAGCCGTTTTAAAACCTTCTTTCTTCCATGTTTTGAACACGCCAAAGTTTAAATTATCTATGCTTTCAATAAGTTCTTCGTAAATACCAGAAATAAACGCGATTGTACCGCCAGACACACCAGGGACAACATCAGCGGCTCCCATAGCAATTCCTTTTAGTATGATGAAAAAGTAGTCTTTAAAACGTCTGTGCATGTTAATTTTAATAGCTAGCGTAAAGGTATGAAAAGGTATGTGTAATTTTTAACAAAAGAAAAGAATTAATGCACTACTTTTTAGACTCTAAAAGGATTTTTTGAATAGAAGGTTTTTGCAGAACTACTGGAAATAGTTCTTCAAGAATAAACTCATATTCACTATTGAGTAATAATGCATTTTTGAGATGATAATGTCCTTTACTACTTTCGTTTAGCGTAAAATGTAAACCAGCCAAACGGAATTCAATTTCTGCAGTTTCCGGGTGAAATTCAGCAGCTTGAATTAAATTTAAAACAGAAGCTTCATACTCTCCAAGCGCAATAAGAATGTCTGCTCTAGATAACCAGGTTTGTAACTCGTAATTTCCTAAATCCAATGTCTTTTTATAGCCACGCTCAGATTCTTCAAGAAAATTAAGTCTATGATTAATTTGAGCATATAATTTCCAATAGATTACATTTTCAGCATCGATATTAATAGCTTTATTGATATAGAATAAGGCTTTTTGATAGTTCCTCTTTTTATTATAAAATTTCGTGATGGCTATCCAACCTTTATCTAGTAGTGGATCTTCATGTACTGTTTTATAGAAATACTGAACAGCCAAATCGTCTTCACCTAATTTTTCATGACAATAGCCTATTCTCAATAGTGCAAAAGATGTAGGTTCCTCTAAAGCTAGAGTTATTTTATAATTTTCTATGGCTTCTTGATAATGCTTTTTCTTTTCTAATACTTTTCCTTTTTCTAGATAGGCTCCAACAAAACTGTCGTCTGAAATTATAGCAAAGTCGAAAGCTGCTAAGGCTTTATCATAATCCTTTATTGTGAAATACTGACGACCTAATTGGTGCCATGCAACTTCGCAATACGGGTTTTGATCTAAATAGTAGTTGAGGAATGTTATCGCATCTTCATTTTCATTTAAATAGTCATAACAGTAAATGGCATTGTACAAAGCTGAATAATCTTCTAAATCGATTTCAAGGCATCTCTTGAAGTAAATTTTAGCGTTTTCAAATTGATCTAGAAATAGATATTCCATGCCAATCAACGCATATAAATCACTAAGACCTTCATCATCACTAGATAAATCTAAAGCAATTAATAAAGTATTTACAGCCTTTTCATGCATATCTTGTTTAGACAATACATTGGCTTTCTGAATAAATATTTCTTCATTAGTTGGTTCTAGAGTATGAATTTCATCTAATAGCTTATCTGCTTCTTCAAACTTATTTTCTAAAATAAAAAGTTCAGTTTGAAATAAT
Organism: Psychroserpens sp.; assembly: GCF_036960315.1. Taxonomy (NCBI): domain Bacteria; kingdom Pseudomonadati; phylum Bacteroidota; class Flavobacteriia; order Flavobacteriales; family Flavobacteriaceae; genus Psychroserpens; species Psychroserpens sp. The sequence goes on along the minus strand of NZ_JBALVR010000008.1, from coordinate 67,888 downwards.
TTTAAGTTAATAGAAGTTGGGTGTTGATCAAGCCCTAATTTGACAGCTTTCTTTGCCAAGGCAATCTTGCCAATTTCGAGATAATGGTGGATGATGTTTTCAAATTCTGCAGAATCAAAAAACAAAACACTATTGGTCTTGAGCATTGACTCGAATTTTGTAAGCGATATTTTGTTGTTCTCTCCAGGTAGACCAAACTCCATAAGCAAGTTGCGTTATTGTTTAATAAAAGTACTCTTATCGATTAAAAATTTTGAATTTCAAGTTTAATGTTTTCAACAAAATAATTAACAGTTAGAGCAAAGATTAAGATGACTGCGCTTTAAGTTTTATAAATCAGTCATTTAATAGATTAGGTAAGTAGCATAAACTATGCCGAAATAGAATCTAAAACTCGAATAATGATGTGACAACCTTTAATGATTTCATCATTTGAAATGGTCAAAGGTGGCGTAATCCTGATGGCTTTTGGTTCAAAAAGCAACCAAAATAGAATTAATCCTTCATCCTGACATCTTAAAACCACTTCATTTGTCACTTCAGCAGAAGGTGTCATGACAGCTAACATTAATCCGCGTCCTCGAATTTCAGTAATCAAAGAATGTTGCAAAAGTTTACGAATCAATTGCTCTTTTGCTAAGGTTTGAGCGATTAAACCGCTTTCTGTTATTTCTTGTACAGTAGCCAATGCAGCAGCTGCAATTACTGGATGGCCACCAAAAGTTGTTATGTGACCTAGCTTAGGATGGTCTTGAAACAGGTCCATATATTCAGTAGAAGATGTAAATGCACCAATTGGCATTCCGCCACCTAAACCTTTTCCTGTGACCAAAATATCTGGTATGCAGTTGTAAAGTTCAAAACCAAAGAGTTGTCCTGTACGACCGAATCCTGATTGTATTTCATCCAGAATCAATAGTGCACCAACCTTATCACATTGTTCACGAACTTTTTCAAGATATCCATCTTTTGGTTCAATAAATCCAGCGCCTCCTTGAATGGTTTCCAGTATTACAGCAGCGGTATGAGTTGTGATTTGTGATAATTCTTCCGGAGCATTAAAATTGATAAACTTTACATCTGGAATTAAAGGTCTAAATGCACGTTTACGTTCTTCATAGCCCATTACACTCATAGAGCCCATTGTATTGCCATGGTAGGCATTATTTGCAGCAATAATTTCACTTCGTCCAGTAACACGTCGTGCTAGTTTGAGTGCACCTTCAATAGCTTCGGTGCCTGAGTTAGTGAGATACGTTTTTTCTAAGCTCTTTGGAAGGTGAGTCGCTAATAGTTTTGCTAATTCTACTGCGGGTTGTTGGATATATTCACCATAAACCATCACATGTAAATAGCGATCCAATTGCGCTTTAATGGCATTAACAACTCTTGGATGTTTATGTCCTAAACTACATGCTGAAACTCCTGCAACAAAGTCTAAATGCGCTTTTTGATTTTCGTCATAAATATAAGAACCTTCAGCATGTGAAATTCTCATAGCTAAGGGATGAGGAGTTGTTTGTGCTTGATATTTGAAGAAATCTTCGGTCATCAATTATCCTTTTTATTCACTAAAGGTATGTTTTGTTTTAGTGGTTTTTTCTTCTTTAAAGGTGTTGCTTTTTTAATAAGTCTTCTGCCAGCTTTATTGACTTCATCTTTATCCTTTTTGCCAGCCTCTTCTACGCGCTTCAATAAGCCTTCGTCAATAAATTCTTCATCTTCGACATAAGGTTCTAAACCTTTTATCTTCGGAAGAACTAAAGGCGGATCATCTTTAAATAAATCTTCAACGCTTTGAGGTTTTTCTTCACCTCTCCAGTCAAATCCTCGAAACTTTCTAGCATTCTTCGGAAATTGTGATTCTGGAAATATATCACCATCAACCTGATTAATTAGAGTGACAATCTTATAGGATCCATCAAACTGAAGATTGATATTTCCCGATTTTGATTTATTGATACCAAACAAGCTATCCTTATCATCCCTAGAATAGAAAATGATTTCAGCATTTTTGATGATGTCTACATTGTAAAGTTCATTATCCTTAAATAAACCGATTAATCTCTGACCCTTAATTTGATTAAAGCCATCGCCGAGCGAGTCTTTACTTATGATAAAGGCATTATTAAAAACTTTTAAGGAATCTAATTCTTCTTTTTCGACATTAGAAATAAGATGAATGGAATCTCCTGTCATTTGATTGCCAAGATTCCAGATTACAGGTCGACGACTAACCGAATAAGTGTCTCCAGTAGCAAATCGCTTGAGATTTATAAATTGCGTTAAACCTGATTTATGGTCGGCATGAATAGAATCTGCTTTTCCACTCATATCACTTTTATACATCTTGGCATTATAATAGGCTCTGGTAGTACGATGCTCAGGTTTTCCAGTAACCATCAAAGTATCTGCATGAATGTATAATGAATCATTTTCTTGAATCGTAATCGCTAAAGCTCGTTTGGTAATAAACACAGAATCTTTGGCTCTAAAAACTTCAGCATAATGACCTTTAACAATGCTTTTATTTATTGTATCAGTTACTTTTATATTATTGGTAGCCGAAACGAAACTTCTATTCCTATCAAAATAAATACTATCGCCTTCGACTTCTCGATTATCATAGTCTACCTTAGAATTCTTTACGAAGTAACCTAAATCTTTTTTGGTATCATAAAAACCGCGTTCAGTATACACTTTACTAGTTTCACCAATAATGGTTGATGGCCCATACATATAAGCATGTCCAGTTTCAGAATAAAAATCAAGTTGATTGGTTTCTAAGGTATATTCAGGATTAACTAGCACCACATCTTTTAGGAATCGGTATTTGCTTTCTTCCATATAGAAACGACCTATCTGACTGGTAATTGTTCCTGAAGAGTCTCGAACTACTTTTCCCTTATTTTCATAATAGGCTTGCTGTTTGGTTCTATCAAAATAAAGCGTATCTGTTGTTAATGTCGATTGTGGTTCTGTTAAAACAACATCACCAGCAGCAAAAGCTAGTTGGGTAATACCACTATACTCAACATACTTAGATGTCATATTAATGGTATCGCCTTGTTTCACTCGAACATTACTAAAGGCTTCAATAAAATCTTCATCCTGATAGTAAATAGCCTTATCACACCACATGTCAACACCTTCATGAACGATGTGAATTTGACCTTGATCACTACGCACAAAAGTAGTAACGTTATCACCTTTAAGCGTATCTCTAACAGTAAAACCAGAATATTCTATAAAGATTCGTTTTGGTTGTTGCGAATAAGCGAGTAGTGTTGAAAAACAACAGACAATAATGAGAAAATATCTAAAACTTAGATTCAAGGTTATATGTTTTGCTCCAAAAATAACTATTATCTCTTCGGAATAGTATCCCTTAACAGATTTTTAATACCTATCTATTGATGGTCTGTGTTCTATCCGGACCTACTGAAACAATAGTAATTGGAATCTCTAATTCTTTTTCAAGAAATTCGATATAGTCATTTAATTCTGAAGGAAACTCAGAGACATTTCGCATTTTGGTTAAATCTTCTTTCCAACCTTTAAAGTCTGTATAAATAGGAGAGACGTTCTCTTCTTCAATATTAAATGGTAAGTGTGTGATAGTTTCACCTTTGTATTTATATGCAGTACATATTTTTAAGGTTTTAAAACCAGAAAGCACATCGCCTTTCATCATACTTAATTGGGTCACACCATTAACTTGACATGCATATTTTAATGCCACAAGATCTAACCATCCGCAACGTCTTGGTCTTCCAGTAACGGCACCAAACTCACGACCAATGCGAGCCATTTCTGCTCCTGTATCATCAAACAACTCGGTAGGAAATGGACCAGAACCAACCCGTGTAGTATACGCCTTGAAAATCCCAAAGACTTCACCAATTTTATTAGGCGCTACTCCTAAACCTGTGCAAGCTCCAGAAGCAGTAGTATTAGAAGATGTTACAAAAGGATACGTTCCGAAGTCGATATCTAATAATGAACCTTGTGCACCTTCAGCTAGAATAGGCTTACCGTTTTTTAAAGCTTGGTTTAAATACTCTTCACTATCTATAAATTGTAGTCCTTTTAGACGTTCAACAGCAGAAAAGAATTCCTCTTCCATTTCTTTTAAATCATACTGAATATCTACATTGTAGAATCCAATCATTGCTTCATGTTTATTCGCTAAAGCTCTGTATTTGTCTTTCCAATTGTCAAGTTCTAAATCACCAATCCTAATTCCGTTACGACCAGTTTTATCCATGTATGTTGGTCCAATACCCTTAAGTGTAGAACCAATTTTTGCTTTCCCTTTAGATATTTCTGAAGCAGCATCCAATAAACGATGTGTTGGAAGAATAACATGCGCTTTTCTAGAAATTATCAAATTTGATTTATAATCTAAATTAAATTGATCTAGTCCATCTAATTCTTGTACAAAAACTACAGGATCTATGACCACACCATTTCCGATGACGTTTATGGATTCCTTGTGAAAGATCCCTGAAGGAATAGTACGCAGCACATGTTTAATTCCGTCAAATTCTAGAGTATGACCAGCATTTGGTCCACCTTGAAAACGCGCAATAATGTTGTAGTTGGAGGTGAGTACATCAACAATTTTTCCTTTGCCTTCGTCGCCCCATTGTAGTCCTAGTAGTAAATCTACTGCCATTGTATGAAATTAGTTAGTTGGTTTATTTTTTGTTCCGTAGAAATAAAGAGAATGATTAGAAATAGTGATATCAAAAACTTCTTCGATGGTCTTTTTTATTGTTTGAATTCTGGGGTCACAAAATTCGATAACTTCGCCAGTATCAGTCATAATCACATGATCATGTTGCTTGTCGAAGTATGATTTTTCATAATGTGCTTGATTTTGACCAAATTGGTGTTTTCTCACCAAGGCACATTCCATTAAGATTTCAATAGTATTGTAGAGCGTCGCACGACTCACGCGATAGTTTTTATTTTTCATTTTGATATATAAAGACTCAATATCAAAATGTTCTTCGCTATCGTAAATCTCTTGCAGAATAGCATAGCGCTCAGGTGTTTTTCTGTGACCTTTATCTTCCAAAAACTTTGTAAAAACGTTTTTTACAATCTCTTGGTTAGTCTGTTCTGTTTTTTTACTCATAATCAAGGCACAAATTTACATAATTTATTTTGTATTAGACTCTCGTCACCTTATCTATTCCATTAATTTTTTTAAGATTGTTTATAAGCTTTTTAAGTATGGTATTATTGGGCACAACTACATTGATTTTGCCGGTAAATACGCCATCATCGGATTCAAAACTGATGCTTTTCATATTCACAAGCATATTAGAAGAAATCACTTGTGTAATATTATTTACTAAGCCTAAATTGTCAATTCCAGAAAGTTTGATTTGAGTTGCAAAATCTTGTTGCGTAGAATCAATCCATTTCGCTTGCATGATACGATAAGCATAATTGGATTGCATACTCAGAGCATTTGGACAATTCTTTTTATGGACTTTAATACCATCATTAATGGTTAAAAATCCAAATACGGAATCTCCAGGAATAGGGTTACAGCATGACGATAATTTATAATCTAATTTTTCTTCTTCTTTTCCAAAGACAAGCTGATCATATTTTGACGTGATCTCATCTTTATCAATGTCTGGTGCAACCGTTGGTTTACGAATTTTATTTTTGATGTAACTCATAAACACATTGCTCCTTGAGGATGCATAATCCTTGAGCATGGGGTTGTCTATGGTACCAATACCAATGCGATAAAACAAATCAAGGCTTGTTTTTAGCTTGAAATGGTGGACCATTTCGTTCACCGATTTCTCATCAAGCGGGATTTTGAGTTGTTTGAGTTTACGTCTCAATATTTCTTTTCCTTCTTCGGCGACACCCTTTTTATCTTCTTTAAGCGAAGATTTAATTTTACTACGTGCTCTAGCTGTGGTCGCATAATCTAGCCAGTTTCGATTTGGTTTTATCGTTTCTGATGTTAATATTTCAACTTGATCACCACTACTAAGTTCATGACTTAAGGGCACTAGTCTACCGTTAACTTTGGCGCCTCTGGTTTTCATTCCAACTTCAGTGTGAATGCTAAACGCAAAGTCTAATGGCGTCGCACCTTTTGGTAAGGACTTTAAATCACCCTTAGGTGAGAATACAAATATTTCTTTTGAATACAGGTTCAGTTTAAACTGCTCGACAAAATCCACAGCATTACTTTCGTTGCTCTCTAGGGCTTCTTGCAATTTATTAATCCATGAATCTAAAGCATCTTCGGTATTTCCTTCTTTATATTTATAGTGTGCTGCGTAACCTTTTTCGGCAATTTCATTCATACGTTCACTACGTACTTGAACTTCAACCCACTTGTTTTTTGGTCCCATAACCGTAATATGAAGGGCTTCATATCCAGTAGATTTAGGCGATGAAATCCAATCACGTAAGCGTGTTGGGTTAGGCGTAAAATGATCGGTGACTATAGAATAAATTTTCCAAGCGAGGAATTTTTCGTTTTTTATATCGGATTTGTAGATAATTCGAACCGCAAATTTATCGTAGACTTCATTAAAATCGACCCCTTGTTTTACGATTTTTTTTCTGATGGAATAAATCGATTTTGGTCGACCTTTAATTTCGTAGTTCAATCCTTCTTTATCCAAAGAATCTACAATCACTTTCGAGAAAGCTTTTATATACTTGTCTTGCTCTGTCTTACTTTCTTCTTGCTTTTCAAGGATATCGTTATAGACTTCAGGTTCGGTATATTTTAGTCCTAAATCTTCAAGTTCGGTTTTGATGTTATACAACCCTATTCTGTGTGCTAAAGGTGCATAAATGTATAAGGTTTCCGAAGCTATTTTTTCTTGCTTATCAGGACGCATAGAGTCCATGGTTTGCATGTTGTGAAGTCTGTCGGCTATTTTAATAATAATCACCCGTACATCATCATTGAGCGTCAATAACATCTTACGGAAATTCTCTGCTTGCGTTGAGACATCTGTCTCCTTGCTTAAGGACGAGATTTTGGTTAGACCATCTACAATACGTGAGACGGTTTCACCGAAGAGCCGTTCGATATCGTCTTTAGTATAATCTGGATTATCTTCTACGACATCATGAAGTAGAGCCGCCGCAATACTAGTTGCATCCATACCAATCTCGCTAGCGACAATTTTTGCCACAGCAATAGGATGGAAGATGTACGCTTCTCCAGATTTTCTACGCTGATCTTTATGCGCGTCTAAAGCCACCTCAAACGCTTGTCTGATGAGTTTTTTATCTTCTTTAGTAAGTGTTTGATAACTTACTTTTAGAAGCTCTTTGTAGGCTTTCGCAATTTCTGCATTTTCTTTTTCGATGGCTTCTTCAGTCATAGAACTAAAGTATGAATAAGATATTTATGTGCAATGGGTTTTTTGTATTTTGTTTGGAAAAGAAAATGAAATTATTTTTGGTGGTTAGCTAACGGTTTTGGGTATGGTATGGTAGTGTTGAGACTTCGAAGCAGAACCCCTTCGCTTCAAGAATCACCAACCTTTCAAGTACTACTTAACCGGCACTGTGTATAGCTTTTGCTGGATGCAGTTATTACGACTTCCTTTCATTGTATAGATGAACTAAAGACATTATAAAAAGGTTGTTTTTAATAAGAACCATAGAGAGGAGAGCGTCTTATAGTTAAATTTAATCTGAGCTAGCTCTGAACATCTCCAATCATTACATCAACACCACCAGTTGCGAAGTTTGGAATATCGTTTACGGTAGCTTGTCCTTCAGGAGAGCCCATTTGCTTTTGCAATTCTTCGATTGAATCAAAATACAATTCGGCCATTCTGTATTGTGAGGGCTTACCTCCATCAGGTGTTCCAATGAATTTTGTGAGTTCAACTCGGCTTACACCTTTTATTTTAGATGCAATAGGAAGGTGTGTTTCAGAATAGTAGGCCTCAAAAGCAGCAGAATCTGCTGGATGACCATACAATGCGATTAATTTTACCATAATTATATAATTTAAATTTTTAGTTTTTCAAATTTACTTCTCACTTAAGTAAAGCCAACTCGAACGCTTGGTTGATGAGTTTTTTTTTCTTTAGTAAGTGTTCGATAACTTACTTTTAGGAGCTTTTTGTCAGCCTTTTGTAATATCGGTACTTTCGGTTTCTATGTTTCTTAAGCCATAGAACTAAGGTACCAATAAGATATTAAATGAGCAATGGGTTTTTTGGCTTTGTTTTTTGGTTTTTTTATCCGTTTTGAGCAAGTTGTTTATGTTATTCCCTTCGCCTTTCAGTTTATTTAATTCCGTTTTTAAATCTGAAAGGGATTTCCCAAGTAGACCAAGAAACAGCAATGAACTATTTAGTTTGTTGGCAGTAGTTCTTATTTTATAACTTTTTTGAATTGTTCTATTAACAAAGGAAAACCTTTTTCCAGCCAAAATTTACCATGAACGGCACCACTTGACATTCCGATAAATTAATATTTTGTACACCATAGGTTTGACCAGAAATTAGTTTTTTACCAGTTACTTTCTCAAAAGTGGGGTAATGGAATTCTTTGAATTCTTTTTCAGTCTTCACATTGGCTACTTCATAAGTAGCTTTTTGTTCTTGTGTTAAAGTCAACATATTCGTTTAGAATTAGTTGCGCTGTTTAAATATCTAGTTTAGCAAATGCAAACCGAATAGATAATCCGCGAGGGTTTTCGTAAGAGGGATAGAACTAGCAATAAATTATATAAGGTGTACTATGCCGTCTTTTTCTTTTTCCAGTCCTTTTGTAGATAGTCCAAAGCTTCTATTAATGCCTCTTTAGATGGTTTCGGATTGAATCCTAATTCTTCCTTTGATTTTGTGATATCATAATCTTGTTTTAAGCCATAAAACATATCTAAGTAATGTCTTTGCAATTGTGGTTCTTTTCCTGATAATTTACTTGCAAACTCCATTAAAGCTGCTACAGAATACAATAAGCATTTGGGTGCTTTTTTTGGTATTTTTAATTTTAATTCAGGAAATTCTTCAGATGCTATTTTTACACTTTCTTGCATTGAAGTATGTTGTTCGTTTGCTAAAATGTAACGTTCTCCGTTTTTACCTTTCTGCATAGCGTTGTAAGATCCTAGGGCTACATCTTTAACATCTACCCAATTTAATGTGACATTTGTATCTACTGGAATTTCTCCATTTAAAATTTGATAAACAAGGTTATTGGAATAACTTAGTTTATAAGCTTCACTACCAATCATGGCTGAAGGTAATATTACTACAGTTCTGATTCCATATTTTTTTCCTAACTCCAAAGCGAGTTTGTCTGAATCATTTTTAGAATTATAATACCAGTTTCTCCTGTCTTTATTATAGCCATTATCAACATTTGCTGGCAATTTTGTAAAGTCCAAAGATGCTACTGAACTTACGTATACAATATTTTTAATACCACATTCCTTTGCGATATCAAACACATTTTGAGTCCCTTGTACATTGTTGTCATAGATTTCAGTTTTAGGGTCTTTAGCCCACATACTAAAGTTTGCACCTACTGCATATAGATTGGTGATGCCTTTAAATGCTTTTTTAAGGGATTCTCTATCGGTAATATCTGCTTGCTCGATTTCACAATCTAATCCTTTAAAAGGTTCTTTTTTATTTACGTTTCTTACCGTTGCTCTTACCTTTTTGTTTTCAGAAAGTAATAATCTAACCAAGTTATTACCTAAATGTCCGTTTGCACCTGTTACTAATGAAATTTCGTTGCTCATAATTATATTTTTTGTTTGAGCAAAGGTCAACAGTAATTAAAGATTTAAAAATAACATTTGTTAGAAAGTGATTTGTTTGCGAATACGACTTAAAGATTGAGGTTCCATTCCTAGAAAAGAAGCGATATTCTCTACAGAAACATTTAAAGCTAATTTTGGATTTTGTTTTAAAAATTTCAGATAACGCTCTTTAGCAGTCAAAACCTGAAAATCTTTAACACGTTCTAACTTGCCACTTAAGTGCTCGTTGGTTACATTCTTTACAAAATCACTCCAATAATTAGTGGTTTCTTGTAAAATTTCAAAGTCTATTTTTGAAATTTTCACAAGTTCACAATCAGTAATGGTTTCGTAATAGTCAGAGGAGGCGGTTTCGCTCATAAAGCTATCTAAAGATGTGAAAAAATTCTGTTCAGATACTAAATGCTGAACGACCAATTTACCATCTATGTTTTGATATCCTTTTACAATTCCTTTGCTTAAAAAATACACGTATCGCTCAACATTTCCAGCCTTTAAAAGGCTTGTATTTGATGGAACATTAATTGAAACAAAATGTTTCTCTATTAGCCTAATTTCATCGGAGGTCAGAGAAATTCTTGATTTAATATAATGCAATAAGTTTTTCATTTGTTTTATTTAATGGCATACGTGTTCGTGTATGATTTGTGCGACTTAGAATCCGAAGGATTTTTAGTTGTAGTAAATCAGTTTATTAAAGATATAAATTTAAATTGAAGTAGGAGTGAAGTATTAATTATACAGGTTGTTAGCTACTGTATTTTTTTTCAAACGGATTCGATTGTTAATCGTTTTTCAATTTACTATAAACTTCTAAATCAGTGAATATGTTTTCAGATAGTAATTCTCCGTCACGTTCAATTCCCTCGAATTTAAACCCAAGTCTTTTGGGAACGTTTGCGCTTGATTTATTCTCTACTGCACATTTTATTTGTATCCTGTTAAACCCTTGTTTTTTGAACGCAAAATCACAAAGTTCCTTCACTGATTTTGTAACAATTCCCTGTTTCTGAAATTTTTCAGACAGCCAATATCCAATTTCTGTTATTCTGTTTATTTTGTCAGAGTCTTTTAATCCAATCAACCCAACAAATTCATTCTGTTTCCTAATTGTAAAAGTGTATTCAAATTTATCTTCGGGTGCATTCACTACCGAGTTAACAAAATTCTCAGTGTCCTTGAGTTCTTGAGTAAATGCCACAAAAGGTAACCATTTTTTTAAATATTCTCGCTGACTACTAATTGCGTTAAAAATATCAATAGCATCTGATAATTTTAATTGCCTTAACTCTAAATTTGAATCTATTTTAATTGTCATCTACTTCACTTTTTTGCGTATTGTAGCTAATGTTTGTCTATGATTAGTTGTGTTGGCTAGTTGCTACCTTAATAAAAGAAAACGAACTATTGGAAAACCCATATGATTTTCCAAATAGAACTGAATCAGGAATTGACTATAGATGTTGGTGTGAGTAGCTCTTTATTCGCTAATCAATTTCTGTTATTAAATCCTCTCTGCTTTTTCTAACTTTTTTGAGATTTACTAACCAGTCTTTTTCAGACTCTCTATATCCTAAGGGAAGCATAACGCAGCTTCGCAATCCCTTTTCTCCTAAACCTAATATTTCATCCAATGCTGCTGGATCAAAACCTTCTAGCGGAGTGCTGTCAACCTCTTCAAATGCCGCAGCAGCTATTGCTTGTGAAAAGGCAATATAGGCTTGTTTAGCTGCATGGTTAAAATTTTCTTCAGCATCTTTTTGGGGATAACTGCTTAATAACATTTGGCGATAGTTTTCCCAACCTTCGTTTTTAAATCCTCTAATAGTATTTGTCAAATCAAACTGTTTGTTAATTCGATCGGCTGTGTAGGTGTCCCAAGCAGCAAATACTAATAAATGGGAACAATCTGTTATGACAGATTGGTTCCAAGCTATCGGTTTAATAGTTTCTTTTAATTCTTGATTAGTAATTACAAAGACTTCAAAGGGTTGTAACCCACTTGAAGTTGGAGCAAGCGATATAGCTTCAATAATATTTTCAATTTTTTCTTGAGGTACTTTTTGACCATTCATGGCCTTTGTAGCATAACGCCAATTTAGTTTATCTAATAATTCCATATTTATTTTTTGGTTTGTATTGATGTTTTTTAAATACTCACAATGTGTTTGTATATGATTTGTGCAGATTTAGACGAAGTAAGATTCAGCTACATATCTTATGCTGGTTCAAAGTTATAAATTTATTTTGTACTTCATGCATCGTTGTGAAGGATGCAAACTATTATATGAATTCAGTTAAGCTACGGTCACTATAAAATTTAAAAGAATAAAAAAGAGCCGCAATTGCGGCTCTTTAAACATTAAAACTATGATCTCAATTAATTGCGAGTTTTTTCTCTAGCCATAATCAATTTATAATTTGCTTTATAAGTTTCTTGTGTCTTTTTAATTATCTCAGATTGGTATGCTTTATCTGTGAAAACTTTCTTGAGAGCTGGATACTTGTTGTAATCAATACCATTTGCTGTATACTGCTCTTTAAGGTAAATTATTGCATCTTCCATAACCTCATCGCTCAATTCAGCTGGCATATTTTCAGCCATAATTTCGGCTCGTGTTTTTTGAGCTTTTACTGGTGCCTTCGGAATATACTCCGTCCCTGTTTCTAAAGCTATTAATCGAGCTTCCAGATCTGTTAATCTCAGCTCTTGTTGTTCTACAACATTTGCAACATCATTAGAATTAAGACCAATTGCCATATTAATTGTTGAGATAACACCTTCAGAATAACTAGAAGACCAAGCTACGCCAACTATGTTTGCAAGTTGATTAGTTTTAATTTCTTTAGGAGAGATGGCAATACCTGTACCATCATTTAAACCTGAAGGCAAGATGTAATCACCTTCAATAACAAAACCCCTAACTCTAACCGGTATTTGACCCATGAAGGCCACTTTTTCATAATTTCCTTCTTGTCCTTCTTCTGGCATATTACCTAACATGGCCGGTTTTGTAGAAATGACCATAAACTGTCTCGCGTCTTTTGTGTATTTGGAGATTTTACCTCCATAAACACCCACTATTTCACCAGCAACTATTTTTTCACTAGGATTTTGACGCTCCAACCATTCCGCATAATCAGCAGACCCTGATTGATAAGTTACTCCATAATTTGCATCTACATGAACATAGAAGTCTGCCAAATTGATTGTGGTTAAAACTAAGTCTGCTGCAGCCATTGCAACACATGGAACACATACAGTTGCAACTGCTACCACTCCAACACCAGGCATTGGAATAAAAGCTAAGGCAACATCTGCTGCGGCCTTTACCTCTTCTGCAATTACCAAACCTTCTTGCCATTGATATTCTGAACTTGCACGAAGTTCTGCTTGTGTTTCTCCTTCTATACGCCCAACGGCTGAACCAGAACTGTTAAAAAATGTAATGAAATTGTTATCATTATTTGGAGTACTTGCATTCAATTTAATTGCCACACCTTGTGCACTTCCTTCAACTCTTAATGGGTAAGCTCCATAAGAAGTTTGTCCACCAGCAACATTAGTATTAATTGTAACCTGCCCATTGGCGGCAAGTGTACTACTTAAAGTTGTTGCTGCTGTAACATTTAATGTACCAGTTAAATTTGTTGAACTCGAGTTATTAACTCTAAACGCACTATTTAAATCTGTTTCTCCATCTACATTCAGTGTTCCTGTTAAATCAGTAGCACTTGCATTATTGACTCTTAATTCACTATTTAAATCTGTTTCTCCATCTACATTCAAGAGTCCAGTTAAATTTGTAGCACTGGCATTATTAACTCTTAATGCACTATTTAAATCTGTTTCTCCATCTACATTCAAGAGTCCAGTTAAATTTGTTGCACTAGCATTATTAACTCTTAATGCACTATTTAAATCTGTTTCTCCATCTACATTTAATATATCATCTAGATCAGTAGCTTTATTAACATTCAAAGTTCCGGTTAGCAACGTAGAGCTCATGTTTCTAACAGTAAAATTTCCATGATTTATTGTTTCACCTCTAGGACTAAATCCTTCATCGAAATTTAAAACCACATCTCTTCCAACAAAAAGATCCTTATTTATGCGCGTACTATCTCCTTGTACTTCTAAATTTCCACCCATTGTGAATTTCCCAGGTCCCGTTATAATTCGACCATCGGCTGTAATTCTTAAACGTTCAATATTATTTGTTACCACTACAAGGTCTGTAGAATCTGTTGTCCCTAATTTATCTATGAGAGCATCTGAATTTAAATTACCAAACAGCGACCAGGTTTGCGATGGTACTCCAATCTTATTTTTTACTCCATTATCTAATTTTGACGCAGTTGCAGCATGAAACGCATAAGGAACGGCTAACAATTTAGTGCTACTCAACGTTTTAAAATCGCCTTCATCCGTTTTAATGGCGATTTCCATCCATATATCTTCGGTACTCCAAGGGATTTTATTAAACTCACCTTTAGATACTTCTCCTTGCCCAATTGTTAGTGAAAAAAGGCCTAACATGTTAGTTGTAGTGTCATGTAATTCGATATAATGCACTGCTTTAGAAGCATCATTGCTTTGAAGAGAAATCATCATTGATATTGGCTTTTCTTTAATTAAGTCGCCATCAGAAGTTCTTGCTATTGCTTGGTATTTCATTCCTTGAGGAATAGTCTGTGCAATAATTGTAGGTATTGAAAATATAGAAATGAGGACAAAAATTAATATGATTTTAAATTTTTCCATTTTGGTTTGGTTTGATTAGTATTTATTATTTTTTTAGAACTCTATAAAGTTCTAATTTGCTAGTGCTTGTGTCAAATATGCTAAGCATATAAATTCCTGAAGCTAAGTTCTTAGTTTCTAAAACATAATTACCCGGTTTAACTGTCATGATTTCCGGATCGAGTGATCGTCCGTTTAAGTCAAACAATTCAATTTCTAAAGAAACATCATTAGTGGTTTTTATGTTTAAATAAGCTTCAAAAGGATTCGGAAATATTGAAACCTGAAACTTGATTTTTTCATCAAAACTTGATGTCCTGAAAATTAATTCTGGTTGTAAAAAACCTTGTGTATATACCATGTCCTTTTGGATGATAGTTTCAACAAATGGGTCTCCTAAGGTCCATTCTAAAGTCATGGACTCCATTTTTTCAACGTTTCCTTGAGATATCAGTACAGTTTTTGACAACTGCTGAGAAAAAAGAAAGACTGGAAACGTGAGATAAAAAATTAATACGGTTGTTTTTTTAATCATAATCGTACTGTTTTAATTAATAACTAATTTGTTTCCATAAGTAACTAGAACATAGAATAAGTAGATTGGGTTGTCTATAAGAAAGACGCTAATACTAAGTAAGAAATGAAGAAAGAAAACACTTACTCTTTTAACAAAAACGAAGTTAGACATTATAAATGGATATACCACTATGCAGAATTTAATTATTTGCATATCCATATAGTCCTTGAAGGGGAATTTATTTATGAAAGCAACCAATACCAAAACATTCAGGTATGTGACGTATGTAATTGAAAATGAAATCGATAGATGTTATCCTGAGACAGTTTAACACCTCTATCTCTCTTTTACATTGTGATGATAGCCATTAGGCAAGCTCATGAAAAAATGGTGAATACTAATACCTTTTGCGGCTTATTCAACTTGAGCTTCCGTAATTTCTGTATGATTCAAAGTGATCGAATACACTAGTACCAACATTATGTCATTTGAGTTCGATAAGGATGGCCTAATAAAGCATATTCGAGGGTGTCATGGTCTATCGTTTACCCAACAGGTTAAGTAATTTGGAAATGTGTTAAAAGCTGATTGTTTAGGCAACAACGCTATAGCATTCCTAACTCATGTGAAGTAGTCTCACTTTTCTTTTTTCTCACAAAGCAATTTGGTATAATGTGTTTGTGTATGTCAGGTTATTTAAGGTTAGCGAAGTAAATCATTTTTCAGTCACTAATCAATATGTAGCTCTACGCAGATTTTGAACACGTTCCAACAAGGTAGGATGCGAATAATGCGCTAACACATAAGAGCTATGAGGCGTTAGATTACTCAAACTGTTTTTAGATAGCTTCTTGAGTGACGTGACTAAAGGCTCTGCCTTGTATGTGTCTTTGGCATAATCATCAGCTTGGTACTCGAACTTTCGTGAAAAGTAATTCATCACCAAACCTGTTACTTCCGAAATAGGCGAGTATAGAAGTCCGAACGCTATCAAGCCCACATGAAAACTTGGGATCTCAACTCCTAAAGCATTTGACAACAGAGGATTTGAAATAAATATTGATAAGATGTATAAAGTCAAACCAGTCAATAGTATGGAGGCAACCAAATTAAAAATGATGTGCTTCTTTTTATAATGACCAACTTCATGAGCAAGTACAGCGACAATTTCTTCATCATCGAGTTCTTTAACCAAAGTATCATAAAGGGTGACACGTTTTTCGCTACCAAAGCCAGAGAAATAAGCATTAGCTTTTGTACTTCGTTTAGAGCCATCGATAATAAATATTTTATCGAGGTTAAAGCCTACGGATTTTGCGTATTCTGAAATTTTATCACGCAAACTTCCGTCTTCTAAAGGGGTTTGTTTATTAAATAATGGCACGATGAGTTTGGAGTAGAACATATTCATAAATAGGGTGAATAGTGATACTATTCCCCAAGTATAGAGCCAAAATAAGTCCTGCGTTTGTTCATAAAACCAAATAATGAGCGCTAAAATGCCACCTCCAACAATGGCCATCATGAGTAGGCCTTTTATTTTATCTAATAGGAATGTCTTTTTTGTGGTTTTATTGAATCCGAATTTCTCTTCAATGACGAAGGTTTTATAATAACTAAATGGTGTTGAGATGAGATCACTTCCTAGCATAATGATTCCGAAGAACAGCAAAGCCACAATAATTGAGCTATCACTATAGTTTCGGGCAATGCTATCTACATATTCAAAGCCGTCAAACCACAAAAACCCAAGCGTTAATGCAATTGAGAATAACGAACTCCAAATTCCAAATTTATAGTTGGTTTTTTTATAGGCTTGAGACTTTTTGTATTCGGCTTCGTCATACACATCATTTAATTCTGATGGTATAGGGTCGTCATAATGTTTGGCATTAAGAGCATCGAGTATTTTATCAATGATAAAGTTGAGGATGATAATCGAAATAATGATATAGAATAGTGCAGTTGAAGTCATATATTATTTAAAATTACGCTGTCTTTTCGCTTCAAAAATAAGAATTCCAGCGGCAACAGAAACATTCATGCTATCAATTTCTCCTTGCATAGGAATTATGACGTTTTGAGTGGAATGATTTAACCACTCATTACTTAGTCCAATTGCCTCAGTGCCAACAACAATGGCAGTTGGTTTAGTAAAGTCTTGGGTATGATAATCTACAGAAGCTTGCAAAGCTGCACAATAAATCGCCACATTATTTTGTTTTAAAAACGCGATGATTTCAGAAGTTTCTCCAACTGCAACCTGATTCGTAAATATACAACCTACACTCGAGCGAATTATGTTTGGATTATATAAATCTCCTTTTGGATTAGCTATAATAACAGCATCTACATTTGCAGCATCTGCTGTACGAAGTAATGCGCCTATATTGCCAGGTTTTTCAGGAGCTTCTGCTATTAGAATTAGTGGGTTTTCTTTCAGAAATTTTAAACCTTCAATCGCATGTGATTTACTTTTTACAATAGCGATAATGCCTTCAGTGGTATCGCGATAGGCTAACTTTTGAAAGACATCTTTTGAAATCTGGATGCGTTCAATTTCTGAAGTATTAAGTGCATTGAGATCACCTTCAGAGCATAATTCAGGATAGAATAGTAGTGTCTCAATACTGTAATTTGCTTTGATCGCTAAAGACAATTCACGCTGACCTTCAATAATAAAGAGACCAGATTTTCGTCGTTCACGAGATTTTTCTTTTAAAACAAGAATCTGTTTAACCAATTGATTTTGTGTGCTTGTAATCTCTTTATGGTGCATTATTTGAATTATTCGATTTATAGTATTGTCGACAAATTTACACTTTTAAACACTAAATCCTTAATGCGAAAGTTGTCATAGCATTCGAAATGTTCCCAAATCCAGCAAAGGATAAGGTCATAATGGAAATGAATGCTTCTAACTTCGGAAATGTAATAGCAACAGTTATTGACATTCAAGGCAAGTTAATCTTAGAAAAACAAATTTCCGAAGGGAATCGAATGCATCTAGATGTTTCTGAATTACAAAACGGAATGTATTTCGTGAAAGTGCACACTAAGGATAGAAGTTTAGTCAAGAAACTCATTATAGAATAGTCCCAATGTATACGATTGAAATGAGCTTAAGATTCTTTTTGAGACTTTTTTTGTAAACTATTCTCACTATCTTCGTCTTAGCACAACAACCAATATAACCATCATATGAATCTTAAAAGTTTAGGATTAATCGCACTAATTGTTTTAGCATCTTGTAAAGACAATAAAACTGCAGAAACAGTGGTGTCTGTGGATTACTCCGAAAAGGAATTGGATGTCACAACGAGTATTTATCCGGAAAATGTTGCTAGCATTTTTGCTGCTCATGGCGGATTGGATACTTGGAGAAGTATGCAAACACTAAAATTCACAATGCCTAGAGCATCTGGTGATGAAACTACAACTACAGATTTGCACAATCGCTATTCTCTAATTGAAATGACAAATCACACGATTGGTTATGATGGTGAAAATGTTTGGTTAAATAGTAAAGAAGATGAGGCGTATAAGGGGAATGCGAAATTCTATTATAACTTAATGTTCTATTTTTATGCCATGCCATTTATCTTAGCTGATGACGGCATTGTTTATCAAGATGTAGACCCATTACTATTTGAAGGGATAAAATATCCTGGAATTAAAATTTCATATGAAAGTGGAGTAGGAGAATCACCTGATGATGAATACATATTATATTACGATTCTAAAACTAATGAAATGGTTTGGTTAGGATATACAGTGACATATTTCTCTAAACAAAAAGAGAAGGAGTTTCACTTTATTAAATACACAGATTGGCAAAAAATAAATGGATTAAAACTTCCAAAACGTTTGACTTGGTATGAGTATAAAGATAATAAGCCAACGACAAAACGAAACGATCTTGACTTTACTAATGTTCTTATAACCGATAGTAAGAATGATGCCTCTACATTCACAAAACCAAAAGGTGCTGAGGTTATAAACTAAAATTGAAATAGTATTATAAAAAAAGACCTGTCAAAGTTTACATTTTGACAGGTCTTTTTTATTAGTTTGAGACAAATTAATCTTGGCTCTTATATTTTTCAGAATAACGTTTCCATAATTTGGTTTGATGCGTTTCTAAACTTATAGCACGACCATCAATAAATGCATGAGTTAAAATGTTAGTTCTCATATCTAAAGCATCACCTTCACTAATAAATAGGGTAGCATTTTTGCCAACTTCTATGGTGCCTAATTGGTCATCAATTCCTAGTATTTTAGCAATGTTAGACGTGATTAGTTTTAATGCATCTTCTTTGTTCATTCCTTGCCCCACAACTTGACCAGCATAAAATGGTAAATTACGTGTTTGAAAATTTGAATTGTGCCCATGAATTCCAACCAAAACTCCAGCATCAGCTAATAATTTTGGATTTTTATATGGTAAGTCATAATCTTGATCTTCATTTGCAGGTGTTGAATGTGTACGATTTATTAATACTGGAATATTGTTGTTTTTTAGCATAGATGCTACTAAATGCGCTTGATAACCGCCAACAACTACCATATTTATACCATTAGACTTTGCAAAGTTTACGGCATCAGTAATACCTTTTTCATCATCTACATGAATATATAGTTTTTGATTACCATTAAATAAACCTTCCATGGCATCATATGGTAAATTCTTTGTTGTGCGGTTTCCACTTAAATAAGCTTTGCTTTCTTTTACAAAATTCGCAATATCATTTATTTGTTTCGAGTAATTTTTATTTGGCTTTAAACCTCTTGGTTCTCCAAGCCACCAACGACCACGACTAAAACTTCTTGGCCAATTTAAATGTACACCATCATCTGCTTTTATTACTGCATCCTCCCAATTCCATGCATCTAACTGCATGATGGATGATGTTCCGGAAATACGTCCTCCATTAGGTTTTACTTGTGCTGTAAGAATACCATTTGGTCGCATAGACTCAACAACTTTAGATTCGGCATTGTATGCTATTAAGGTCCTAATATGCGGAAGCATACTTCCCATTTCCTGTTGATCGTTACTTGCATTTACACTATTAATTTCAACGAGCCCTAAAGTAGTATTTGTAGCTATAAAACCAGGATATAAATGTTTTCCTGATGCATCAATAACTTTGCCCTTTGGATTAATGTTTGAAGTTCGAACATCAGCTACGGTTTGAATTTTACCATTTTCTATAATTACAATTGCTTCTTCTATAACCGTTCCATTACCTACATGAACTGTTGCTCCAGTTATTGTAATTGCTTCAGTCTGTTTATCAGCAGGCGTCTGTTGTGCAAAGGTTAGTGAGCAACCTAACATTAAAATTGAGTATATATATATTATTTTTCTCATGATTTCTTAGTGTTTAGTTTATTGATTCACAATTGATTTCTTCCTTCTCTTTCGCTTTTATAGGCTGTGTTTTTAGTCCTTTATTTTTATCTTGCAGCATCATTAACATTAGATCATTACGTTCTTTTCTGATTTGAGAGCGCATTTGTTTATCCTTTTCAATATCAAAATAAGTTGCACCTTCAATCATCGTTTTTTCTGCTTTAGCATAAACCGATAATGGATGATCACTCCACAATACGACGTCAGCATCTTTACCAACTTTAATACTACCAACTCGATTATCTATATGCAATAACTTTGCAGGATTTAGTGTTACCATTTTCCAAGCTTCCTCTTCACTAACACCTCCATATTTGACTGTTTTAGCAGCTTCTTGATTTAATCGTCTTGACATCTCAGCATCATCACTATTAATTGCAGTTGTAATACCCACCTTATGCATGATAGCTGCTCCATATGGGATGGCGTCATTCACTTCGAATTTATAAGACCACCAGTCGCTAAAAGTTGATGCGCCAACACCATGTGCTTTCATTTTATCTGCTACTTTATAACCTTCTAGGATATGCGTAAATGTGTTCATTTTAAAATTGAATTTCTCTGCTACTTTCATCATCATGTTAATCTCTGTTTGTACATATGAATGGCAAGTAATGAATCGTTCTCCATTTAAGATTTCAACAAGCACTTCCATTTCAATATCTTTTCTATAAGGTTGTCCGCTATTCTTTTTGACTTCATATTCTTTAGCTCTTGTAAAGTAATCCACAAATAGTTGTTCAACTCCCATTCTTGTACGTGGGAAACGTGTTCCATTTTGAGATCTTGATTGTTTTACATTTTCACCTAATGCAAATTTTATAAATTTTGGTGAATTTGTATAAATCAAATTATCAGCTGTTTCTCCCCATTTCAATTTTACTATAGCTGAACGGCCTCCAATTGGATTTGCTGAACCATGTAAAATTTGCATAGAAGTAACGCCACCGGCTAAATTTCTATAGATACCAATATCTTCAGGATTAATAATATCTTCGATATTCACTTCGGCCGAAGAGTTATGACCTCCTTCATTTCCACCTCCAGAAATTCCAATATGAGTATGTTCATCAACAATTCCAGAGGTTAAATGTTTACCAGTTGCATCAATCACCTTTGCATTGCTATCGCTTAAATTAGTACCGATTTTTGCGATTTTCCCATTTTTGACTAATACATCTGTGTTTTTAAGAACACCTTCAGTTTCATTAGTCCACACGGTTGCGTTTTTAAACAAGATGGTTTCTTGCTTAGGTAAATCAGTAACACCATAGGCACCATTAGGATATGTAATAGGCATCATCTTTACATCTTTACTTTTGCCACTACGTTTACTCATGTCGCCTTTTTTGGAATCATCACTTGCAGCTTTTTGAGCATTAACATAAACAACATTTCCATTTGGGTCAATGAGTTTTCCATTTAGGTTGTTTCCTTGACCTACGCGTGATGTAAATCTCATAAATTCTTGTTTGGTAGTGTCAGTACTAGTAAATGTTAAGTTTACCCAATCATCTTTATAAGTTAATTTTGATCCTAAATCCTTTCCACCACTTTTTACTTTTGCTTTTGATTTGCTTCCAGAACCAGAAATTGAAACATCATATTTTTTTCCAGCTAGAGTAAACGAATAATCTCCACTAATATCTTTAATGTTCATGTCATTAATAACATTCTTGCCGCCTTTCACCCAGTTTTCATAAAGTGTTGTGCTTTTTTCAAAAACATCTCCTGAAGTAATTATAAAGTTAGCGTATGCCCCATTAGTTAATGAGCCAATTTTTCCAGTTTGCCCTAAAACTTCTGCAGGAACTGTTGTTAATGCTTCTAATGCTTTGGTTTTATCTAAACCATATTCTATAGCTTTTAATAGATTAACCTTAAGCATATCTGGTGATTTTAGACCGTCGGTTGTAAATGCAAACCTAATGCCATTATCTACAAAAGCTTTTGGGTTGGATGGTCTTTGATTCCATTCACGCATTGCGGATAATTCTAAAACACTGGCAGCAAACCTATCTTCTACATCATATGCTTTAGGAAAATTTAAAGGCAAAATATATGTAGCGTTCGTTGCCTTAATTTCTTTTATGCGTTCATATTCATCGCCACCACCTACAATAATATATTGTGTACCAAATTCATCTCCTACCTTATCAACTCTTAAAGCATTTGCTTTACTTCCAGCAATAATAATTTTGATTAGATTTTTATTGGAGCTAAAAGCTTCTAGAGAACGGTCTTTAGCAGATGCCCCATCTTTTGCATACCAATCAGCATCTAGACTCACTTGTCTAATAAGCGCTAAAGTTCCCATTAAAGATCCTGGATACGATTGTCCAGATTTTAAACTTTTACTAAGTGATAAGTAAGCAGCTGATCTGTCTTCTAAAATACGTTCAGCATCTCCGCCCTCACTTGTAAGTGCAACTAAAGCACCTGTTCCTCTCATAATACCATCTTGTAAATGTGTGTTTACAACACCAAAACCAGCTTTTCGTAAAGCTGATGCCGCTTTTGAATCAAATTTAAAATGGTCAATTGCGTTTTGTTCTGGTCTAATATGGTCATTCCAATAGAATCCTTCCCTATTTGCATCAAATTGTTGCGAAAAACCGCGACCTCCTTGCCGTTTTGGTTTTTCTATACCAAAAGCAGAGTATAAATCAATAAAAGAAGGGTAAATATTTTTCCCAGAGACATCAATAACAACTGCGTTTGCAGGAATACTTACTGAAGTTCCAGAAGCCACAACTTTTCCATCATGGATAAGTAAGGTGCCTTTGTCAATCACTAATGTTGGCGTGACATAAATTTTAGCATTTGTAAATGCTGTGTAATTTGTGTTTTCAGATTTTACGCCATCGTTTTTGGGGAAATAGTCTTGTGCAAATAATGCAAAACTGCAAAAGCATAGCGCGATTGCAAACTTGATTTTATTCATATAAAATGGTTGATTAATTATTCCTTCTAAATATAAAAATTAACAGATTAAGAACGGGAGAAATTTAAACTTTTAACGTTTACTGGTCAGACTTTTCTTTATGAAAGTTAACAATAAGTGCTACAACATAGCTATAGCTTTCCATGCCGCCAGATTGGTTGTTAGATTTGAGAAAGTTGTTGTAAGTCGATTTAAATAAGGGCTCTGTCGGATTTTGATAAGCATCCCAAAAATCTCTTACTTCTCGGTAATTTTTTAAAACCCCTTTATTGACTTTCGAAATTAAGCGTTTATAAGTATCAACATCACGTTTATAAATTTCGCCTAAACAGTGACGCAAAATAAAGGCGTTTCCCGAGTAATTAAAATAAGCATCGGGATGATGCATAGCAGCCATACTACCAATAAAATTAGCTTCGTTTTCTGCAGCATAACCCAATTGATGCGCAACTTCATGACTTCCTGTAGTTGGGAATTTATAGGACGGAATCATACCATCAACTTGTGCTTCATTGGTAAACGGATTTAAATATCCAGAAAACCCCATATAGGTTAATGGTAAACTATATATGGAGCGTTTGACACTTCTAGGTTGATATTCTAAATACGGAAACGTCTTTGATAACTCCTCATACCCATCAGGAATCATTTTCAGTAACTCATTTTTAGAATAGGGCATAACAACCTTAATTGTATCATTATCTGTAAGTCCAAAATGAATAGTATTCACGGTTGTAATAATTTGCTCTGTGAGGTCTACCAATTCTTCCGTAGTATAATCGCTATCAATATTTAATGTTTCATGAAGTGGTAAGCGATAATAATTAAAAGCCCAAAGGATATGAAATGCAAAATAACCAACTGAAATTGCAGACAGAACATCAAAAAGCCAATGTTTCGTGTCTTTGATAATTCGTTTTCGGTTTATATAAAACCAGCGAATCACATATAAACCTAAAAGCGTATATAAAATATCTCCTACTGAAAATGGCAACCAACCAAAAGCATATCGCATAAGTTTTGAAATCCAGATGTAAATACCTTGACTGTAAACTGATTCCACAAAATGCGGATAGTGCGCTAGGATTTTCAACAAGATAATCTGCGGAATAATAGATAATGCTATGATGAGCTTTTTGTATTTCAGCATATTTTAAATTTATTTTCGTTTAATCATATATGAATTAAACGTTTTAACTGAACTCATTTGCTGTTGCCAGATGAGCAAAGGAATAATAGCACTTGCAGTTCCAATGGCACCAAAATATATCCATAAAACAACAGTTGCAATAACACCTAGTGCCAAACTAGCTATTAATAGTCTGTTATCAATTTCAGCTTTCACATCATTAATATGCTTCTTTTCGGTTTTGCCACAGTTTTTACAATTCAATACAAATTCGTCTCCTTTTTCCATTTGCAAATCTGGTCTTGTCGTAGCTTGAGATTTAATTATGAAATCTTTTTTGCAAGAAGTGCAATAAGTGTAACGTAGCATATTAGGCAGATTTAATGATATTGGTGACTTTTCATCTTAAAAATGAAAAGATGGAATTCAAAAATACTAAAAAGAATGTACCTTTGCTAACTAAAAAAAACAGCATGAGCTCAGAAATAAGACAACTAGAACCGAAACAACTTTGGAATAAATTTGCAGACTTAAATGCAGTTCCGAGACCTTCAAAAAAAGAAGAACGCGTAATCAAATTTATGAAAGATTTTGGTGTTGGCTTAGGTTTAGAAACTATAGAAGATGAAGTAGGAAACGTTATTATTAAAAAACCCGCAACGTTAGGAATGGAGGATCGTAAAACCATAGTGATGCAATCGCATTTGGATATGGTTCATCAAAAAAATAATGATACGGTTTTCGATTTTGATACACAAGGTATCGATATGTATGTAGATGGTGATTGGGTAAGAGCTAACGGAACGACGCTTGGAGCAGACAACGGATTAGGTGTTGCAACGATTATGGCGATTTTAGAATGTACCGATATTGTTCATCCAGCAATTGAAGCATTATTTACAATCGATGAGGAAACTGGAATGACAGGAGCCATGGGCTTAAAAGGGGGTTTGCTTAATGGCGAGATCCTTTTAAATCTAGATACTGAAGAAGATGATGAAATTGGTGTCGGTTGTGCTGGAGGCATTGATGTAACGGCTATTAGATCCTATGACCAAGAGGAGACGCCAGAATCTAAAATTGGTTATAAAATTGTAGTTAAAGGTTTGCAAGGTGGTCACTCTGGAATGCAAATTCATGAGGGTTTAGGAAACGCAAATAAAATCATGAACCGTTTATTATTTGATGGTTTTGAAAATTTCGGATTGCGTATTTCTGAAATCGATGGCGGAAGTCTTCGTAATGCGGTTCCTAGAGAGAGTAATGCGATTGTTGCTATAGACGCCATTCAAGAGGAAGCATTTATTTTAGAAATAAATGATTTAGCAAATGATATTAAAACCGAATATAAAACCATGGAACCTGATATGGTGATTGAAGTTTCAGAAACTGAAACACCAGATCAAATCATGGATTTAGGAGTTCAAGAAGGATTGACGAGAGCTATTTATGCGGCTTTGAACGGAGTCTATCGTATGAGTGCTGATATTCCTAATTTGGTAGAAACTTCTAATAATATCGCTCGTGTGATTGTAAAAGATGGACATGTTAAAATTGGATGTTTAACACGTAGTTCGGTGGAAACTTCTAAATGGGATTTGGCGAATATGCTTCGCGCAACATTTGAATTAACAGGCTGTGAGGTTGAGTTTGGTGGTGATTATCCAGGTTGGAAACCTAATATGGATTCTGATATTTTGAAAGTGATGGTACCTTTATATAAAAACTTAAATAATGGGGAAACTCCTCATGTAGCAGCTTGTCACGCTGGATTAGAATGTGGTATTTTAGGAACTAATTATCCAGAAATGGATATGATTAGTTTTGGACCAAATATCAAAGGAGCGCATTCACCTGATGAACGTGCACAAATTTCTTCAGCGCAAAAATATTGGACTTATGTTCTTGAAATACTAAAGAACATTCCGAAGAAATAAGGATACTATAACGCATAAAAAAGCCCTGACAATTCTGTCAGGGCTTTTCTTTTATATGGTAATCTAATTACTTTTTCACAATTTCTAATAACTCAACTATAAATGTTAAATCAGTATTTGCAGGAATTCCTCTGTTTCCACGTTCACCATAGGCTAGGTGAGATGGTAAGTAAAAGAATGTTTTATCACCAACATTAAGTGATGTTAATGCTTCTTTAAAACCAGGAATCATTCGTGCATCAGGGCTTACCAACATTTTCGTTGGACCATATTGATTGGCATCCATACGTTGTTGGTTAAACATGCCATATTTTTTAGCGATTTCAACACGGTCAGTATCAAAAAGACGACCATCTAAAAAATAGCCTTCGTAATATACTTTAACAGAATCACCGGCTTTTGGTTTTGTGCCAGTACCTTCTATGATGACATGTTTTCTAAGTCCAGAAGGTAAAGCCGTTGTTTTAGATGTATACTCATCTAACATGGTCTTAGTTCCAACAGAAGCAGAAGCAATTTTATCTTCACGTTCCTTTTTCTCTTCCTCCAACTTTGATTTTTTATCTTCTTGTATTTGTTTGATTTCAGCTTCGACATTTAGTAATTCTTCTTCAAATACTTTAGCAGCATTAAAAGATTTTGCTGAAGAACCTTTTCTAATGATATTCACTTTTAAGATGTAGACATTTTCTAAAGGTTTATTGCTTCTAGGTTGAACCGGAACATTAGAAATAGCGTCCTGTACTTCAATACCTTTTACTAATTCTCCAAAAATAGAATGACAACTCACACCGCGTTGCTCGCAATTTTTTAGATTTCCTTCATTGTCATAGGCATTTAAACTTGGGTAAGGCACTTCAGTAATAAAAAACTGAGTTCCGTTGGTGTTAAATCCACCACCATTTGCCATAGATAGAAGTCCGCCTCTGTCATGATTTAAAGAAGGATGAAAATCTGCAGTAAATTTGTATCCTGCGTCTCCACCACCAGTTGCTGTGTGATCACCACCTTGAATCATGAATTTATCCATAACACGATGAAACGTTAAACTGTCATAAAAACGTTTTCCTTTAAACTCGTCAGCTACCATCGGATGTGTGCCTTCGGCTAAAGCCACAAAATTCGCTACAGTTACTGGAACTTTATCATAGAATAATTTTGCGATCATCGTATCTTTTGACGTTACGATTTCAGCATAGAGTCCGTCATCCAAATCAGGATATTCTTCTTTACACGATGTTCCTGTTATCAATAAACAGAGCATTAAAAATTGAAGTGTTTTGCTAATCAATTGCATAGGTATATAATTAAAATTTATTGGTTTTGTGTTATCTCATTTACAGTTACTTTGACCATGAGCGGAATGTTTGTTCCAATCTTTTCATTGTCACCATAGTAACCATATGCTTTTTGTGACGGAAATAGAAAGGTTACAGATTCTGTCGGTTTCAATAGTTTTAAACCTTCACGAAGGCCAGTAAATAGCTCTTCTTGATCCATGGCATACTTTCTTGTACCCAATTCTTGTTGTGTGTAAATTGTATTTCCGTTTAAATCTTTGATGTTATAATCAAAATTAACGATGTCCCCAAATGCTGGTCTAATCGTGTCTTTTGCAACTTTAATATGGTAGTAATACCAAAACCCTGTTTCTGATGCTTTATAATCGTACTCCGGGTTTTGAGCAATAATAGTCTCGATACGTTTGCGTTCTCTCTCGTTGAGTTTTTTGTTACGTTCAGCAGATTCTTTTATAAATGAGCCCGATTGAACACGTTCTGGTTGACGTGCTTCAGGCGTTTTGCAGCCAGCGAAGAGTAGGAGTGCTATGACTAATTTATAAATAATTTTCATGTGTATTTTCAATTGTTTCTTAACGGTCACATGGAAAATCAAAATTCACCCAAATATAAGTAGGATTTGATTTTTTTATGCGATGTTTCATTACGCTTTGAGGTCTTGTTTATATTGAGGCAAGATACTAATAAATTTGTCAATGGTATCGCTCAGATTCAAATCACTTTTACCACCAGCAGCATTGGTATGACCGCCACCACTAAAATGTGCTCTAGACAGTTCATTGACCGAAAAATCACCTTTACTACGTAAGGAAATCTTAATGATATTCTCTTGATGGTTTTCTATAAAAATAGCAGCGAAAATAATGCCTTTAAGTGATAAGGCATAGTTAACAATTCCTTCGGTATCTCCTTTTTTGAATTTGAAGGTATTGAGTTCTTCTTGAGATAGTGTGATATAAGCTGTACGATATTCGGGAACAACTTTAAGATTGCTCAAGGCTCTACCTAATAATTGCAAACGTTCGTAACTATTGGTGTCATATAAATTATTATGAATCTCTGAATTACGTGCACCTTTCTCGATCAAGTTTCCAATAATATGGTGTGTAGCACTTGTGGTCGACTGATATCGGAAGGATCCAGTATCTGTCATAATTCCGACATAGAGACAGGATGCTATATCACTATCAATTTTATTGACATCGTTAAGCATCTCAATGAAATTATAAACCATTTCACAAGTGGAAGACATGGTTGCATCTGAATACATGTATTTGGCATAATCATCTGGTTGCTGATGATGGTCGATCATGATTTTGATGCCTTCGGAAGTTGCTACAGCATCTTCCATACCACCAATTCTACCGAGAGAATTAAAGTCTAAGGTAAAAATCACATCAGCAGTTTTCAACAATACATCGCTTTCCTTCTTTTGATGGTCATATTTCAGAATAGACGCTTCTCCAGGCATCCATTTTAAAAAAACGGGATAATCATTAGGCGCAATAATTGTTGCCTTATGATTGTGCTTTTTTAAATAATGGTATAAGCCTAATGTAGAGCCAATGGCGTCTCCATCTGGGTTTTTATGTGGAATGATAACTATTGCTTTCGGTGAACTTAAAAGCGCTTTGATGCTATTAATATCGTCTTTATTCATAGGCAGCGAAGATACAATTTTTTAATATTGGTTTATACTGAATTTTTAAAGAAATGTATTACTTTTGCACCTTAAAATAAAAAATACAAATGGCAACAAATAGAACATTTACAATGCTTAAACCAGATTCTGTTGAAAAAGGGAATATTGGTGCAATTTTAGAGAAAATATCAGGTTCAGGTTTTAGAATCGTAGCAATGAAATTAACGCACATGACAACTCAAGATGCTCAGGCATTTTATGAGGTTCACAGTGAAAGACCTTTTTACGGTGAATTAGTAGAGTATATGACAAGAGGACCTATCGTTGCAGCAATCTTAGAAAAAGATAATGCGGTTGAAGATTTCAGAACCTTAATTGGTGCTACTAATCCTGCTGAAGCAGCTGAAGGAACTATTAGAAAATTATACGCAGCATCTATTGGAGAAAATGCAGTTCACGGAAGTGATAGCGATGAGAATGCAGCTATTGAAGGTGCTTTTCATTTCTCAGGAAGAGATATGTTTTAATAAAGAGTATTTTATAATATATCACAAGCGCAACCATTGGTTGCGCTTTTTTTTTATGGTTTAACGTGTTAGTGCCTGCCTTTCGAAAGGCAGTTATGGTTTGCTTCGGCAGTTCGCTGCGCTCATGTACCAGTACAGACATAACCAGCAAGGAAATATACATGGTGTTGTGCCTATGTTGCTTTTACTAGTTTTATTTTTTGGAAGCTTTGATAAAATACTTTATATTGGGTAAACGCAATAGATAACGTATAATGACAAGAATTGAGCATGTAAATATTACAGTACCGGATATAGATGAGGCGATTCGTTTTCTCAAAATCGTAGCGCCTGATTTTGATGTGCGAAAAGATGAAAAGCCATCAAATAGTTATCGCTGGGCGCATATCGGAAATGAAGAGTATTATTTTGCTTTGCAAGAGCCACACTTAGATGCAGACCCAAAGAAACGGCTTCAAACGTATAAAAACCATGGAATAAATCATGTCGCTCTTGTTGTATCTAACATCCAAGAAATCGAAGAAAAACTGCTTAACAGTGGCTACAATAGAGGTCTTGAAACACCAGTAGAAAAGCACAGAAAGCGGGCGTATTTCTATGACAATGTGGGTTTCGAGTGGGAGCTAGTAGAATACCTTTCTGAGAATCCAAGTGAAAAGTATTTCTACGAGTAAATTACCTAACAAAGCTCAGATTAGTTGCTCACTTCTTTCTATTTTACAAATGAGCGTGACGCATGTTAATTAGGCCATCGTTTTGCTATTTTATTTCACTAAATATGTTTTTAAACCGTTGAGGACATTCATCTTTTATGTGGACGTCTTCATGTGTAAATGGATGCCTGAATTTTAAAGAATAGGCATGTAAATACAAACCTTTACCATTTAAGATTAGAGGTTCAATTCCATAGGTTTTATCTCCCAAAATGGGATTCCCGATAGATAATAGATGATTACGCAGTTGATGTCGTCGCCCTGTTTGAGGTTCTAATTGCACCAAGTTGAGTTTGCCGAATCTTTCGGAAGGGACAGAATCGCAAAGCGCATAATTCGATTTTGATGTCTTGCCATCAATGTCTGAGGTGATTGTTCCTCGAGAGTTCATTTCACCAATAGTGACGGCATAGTAGGTTTTCTTAATTGTTCTATTTTCAAATATTTTATTTAGAGCACGAATACTACTGCTCGTTTTTCCAACCAATAAAACACCTGTGGTAGCAAAATCTAATCTGTGAACCGGTTGTGGTGCTGTTGCATCAGGAAGATCACTACGCTTTGTGTTTTGTGCTAAAGCATTGGCAATGGTTTTAAAACTATTACCGCTCACCAAAATACCAGCAGGTTTATGAATCACGGCTAAGTATTCATCTTCAAATATGACGTCAAGTGGAAAGATCAGTTTTTTCTTCGGACTGACTTCTTCTAAAATGGATAAAATAATGCATTCTCCGCCAGTTATAAAAGTAGCCGAAGTCGCAATAATAGCATTAACCGTTATATACTGTTTCTTTAGTGCTTTTTTTAATGCTGATTTCGTTACAACTGCATTAAAAATACCTACACCATATTCTTGGAGTCGAATAGGAGTAGCTAGTTTGGGAACAATATGTGATTCGGTTGGTTTGATGCTGTTTTTTATAAGATTGTAAACGGTTTTGTGTACTATAAGTGGTACTTACGTCTTGATTCGTACGAATAAAATTTGTTTAGCAAATGTTGGCATCCAGTATGTAAATCAGAGGCACCGGCAGAGCCGTTTGTTCGTTTTTATCAGATCGCAATTTACACAAATTGTATAAGAAATCATTCTTTAACCACCTGTGCAAGCCATTTTCGTTATACGTTATTGCATGCTACTTTATTCTTATTTCAATTTTGTCTCCACGAAGTACATCTCCATTTCGCCTTTGCCTTTGGCTTGAATTTTCCCTCTGGACTCAAAGGTGAATTCTGGATCGTCTTTTAGCAATGCATAGGTACCTTCAGATATATTCACCTTCCCAATTTCACCACTACTTTCCATGCGTGATGCTGTGTTCACTGTATCTCCCCAAATATCATATTGAAATTTCTTTACACCAACGATACCGGCTACTACAGGTCCTGTATGAATCCCCAAGCGCATCTTAAAAGACATTTCATTTAGTTCATCTTTCTCTATGATTCGATTAGAAATAAAAGACTGCATTTCTAATGCCGCCAAAACCGTTTTTTTTATAGAATCCTCAGAAGGTACTGGTAGTCCACCAGCCGCCATAAAAGAATCGCCAATAGTCTTTATCTTTTCGATACCATGTGTTTCACAGATTAGATCGAAGGCTATAAAACAATGATTGATTTCTTCAATGAGTTCTTTAGCCGACAACTTTTCAGAAGCTTGTGTAAACCCTTTAAAGTCTGTAAAGAGAATAGAAACCATATCAAAATCTTTTGCATCAGCGCTTCCCTTTTCTTTGAGTTCTTCAGCTATTTCAGATGGCAGAATATTAAGTAATAAATTTTCAGATCGATCCTTTTCCTTTTCAATAATAGCTTTAGATTTTTTTACATAACGCCATCTGCTATAAAATCCACCCGAAAGTAGTAGAAAAAATATACCAGCACCTAGGGCTAAATTTTTACTTTTATTTTTTCTTTGCACCTCAGTTTGATAAGCCATTTTTTCCTTTAAGTCTATCTCTACTTGAAGCAGACTGTCTGCCAAAACTTGTTTGGAAAATTCCATTTGTTGTAATTTCTTGACAGTTTCTTCAGTTTTTAGACTATCAGCAAACGCTAACATCTGTTCGTGATAAAATAGTGCTTTATCGTTATAACTAAGGTTTTTATAGGCTTCATATAGGCATTCAGATGCTTCTTTTTGAAGATATAATGAGCCCATTTTTTTTGCCATTTTATAGCTTTCTTTGCAATTCTCAATGGCACTAACATATTCAGATAAAGCTGATTTTACACGCCCAATGTTATTTAAAGAATTAATTATGCCATTTTTGTGACCAATTTCTTGGACAATTTTCAAGCATTTTTCATAATGAATTAGTGCATTGTTGTAATCCTTCTGCCTTTCATAAAGAGATCCTAAATTGTTAATGGTCATTGCAACACCCCTATTATCACCTATATCCTCACTTATTCTGAGTACTTTTTGGTAATATTCATGAGCTTTGGGATAATCTTGGAGTTCAGCATAACTTATTCCCAAGTTGTTTAAAGGATTTACTATTCCGTCTTTACTTTCAATTTCTTCATACATCTTTAAACTTCTTTTGTAATACTCCAATGATTGTGGGTCACCTTGATCTCCATAAACATTACCAATATTATTAAGCAATTTAGCTGCTCCAAGTTTATCATCTAATACTTTATAGATTTTTAGACTTTCTTGATAACTATCTAATGTTCTGATGTAATCTCCTTGACGTCGGTAAATTATTCCCATATTATTTAGGCTTTGAGCAATTCCCTTCTTGTCATTAATTTCTTTTCTGGTTGCAAGACTTTTATTGTAATTTTCAAGTGCTTCGACATATTCCCCTTTCATGTAGTAGGCATAACCAATTAAATTTAAAGCCATGGCGTTCCCTTTTATATTTTTCTTTTTTTTAGTAAACTTAAATAAACTATCCGCGAGTACTAATGCAGTATCTGGTTTAGAATAAATATAGCCTTCACTTATATAATCATTGAAAGCTCTAATTCTGATTGAATCCGACTTCGTTTTATCTTTCCAAATACCGTGTAACGAATCTAGATCTGTTTGGGCGTTTAGGCAAAGACTTGAAAACGTAAATAGAATTAATAGGGTTGTTTTTTGCATTTGACTTTTTTTTAATGGCATACAGCTTTTGGTGTATGTTGTTTTTATTCAAATTTATTTCCATATTTGGAAAGTTCAAAAAATGCACTATAATCAGTGATATTAAGAATTTCCTCTATTGCTTTTCTCTTATCTGAAGCATTGGTATAATAGGCCTGAACTATTTTGTAACCCATCCAGTAACCCAAGTTTTGAGGTCGGCTATCAGGCACTTGGCTGTATAACCAAGGAGAAAGTACAGTTGTATACATATTTTTTTTAAATTCATTCCATAATTCTTCTTCATGCAGATTTCCATAGCTATATACATTTGGACCATTACACAACTTTACTTTTTCACCAGAAGTCATCTCCGAGATAAAATCAGCACTCCCTTCTCGAATACAATGCTTTAAAAGTGTTTCATCAGTTATGTTATCTTTTTGGAGAAAATGAATAATTTCATGAGCTACAACAAAAGGTAGAAGATTTAAGTCAAAAGTTGGGCGACCATAATTGGTTACGTAATTATTTTCAGACAGAGTTTCCACAGTTATTACGAGCCCATTTTTGGTATCCATACCAATTCCTGTTGTTCTTCCAATTACTAAATATACTGGAGGAAATACAGCCTCAGGGTACAAGTATTTTAAGGCGTAGTGTGTGGCTCTTATTTGTTTTTCATAATATTTACTTTTATAAGTTGATGCCCTAATATTGTTATAGTAATCTTGCTCGGAGAGAACTAGTTGTTTTAAGGCTTCTGCGCTTTCAATACGATTAGTATTAATTATGTCCTGCAACCCAATACTTCCTTTGTTTAAATATTCCTTTTGAAACGAATTATTTAGCGTGTCTTTCAATAGTTGGTCATAAGCATTCCAGAATAAATCAATGTCAGTGGTTATAATTTGGGCATTCTTAGGATCAGATTCATAAATAGATTTATTGGATTCAATAATTAATTCTGTTTTTTCATTATTCTCCTTACATGCTGATAGAAAAATAGTAAAAAAGAGAATCATTTGAATAAATGAAGTATACTTAATGTTTCTAAAAGACTTCATTTTTAATGTTTTAAATAGCATACAACATGTTTTGCATAGGTTTACTAAGCTGATTATTTCCTCAAGCTTGTATTTGTTTAGTACTATTTTGTTCCAAAATAATGAACAAAAATCAACTCATTTTACGAGTTGTCTTTGCTCATGTGTTTCATAAGTTAGCTCTAAATTAATAAAAGAATATGAACTAGAGGAATATCTTTGGGGTTTTCAGAGTAATTGAGGACCAGTCACTTGACTATAAATGATTGTGGTGTGTAGTTATTTAAAAATCTTAAAGAGCGTTTTGGCATTTTCATATAGAATCATTCTTTTCTCTTTTTCACTTAAAAAGTCAAGGGAATTTAGGAATTCAATTGATTTTGAAATACCGTCTGACCAAACCATTTGATCAGAACCGAACATAACTCTATCACGAACACCAGAATTTTGCGCCAACTTAAGTAATTCCAGAGTGACATAAATGAGATTAGCTTGGTGCTATCTACATTTTTCAGGTACAAAAAAAAGGAATCCCGGCATGGTAATTCCTTTTTCGTAGTATTAAAAAACTAAACAAAGAGAATCTATTCTTTTCCTCTTGCATTTTTATCGGTACCGCCGTTGTCATACAACCCTTGCAAAGCAGTTATTTTATTCCCTTCGGTTAAAAAACGTATTCTAAAGCTATCGAGACCCTTCAGCATAAATTCATGATCACTATACGGAAACAATTCATATTTTGTTCCACTGCCTCGCTGATAGAATAATGTGCCATTTTCCAAGGTCACCATTCGTGGGCCATAATTTCCGGCAAAGGATTTTAAAGCTTTAGTATCTAAGGTCACCGGGTTGGTCTTTATACTTAGTTCAGCTAGTGGCCATTCGTAGAAAGCTTGTAGATTTTCGTCGGTGTTATTTTCCATAAGTAATTCTAGGGCTTTCATATAAGCTATATCGAGTGCATCCTTAGCGGGAACCTTAATATGTGGGCTAACACCAGTGCCTTCCCAATTGGTATTGGTTATTGGGTTAATGGCTCTGCCTGTAGGAACCCAAACCATGAATCGATCTGTGGCCACAACGGAACCACCCGGATGTGCTCCACCGCCTGTAGTTTCACCAACTAGAGTAGCACGTTCCAGATTCTTTAAATTATAGCTGAACTCTTCCGCTGCGGAAAAAGTCCCACCACTAGTTAATACATAAACCGGAGTATCCGGACTGCGCGTACCGCTCACATGCGGTAAGGTCCAGGTTTGAGAATTTGAATCTGATGGGCGCCAATAGAAGTTGTTTAAATGAACCGGTTCGCTTCCAAAGAGGTAACTGGTTATGAGTTGGATCATTGCCGGACTTCCACCGCCGTTATTCCGAAGATCAATAATAATCGCATCGGTATTACTCAAAAAGTTCATGGCGGACACGGCCGTTTCTCCGGCGTATTCCACATTGGAAAAACTTCGAAGATCCAGATAACCAATATTACCGGCCATAATTTTAACTTCCTTAAAACCGAAGTTATTTCGCTTCATGCTACTGACGTAGCGATTCAAAAAAGCGAGGCTATCCTCAGCAG
This sequence comes from Psychroserpens sp., assembly GCF_036960315.1. Lineage (NCBI taxonomy): Bacteria > Pseudomonadati > Bacteroidota > Flavobacteriia > Flavobacteriales > Flavobacteriaceae > Psychroserpens > Psychroserpens sp. The sequence goes on along the minus strand of NZ_JBALVR010000008.1, from coordinate 31,521 downwards.
TAACGGTCTGTTGTTGCTCTGCTATTCGGTCAGGAGCAAAGGAAACCCTTAAGTGTTTATCGTTACTAATCGCCCGGAGATCTGCGGTTAAAGTTGTAGCAAATTCTTGAGGATCCAGAATGGATTTATAAACGCCATTCCCAAGTTTCGACTCGATACTTGATACCATCTTCGTGGCAATGTCAGGGAAAACGTAGTTTGCGTTTAGTTTGCTGCCTATGGAATCAACAACAGTTTGCTGTTCTTTAGGTGTTAATAGCGTAACACTTTTTTGAGCGTTCATTTGAGCGGTGAGTAGCATCAAAAAGGCGACTGTGAATACGGTAAGGTTGTTAATTGCTTTCATAATATCATGTTTTTGTACAATTGGTTCTGATTTTACCCAAAATGACTTCCAATTGATTTAGTTCGTTTTTTGTGATTCCTTTTAATGATGAATTTCTATTATAATTAATGATGGAAGGAAGGGTTTCCAATACTTCCTTTCCTTTGTTTGTGATTTCAATTTTGTAACGTCTTCTATCTATAGGATTCATAGAGCGTTTCAGATGTTTCTTCTGAACCATGGTATTGATCATTCGGGTCATCGATGCATTGTCTTTAAATACCAGTTCGGCAATTTCTTTCTGAGTTAGTTCTGGATGGTTATTCAGAAAGAGGAGTACCAAACCTTGATCGATAGTGATGTCATTTATTTTTTCTGAAATGTTTTTTTGTGCAAATTTTCGATATTCCTTGATGGTGCTTTCGATGATGTGAAATATTGTTTCCGACGGAAGGGCCAGGTTCATATGCTATTAATTTGATACAAATATAATTGATATATCAATTATATAGATACGATTTAACTTTTCTTTAATGCCTTCTTAATCACTTCGCTCGTATTTCTATTTGTAGGGGAGGACTGAGCAATGCTATTAAAGGATTAGCTGAACATTATAGAGTTACAGAACACTACAAATTATGAAAAGAGAAAACCCCAACTAAATTGCGCTAGTTGCCTCCAGCAATAATTTCAAGACGGCCTGCACGTCTCTATGATTTTCCTGGGTCACAATGTACAAACTGGTATGTGGATTGTCGACATTCAAATTGGGTGAAGTTTCCGATAGCTCTTTCCATTGTTCCTCGATAATACGGCGGATTAAGGGAATGGAATCCTTATAGCCCATGAATACAATACGGTCAACAGGTACTCTGTCAAACAAAATATTAACCTCGTACGCGCATCCCTTGTTTACTTCGGAGAAGCCACGAAGATCCATTAGGATAACATCAGCAGTTTTGACTAATCCATCCACTGCCTCCTTCCAGGTATTATCGTAGCACATTACCGGCTCTTCCTTGAATGTATTGTCAAACTTTGTAGGTCGTCGATACAACTTTTTCAAACGCATGTTCAAGGCATCAGGACTATGCATGAACTTCTGTTTCATACGGATCATGTCGTAGCTGACCATAAGCACGTTTGCCATGACCAACATAAAGATAAAGAAAACAAAAAGGTAAATTTCGATGTCCTTGTTTGGATCGGTTATTAAGGTGTAGAGGATGAATACTACGAGAATATAGAATGGAAACATATAATTGAAACGTCGTTTCCAAGTCACTTTGTAAAAGGAAGGATCGGCCACAGTGAAATAGGTCCCGAAGTGCCTCCAGAATCTAGCCAGACTCTTGAAAGTAAAGGTCGAGGTCTTTCCAATTAGGAATACACGTAGAATCAGTAATTTCGTATTAATAAGCTTGCGGCCACTGGTCTTAAGTCGGTACCACAGGAACAGGTGTATAACGACAGCGACTAAAAGAAACACTTCCATCCCAATTACTGCATAAAATAGTGTGTGGAGTAGGACCAAAACCGCTATTACTTGAACCCAAAAACTCTGGAAAGGTGTAAAAATGAATGTCAATATAGGTTTAAGAAAACCGAGTGTTCCCTTTCCATAGGTACTGAACTGGTGTCTGTTACCCAAAAATTGCACAATATTCCATATAAGGAATAAGACGACAAAAAACCTGTAGCTCTGGAGAGGTTTGATCAGTGTGACAGCGGTGTCGATATCGATCGTTTTGGTTACTATTGCATCGTACTCAATTTCGATTATACGGAAGTTTCCGTCCAAGATGAAGAAAAAACCAATCGCATACACTACACCGATAATGAGGTGCGTGAGGAACAGCTGGTTAATACTTTTCTTGGCCTGTGCTACCAATTGGTCACGATTGGATTCTGCTTTTGGTAGCTCTGAATCCATATGTACTTCAATCACATTTAGTGTTTGATGAGCTTGTACCTCCCTTATTGGTGTTTCCTCGACGGAAACGTTTACCATTTTTTTAGACTCCGACAGCATTAGTTTATTCAGTCGCCCTAACAGAATACGTCGTGCAATAAGTGCAATAATGGCAGCTATGATAACGATCAAGAGTCTGAAGAATAGACTTAGAAAGGCCTGTTCTGTAGTGACTTCATTTTGCGCGAAAACAGTAGCGCTGCTCATAAAAAATATTAAAAGGGTTATCGTAGATTTTGATACCAAAAATCCCCTTCTTAGATTGCGTATTGTCATAGTCTTTTTAGGATTGAATTAGTTGTTAGCGGTTGGTCTTAATGAAGGCTTATTACTTTTGAAATAAACCATTTTTCATCTTCCTTTTTCCAAACCATAATGAATTTACTCGCTTTTGATTTAGCATTAGGTTCTTGATTGTTATAAAATTTGTGATAACCGATTTCGATAGCACCATAATCTTTTATGGGATAAACTTCAATGCTTCCTTCAATTAAAGTTCTAGTAACTTTTCCACAAATATTTTCTTCAATTGCGGTTAAGACATCTTGTTTTGAAGTGGATAAGCCTCCTTTGTCATGAAAGAATTCAAGATTTTCGGTATATAAGGATGCTTGTGTTTTCATATCACAGGTGTTATAGGCATCAAAATATTCTTTATCCTTAGCGACAATAATGTCATAGACGTCTTTATCAATAGGAATATATGCTGTTTCTAAAATATCCTTATACGTTTCTTGCGAATAACCGAATGAGGTAATGAGCAAGATAATTAAGATAAAAATGGATTTAAATTTTTTTGGGTTCATTTGAGTTCGGATTATCGAATGTTGTTAGGCATTGTTTTAGTTTAATTTTTTCCAAGTTTGATTTTGAAAAGGAATTCTGCCGAATTCACGTGATACTCTTTAATCGCTATCCAGCAATTAATTATCTGGCATTCAAACCAAAATCCTGTTCAACCGACTTGTACCAATCTTCATCATTCGCTGCGTTCCAATCTACCCATTGTTCATCGCTCATAGATGCTCGCCAGGCAATGAATGGTTCTGCATCTGGCCCAACAGGATGTCTTAATTTCCAATTCTTGTTTTCGGCAACTTCCAAAATCTTATCTGCCACAAGTGTTGGTGACGTTGGTGTTTTCAACGATGCCGTAAAAAGACCAGAAAAGCGTTTTGATTGCGGGTAAATTGACTTACCATCTACAGCAATATCCTTTGCCATTTGGGTATTAATTATACCTGGTTCTATAATGGCAACCTTGACATTAAATGGTTTAACTTCCTGCGCCAATGCTTCACTGATGGCTTCGAGAGCATGCTTGCTAGCAGCATAACCACCCAGAGGACTATTGGAAATATGACCAGCAACAGAGGCCACATTTATAATACAACCTCTTTTGTTTTTTCGCATTTGAGATAACAATGCTTTGGTACAACGTAGTACTCCCAAATAATTGGTGTTCATGATTGCTTGAAAATCGTCCATAGGCATTTCTTCAATAGATCCATGGCGTTCAATCCCAGCATTGTTGACAAGAACATCTACGGAACCATGTTTTTGAATGATGTCATCCATACATTGCTTTACTGAAGCATCTGAATCGACATCCATTTTAGAAATAGTGACGTCTAAAGATTCGGTTTCTATTTTTTGCTTAAAAGCGGAAGCCTTTTCGGGATTGCGCATTGTCGCAAACACTTTGTAGCCTGCACGACCAAATTTTAATGCTGTTTCTAGACCAATGCCTTTACTTGTCCCTGTAATAAGTGCTAATTTCATATTCTTAAATGTATTATGATAGTTGGATGATTTTCTTAATCGTGGCTAACGGTCTTGTACATGGTTAGTTACGTTAGCACTAAGATAACAAAAAGATATTGCGTGAAGGAATTACACCTAATTTCCGTGATACTCTTTAAACACTCTCTAGTAATTAATTATACACGTTGTTGGCCTTTCGTTATTTTCCAAAAAAAGCACAAGTCAATTTTATAGTCTTTTATTTTTATTACCTTTAGAATAATCATAATGAGGTAAATAGAAATAATTTATATTTCTTTTAGGCCCATTTCAAATAGATTAGTTATCCTTTTATTTGTGTTTTAAAGTTAATCCTTGATCTCAAAAAATCCTGATTCGTAAGGAATAAATTAAACCTATAAATTAAACTATTAAAAAAATGAAATTTGCGAAAAATTATTTTAGTTTATTCTTTATTGTAATACTATCCGGTATTTCAATGATGACTTGTAAAAATGAAAAAAAAACTGTAGAACCACAGGCTAATATTGACGGTATTATGTTTGCCTTATTGAGGAATGTAAATGAAGGAGTTTCTACTACAGACAAGGCTCATGGTTATGCCATAATGGATTTTAATCCTTATTCGGATAAATTCGGTGATACCATTCAAACTATCACTGGACCATTAGGTCATCATGGGTATATTAGCCCAGTTAATGGTGGTTTATATGTTACTCAAACAGACGATTTGGCCGCTAGAGTAAATGTGGTTATTGAATCCAATGGTTTTCCGAAAATTCAGAGTATCCGCCAGGCTATCGATGACAATGATATGCGCGTTGGTGAAGATATTGTCTGGTTTAAAGAAAATGGACAGGATAGATATGCAATTACATCATTGGATGGCTATGGAAATGAGATTCTCGGAGGCATTTGTATTTATGATGCGAATACAGATAAACTACTGAAAACGATAACGGATGCGAAACAATTAAGATATTCTCACGGAATTTCATTATTTGATGATAAACCCATTGGTCTGGTTGCTTCAGCAGTTCACGAAGATGTTGTCCTTTACGGTACTCCTAGTGTCGATTCATTGGGTTATGAAGTGTCTTTGATTAATTTTTCTACAGGTAAAGTTATCAAGAATTATGATTTAGGTACCACTGAAGCAGGATTTCCCGTTTCCCCTGTTGAATGTGCTATATTTAGAAAGAGTTTTAATGAAGCATTTGATGGTAATGAAAAAGCCTTGGTAGTAGAAATGGTTAGCGGTAATTTGGTTTCTGCCAATTGGAATGAATCAATTCAATTATTTGATGATTTTAAAATAGTTTATTCGCCAAAAGATGAAAAGGAATATTTTCCTTTAGAAATCTATTCAGACAGTTCGAAGATATATGTAACCTATGCAGAGAAAGTAAAAACTTTCGACTTGATTACCTATGCAAATTCAGGCCAGCTTGTAGACGCAGGGGTTGAATATATTACAAAATCTTGTGCACATCATTTGGCCTTTTTTGATGCTAATGACCCTATAACAGGAGAAAAAGTACCTGTTTTGTTAATTCAACAAAACCTATTGAATTTGGGGCAACAGCCATTTAATATTAAATTTGCGCTTCCCTTAGAACTAGGTATGCACGAAGTGACAGCTTATAATCGGGATACTGGTAAAGTTTTAAAATCTGTAAATATCTATGAAAAATTTGGTGTTGGAATTGAATATATAGGGGGTTTTAATGAAAATGCATATGCCCACCACCATTAATAAAAAACCTTTTAGAAAATAAAATCAAGATTGCCTCTAAATCATTTGAGTCTATTCATTGAAATTTATATTTGCTTTTATGAAACCAAGGAGTCTTTTATGTGGATCTCTTCTGTTGATACTTAGTTGTAAAAACTCGGATGAATATGTCAATACTACACCACTAAGTGATTTTAATGCTCCGTTTTATTTTAGTTTATTTGAGTTACCATCTGATAACCCTTTAACAAATGAAGGGGTTGAGCTTGGGCGTATGCTTTTTTATGAAACAAAACTTTCAAAAGATAATAGCATTTCTTGCGCGACATGTCATCAACAATCTAAAGCCTTTACAGATGGCAAAATTGTAGGGATAGGCATAAGAGGGCAAAAAACGGATAGAAATACTATGTCGCTAGTAAATATGCTATGGTCAAGCCCACACAAATTTTGGGATGGAAGAGCTGCAAACCTCGAGGATCAAGCATTGCAACCTATTGAAAATCCGAAAGAAATGGATTTGGAAACAAGTGAATTATTGCTAAAACTAAACGACGACCCTGTATATAAAGCAAAATTCAAATTGGCGTTTAATACAGATAAAATTAGAAAGGATCATATTGCCAAGGCACTCGCCCAATTTCAACGTACACTGATTTCGCAGGATTCTCGTTATGACAAATTTCTCAAAGGGGAATTACAATTATCAAAACACGAACAGCGGGGTTTGCAATTATTTTTTACACATCCTGACCCTTCCATTGGTTTACGTGGTAGTAACTGTGGTGACTGCCATAGAAATTTTTTAACAGACGGTTTTAATGAAGGACTGGATGGTTTTGCTAATAATGGACTTGAGGATGATGAACATCTGGAAAGCGGTCTATTTGTAGTTACAAAAAACCCTTTGGACAAAGGAAAATTCAAAATTCCAAGTTTACGAAATATTGCTCTTACGGCACCATATATGCATGATGGCAGGTTCAACAACTTAGAGGAAGTACTTGACCATTATAATGATCATATTCGTATGAGTTCTACGCTAGATATACTTATTCGGGAAGCGAGTAATGAACTGAGGGACTCCGTCGACCCAATTGCATTAAAACTTACAAAAGAGGACAAAGACGATATAATTGCTTTTTTGAAAACGCTTACAGATTCAACTTTTATCAATAATAAAAAATATGCAAATCCCTTTTCCAATTAAATATATTGATTGCGTCATTATTCTGATGCTCCTGTGCTCCTGCACCTCCGAGAAAACCTTAACGGTTAATTTTAATACATATGTCAATGGAGAGGAATTAGAATATGGAAAAAAATATGCGTCCCCTAACGGAGATGGCACGTTTGCTCTCTATGATTTTAAATTATACGTATCAAATTTGCAATTGATTAGCACTACAAATCCAGAGAAAGATTATTTTGAAAAAGAAAGTTACCACTTACTAAAGTTTCATACAAGCAACAACTATTCCTTTGTCCTCAATAATATTTCTTTGGAATCTTATGACAAAATAGGAATCAGTATAGGAGTTGATGAGGAAGCAAATCTTTCAATAAAAAACCCTGGCGATTTGGATCCTACTAATCAGATGGCTTGGAACTGGACTTCAGGATATAAATTTCTTTTGTTTGAGGGGTTATATTATCCGGAAAGCTCTGAAAATGAAATACCGATAGTGTTTCATATTGGTTTTAGTGAAAATAAGAAGGATCTAGTGTTCGATATAACATCTAAAAATGAAATCCAATTTGATATAGAAATCACTGAACTGTTCAAGAACCCAAACATTATTGATTTTAATGAACTTCCAAAAGTGCTTTTCAATAAGGAACATTCGGCTTTGATAGCTTCAAATTATTTTAATTCCTTTATAAAATTGAAATAAAAAATAGATCCTTGAAAGCATAAATTAAATACTTTTTAAAACCTGCTGGTAATTATGTGCATATTTGGATTCATTGTTTTTCTTTATCATATATTGACCTATTTTTCTAAATGATTTTATCATTGGTTGGTCATAATGAAGGCCAACGTATTTGTAGATTTTTAGTAGCGTCTAACAGGTTGGCTCTGCCGAATCAACCGATAGGTAGACAGAAGTGGTTGGTAAAGGAGCAAGGTTGTCTTGACTAATTTTCCAATAAACTAAAGATAGTAATTTGTAGGAGAACATTCTGGTCTTAACCAACTGTAGCAATTAATTATACATGTTATTGGCAATCCTTTTTTTGTCTTTAAATTATTACCATCCATATTCTGAAAAAGTTGAATGATTTATAAATTCATCTATAGATTTTCTTATGTATGGCACTGTGTTTTCAGGTAACTCTCTAATGTTAAACCATTTCATATCATCACATTTGTCTTTCTCCATGATTTCAATTAATCCATGCCATTTGGATGTGGTAAAGAAAAAATCAATTCTATCTTCGACATTTTCATTTTCCCTTTTTCTATACATAATATGTGAGAAATGCAAATCGGCTAAATTAATATCTATTCCGCTTTCTTCTTTTGCCTCTCTTTGCATGGCTTGTTTGGCCGTTTCATTTTTTTCTATATGTCCAGCAATTAGGCTATATTTTCCATCTTCATAACCTGTATTAAACCTCCTTGACATTAATATGTTATCAAATTTGTCAATCAAGAATAAATGGACTGCAGTTACTACTTTATGTTTTTCCATTTTAATTATGTGAGTAGATTTTTAAATTATTGCTAATGGGTTTGTGAATGGTTTGCTGCATTGACTAGCTCTAAATTAATAAAAGAAAACGAACCAAAGAAATCCCGGGCATCGGGATTCCGAGTAGGCGAGAACTTAGCAATTAATTATACGCGTTGTTGTTGCCAGTTTTTTGATCTCTGTCAATTAGTTAATTCCATAATTAACGATGGCTGATTTTTGTAAGTTCTATTTTAAAATTAGCTTTTTAGTGGCCTTACCTTTATTAGTTATGACCTCAACATAATAAAAGCCTGAGGCAAAGTTGGAGACTTCAATTATTTGCCCATGAAAGGATTGAATAAATTGACCAAGATTAGAATATATGTTTACTCTTTGTAATTCTAAACTACTGTTTAATTCAATAGTGAACTGATCTTGAGCTGGATTAGGATATAGACTAAACTCTGATGATATAAATTCATTTGTAGACAATAATGCGTTTAAATCATAAACACGTGCGTGGCCAGCATCTATACCGTTACCATCATTATCGGGTGCGCCAATAACCAACGTTGTGCCATCACCTGATAGCTCAATACTACTTCCAAATGCATCATCTGAAGCTTCTCCAATAATATCGATACCTAACTGCGTCCAGCTACCAGAACTATTTTCATAAAGACGTGTAACCGAGCCTCCAATGGCCAATATATTTGCATTGTCTGAAAGACTAATTTTAGGCGTATAACTAAAACTTCCTGTTTCAATATCTTCACCTAGTTGTACCCATTCGTTTTCTATGTTTTCATATACTCTAGTATTTGTACCTCCAACTGCTATTTTAGAACCATCATTTGTTATACTAACACCACTTATATAATTCATAAAATAATAATCATTCGAGTTAAATGTGCCAGAAAAAGTACTACCTATTTGAGTCCAAACACCAGATATGTTATTATAAACTTTCACATAGCCAGTTGGACCAAACCAACACGGCCATGGACAATCACCACCACCTGAAATAGCAACTACAGCGCCATGACTAGACAGTGTAATATCATTTAAATAAGATATTCCCGTGTAAATTGGTTCACCTATTAAGGTCCAGCTGCCTGAAATATTCATATATATATGTATATACCCATCATTGCCATAACCAGCTTCCCAAAAAGATCCTTTATCTTCTGCAATAGCGATAATATTACCATCATCAGAAATACTAACAGATCTACCAAAACTAAAATTAGCTTGCCAACCATCACCATCAATATATTCTGCTTGACCAATTATATTATCTCCTATTTGAGTCCAGATACCACCAATATTTTCAAAGATGCGTACATAGCCCTTTAAATCAGCATCTGGACTCCCAATAACAATCATAGAACCATCACTAGATAAACTTACGCTACTTCCAAAATGATCACCAGCGACATCTCCATTAATAGCTTCTCCTATCTGAATCCAATTATCGCTACTATTTTCAAAAACTCGAATTTGTCCTGTTTCATTACCATCATGACCGGGTGATCCAATAGCTACGGTTGAACCATCTGAGGATATTGAAACAGCATATCCAGCGTTATCTCCGGCAATTAATCCATCGATATCGGTTCCTATTTGTGTTTGGCTAAATAAAAAAAAGGGAGTTAGTAAAAAGAGTATAAATAGTCTCATAATGTTTAATTTATTTAAATTTTAATTAATATTAAGCCTTCGTATTATGTACTATTCTATGACTAACTTTTTAGTCGATTTACCTTTATTGGTGATCACTTCAACAAAATATATGCCAGAAGAAAAGCTAGAAGTGTCAACAATTTTTTGAGTAGTAGAAGTAACATATCGACCTAGAATGTCGTAGATATTAATGCCTTCTAATTCTATACCGGAGTTTAATGCAATAGTAAACTGATGTTTAGCGGGGTTTGGATACATCTTAAATTGCCAAGTCTCGATTTCGTTCAATCCAAGGGTCTCTATGTTGGTGAATAAGATATTATCCAAATAGGTATTGTCGCCATCGCTGTCGTATGGAAAGAATGGAGAATTGTCACCCACATCATTTACATAGTTCCTGCTCTGGAAACAGAATTCAAAAGTACTGCCTGCCAAATTCAATTGATCTAGAGAAATAAGATGTGTAAGAAAGGAGTCGTCGACGTAGGTTTCTGGATGAAAGTTTTCTCCAAACTGTGCTCCATTAACCAGCATTCGCATACCAGAGGTTAATTCGGTAGAATTCTCTCCCCAAAAGTGATTGGATAACATGGAGTGGGTTTGCTTCAAATCAAAATTCACGGTTACATAGTCCCATTCTTGTGCATCCACACAAAAGCAAATTTCTGAGATCCGATCTTTTTGAGATTCGAAATTCAAAGTTGCATCTGTTGGGATTGCTCCTGGGCTTGATACTCCCGATGACATGGAAAACCCTTTGGAACCTGTATTAGCAGCAGTCGTTGTGATCTCAGCAAGGGCATTGCCCCCCCTTCGAACGTAATAAAAGGTCTCTGGATCAGAGCCATCCTCAAAAGTGATTTCACTCTCAGTGAGTGCTTGCTTCAATCCAATTTCTATATCGAGCAACTGATCATTAAATGAATTGCCGTCGGCCGCATAATCCATCCACGCTGAGAGATTGATGGTTTCACCCACTGCTGGTAAGTTGATTGGTTCAGCAAAACTGTAGAGATACGTTTCACCTTCCACCAAGGCTTCATCAACAATCCATGTTTCTGAAATGGACGGTTCACTATCAATTTGGTAGGTGAATTCCACTTCAGTCCCCACGTCTATAACACCATTGCAGCCCGTTGCATGGTATTTAAATTCCACTTCAACGATCTCGTTATTTGTAAGTCCGCAATCATTGACAGGAGAAACAATCTGCTCTAGGGATAAATCATTGCTATATGTTTCGGACCCCAATCCAACCGCATACCATGCATTAATGACTTGTACCACCTCATTGGAGCATTCTCCATAAAGATCTATAGCAGCTTGTATAGAGCCCTGGCGGGCGTCTATAAAATTACTGGTGCCTGTCATGTAAAGTGTTAAATTCCGATATACGATGTCAGTAGCTTTGTCTATCCCTATAGACACTACATCATAGACATCCCCATTATCATTAGTCCCACTATCACCTTCAGAAAGCAAATAGTACCAATAGTCCTGTACTGCGCCATTAATGTGAACATCATAACCAGGATCATTAACCTCCACCCAATAGGTCCCTAAATAAGTGTCTGGCTTTTGAAAGGGAGGAGGGGACCCGTTCGGATTGGACATATCATAGGGTACCGTTGCCTTGAATTCCCAAGTTGCAAAATCAGGATCTGCGTAAAATTCTATTGCTGTGCCCATGATATTACTGAACGACTCGTTAAGTTCACCAGCCCGCGCACCGCCTTGTAATGCCGATGTAGTGGCAGTTACTCCGTGGGTATATTCGTGACCTACATGCTCCAGATAATATCCTGGGTTGCCGCATCCCGGACCATCACCAATGGCTATATAGAGTCCACTAAAAAATCCTCCAGGAATGCATGTAGGCTCATTCGTTACAGGATGTTCAATCCCAAAATGCACATACGTAAGCATTTTCGCCCCATTATCATCGAACGAATTTCGATTGTATCTATCCAGATAGAAATCATATGTCATCTCGGTGCACCAATGAGCTGTAGGGCCAGCCTTGTCTGGTGAATTCCAATTATTGTCAGCATCTTCAATTTGGGTTCCCGCTTCATAGCTTGGTGGGGTTAAATTCAAATTTAATGTGCATATACCGCCACCTCTGGTTTCATCTAACAATCGATATTCGTTTGGCCCAATAAAATCCGTAATAATGGTTTGTTCGCCATAGTAGTAAGTATTTGCAGTGCCTTCTGCCGAACTATAGCAAATAGCATCACTCGAATGGCCAATACTACCATCCATCGCATTCACATAAACATATTCCCTTAGTTTTTCGCCATGGGCATAGATATCAAACTTCCAATAGAGTTGGTAATTTTCTCCGTCTTGACTGAACGCCTCATCAGCAAATACGAGCGCACCCGTTGGAAAAAAAGTCGCTTCAGGATCATCTTTGAGCCATTTAATAAAATCCTCTTGTGATTCATCCTCCCAATAGTATTTGGGTGCTCCTAAAAAGACCATAGCATTCTGCAAGGCTTCCTCTTCAGAAATTGAAGGAATTTCACTTGCTGTAATACCATATACTAGTCGACCATTGCCCCAGAGTTTGTCACTTGAGCTGTGCATCATGTATTGACTGCCGTCAACAGCCACGGCATTGTTGGTTTGTGTATAACGGGTGTGTTCGATCATGAGGTTGTCAACTTCTTGAGACTGTAACTCCAGCGCATCCCTCTCACCCAAGCCCAGTTTGGATTTGTCCTCGAAAATTAAACGCTCCGCTGACTCATTTTCGAACGTAATCCAGTTAAAGTGCTTTGCTTCGGTATCTGTACCTTGAGCACAAATGACTCCATGGAGTAGACTCAACATTAATATTAAGTAATTATTTTTCATAATCTGAAGTTTTAATTGGCTTGAATTATATTATTCAACTTAACTATAACACTTCGGTATTGTCTTGTAGAAAAAACTCAAATGCTTGAAAAATTCAATCATTTTATTGAAAAATTCACGCATGGCTTTATTTTGAATGTCAATGTCGTATGGGGATTATGATAAAAAGTGTAGATTTTAGTAAAAATGGAGGCTCAATTGATATACTTTAAAATATAAATAGAGAAGCTCACTATTCCTCTTCAGGAACTGGCAAATAATTCATCCGCAAAAACGCTTTATAACGTTCCTCATTTCTATAAGGGTCAAACTCTCTTCTGCCATTGGCTTCTAATTCATAATCATCAAATCGCGAATTTTCCAAATAATAATACATAGAGTCTCTATCTTTTAAAACCGCATGAAGAATTGCTCTATTAGTACGCCAGATTAACGGATTACCTATACCATTAGGATTTCTTTTATTAATACTATCTACCTTTTTACGATCTCCTAATTGGGCATAAGTAAGTACTTGTAATAAATAATCATTGGTGATTAAGGTATCATTTGATATTTCCAGAGCTTTATTAGAATCACCTTTTAGATAATGATAGTACCATAATTTTTTTAATTTGAACTTTTTATTAAGTGCCGATTTGTAATTTTCAGATGTCATTAATTTATTAGCTTCGTCATACCTTTTATCTTCAACTAACATATTAAAATACGATACAACATTGCGAAAATTTAAAGAATCTATCTTATAAGCTTTTGCTATATATGCTACTGCAAGACTATCATCATTTAAAATGGTATTAGCCATAAATGCTAACTCCCTATAATATAAATCATTGTCTAGGTTATTTTCTAGTTTATCATTTAGAAAAGGTATCACTTTAGACCAATCTTTATTTTTATAGGCAATTATTTTATACGCAAACTGTCTATTGAGATAATCACCTAATTGAAATGCGTTACGTTTTAAAAATTCTTCAGCCTCTGCTATTTTGTTATTAAATATTAGCGCACGCATATAACTCATTGCTTGAAGACGTGAAATAGGATTTAATTGTTGAGATATGGTTAAATGTTCGAGGCATTTTTTTATATCGGGATTTGGCCGCGTTTGAAAGTATAGACCTAATTGTAGATGTGTAAGCGCGTCATTAGAATTTACGGCTAAGGATTTTTCAAAATACTCTAGGGATTTATTCCAATCAATATGCTTATAAAGACCTGCTTTTACGCTTAATGCCCTAAAGGTGTTAGGCTTAATTTTTAATGCTGAATCCGCATATTTATGTGCTAAGTTTATATGTTCAAAAGCATTAATAACTTCAATACCATGAAAATCCACCAATTGCCAATAAGAATGTGCTATTTCGGCATAGGCTTCTGCAAAATTGGGATCTAATGCAATGGCTTCTTTGTTTAGTTCAATGTTGTTCCATAAATCTGTTATTCTTCTGCTATCATTAACCAATCGTCCTTTTAAAAACAAACTATAAGCCTCTATATTCTGAGTAGGATACTTCGTAAGTGTAACTTCTTCTTGAGGGCTTAAAGTAATTTGTAATTGATTCATCACCTCCTGAGCCACATTATTCTGAATACCTATTAGATCATCAAAGTTTTCATTGTATTCCTTAGACCATACATGTTGGTCATTGGAGTCAATGAGCTGCGCAATGATTTTAATTTTATCTTCAAGGAGTGTGACACTTCCTTCTAGAATGTAAGAAACCCCTAACTCCTTAGCTATTTCGGGTATTTGTTTATCAGAATCTCGATAGGTAGATGAAGACGTAAATGATGTAACAGATATATCCTTTATTTGTGCTAAGGAGTGAAGTATATTATCTGAGATTCCATCGGAGAACCATTGGTTGTCGTCGGGACTGAAATCTTTAAACGGAAGAACTGCTATAGAACTTGGTAATTCATTTTTATTTGAAATAAAATTATTGATCAGAAAATAACCAATTACGACTAGTAACACTGCTGTAAGAACATAGATTAACTTTTTTGTTGCAGAACTATTACGAGAACGGACTTCAGCTTTCTGAGCAGCTAATTCACTTAAACTTATACTACGTGTTTTATATTGACCTGGAGCAATGCCAAAATACTTGCTAAAGGTTTTATTAAAATAAGAGGCACTATTAAATCCAACTTGATAGGCAATCTCTGCAGCAGTAAGATCTGTTTCCTTTAGAAGCTTAGCCGCTTTTTCTAAACGTAATTCCCTAATAAATTGATTAACCGATTTACCAGTAGCAGCTTTTACTTTTCGTAAGGTTTGAGAGGAGCTTAAACTGAGTGATGAAGCTAATTCACGTACACCAAAGTTTTCGTTAGATAAATTACTAATAACAATACTTCGTACTTCATCTATAAAACTCTTGCTCATATAATCCTAAATTAAGCTTTTTAAAGGTACTTTTTTTTTATTGTAAAATCAAACTAGAGAAAATGAGCTTGAGAAAATCTTAGGATTTACTGAGTAGGCGAGGATTTAGCAATTAATTATATACGTTGTTAGCCACTGGTTTTATTTCAGTTGAAAATGAATATGTTCATCTTGTCTCACAGCTTGACAACCATGAAATCTTACTTTTTCTTTTCTTTAATTCTCAATTTTAACCATTTAATAGAGTATATCAATATGCTTAACCATGCTATTGAAGTTAGTGTACCTTTTAAAACAGTAAAAGAACTTGATAGAAGTACGAACGATTCAGACATCTCTATTGATTTTGAAATCATTAAAATGATACATGTGTTTTCTAGATAATCAAATCCCATAGCCAAGAAAGGAACAATCAATAAAATCGAATTCGCTTTATTCTTCGTTTTTGTTATGAGGAATAGACGAAATATAAAACTACTTAAGAAAAGAGCTAGTAAGAAAGGATACAATACATCTAACAAAGTTAATTGTGGGAATAGGTAAAGATCAGTAGTTTGAGTATTCAAGTTGTTGACAATTGATTCCGCGGTGGATACTGAATATCCAAAGGATTGCATGTCAAAGGCTTTAGTTCCTATTTGATTATTGATTACCGGAAAAGTAAATAACATCATCGATAAAATAACGAGATGGCTCACAATAAAAAGGATACATACTCTTTTTATTGAAGACGTTTTTTGAAGTAAGGATATAAAAATTGACATAATTCTTGTTTTGATTCAAAGTCAAAGGTTGTCAATTTAAAATATGATTCCATTAACAAATGATAATGGTTAAGATTTTGTTCTTAATCTGCTCAAAGAAATGGTTGTAATGCCTAAATATGATGCTATATCAGCATGCGGTATGCAGTTTTCAATATTGGGGTAATTCTTTCTTAATAGGAGTAATCGATCTTTTCCTTTAAGAGATGCTAAAGCTATTTCCTTTTCTACCTTTGCCATTAGCTCATTTCTTAATACCGAATTTCCGAATTCTCGAATTTCTAGATCTTCAATCATTAATTTTTCGAACTCTGCAGCATCTATAGTTGCAATTTCCCCATCCGTTAATGCCTGGATATTAATTACCGATTTACCCTCGTGAATTCGTGTAGTACAAGGTGATATTATAGAATTAGACATGAATAAAGAAATCGTAACACTTTCTCCGTTGGGAGTGTTTAGAAAACTTTTGCAGATTCCATCAATTATAAAATACTCCAGATTATTCTTTTGTCCAACTGAAGTCATTAATTCTCCCTTTTTGAATTTAATGTAATCAACTAGGTCATTTAATTTCCCTATTGACTTATCAGAAATTGAAGTTACAGAATTAATAATTGGGCTAATCTTATTGTACATTTTCTTATAATAAACTCTAACTTGTGGCTAACGTGTTTGTGTATGATTTTTTGCGTTGTTTAGGTCTAAAATAGCAAAAGAAAACGAACCAGAGGAAAATCCGCAGGATTTTCCGAGTAATACAGGCCCAAGCAATTGATTATACATTATGTTGTGTGGCGTATTATATTATTCAAGGTTTTCCATTGAGATTCAAATGAAATGCGTATTGCTCAACTATAATGAGTTGTTCAAGATCAATTGGAAGAAACACTTATAGTTTTTGATCAACTTTCCATTCAATATCAAATCTTTCTTTTAAATAAACGCTTAAAGGACCTAATCCTATTTCAGACCTTCGCTTATCCACATATTCGGGTTCTTCAATTGGATGAGGCACACGTTTTGAATTTACGAATTTCCATTGTGTACCAAACAGTTGTTCTTTACCCTCTTCCATTAACAGGCGATCCCTCATCTTGGCATATCTCAGCGGTTGTGCTTCTCCTTGTTTAAAAGCCTTCTCTAGCATAGGAAAATACTTAGATCTGATCTCATATGTAGTATGATTAATAATAAGAGCTGCTCCAGCTGCTGCATATTCTGTAACAGAAGAAGCTGTTGGCCATCCGTTTATGTCTAGAAGTTTTACTAGCTGTTCTTTATTTTCTATCATATTTTTTTCTTCCATGGCAAGAATGGGAAAGATTGCGGGAGTGCCGAAATATCCTCCATTTTGCATGTACTTTTTTCTTTCAATATTCCCTACATACATAAAACCTTGGTCTTTGATAATCATTCTAAATAGCTGCAGCGCAAAAGTTTTATTTTCTATAGGTCCGTTTGTGGCCTCATATTTTCTTAACTGAGAATTTTCAATTTTTTTCCATCTTTGATCTTCAATAAGGCTTAAATAAGTTGGATCATAAAGAGCTTTCAATGTTGAATCATTTTTAAGCGCTTGATTCAAATAACTGAATGCTGAGTCTCTTGCTTGAGCAGTCCATAAAAGAGCATAAGCTGAAGCAATCTTATATGATATTTCAGGGAAGGGGTTTTGTGCTAATGCTATGCTATATTTTTCTAACGCAGGCACAAGTAATCCTTTATTCATTAAACTATCTCCCTGGTTAGCAAAATTCTGCCCATTACCAATTCCAAATGCGCACATAAATAAACTGCAAAAAAATATACTTTTCATAATCCTTAATGTTCGATTTAGGGGCTAATCTATAAAGTTTAATTCACCGAAATAAAAAAAATAGACAGATAACCAGTTTTTTATAAGTTTTGACAATTTCTCCTCGTAATGCTGTTTTATGCTTCCTTATTTTAACAAGGGATTGTTATCGTTGTTTTGTGCTAGCTTTTAAAATAGCCTAAGAGCAACAAAATGAACACAACCTGTTCGTGTATGATTTGCGCGGAATGTTCCGAAGCATTATTCCGATGGAAATCATATTTTAATAAAAGAAAGAAATTTTCTTCTGCTTAAGCAACTAAGCATTAATTATAAACGTTATTATGTTTTGTTGTTTTTTTGGAAAACATATTCCGAATTTTTAGCGAATAAAGTAACTGCTTCATCTCGGAATTTAGTAAATTTATTTAGGTGATTGAGCTTCCAATTCTTTTAAATAAACAGGGATTTTAGAATCTGGGTTTGGTTTTTTCTGCAACTCTTTTAAAATGCTAATTTGAGCTACTCTTTTAGCATCAGTAGCAACACAAGGAATGTCTGGATGAACTCCTACTACCTCCCAAGATTCTTTGGTAACAGGGTGATAATAGCGTGTAAAAGGAATAAAAGCTGTAAACCCTTGAGCCATTTCAAAAGGACGGATTCCATGTCCGCCTCCACCAGTGTCCTCTCCAACTGTTTTAGCTCGTTTATGTCCTTGTAAAGAAGAACTAAACATTTCTGCTGCAGAAAACGTGGAATTACTCGTTAAAATATAAAGAGGTACGTTTTTAAGTCTTTCTAAAGAGGTTGTAGACACAATAAAATTATTAGGGTTAGACGAATTAATTCTCACATCTGTCTCAACCGACCAAGCTTCTCGTTTCAAATCTGTAGAACGAGCATCATTAATAGTTAATAACGTAGGCTCATTCAGAAAGAAGCCAGCCAACATAGCAACCGTATCAGGAGAACCCCCTATGTTATCGCGTAAATCAATAATTACAGCGTCTGAATTTGCAGCGAAAAGCATTGCAGAAGTAATTAAACTTCCTGAATATGTAGGAGGAATAAAACGGTTGAACTTTATGTAAGCTATATTACCATTTAGGTGTTCCATTTTTTTAAAAGCATAATTTTCTTTGGCAATGTGGTCGTAAGATGAAGGCATCATAAAGCGTTCTCCTGCAGGTTCTGCTGGCATAACTAAAAAATGTTTGTCATTACTCCAAGTTACTAAAATGTTAGAAAGGTGACGGGCAAGTGCATTTTTCTCTTTAAAACGGTCGAAATTTCCTTTTCTTAATTCTTTTAATAAATTTTTCTTTAACATTGGTGCTTTCTCACTAATAATATAGTTCACAGCAATTGAATCGGCTAAGTCTTTTACCATTTTATGAATTTCGCCCAGTTCAATAGGTTTTGGTTCTATGGGTCCAGATTTCATTCTTATTCTTTGTCCAAAAATTTGACCAATGCAAAGAGTTAATACAATTATTAAATATACTTTTTTCATTTTTTCATTTTTTTTCATAATTCTCAATAGATAGCTATGTCGTTATTTGATGCGAAAGTATGAGTTAGAGGACTATTAAGTGTTAACTAAGGTTAATAAGAGTTAACTTGTTTGAATCTCTACAGATTTAATTTTAAATATGAAATGATAATTCGTTTTTATTCTCTCTTTCCAATAAAATATAACGTTTAGTATAAGAGTAGTAGTAGATTAAAACGTTTTTACTTTTCCGATAGCCAAGATACTTAAATAAACACAAAAACGGTTTGAGTTATTACCCAAACCGCTATTGATTTTATAATTTGTTAGAAACAGTTTTATTTCTTAGATCTTTTATAGTATGTCACTATACTGGCTTTTGCCAAAGTGTTATTCCATAAATAGTAACCAACTACAGCAGCATTGGTATTAGCATCCAGTCCTAGTTTATCTGTTTTTAGAGCATAAACTGTAATTATGTATTGATGTAAACCATGATCTTCTGGTGGGCAAGGTCCACCATATCCATTTGATCCATAATCTGTAATGCTTTGAATTACTCCTTCAGGTGTAAGATTTAATTTTGTATTTCCAGCACCAGATACTAATTCGTTAGCGTTTACTGGAATATCAAATACTACCCAATGCCACCATCCACTTCCAGTAGGTGCGTCTGGGTCGTACATAGTTACTGCAAAGCTTTTAGTTCCTTCAGGTGCATTTTTCCAAGATAATTGCGGAGATTGATTTTCTCCTGTACAGCCAAAGCTGTTAAATTCTTCATTGATAGTAGCTTCTCCACCTAAATCGTTACTAGACAAAGTAAAAGTGTTTTGAGCGAATAAGGTACTTGATACGGTGATTAGTAATCCTAATATAAAATTTGACTTTTTCATAATGTTTGTTTTTAAGTATGGGACAAAATTATGAGAGATAGTAGTAAATCTTGTGTTTGATACAGTTCAAAAAGTATTGATAAAAGTTCAACTTGATTGATATTGTTTTGGGGTGACTCCAAATTTCACCTTAAAAGCCTGAATGAAATTTGATAAATTCTCATATCCAATTTCCTCAAAGATATCTGATGGCCTTTTTGAATTGTTTTTTAGTAAGAAAGCAGAATGCTCAAGTCTTTTCTCTTGAAACCATTTACTTGGTGACTTATGAAAGTGTTTTTCAAATTCTCTTTTGAATGTTGAAACACTCATGTTCGATAAAAAGGAAAGTTCTTTTACGCTCAGTTTATTTAGTTGGTTGCTCTCAATGGTTTGGATAAATTTTTGGCTTTGATTATCACTATTGTTGATTAAGGAATAAAGAAAGTCGACACCTTTAAATTCAATGAGATACAACATTATTTCTTCAAATTTTGCGTCTAAAATATTTTTTTGGATGGATTTTGAAAGTTTAGAGATGTCCAAAATACTGTTCGCAAATCCCTTAATAAATGCATCGTACTTAAATGAGTAAGTGGAGTAGTGAACTTCAGTATTTGTTTGATTAAGTTCGAATTTCCGTATGAATTTTAATACGGCTTCATTAGAGAAAAAGAAAAGAATGCTTTTATATTTTTCCTTTACGTTAGAAAGCTTTTCTGTCATTAGGCAATGGCCAGACTTCATCAATAGAAATTGAGAGTTGTCTATTGAGCATGATGAATTGTCGAAAAACACTTCTTTCGTTCCTTCTTGTAGAAAACTAAAAGTGTTTTTGTTCAGTAAGATTTGTTGCTTAGAGATTTCTTTAGTGCTTTCATAATCATAAACAGAGATAGAGAGAGAAGAATTCAAATTTAGTTCATCTGGTAATGTAATTATCTTCATTGGGTTCTAATTGTCTCTAACGTGTTTGTATAAGATTTTTTGCGCTGATTAAGCACCTAATTTAGCAAATAAAAACCGAATAGAAAATCCGCAAGGATTTTCGTAAGTAGGCGAGAACTAGCCATTAATTATACACGTTGTTGGCTATAGTTTTTTTTGTTTGCATTTTCAATAATTTCCTTATCCTCCTTAAAAATATTTAAAACCCACAGTGGTGGATCTATTTTTTCGGTTGCGCCAACTTCTTTCATAATGTCTGTTAGAGCAGTAGGTGTATCTCTTTTCCAGACAAGTGTACGCGCAATTCCTATTGCTTTTACTTCATTTTCTTGTTCAAAATAGTGTACATAATAAACCCACTTATCATCCATTCCAGCGCTTTCTAAAATTACATCAAATTTAGACCAAATCTTCAAAGGCTTTCTGTATATTATCTTTTGAGAACCTAATGATGGTGCTAATTTTCTTTTAACAATAGCTTTATATAATTTTGATCTTGCAATTAATTCCCAGCGAATGAAATCCATATAAACAGGATATTTTGCAGCTGTCATAACACGTAATCCATCACAATCAAAAGGACCAACTCTAAAAGTTCTTTTTATTGTCTGGTCATAATTTACTTCACTTTGAAAATTTCTCAGAATTAATATTTTTATAATAGAATACCAGTAATATATCATGTTTCTAATTTTGGGGATGAATTTTTAATGTAGCCTAATTATAGTAAACGTGTTTGTGTGTGATTTGCACGGCTGAGAATTCGCAAGATTTTCAGATGTAGCAAATCAGTAGATTAAAGATATAAATTAAAATTGGAGGAGGGAAGTAGTATTAATTATACACGTTGTTGTGCTTTCGTTATTTCTTGTCTAGTTGTTTGAAATATTATTTTTTAAGGGTCCCTATTTATCATACTTTATTTTGTGTTTTAAGCATAAGTTCTTTGTCGTGTTTTATTAATTATCAATTTATTTGTTTAAAGAAAAGTTAAATAAGTTAAACAAAATGAAATATTTTTTATCTTTACAGAGTATTAAAACTTATAAAAACAATAAATTATGAAAAAGTTAGTCCTTATTTTAACAATTACAATGACTTTAGCCTTATCTAAAAATGCTATTGCACAAGAAACAATAGTAGATGTGGCAGTTGGAAATGAAGATTTTTCGACATTAGTAACTGCTTTAAAAGCAGCCGATTTAGTTGGTGCTTTGCAAGGAGATGGACCATTCACCGTTTTTGCTCCAACAAACGATGCTTTCGCAAAAATTGATTCGAAAGCATTAAGTTCTCTATTAGAGGCAAAAAATCAAAAAGCTTTAGCTAATATCTTGACATATCACGTAATATCTGGTAAGATAACTGCAACTGACGTTGTAGCTGCTTTAAAGAAAGGTAATGGAACGGTAGAATTAAAAGCGTTAAATGGTCAAGTCTTAACTGTAATGCAAAAAGATGGAAAAATTTGGTTGAAAGACATAAATGGTAATTATAGTGAAATTATTGCTACAGATGTAATGGGGAGCAATGGTGTGATTCATGTAATAGATACAGTAGTAATGCCTAAATAAGTAGGAATTATTTGTTATGAATATGAAAGCCTCGAATTATCGAGGCTTTTTTTATTTTCACACTATTTTTTCTCGTATTTCAAAATCTTTTCAACTACTAATTTTACTAAAGAATTTAATCATTGATTAATGATTAAGTAATAATGAAGCACATCGTGTTTGTGCATGATTTCGTTGCGTGTTTTAGCCACTAATTTAGCAAATACAAACCGAATAGAAAATCCGTGAGGATGTTCGTAAGTAGGTAAGAAAAAGCCATTAATTATACACGTTGTTGTGTGTAGTTATTTAATTAATTCAAGAATTTCATAATTAATAATATTCTTGTAAGTTACTGTTAAAAAGTTGACAACTTGACTTTGAATATTTTTAGATTATAGAATCACAATTTTTTTAGTTACCCTTCCTTTATTGGTGTTAATTTCAACATAATAAATTCCTGTAGATAGTTTCGATGTATTTATAATACTAGTATTGATAGAGTTAATCAATTCACCTAAACTACTATAAATATTAACGTATTCTAATTCCGTTCCTTCATGTAAATTAATTGTGAATTGTTCTCTTGCTGGATTTGGGAATAAACTTATTTTGGGTTGGACGAAATCATTAATAGACAATAAATCGCTTAAATCATAAATTCTTGCGTGTCCAGAATCAACACCATTCCCATCATTCAATGAAGCTCCAATAGCCAGAGTACTGGCATCTGAAGACAAGCTAACGCTCCATCCAGAGTGATCTTCACTAGCTTCACCAAATATTTCATTTCCGATCTGAAACCATGAGCCACCTTGATTTTCAAATATACGAGCACGTCCTGTATCAGTTGAACCACTTGTACTACCTATTTCTCCAATGGCTAAAACTTGACCATCTGAAGAGATACTAACACTCCATCCAGTCCTATAGTAGGCGACTTCTCCAATTATATCACTTCCAATCTGATCCCAAGATCCAGAAATATAGCTAAAAACTCTTACGCGCCCTCGTTGAATAAAACTATCTGTAAATTCTGGTTCTCCAATGGCTAATATTTCACCATTGAAAGACAAGCTTACCTCATGAATATCAAAACCTGTAATTTCACTTCCTATTTGCGTCCAAGTTTCAGAAATGTTCTCATATATTCTAACAGAATTAGTATTCCCAATTGCTACAATGTTGCCATCTAAGGACATTTTAACGCTTAACCCTGAATGTTCTGCTACCACTAATCCGATAATATTATTTCCAATTTGGCTCCAAGTACCTGTATCATATTTAAATATTTGTGTTTCTCCAACTTCAGGTGGTGGTGGAATCCCAAAGCCAGGTGCGCCAATTACAATTGTATTTCCATCCGAAGATAAGTTAATACTATTACCAAAGGAAGGAACTCCAGTGGTATTAGTAATATCAGTGCCTTTTTGAGTCCATAATCCAGTTCCAAAGTCATAATTAAATACTTTTACTACATTAGACCATCCACCAATAGCTAAAGTATTTCCATCGGCAGATATGCTAATACTAGAACCTCCAATACCTCCAAAATTTTCACCATTTATGTCAATTCCATACAATGTCCAAAATCCAGCAATATTTTTAAATACACGTATATTACCTCCTCCTCCTGCGGGCCCATTACCAAGCAAAGCAACAATATTCCCGTCCGATGATAAGCTTGTTCTATTACCGAATCGATCTCCTGCTAAAAGACCATCAATATCACTTCCTATTTGTATTTGAGCATGAATGGATAACGAGAAGCATATTAAAACTACTATTATGCACTGCTTTTTTATATCTTTCATCTTTTTGTTACTAAATAGTATTCATAAAAATAAAATAACAAATGTTATTTCTGTCTCAATTTTTTAATTACGACAATGTGTTTGTATATGATTTGTGCGACTTAGAATCCGCAGGATTTTCAGTTGTAGTAAATCAGTTGTTTAAATATATAAATTTTAATTGAAGTAGGAGTGAAGCATTAATTATACACGTTGTTAGTAAACGTATTTTATCAGAAGCAAAAACACTCATCTTTGATTAAGTAATGCAAGCCATTTTATTTTACTGCCTAAATTACGAGGTTTTGTAAGACTCTCACTAAATACATATTAACAATCGATATATGTTTAAGCGAACGTAATTATGTCTTCCAATTTATAAAAGAGTATAAATTCAATCAGGTTCATTGTATAGAATTCTATCTTTGCATTATGCTGCAACCGACAATTCTTTTTATTACACCTCCATTTACTCAGTTAAACACAGCTTATCCGGCTTCTGCTTATCTCAAAGGGTTTTTAGAAGGGTATGAGATATCTTTTTCCCATTGCGATTTAAGTATTGAGTTATTTGCCTCTATTTTTACGAGTAATTTTCTTCGTTCTATCTTTAAGGAAGCAAAAGATTTGGATAATTATTATTATCCTAAGGTTAGTGAAATGAAAGAGCTTTACATTTCAAGGGTTGATGTGGTTATAGGATTTCTTCAAAAGCAGGATATTGAAACTGCAAATAAAATATTGGAAACCAATTTTTTGCCCTTAGGACATAGGTTGCTAAATGTTAGCACTGAAATTAAATGGGAAGCTGGGGAAGTAGGAGTCATTGATAAAGCAAAGCATTTCGGAACACTTTTTATAGAAGAAATAGGCGATTTTATTCAAGCGAATGTGGATGAGTTTTTTGCATTTACTAAATATGCCGAGCAAATTGCCACTTCAGCAAGTAGTTTTCATCAATTAGATGAATTATTGAGTTATCAACCTACACTCATCGAAGATGAAATGATGAATATCTTAGAAGAGAAAATTCAAAAGCATACTCCTGATTTAGTTTGCTTTACGATTCCTTTTCCTGGAAATTTGTTTTCAGCCTTACGTTGTTCTCAATTTATTAAACAGTTTTTTCCTGATATTCATATTGCATTTGGCGGAGGATATTGTAATACAGAATTACGTTCGCTTAAAGATCCTAGAATTTTTGAATTTATTGATTTTATTTCATTGGACGATGGAGAAGGGCCATTATTAAAAATTGTTAATTATCTTGAAGGTGCCATTGATATTAATGAACTTGAAAGAACCTTTGTGCTAGAAAACAGTCAAGTAGTTTACAAGAATAAAATTCCAAACACCATTTTTCATCATAGAAACTTGCCTGCACCAAATTATTCTGGATTACCTTTTGATAAATATGTGTCATTTTTGGATGTAGTAAACCCAATGCATCGTATGTGGACAGATGCTAGATGGAATAAATTGACTATTTCTCACGGATGTTATTGGAAACAATGCTCGTTTTGTGATGTGAGTTTGGATTATATAGGCAATTACCAAAACACAACTGCTGAAGATTTAGTAGATAAAATTGAGAAAATAATTAAAGATACAGGCATTACTGGTTTTCATTTTGTTGATGAAGCTGCTCCGCCTAAAATGTTAAGAGCTTTATCAAATAAATTGATAGAAAGAAATGTAAACATCACTTGGTGGACAAACATTCGATTTGAAAAAACATTTAATTTTGAATTATGTCAGTTAATGGAAAAATCAGGTTGTATAGCCGTCACTGGTGGATTGGAAGTAGCCTCAGACAGATTATTGACTAAGATGAAAAAAGGAGTTGATATAGCACAAGTGGCAAGAGTTACTCATAATTTTTCTGAAAATAATATTATGGTTCATGCCTACCTTATGTATGGGTTTCCAACACAAACCGAGCAGGAAACTATTGATTCACTAGAAGTTGTGAAGCAATTATTTGAAAGAAATTGTATTCAGTCTGCATTTTGGCACCTATTCACAACTACTGTTCATAGTCCAATTGGTAAGAATCCTCAGGAATTTGGAATAGAAATAACGGGACCTGTTTTTGAAGGGTTTGCTCAAAACGATTTATACCACAAAGATTCTCAAGGAGCTGATCATCCCAAATTCACTAAGGGATTAAACCTTGCATTAAATAATTATTTAAATGGAGTAGGATTCAAAGGGGAATTACAAAACTGGTTTGACTTTCCTGTTCTACCAACCAGTCACCCAAAGGGCTTAATCGAAAGTTTTTTATCTTAAATCACAGCTAAAAGACATGTCCAAGAGAATATTTCCCGATTAATAGAATGATCTTAATTTAATGCCAATGTTTGCTAACGGTCACGTGTATGAGCAGTAGCAGATTTCTTCTCACGAACCTTTCGGTTTTGCACTGACCTTTGTTTTATGTTTATACTTTCGCTTTATCGCTTAAACCGCTATTACTTATAAACATTGTTAGCAAATGTTTTATTCTATTTTTTCATTGAAGAGTACATCAGCGTTTACCCAATAAACTTCTCCTTTTTCGACTCCTGCCCATCCTTTTTTTTCAGGGTTATTATATCTTCTGGAGTAGATGAAATATTTTCCGTCAGAAGACATATACGGACAATAATAGCGCCAGTTGCTTTCATATTTTAATGGTATTTCTTTCGGTTTTGTCCATTCACCATTATCATTAAACGTTATTTGAAATTTACCTTGTCCATTAGTAATGGCATACCGCTCATCTGGTGAAACATAAGTTATTAGTTCCTTTTTCTCTGTCTTAGTGTTTATGATAACAGGTGTATCAAATTTTTCATTTCCTAAATATTGTGCACGATATGTGTTCATTCCTCCTTCATCACTTGGTCTATTTGAGCGAAAATATAAACTCCCATCCGCTGTAACAACAGGATAGGTTTCTAAATATTCGGTGGAAACCCAAAAATCCACTTTAGAGGCTAATTCCCATTTATCATCCACTTTTTTACTCTTATAAATGTCTGGTGGTATCGTGTAAAGTTCTTCTCGGGTAACATCATTTTTATAAAGCTTAGGGTCTACACCGAGAAAATACATTGTCTTTCCATCTTTAGTAATTGTGGGGTCACAAGCAACTGAAAATAATACATTATCGTCATACATTTTAATGGGTTTAATGTCAGACCACTTGCCATTAATTAATTCAGAATTGTGAATAACAAAGCTGTTGTCCACAATTCTTGAAAAGAACATTTCTGTATTGTCATAATTAAAAACTACATTAAGTTCGATATTGCCAGTATTAACAATTGATGGTGCAAATAATTTAGGAATTGTAGAAGGAGGTTCTTGGTCGAAATATGAAATAGTGTTGTTTTTACAACTAAAAAATGTTACAATGATTAAGAAAATCGATAAAAATTTATTCATTACTGTTAAAATGTTTGCTAACGTGTTCGTGTATGATTTGTGCGACTTAGAATCCGCAGGATTTTCAGTTGTAGCAAATCAGTTGTTTAAATATATAAATTTTAATTGAAGTAGGAGTGTAGCATTAATTATACACGTTATTGTACGTTCGTACTTACATCAGATTACTTATAATAATATTTTTTCATCTGATTTAATAAATTGACTATTCGGCTGGTAAATTTGAATTAAAAATGTCTCTAAATAATCTCCAATTCCCATCAACTTTTTTCCATAGCACAATATATTTTCCTTGATACACAACAGTCTCGTCTACGAATAACGATAATTCACCTTCCTCTGTTATAAGATTTTCAGTTCCCCAGACGTCAATTGTTATCAGGTTAACACTAGTAATTCCTGATTTTATTATTCCTGATAAGGCTGACTGAATATTTTTTCTTCCAATTACAGCAGGCGCTCCATTATTCATAAATTTGGCATCTCGTGTATACAAATTGGCTATACCTATCGAGTCAGCTGCCGCAAAGAACACCTTAAACTCACCGTTAGCAGCTTCAATTTCTGCCTTGGCAGTTGCCAAATTAAATGTAGGCTCAGTAACAGCGTCCTTTGTTTCTTCTGCTTTTTTGTTACAGCTGGAAATAGAAGAAACTAATAATAGCGTAACAGCTATTAGGGTCAAAAATTTTGTTGAGTTTTTCATTTTACTATTTTTTATGGATGCCTACTCTAATCGGTTTTCGGCTTTTCCGTTAATTCAATATTTAATATTTTCAAGTTCAAAAGGTAGTACTTCTATTAGTTTCTGTATGTCTTGTCCTGAAATATGGCTACAGGTTAAAATTGATTTTACGCTGTTAATTTATATACCATATTCGGTGTTTTATAGTCTAAAGATAAGTGTAATCTTATTTCGTTGTATAAATTAATTTCATTTTTTGCAGCTCTTTTCGCGTGCGTTACGTTTGTAAAGGTCTGATCAAGATAAAACTCGTCTTTTAAAATGCCGTTTACACGCTCTGCCATTCCATTTTCGTAACAATGATTTTCTTCTGTCATACTGATTCTAATCTTTTTTCTCTTTAGTATTTGTGTGTATTGATTGCTACAATACTGTATTCCTCTGTCTGAATGATGAATAACTTGTTTAATGTCTTTTTGAAGTGCTTTGATTCTTGTTATTTCATTTTTAGTTTCGACTTTTACTCTGGTGTTCATTAAGTCTTTACGTTCGTACTTTCTAATCCATTCATTAATGGTTGTAGGTGCAATATTGTAGAGTTTCCCGAGTTCACTCTTAGTGTATTTACCAGTACTAAGTTCGGCTAAAATTTTTAATTTGAATGGTTCGCTGTAACGTCCAATTACTTTGTCGTTTTTATACATAACTGTTTAGAATTATGTAGCCTTATTTCAGGACGGGTCAAGCTTGCGCACAACGTTTATGTATAAGAATAGTTGCGGGAATTTCGTTTAGAATATTCCGATTAGTTAAAGATAGTAATTTGTAGGAGAAGTTCCTCTTCCTTAACCAACTGTAGAAATGAATTATACCCGGTGTTGTAAGCCGTTTTTTCTTTAGTTAAAATAGTTTCGGTTTTCTTTTTAGTAATTTTGTTGTTCCAGCCATTTTAAAATCGCTTGATTCGTTTTTTCTGGCTTTTCTTGCTGAATCCAATGACCACAATCCAGACTAACTACGTCCACATTAGGAACTAAGTTTTTAAGGTTTTCAGACTTTGGTATCATATCCCGTTCGCCATATATCATAAGAGTCGGCTGATTAATGATTGGGTTCACGTCTGCTAATAAGTGCCAGTTTCGGTCAAGGTTTCTGTACCAATTTATACTACCTGTGAAACCTGAAGTTTCGAAAGTGGAGACGAAAACAGCCAATTCATTTTCGCTCATTATAGGTTCACCAAGTGATTTTTTTGCCCTTGCAAGATTAATCATTAACATTCCTGGTTCAGGCGCTGTAAGAGGTACATTTTTTCGGAACAAATTTTGAAGGAACTGAGATTTGTTTTCATCTAATATAGCGTCTGCGACTCCTTGTTGTCGATTAAAGTGAACAAAATAGTTATCCTCACCAAATATCTCCTCCATCCATTCAATCCAAGGTTTTTCTCCACGAACTTGATAAGGTAAAGCCAAGTTTATTATTTTATTTACTCGTTTTGGATGTAATAATGCAAGATTCCAAACAACATTTGCTCCCCAATCATGACCAATGAAAGTGGCATCTTTATATCCATAGTAATCGAGTAGTGCAACCAAGTCACTAGTTAAATGTTCAATATCGTACTTTGTTACTTCTGTTGGACGAGATGAATTACCATAACCACGTTGATTAGGAACAATGACATGATAGCCAGCTTTAACAAGTTCGGGTATCTGAAAACGCCAAGAAAATGCGTGCTCAGGAAAACCGTGGCAGAGTACAATTGGTTTACCTTTATTTTGTTGGCCTGCTTCAAATACTTCGAGTTCTATACCATTGACTGAAATTATAGTAGGTTTTGGGAATTCGAACGAATTATTTTTTCTGTTCATTACTGTTGTCATTTTTATTATTGTTTAATAATTATTATGATACAAAAGTAAAGTCGACTGATGACAGCCTTATGGCAAGGGTCAAAATGGATTAATGATATTTATCAAAATATTCTTGTAAAGTCATATTGTGAGGTTCGAAATTTTCTGTTAGAATCTCCATCTTTTGAATTCTGTCTGGTCTAAAAAAACGAAATTCGTTACGCAAACGACACCATGCAACTAAATACCAATTCTCGGAATTTAATATAGCAAATGGTTCTATCAATCTAATGGATGCAGAATTTTCTTTATTAATGTATTCTATTTTAACAAGGTTGTAATTGGTTAAAGCATATTGTAAATCTGATAAATTATTACTGTTCCTTTCTTGATTTATGACTTGATTGTATTGAGTTCTATCTGCAAGTAAATTAGCTTTGTCTTTGGTGGTATATCTTAGAATTGATTTTATTTTATCAATTGCTTCTGAGTAATCCTTTACAAATGATGCATCCTTACTTTTTAATACTAACTGTTCAGCAAGTATTAAGGCATTTGCTTGTTTTTCAGTAAACATTACAGGCGGAATTTTATATCCATCCATTAATGTATAGCCCTTTCCATCTTCTGTTAATACTGGAACACCTGATTGTTCCAATGCTTTTATGTCTCTGTAAATGGTTCTCTTACTAATATCAAATTTACTTGCTAATTCAGAAGCAGTCACAATTCGTTTAGTTTGTAATTGAATTAAGATTGCTGTTAATCTTGATAGTCTATTTGTTTCGGAATAATCCATTTTTCAATGTAGTTATTGGTTTTTTTAAATGGCTTACAACGTTTATGTATAAGAATAGTTGCGGGAATTTCGTTTAGAATATTCCGATTAGTTAAATATAGTAATTTGTAGG
>NZ_JBALVR010000007.1:0-229083 GCF_036960315.1 Psychroserpens sp. | reverse complement strand
TGTTAATGTTTCGGCCGATGGAACGTTATCACATTCTACTACTGTAGTTGCTGGTAAAGTTCCATTGAAGGTTGGATTACCATTGTCCTCAACCGTTATGGTCTGCACGTGAACAGTTTGGTTGCTACATTCGTCGGTTGCTGTCCAAGTTCTGGTAATCGTATAATCTCCAGAGCACAATCCTGATGCTGTACTTTCGTTGAATGAAACGGTTGCCGTTCCGCAAGTATCGGTGGCTGTTAATGTTTCGGCCGATGGAACGTTATCACATTCTACTACTGTAGTTGCTGGTAAAGTTCCATTGAAGGTTGGATTACCATTGTCCTCAACCGTTATGGTCTGCACGTGAACAGTTTGGTTGCTACATTCGTCGGTTGCTGTCCAAGTTCTGGTAATCGTATAATCTCCAGAGCACAATCCTGATGCTGTACTTTCGTTGAATGAAACGGTTGCCGTTCCGCAAGTATCGGTGGCTGTTAATGTTTCGGCCGATGGAACGTTATCACATTCTACTACTGTAGTTGCTGGTAAAGTTCCATTGAAGGTTGGATTACCATTGTCCTCAACCGTTATGGTCTGCACGTGAACAGTTTGGTTGCTACATTCGTCGGTTGCTGTCCAAGTTCTGGTAATCGTATAATCTCCAGAGCACAATCCTGATGCTGTACTTTCGTTGAATGAAACGGTTGCCGTTCCGCAAGTATCGGTGGCTGTTAATGTTTCGGCCGATGGAACGTTATCACATTCTACTACTGTAGTTGCTGGTAAAGTTCCATTGAAGGTTGGATTACCATTGTCCTCAACCGTTATGGTCTGCACGTGAACAGTTTGGTTGCTACATTCGTCGGTTGCTGTCCAAGTTCTGGTAATCGTATAATCTCCAGAGCACAATCCTGATGCTGTACTTTCGTTGAATGAAACGGTTGCCGTTCCGCAAGTATCGGTGGCTGTTAATGTTTCGGCCGATGGAACGTTATCACATTCTACTACTGTAGTTGCTGGTAAAGTTCCATTGAAGGTTGGATTACCATTGTCCTCAACCGTTATGGTCTGCACGTGAACAGTTTGGTTGCTACATTCGTCGGTTGCTGTCCAAGTTCTGGTAATCGTATAATCTCCAGAGCACAATCCTGATGCTGTACTTTCGTTGAATGAAACGGTTGCCGTTCCGCAAGTATCGGTGGCTGTTAATGTTTCGGCCGATGGAACGTTATCACATTCTACTACTGTAGTTGCTGGTAAAGTTCCATTGAAGGTTGGATTACCATTGTCCTCAACCGTTATGGTCTGCACGTGAACAGTTTGGTTGCTACATTCGTCGGTTGCTGTCCAAGTTCTGGTAATCGTATAATCTCCAGAGCACAATCCTGATGCTGTACTTTCGTTGAATGAAACGGTTGCCGTTCCGCAAGTATCGGTGGCTGTTAATGTTTCGGCCGATGGAACGTTATCACATTCTACTACTGTAGTTGCTGGTAAAGTTCCATTGAAGGTTGGATCACCATTGTCTTCAATAGTAAATGTTGCAGCTTTAGTAATTTCATTTCCACATTCATCAGAAAGTGTAAACATAACCGTTTCAGATACGGCAGAACCACATGACATATTTAATCCCGTATTATTATTTGTAAGGGTTACATTTCCACATAAAACAGTACCTGCAAAGCTAGTCAGCCAACTATTAAATTCATCATTAGGATTAGCAATAGCATCACATTGTAAAGTTATATCAACAGGTTCATCATTCCATGTTGGACCAACAAATGAAATTCTATGAAGTGTTCCATCGTTAATATTAACATAATAGACAAAACCATCCAACGGGTTTTGCATCATATGCACGATACCAAAACCAAAGTTAATTGGCGCTAATTCAGAAATATCACTAATCCAGTTCAATGAGCCATCAGTAAGTGTCGCAACATTAATCCAGTTTCTAATATAATCCGTAAATAAATACTTCCCCTTCATACTACTTCCAAGGGCATCACCTTGAATATAAACACCGGCTATTGCAGTATTACCTCTAAACTCTATGCCAGAAGTAGGAGATTGAGAACTTCCAACACGAGGTTCTGTTGGTGTTGTACCATTAAACCAAGGAACACGTGCTTCAGTATTACTAGCACCACCATGTCTCCAAGCAACTTCTGGTCTGTCATGAACAAAGCGTCTATTTGAAGCAACAGGACTATCATTAAACGATGTTGGTTGCGGACAATTATTAACAAATAGTATATTTCCTTCATCTGGATTGGTCGCTCCACTATTATAATAACCATTATGCAAGGTTAAACCTTCGTACAAAGGCCAACCTCCATTTAAACCACCTTTATCGAAAATATGCAAATCTTCCCATGTCCCCCAACCGACATCCGCAACTTGAATAATTCCTGGGTCTCCATCATTAGGATTAGTACTTCCGCTTCCTGGTTGAATGGACATTCTAAACGGATGACGTAATCCCATTGCCCACATTCTAGATTTTGGCGAACGTGGGTTTCCACCTTCGTAAAGTGGATTCGATGGTATACCATCTCCAGTACCAGGATCGAGACGTAATACTTTACCACAAAGTGATGTCGGCATCTGACTTCGAAATGCTCCTACATTTTCTTCTGGTCTCAAAATACCATCATCTATTGCTTGTTGAAAGTAGGTATCATCATCATTTCCAATATCAACTGAAAGATAACTAGCATTGTCACCTGTAGAAACTAAAAGTGTACCGTCAGTAGCGAAAATAACTGTGCCTCCGGCATGCGACTCATGTGTCAACGGGACTCCTGAGGAAACCGATTCTCCCAGAAGAACGGCTCTTGAACTATAATTAGTTGTTAATGGATTACTCCCAATATTAAGTTGATAGCGGGTTACACGACTAATGGATGCTTCATAGTAATCATCATCATTTGGATTATAACTTGGAGTACCAAAATTCAATAAATGCTCCCTATCTACCATATAATACATATAGACCAAACCATTGGTATCAAAATTAGGATCAAGGCAAAAACTTGCAAATCCAAAATCTCTCCAATCTCCTACTTCATCAGAAATATCTAAAACAGGAGTTGCTTGTTTGACATAAATTGAACCGTTCCAATTAGAAACATAAACATGTCCTCGTTTTTCCCAAACGAACATTTGAGTTCCATCTTGATTAAATACAACACCCATTATAGTATTGTAATTTGATTGAACTTCTGAATCAGTATATCCAACTGGCAATTGAGCATTACTAATAGTAGTAAAACAAAAGAAAGCTATAAGAAAAAGGAAATCCTTAAATTTTAAAAAATGATTGTAGCAATACATAATACCTAAGTTAATTGGTTGTTATAAAATTTTTGCTACTAATCGTATGGGATGAATTAAAGATAAGAATATAAAGTCAAAGAGAACTCATAAATAATAATATTTTATGCTTTTGTGTTCGTATTATTCTTATCACTGCTTGTCGTAAATTTCACTTTTTCACTTTACATGTACTAATCCCAAATATGGAATATAAAGCACAAAAACACCTACCAAAGCCAATAACTAATAAGTTAGGATCCCTTAAATAATATCTCACCAATACAACACTTTCACCATTGCTGCACTGGTTAATCAGATGATTCGATCAGAATTTTTTTTCAACTTAAAAAACAACTCTCTACCTACTCTTGTTATGTGGGAATTATAAGCTTCCTCCATTAATAAAATATCAAAAAAGGAATTAAATTTTTCTATATATTCTTCTTTAGAACCTCCAAATGGTGGGTGATCTGAAAACAAAAGGACATTAAATAGCAAACCAACTAACTTACCATTTTCAGAAAGTAAATCATTCATTTTAGAAACATATTGTGGTCTCAAATCGGGATTCAAAGCACAAAAGAATGTTTGTTCTAAAATGAGATCGAAAATCATGTTAAACTTAAAGAAATCTTGATGCACTAACTGCTCAGAAGGAAAGTCGGGAACTCTATTCTTTATATTATCCAATGCCGTTTTAGAAACATCAACAACGAAAACATTTTTAAAACCACTGTTGAATAAGTATTCTGCTTCATATGAGTTTCCACCTCCAGGAATTAAAATCCGTAAAGACTTATTAGTTAATTGATCAACATATGCTTTAATTGGTGGAGACACTTCGCCTAAATCCCAAGGTTCGTCATTATTATTATAACGGCTGTCCCAGTAAGTACCATTGAGATTTTTCATATTACAATAACTCTTTAAGAAGGATATAAATCCCCATAAATAACACAAACCAACCGAAACCTTTTTTTAGTTTGTGACCATCTATACGACTGGAAAAGTAGGTGCCTATAAAAATACCAATAATAGAAATAGCCGAAAAGCTTAAAAGAAACATCCAATCGATATCTAAGTTTTCGACATCTCCAATAAAGCCAATAAGCGATTTAACTGCAATAATTAGAAGAGATGTAGCAACTGCTTTCTTCATTGGTAGTTTAGCAAGCAACACCAAAGCTGGTATGATTAGAAATCCACCTCCAGCACCAACAATTCCGGTTATTAAACCCACAACAAGACCTTCTAAGATAATTAAGGGATAGTTAAATTTTACAGCTTCGGTAGCAACGCTTTTATTTAGTTTACTTTTTCTAATCATCGATACTGATGCCAACAACATGATGATAGCAAAAAACACCATAATGGCTATGCTTTTTGTGAGTACAAAATTCCCGAAAGTTCCAATTTCTGAAGGAATTGCAGGTACCAAAAACCGTCGTGTTACATATACACCAATGAATGCAGGAATAGCGAAAACGATGGCGATTTTAAAGTCTACTAGGCCTTTTTTTATATTCTGAAATGCACCAAATGCAGATGATACACCAACAACAAAAAGCGAATACGCCGTTGCTGTAACTGGGTTAATGAGTAATAAGTATACAAAAATTGGAACGGTTAGAATAGAGCCTCCTCCTCCAATGAGTCCGAGAACTACACCTATTATTAGTGCGCCAAAATACCCTAAAATTTGTGTGACATCCATTAACACAAAACTAATTATAAAATATAATTAGAAACTAGTTATTACCGAAGTAATTTTATTTATGTGATAAAGTGCGCTTTTAAAAAGCAAATAGCATGCACATTTATTTGGTTGTACCACGCAATTGCAGTTTCGTTTTTATGGTCTTTATTACTGAATCTGTTGTCGTTTTATTTTTTAAACGATTAATCAATAATTCAACAGAAGCTTTACCTATATCCATGGTATGTTGAGATATTGTAGTTAATTTTGGGTCTGTAAACTGAAGAACATTTTCATCTGAGAAGCCAATTATTGATAAATCTTCAGGTACATTGTAATTCAGTTTTAAAGCCTTTTGAAGCGCAACCACTCCAGAAATATTATCAATTGCTATTATTCCATCGATAGATTTATGAGTTTTAAAAAGTTGATCTATACTTTCTTCAATAGAGCCATCTTTTCCAATAGCAATTACTAATGCTTCAGCCTTATACCCCTTGGCTTCTTTTAAGGCCTCAAGATATCCGTTAATTCTTAATTTTCCAACGCTTAATTCGCCTATATCGCTAATTAGAACGATGTGTTGTCGTCTTTCAGTAAGCAGGTGTTTAGTAGCTTGATAAGCTGCATCAAAATCATCAACAATTACTTTATCAGTATTAATTTTATCTGAAACTCTATCAAATAATACTATTGGAACATTTTGATTTAGTATTTCATTAATATGATCTAAATTTTTAGAAATTTGTGTTTCTTCAGCAATAGACATGATAAACCCATCGACACTTCCATTAGATAATAATTGAAGACTATTAACTTCTTTAGACTGCAACTCATTAGAGACACAAGTAATAATATTATACCCCTGTTTAGTCGCTTCTTGTTCTATCGCAAAAAGCGCTTTTGCAAAGAAATGGTTTAATATATTGGGTATAATAACTCCAATAGTATTCGTTTTACTGCTTTTTAAACTTACGGCAAGTTTATTAGGTTTATAATTTAAAAACTTAGCTAATGCTTTAACACGGTTAATCGTATCTGGGCTAATTTCTTCACTATCATGTAGTGCTTTTGAAACAGTTGATACCGACACGTTTAATTGTTCTGCAAGGTGCTTTAATGTTACCATTTTTTTTAAATTAACTCGGTCTTACCAATAATATGATGACCATTAATATAATTCTATTCAAACAAATTATCAAAGAGTTTATTACTTAGATAATTGCTCTACAGCTTCTTTTGTGCTCTCTACAGGTAATTTACAGGCACCATTAACACATACATAAATATAGGTGTCGTCTTCAATAAATCTATTCTCCATAATTGCCAATTCGCTTTCACTGGTTGATCCAGCAATTAAAATATTAGGCAAATAGTAAGTATGGACTTCATTTAACTTTTCTAATGCATTAGTTCCTGAAATAGCAACTTCATAATATGGATTAGAGTAATTTAAATATAATGTTAGCCAATTTGAATACGCTGATGGTGACCTTTCAATTTGTGAGTTAATATTGCTTAACATCTGTTTTGCTGTTTCTGCGTATTTATTATTCGAATAATAATGACTTAGCTTAAATAAACTTTCAGCTAAAACCGAATTGGAAGACGGAATAACATTATCTATAACTTCAATTTTTCTTGTAATTAAACTTGTTTCAGAATCTGAAGTGAAATAAAACATATTTGTTTTTTCATCTGAAAAATGAGCTATACTATAGTCCATAAGATCTTTAGCTGTATTCAACCAGCTTTCATCTAAAGTAGCCTGATATAATTCTATAAATGCGGAAATCGTTTGTGCATAATCTTCAGAAAACCCTTCAATGGTACTTTTTCCGTTTTTGTAATTATGAAACAGTGAGCCATCGCCGTCGATTTGGTTCTCTTTTATGAATGTGGCATTTTTAATCGCTTTTTCTAAATAAGATTTATCTCCAATAACACGATAGGCATCTATATATGATTTTAGCATTAGAGCGTTCCATGATGTTAATACTTTATCATCTGTTCTAGGTCTTTCTCTAGTGTTTCTTAATTTAATCAGTTTCGTTTTCCAACCTAAAATCTTTTTGTTTAGCTCTTCTTTAGTCGTACTGAATGTCTGCAAAAACTCATCATCAGTTTTCGTTTTGTATAAAATGTAATGATTGTTCTCCCACTTCCCAGTAGCATTGATATTATAATATGATTTGAACATCTCAAAATCATTACCTAATTTTGCTTGTAGCTCTTCTTTGGTCCAAACATAAAATGCACCTTCTTCTAGTTCGCCTTCTTTAGTTTTACTATCGGCATCTAAAGAAGAATAATATGCACCATCATCCTGAGTTAATTCTCTATCAACAAAATCTAAAGTTTCGATGACCACTGTTTTATACGATTCATTCTTGGTGAGTTGATAAGCTTTTGAGTAGAGGCTAACTAATTGCGCATTATCATAAAGCATTTTTTCAAAATGAGGAACATGCCATCTCTTATCAACAGAATATCTTGAGAAGCCTCCTCCTATCTGATCATAAATACCACCATTAGCCATTTTATCTAAAGTAGTAAGTACAAATTCTTGAAGGTCCTTATTATCATATTGAAAACTGTATCGTAATAAAAAACTCAAATTACTAGGCATTGGAAACTTAGGTGCTCTTTTTTGTCCACCATTTTGAAAATCTAAAGATGATTTCCATTGTTTCACTATTGTTACTAGTGCATCTGGATTGAATTGAACATTTTCTTTATTAACTGTAATGAGGTCTGAATTTTTTACGCCTTCTGTAAGTTGTTCGGCGTAAGCAATAACTTTATCAGGATCATTTTCATACAAACTGGAGATCTCTTTTAAAATTTTTGTCCATTGGTCTTTTGTAAAATATGTGCCTCCAAAAACAGGTCTTCCATCTGGTAATGCAATACAATTTAAAGGCCATCCACCACTTCCAGTCATAAGTTGAACCGCATTCATATAAATTTGATCAACATCAGGTCGTTCTTCACGATCAACTTTAATACTGATAAAATTCTCATTCATTAGTTTAGCAACAGAGTCGTTTTCAAAACTTTCTTCCTCCATAACATGACACCAATGACAAGCAGAATATCCTACAGAAATAATAATTAGTTTATTTTCGTCTTTTGCAAGTTTTAGTGATTCATCATTCCATGCTTTCCAATGTACTGGATTATAGGCATGCTGAAGTAAGTATGGACTCGTTTCGTTTATCAAATCATTAGGATCTCCCATTTTCACTTTTGTAACTGCTGCTGAATTATTTTTTTGAGAACAGCAAAGCACCAATGTAGTTAAGAATACGATGAAGGCTAATTTTTTAAACATCCAAATTTTAATTTATGCTTTTTAGTTGATATTGTAAAGTTAGTTTATCTAAATTAAATTTATAAGAAAAGCGTGTCTATATTAAATAAACACGCTTTATAACTTTTCTTGTAGATATTACTATCTATTGTTTGATAAGCTTAACGGTTTTAGAACCATTATCACTTTCAATTTTAGCAAAATACATACCTGGACTCATAGTATCAGTATTAATTTCAACTTCATTTTGATTTGAAGTTAATGTTGATACTTTCTTACCTAAGATATCATAAACAGTAACTTTAGTAATTGGGCTGTTACCAGAAATTGTCCAATTAGTTGCTGTTGGGTTAGGATATACTTTAAAATTAGCTGTTGAAAATTCATCAGTACTTAATACTGTGTTTTTATGAAAATAGATGTTATCTACATATACAACTCCTAAGTTAGAAGTAATTAAAAATTGAGCTAAATCATCTCTTGTTAAGTTATTTGAGAAATTTGTAGCTATTTCAACATCGATAGAAACCCAAGCTCCAGTTACTACTGCAGGAGTTGTTCCATCATTTATATTCAATTCCATAGCAGAAACTTCACTAGCTCCACCACCCCATTGAGAGAATTTAGAGTTAAATACTTTCCCTACTAAATCTGTATTATTTGTCCAAAAGTCCATATGGAAATATGTCATTGTAGATGCATCAATTCTGTTGTTTGTAAACTCTACTCCGATAAAGTTAGTAAAGGTTATTTTTTTAATATCGTCACCAAAATTGACTACATCTTCAGAAGTAGAATCATCAAAAGCAGCATTCCACGTTTCAATTGTAGTATCTGTATATGCATTACTGAATAATGATATAACATCTTCTGCTGCTCTGTTTGGTGGGGTTGGCGCTGCCGAAGTTGGCAGAATTGGACAAGCATCAGGACAAGTACCTCCACAATCTATACCTCCCTCACCAGCATCTTGAACACCGTTAGTACATAGATCCACTACAATTGCGTCACCTGCAAAAGAAACTATGTCATCAATATATGTCGTTGTAACCAAAGCAGTATTTGGATCGCAACAGACGTCCCAACCATCACCGCCGGCAGTATCAAATAAAGGAAATAATACGATAGCTGAAAATTGGTCCGTTGGTGGGTTATAACCTGGTTGGCCTACATCTGCCGGTACCGTAAAGTCGGCAGTCATTGGTTCCCAACCTGTTCCTCCATGTGTAACTGTAGAAGTCTTAGATTCCAAATTAGGATCAGTTCCAGCAGGATCAGCATCACCATTTGATAATTTTACCAGAAAACGTCTTGCAGTAGTAGAATATAAATTAAATGTAACCACTTTGTTTGTACCAACTCCTGTGGTAGCATCTCTCATGTCTATTTTATTGTTTTGCATAAGAAGCTTGGCACCTTGCCATGGAGCTCCTGCAGCAGTGGTAATTAATTCTAGCGAATTTGCACCAGACGCTGCTTCAGTGGAACTTACAGCAGCAGAGGCATTATTATTATCATCAGCAAAACTAACAGATGGTGCAGTACCATCAAAGTTTTCTAAAACATCGGATTGCGAGTATCCTAAAGACACAGCCAAAAGGAGGGATAAAAATGTAATTTTTTTCATAATTTTTTGAGTTAAATTAATATTATAGTACAATAACAGGTTTTTTATTGAGTTTCATAG
Source organism: Psychroserpens sp. (assembly GCF_036960315.1). Classification (NCBI taxonomy): domain Bacteria; kingdom Pseudomonadati; phylum Bacteroidota; class Flavobacteriia; order Flavobacteriales; family Flavobacteriaceae; genus Psychroserpens; species Psychroserpens sp. The sequence goes on along the minus strand of NZ_JBALVR010000007.1, from coordinate 219,087 downwards.
CATAAGGTACCTATACAAAAACTATACGTGTTGAAAATAATTACATAGAAGACAGAACAACAAAATAATACTAACTACTTGCTCTTTAGCGATTTAAACATGAAAAAATGAGTTTTTGAAAGAAAAACAAAACCTATACAAACGGCATCTTAACGTTTAATAGTGAAAATTGACAGGTCTTTGTTATTGTTAGTTACAAGAATCAAGTCTTTGTTACTTACATGTAACTGTATTAATTGTCTACTATCGTATGGAACATATAGACCACTTTTATTCGGTAAAACGAAATTGAAATTGGTTTTTCCATCACCTAAAAGTACAGTTCCAAACCCTGCATCATAACGTGTCGTTTCAACTTCAACACCATAATGATTACCTACAGTAATTATATCTTGGTGTCCATCATTATTAATATCAAATATAAGTGTCGACTTTATTGGTGAAATCTGAGCTTCTATTGGAAGCGGTTTTCTAACTAATTTTCCGTTTTCATTAATTAGAATAATACTTTCAAAGTTTTTAATTTCATAAACAACAGCACCATCGACCTTGTCCTCTGGTAAAATATCTATTAGTTTAGAAGAGGCAAAACTATCATAGTCTTTAAATTTTTCGGCTACATATGGCATTTGTTGGCTCGTACATTCCCTTCCTCTAAGCGGTACATAATCATCTTTATAAAACTTAGCTAGAACAATATCGTTTGTTCCATTGTCATCAAAATCATTAGCGTATACTTTAAACGGATGTTCTTCAGTAGCTTTAAACTTATTATTCTTTCCTAAATTACCAATAACATAATCGTCATCGCCATCATTATCCAAGTCGCCAGCAGTAATTGACCACCAGATTCCTCTAGTATCCTTAAGTCCGTAGGTTTCAGATTCATCTTCAAAAGCGCCTTCATTATTTGTGAGTACTTTTATTTCCATCCACTCCCCTACGATCATTAAATCCTCATCGTTGTCATTATCGATATCGGTAAATACGGCATCGGTAACCATACCAATACTGGTTAAAGGAGCAGCAATTTCATTAGATGCTTTTTTGAAGTTGCCATTTTCATTAATCAATATATAGCTGGTTGCTGGATAGGTATATTGTCTAGCTATAAGCCGTGTACCAACAAATAAATCTAAATCGCCATCATTATCTATATCTGAAGCTCTTACACATTGTGAGCTTTCAGCGATATTTGGCAAAGCATTTTCATTCCTAACAAATTGACCTTCTCCGTTATTGATGTATAGTCTGTCTTTTAAAAGCTGGTTTCCAGTTTCAAACTCATTCCCACCACTTGCGACATATAAATCAAAATCTTGATCACCATCAACATCAACAAAAAGACATCCCATATCTTCAGAAGCCATTTCACCACTCCAGGGCTGTGATGGACTTTTAATAAACTTTCCGCTTTTATTTTGTAAATATAATATGCCACTTTGATTGGCCGCTCCACCAATAAACAAATCTTCTAAGCCATCTCCATTAACGTCTTCAACTGCAGAAAAAGGTCCATTTTGTGATAATTTATGTGGCAATAATATTTCTTCTTCAAAGTCATCAAACTCGTTTTCTTTGTGAACAAAGTCTATTCCCAGGTCTTCAGCTTTTATTTGAGTAATTAATGTTTCAATTTTTTCTTCTGTCTTTTCAATAGCCTTAGCATTAGAAAATTTCGCAACTAATGTTTTGTTCGCTTGAACATTTTCAAAAGTATTCACTTTCCCATTAGGCCAAATCACTTCTACTTTTTCTACTTCTGTATCCTTACCTAATCCAAAAAATAAATCATGTTCCACAGAAGAAATAAAACCTCTTGTTACCGTGTTTTCAGCCATTTGCATCTTCCCATTGTGGTAAATAATTGCTTTAGCTCCAATTCCGAATGTGTTTTTTTCAGAACCTTGAATCTCAATTTTCAAAAAATTCCCTGTGGCTTTGTTTTCATATACGAAAGCTGGAGCATCAATATTATTTATTATGATATCCAAATCCCCATCATTATCTAAATCGCCATAGGCCATTCCATTAGAAAAACTTGGCGTATCAAAACCCCAATCTTTAGTCACTTTTTCAAATTCTAAACCTCCTTTATTTCTAAATATATAATTTGAAATGGGTTGAGAAGGTGTATCCTTACTCAACTGAAATAGGTCTTCAGCAGTAGCGCCTTTCCCTAGATTTTGAACTTTGTTTCTATAATCATTATTATCTACATCTTTTTTTATGCCGTTAGAGATCACAATATCTTTCAAGCCATCATTATCTAAATCTACAATTAGACTCGCCCAACTCCAGTCTGTATTAGAAATTCCTGCCATGTTAGCAATGTCCGAAAAACTACCTAAGCCTGTATTAATCTGCAAAGAATTTGCCATATATTGACGATGCGCTCCAGCCTCTACCATTGTATTAAAGGCTTCAGTACTCATAGAAGCCATATTTGTTTTTGATCGGTAATGATCTTCGGGAGTCATATCTGTTGTAATTAAATCTAATAACCCATCATTATTAATATCACCAGTATCTGAACCCATGCTCAATTGAGTGATATGCTTTAATTCTTCATTAATAACATTTCGATACGTACCATCGCCATTATTATAATACATAAAATCTGGTTCAGCATAATCATTTGCAACATATAAGTCCATCCAACCATCATTATTGAAATCGGTTGCATTTACACTTAAACCGTAGGAAACATTTGTGGAAATACCCACCTGTTCTGTTACATCTCTAAATTTACCATTATCATTTCTGTACAATCGATCTCTAAAGAATTTGAATTGTTCCCGAGGAATTTTATTAATGAGTAATAATTTCTTATCTGCTACTTGATTTACCTGATACATATCGAGGTCACCATCATTATCCATGTCAAAAAAAACGGCTTGTGTAGAAAAACCGTAATCGGCAAGACCGTATTTTTGTGCAGATTCGGTAAACGTTAAATCTTGATTATTAATATATAATTGATTTCTACGATCTTCTGGGTTTGCCGAATTACCATTACGGCTCACATAAATATCGAGATAACCATCAGCATTAACATCTGCCATTGTTACACCCCAAGTCCATCCAGAATTCTTTGCAGCCCTAGATTTTTTTGTAATGTCTTCAAATTGAAAGTTTCCTTTGTTAAGATATAACCGGTCAGCTACTTGATTACCACCAAAGAATACATCTGGTAAGCCATCATTATTAATATCTCCAATGGCTACACCAGATCCAACATACATTTGGCTATAGTAAAAATGATTAAAAAAAGTAGATTCATTAATGGTGTTACTGAAATCTATACCGGTTTTATCTATTTCTAGTAATTCTAGTCCACCTATGAGTTCATCAGGATATAAATCTCTTTGTGGTTCCTCTTGACAACTAAAAAATACATTTATGACAAGAAGTAAAACTAGATATTGAATATTTGCTTTATTCTTTTTCATTTGCAATTAAAATTTATTCAATAAATATAGAGAAATATTACAATAATTAGAGTGATTCAATAGTCTATAATAGACATGAACAACTAGAATTTTAGTTTTTCATGTTTATCCCAAAGTCCCCAATAAGCTCCAACATCGCCTTCATCTCCAGTTTTCCATGATTCATCAAATGATGAGAAATAAAACACTTCGATATCAGCTTTCGTTGACCAAACTTGTGTATTTATAAAATACTTCATAGCATTTTCTTCTGAAGAAAAAGCGCCTTTCAAACTTCCACCTTCACTAGGCCATCCGGTTTCTGTAATAATTACTTTTTTCCCTTTGGCAGCGTCAATCACCTGACCAAACATTTGTTGCATATGATTTAATGCACCATCAACATGACAACCTTCCCAATATGGATAGCAATTACTTAAAATAACATCGCTAATTTCAACGAGTTCTGGATGTACTGAAAATTCATAGTATGCATCGACATAACCAACTGGAATACCAGGAAGCGCCTCTTTCACTCGTCTTATATACTCTAATAATTCCTCAAGTGTTAGATCATTTCTATAAAGGACTTCGTTACCAACAGCAGCAATATCAACAACGCCTTCTTTGGCTAATTGAATTAAACCTTCGATTTCTTTTTCATTGTCTTCTTTATTGTCGCTTAACCAGGCTCCAACTAAAGTTTTCATACCATGTTTGTGAGCAATACGTGGTATATGTTCATTCCCTTCAATACAAGAAAACGATCTCACCCACTTAGAGTACGGCTTTAATATTTTAACACGTCTTTCAACCTGAGCTTCTGTTATGGTATCACCAGGTTCTTGACCATCTTCATACATGCTAAAGCAAATGCCATGCATTCCTTTTTTAAGTGTTGCTCTCCAAAGTGTTTTTAACTCTTCAATAGAGTATTTACTAAAATCAATTCCTGAATGTTCAGTAAAATTTACACCATTATATATATGGTATTCTTCGTTTCTATATGACATTATTAATTATTTATAATTTATTTATAATTCTCCTCTACGTTTTACAAGCTCTACTTTAATTTCTCTTGATCTAGACTCATTTAAATTATATTTCCACATAATCCAAACAGCAATAGCCGCAGTGGCAGCTGGTATCACTATATCTGCTATTCGTAACCTTGTCATAGCTTCAGCTGATTGATTCACAGCACCTTCGTCGAAACCAACTAAACTTAATATTGCTCCTCCAAGTACCAAAGCAATTGCCTGCCCCAACTTTACAAACCACCAATATATTGCACCAAAAGTGCCTTCTTTACGCGGCATTCCATTTTCTAACTCGTCTAAATCACATACATCAGCCGTCATAGACATCATCAAGGTAAATAACCCTCCTAAACCAAAAGCCATAAACGGAATAGGCAAGAACATTAACCATGGGCCACCTTCACTGATATCCATACTAAACCATGACATACCAATGCTGTCTAAAAAAGGATTGATTGCATCAAATATTGATCCTACAAAACTATTTAATCCTTTACCTATACTTGACTGATTGAATTGTGCATTTAAAGAATTATCAAATCCCCACCATTTAAGTATATAACCAACGATAGAAATCACAGTTGAAATAATAAAGGCTTTTCGCTTTCCCCATTTGTTAGCAATACGAGAAATGATTGGAATAACCATAAAGGCAGTTATTATTGCAGTAAGTGAAGCAAACCAAGCTGGCCAAGTGCCTGCTAGACCATAATCACCATTATAAATGTAAAATACAATTATGAAAAAACTGAACGAAGCCACCATTTGGAATCCATTAAACACTAAAAATGTAGCGCCACATAACTTCATAAAAGGTTTGTTTTTAAACACTTCCTTAATACCTATCCCTAAATCTTTAAAATTAGATGATAATGTTTTAAGGCCAATTTCTTTTCTATTTTCCATTTTCCCAGCATCAAGTCCTTTGCAGAATAATGCAGGTAAAATCCCAAGCACACCACATACTAACCCAACCATAAGAGATAATTTACGAACTCCCGTTGCTTGTAATTTTTCGTTTGTTATTTTTATCAATTCGTCTCCTGAAAGTCCCATTTCTCCAATAGATCTTAATACTTCTTCACTTAGGGGAAATACGGTAGGGTCTGCAATAACTACCCAGAACCAAGGCACTAACATCCACGCAATTTGTCCAACAATATTTGCAAATGCCATTAAGCGTGTACGCTCATTATAATCTGATGTCATTTCATATCCTAAACCTACCAATGGTGTCGCATACATGGTATTTCCAACGAGAAACAATAAAGACATAAGGAGAAAATACCAAAAGTTAAACATGACCGAATTGTCTTCATTCAGCTGGAATAAAAGTGCAAACAATATTCCACTTAAAATAGCTCCAACAAAAATATACGGTCGTCGTCTTCCCCATTTTGACTTCGTATTATCAGAAATAAAACCCATTATTGGGTCAGTTAGAGCATCGAATATTCTAGGTAAACCACCTAACAAACCTGCTAACCAAGGATCCATTCCAAATGCAGTTACCAAAAAGAACATAAAAACGGCTAAAGCTCCTGGTAATAAATTAAGTACTAAGTGTCCTGAGCCGAAGGCAGTTTTTTGTCCAAAAGGGACTTTATCTCTTTTAGCTGTTTTAATGTTAGACATATTGTTTTGTTTTAGTTAGTTAGTTTTTATGATTTTGGCACTATAATCGTTTGTATCGCTTGTGCGCTTATTGTAATATCTACATATTTTTCATTGAGGTTTAAAGTAAAATCTTTAGGGGTATTTCCTTCATTAAAAATGATTACAGCAATTGAATCATCAGGATTCTTAGCTGCAGTAATCATAAGGTCTTTATCCGGATTATCAACATCAATGACAATCGCGCCTGGTCGCATATATTTACTAAAATGCGCCATGGTGTAGTAAATTGGTGTGAAATACACTTCATCAGCATCTGGATCTACAATTATTGGAGCAACACACCAGTTCTTAAACCAGTTTGGACCTCCTTGTCTATCTAGAACCATGTTCCAATCAACCCAACCGTCTACCCAATTATTAAGGCAACCTATAATATCTCGTGCATATCGATTAACAGGTGCATACTTTGGATGCAAATGCTTATCTTCTTCTGCAGCCCAATCCCATCCCCAATCTGTAGATTCTTTAGACCAGTACCACATGTCGTCTTGCCACACAGGAACTTGAGAATCTACGCAACCTTCAGTTTCAATTAAATATTTATTAGGTGCTTTATTGTGCGCATATTGCAAGGCTTCTGGAAAAAAGTCATAAGTGCTTTCGTACCAATGAATAGCGGTTCCATCATAGTATTTTGAAGATTCTTCAGTAGCATACATCACATCTACCCATTCTTTTACACCTGCTCTATTTTGGTCATAACCTAAAATGATTTTATCACCTTTTCCATCAGCTTCTAATTTCGGACCTAAATGATGCTGAACAAAATCAGTCATTTCTTCAGGTGAAAAGTGCATACTTTCCCAGTTATTACCATTTCCGTGTGGTTCATTTTCAACAGTAAACCCCCAAATTGGAATTCCTTCTGCTTCGTAAGCATCTACATATTTAGAAAAGAATAAAGCCCAAGTATCGTAATACTTAGGAAGTAGTTTTCCGCCTACCCATTCGTTATTATCTTTCATCCATGGTGGCGCTGTCCAAGGCGAAGCAAAAATATCAAAGCCGTCTTCTGATACAGCCATCGCATCTTTAATCATTGGTATTAAATCGTCAATATCATCTTCAATTGTAAAATGATCAAGATTCATATCATTTTCAACAGGAGCGTAAGAATACTGACTTAATGAAAAATCACAAGAGTTCATATGTGTTCTCGTCAATGAATAATTTGCACCTTCTCTACTGAAATATGCTTTTAAGATGATATCCCTATTTTCTTTACTAAGTTTATTTAATAAATACGCTGAAGATTCAGTAAATGCACCTCCAAATCCAGTAATGGTTTGAAATTTTTTCTCTGGTGAAATTTTTATAACCATAGAAGAATCGACCGACGTGAATTCAGTAATCTTAGTTAGCTTATTTCCACTAGCCGAAGTTTCATAAACTTCAACCTCAAGCTTTTCTTGCTTTACAGCTTTTTCATTACAGCTGGCCATAAGTAGTACTAAAAGGAAATAAATTAAATAGTTTACTGTTTTCATATTGAACTGTATTTATTAACATATTTATCGATGTGCCATTATTTCGTTTAAGGATGGTGGCACCAGAACATCTTTCATTAATGCTTCTTTGTCACCATCATATGTTTTTGTAATCGGAAGGCCATCTCTAGTCAACCCTTTAAAAACACCTTTATCTACTAAATCCCAAATTGGGTATTTTGCTTTTCCATCGATGGTGAATAAACCGAAATGATTTTCAGAACCATTTGGATGATGTGCGTCTTTCCATTGTTCATTAAACGCTTCAAAATAGAAGCATGAAATCCCTTCTTTATTTGTCCATTCTCGCATCAAATTATAATACAAACCTTGCTTATATTCATCTGTTGCTCTAGAACCATTTGGACCATAAAATCCTTTAGATACCGTTGCCCAACCCGTTTCACCGATATGAATAGGCTTATTAACACCTAAGCTTTTCATGTAATTATTAACGCTATCGTATTGACGTTTTGAAAAGTCAATAGCACGTTTAATAGCTGCGTCGACTTTGTCTATTTCAGGAAGGTTTTCTTCAGCTTCAGGGATTCCCCAGAATTCAGGATTATAATGCGAATTATGATACGGATAAGAATGCATTGATATGTAATCGACTGCTTTAATCAAATTCTCTAAGTCTTCAACATGATAGCTATCTTCTGCTCCACCCCAAGATGCAAAATCATCAGAGCTTGTAATCCACAAATCAGTTGGTAACTTTCCGTCTTGTTTTAAATCTTGTAAATGCGTTACCCATTTTAAAATCACATTGGGTTGCACATAATAACTAGTAGCCCATTTCACCATGGCTTCATTTCCAACAGCTATTACTTTTACGATATCAGGATACTGATTTGCCAATGCAACTGCTCTATCAATTTCGGCGACATTATTTGGGCTTTCAATATCATGATCCACCGGGTATTCTGTCCAAGCATTAATACAATCTATCCAAGCTCCTAACATCACATACATTTCGAAGTTTGGATCCTCTTTTTTAAGTTCCTCAATTGCTTTTAAAATATTTGATGCATGAGGAAGAGGTAACTGTACGTTATAGGTTCTCAAGATCTTTATTCCCATAGCAGATAATATTTTTATATCATCTTTTAGTTCTTCTATGGTAGGTTGACTATCTCTAGCTTTTTCACGATATCCTCCATAAGATATCGCTAAATAATTAGGGCTACCTAGTATATCCTTAGCTGTCAATTGCTTGCGTATTTGCATTTCTTTATGGGGTTTTGGGTTTTGATTACAAGATGACATGACCATTGAAACTACTGCAATTATTAGTATGTTTATTTTCAATTTCATGCTTACCCTGTTTTCTATTTTAATGTCGATTTATTGACGTTAACAATTATTTTTTCAATCGTGCTAGAACGTGTAAATATGCTTTGACTCATTTCTCTATCCAGCGTGAGATGATTAATATTTGAAACAGAGTTATCACTATTTACAACAACAATACTTTCTTCATTACCTATGTTATATACAATAGGAACTTGACAATAGGTAAATGCTAATGAGCCTTTATCCAACTCAATTTGCTTCCAGTTTTGATTAACATCCACATAGTTATAAGTCTTTTCGTTTTCAAGGAATTCATCTTGTCTCAACAGACATGGATCAAATGTGATTTGACCAGCATCTATAAAGACACCTAATTCTCCTATGCGTGATAAAATATCCTCTTTTACTTGTCCAGTCATTCCAGGTTGTTGAGCACCTTTACCTCCTGGAGTATGCGAATACGGATCGGTTGGGAAAGCACCATATAATTTTGGTGGTTTGTGTGTTCCAATTCCTTCGTTGATTTCATAATAATGTTCAAGTAGTCTTCCAACAATTTCATCACTTTCATTATCATTAATCGCTTTTAAACAACATTCTTGCGCAGCCAATTGTAATTTCGACACCATGTGCCAATATATTGAACCTAGTCCTTCATAACCATAGAATGTTCCTGATCGCCCTGTAAAGGCTTTATGATTAAACACCTCTTCAAAAGTTTGAAGTAGCTGAGGCATTTCACGTTCTGCAAAGTGACTATATTTCGTATTTTTAAAATCGGTTAATGCACTTTTTAGACTATTGGCGTTATTAAAATCTCCATTGAAATGATAATCGCCATTAATATCTTTTATTATGATTTGCTTATTGCCGTTTTCTATTAATTGCTTTAATAATTCAGAGTTTTCAACTGCACTTTTTGGAATACAATTCTTTACCATAAAGCGAGGCAACTCTTTATTTGGATAGAGCAGATAACTATACTGATCTGGTCTGAATAATTTACTTTGTTTCATAGCATCCAATGCCTGAAGAACTTCTTCAGAAGTTAAATAACCCGAACTTAAAGCAGCAACCTGACCTTCTAACATTTCATCCAAATAGGAAATAGAAATTTCAGAATCATTAGTAACCGTCATCAAATTGTAGGCATGATGTAAATTATCAGATCGTTTATTAGCATCAATCGTATGTTCTAAATACTGTAGTGTAATAGCAATGAAATGCTGAAGTTTTTCTATTGTAACATTTTCTTTCTTTCCAGAAAAAGAATGCTCATAAATTGTTGTTCTAAACACACTTCCAGCTTCACCTAAGCCATCAAGAACGGTTTTTCTATCCCTATCTGATATCGTACCAGATAAGATATTTTTATTAGCATCTAGCGTATCTACAACTGTATTAAAAAAGCGTAGTAATTCTTCTGAAATCTCAGTATTTTCAATAGTTGCTTTAGATATAACATCTTTAAAGAAATCAAGAAATCGTCTCAAGTAATTGAGTGTTACCATTGAAACACCGTTACCAACTAAGGCGTTATTGGCGTCATTCCATTCTGGTCGTTGCGTATTTAACCAAATACCACCTTCTGGAATAAAATTGGATACTTTTGCTAAAACTGTAGCCAATATTTTTTCGACAAAATTAACCTTACATATAAAGAAGTTTTGGTCTCTTAACAAACCGCCATCTGCTCCTAATTCTGATCGTTTTTCACGGATTTTTTCATCTAACTCTTCATCAAAATCGATGGTGTCTTTTGGATTCCCAAGGGTTTCTTTATAGCTCTTAATTTTATAAGGCACATTTGCATAAACAAACATGTCTTGATTAAAATAACTCGTTAATTTACCTGGATTATGATTTTCAATGAACTCTAAAAACTTAAGCAAGTATATAATTTGGTGATCTCCCCAATATCCAATGTAAGACCAAGGATCATCTGGTTCGATAGTTTCCCAATCAAAGCCACCTTTGGTTACTCTATAAGGATTATAGCCATCAAAAGTAGTAGCATTCAAAAACTTATGAATCATACTTTCAATAAACTCAGGGTAGGCATGAGCTAAGGCTTCCCAATTTTGAAAAATATCACGCCAGTTTCCTTCATAATCTAAAATTTTGGAGCCATCAACCTCATTTCTTGTGTTGATAGAAAATTTATTCCAAGGTCGACTAGGATCACCATGTCTACGGCTAAACTTTAAAGGCATGTATTCTAAGCACAATCTTCTAAAGTTCTTATCATCACTTTGATGTGCTATCCTTTTTAATTCCGAAAGTGAGAATACTTCCGGTAATCCATTTAAAACTGCTTCAGCTTTTGCAAAAACCTTTTTATTGGCATTAGATAGGTAGTTAGTGAAATCCCACTTTTCAACATTATAATTATCATCGAAGATTCCACCACGCATGATGTTAAAAAGTGTATTAGCAAAATGTCTTGTATCTCTTTGCGTATCTGCAGTAAGTTGCAAACCATCTGCAGAAGCATTAAGCTCCATCAAACGTTTGGTACCTTTATTTATATCCTTTTGAACAGCCTCTGCTAGTTGCTTGTCTGTTTTTATACGATGACTAATTGCTGCAATAGATGTCTGATCTTGATTAACATTAGCAATGATTGCCCATTCTCTTTTCTCGTTTGAAGACAAAGTGATTTCGGCATTGATAAAATAAGCGCCTTTTTCTGCTCTAACATCAATTTCTTCTGAAACTTGATTCTTTCTTCGGAAACTTTGCAACTGGAGTGATGAAACTAAATACTTAGGATTATCAAAACCAATGGACCAAGCAATATTAGCTTTTAAGGCTTCACTAGGTTCTGCTTTATCAACAATAATAGCACTTAAGGCATAAATCCCTATACCAGCATCTTTTTCAAGTTCGTTCTTTTTATAAGCATCTACCAGATTACTAACTCTAGTTTGGGTATCTGAGGGCACTCCATAAGGCACAATATTCTGAAAACCATCAATCAAAGATATCTTAACTTCAGAATCTGCATTATTTATTAATGCTGAATTTTTTACAAATCCAAATTCGTTACTAGAGTTCCATTGATATCTAAACGTTAGATTTAAATCGTGATTAATTTCTTCAAAAATCACCTTATTTCCGTAGAGATTTTTGTACAGATTTCTAGTGGTATTGTATAAGCCTTCTTGGCGAATAGAAAATGGCTCCCAAAGATGCTTACCATTAACCCAAAAAATAGATTTACTACCTGTGATGTCTGCAGACTCAGTTATTTTATCATCTGTATAATATGGGAAAAATGAAAACTCACTATTTTTTCTTCCTGCGGTTAACCCTCCATTACTAGACACAAACATCCAGTGATTAGAATCACTTACGATACTCATAAAAAACGGACGCATATCATCGCTATTGGAAATCTTAAAATAGGATTCGCTATCAATTAGAACCTGTTCCATTGATGCGCTTTTTTGTTCTGTTTCAGTGATATTATTATCAATCATAATAGGTAAGCTAATCTTATTGCTTAATATATTTTAGTGTCGTTTTGAACAAGGTCGAGCATAGTCTAAACCTCTTAATAAGTTTCTTTTGAACGCTTATTGATATACACGTACGTAGTCTACCAACATGGTTTGTGGAAAAACTGTAGACGCATCTGGAGAACCTACAAAGCCTCCTCCAACTGCAACATTCATAATAATGAAAAAATCATGGTCATACACCCATTCTCCTGTGACGTCATCTGGTGTAATTTGATTATACAATACATCATCTACATAAAAGTTAATGTAGTTTTCACCCCATTCAATACCGAAAACATGAAACCCAGTATCAAAGCGATCACCATCAAGCTCGTATGGTTTCCCTATAGATTCGCCGCCAGAATAACCAGGCCCGTGAACAGTACCATTTATGAGTGTAGGTTCTTGTCCTCGATTTTCCATAATGTCTATTTCACCACATTGCGGCCATCCGACTTCATCAATATTACTTCCTAACAACCAAAACGCAGGCCATAAACCTTGTCCCCAAGGCAATTGGATTCTCGCTTCAAAACGACCGTATTTTTGTTGAAATAAATCTTTAGTTAATATTCTTGCAGAAGTGTAACCTGAACCTTCAAATGACTCTTGAATTGCTGTCATTTTTAGCATTCCGTTCTCAATAACAATATTCTCTGGACGGTCGGTATAATATTGTAATTCATTATTTCCCCAACCATTGTCACCAGTACCTATATCGTAACTCCAAACACTAGGATCTGGTGCACCATCTACGTCAAACTCTTGAGCTAATGTTAAATTAGTTAAGGTTGTAACTATTTGTGTTTCATCTGTATTACAACTCGTAAATGTTAACACAGTTACTAAAAGCAATAAACAGGTAGCTATATATAAATTTTTCATCTTAATATCATTTGTGTTATTTTTCTTATTCATCATCTTTAACTTTAATCAATAATTTGTATATCATCAAAATAGTAGATACTTCCGTCCCCAGGTAATCCAGGAATAAATTCGAAAAACACAACTATTTTAACAAAACTTGCCGATGTGTTCATACCACTGAAATCCCATTCTAATTCTTCCCATTCACCACTAGTAGTTGTAGTAGCATCAAGTTCAATACCAACTGAGTTATCGACATTTTCTAAACGTACTCTAATAGGAATACCGACTTTAGGTGACCAAACTTTCATTCTAAATTTTTGTGATGTTGAGAAATCTATGGGTGCATCCAAGTTGAGAAACGTTCCTCCAAAAAACTGAGCACCAACAGTTTTAGTGGATCTCATAACATTTGCAGTAGGATTAATTCCACTAGGATCAGGATTAGCTTCTATAGCAGAATCCGCTCCTTCAAATCCAGCAAAATCATAAGCTAATGTTGTCGATTCAAAACCTATAGGCAATGCTACTTGAGTTGCTGCAGAGTCATCAACATTTGGAGACGGATCAACAACCTCTTTGTAATAATATATATTATCCACATATACGTTAGAAATTGTAGCATCAGTAACTAGGATTATAAGTCCTAAGGCATCTCTTACACTTAAACCATTAAAATCTCCTAATGCTATATCAAAACTAGCCCATCCATTCGATACTAATTGTGAGTAGTTTAATGTTACAGAACCAGATGTTTCATTCGTTGTTTGTACACCATTCAGCAATTCTATTCTGATAAAATCGCCAGGACTTAAAGCTTCTTGCACATTGATATCGACATGAAAATGCGTCATTTGAGCAGCATTAACAGGCGCAACATCTAAAAATGTTCCAATTCCAACGAAATTTAAATCTGTATAATTGATAACTTCGCCTCCACCAATATTAATAGGCGGGGCACCTCCTAGTGTCGTTTGAAAAGGAGCAAAAAACCCATTATAATAATCCACAGGAACATTAGTATATGCATCACTAAATACAGATATCACATTTTCAGGTGCTCTATCTGGTATAGGAGCTTGAGTAAATTCACCTAAAGATTCTAATGTTATTGATCCAGATGCGTCAAGGCCATCTAAAGTTGCTGTTATCGTAGTGGTTCCACTACCAACAATACTTATTTGTCCCGATTCATTTACTGAAGCGACACTTGTGTTAGATGAGCTAAATTCAAAGTAACTAGGTGCAGCAGCAACTGTCTGATCTATACCTGAAGCTAAATTAAAAGTTTGTGAAAGACCAGAAATGTCTCTTTGAGAACCTATAAAAGTAATCTCGTTTAAATCATTACCATCAAAAATTGCTGGTCTCGGTTGAGCAACAGTTCCTAAATTTTCAAATTTTATGTCGTCAAACCAAAGTACATACCCAGAACCTCCTGTTTCTTGTGTCCCAGCAGAATACCAAAACATACCACGCTCTTCTAGTAACTTTGAAGCATCAGGAATAGGAATTACATATTTGGTCCAATTGGTACCAATACTAAGGCCACTTGCTGTAACTTGAAATTTATCTTCAATAAAATCTACACCAAAGCCAACTTCACCTAGATTAACACCTTGAGATGCTTTAGCCCAGAACGTCAATGCATCAAAACCAGATAAATCTCTACCGGCACCATCGACTCTAAAAATAGCGCCTGCATAATTACCATTTGGATCATTCGCGTTTGGTACGTCAATACGGATTGAAGCTGAACTCTCGTAACCTTCCCCATCAAATGTGGCAGCATCAAGTTTTGAACCTGCAAAAGGAAAGTAGAAATCACTTCCCAAACCAACAGGTGTGTCTATAAAAACATCTCCTATTCTTGCAAATGTTGCAGGAACAGCATCATCTGTAAGATCTCTTTCGCATCCTAGAGTAAGGGTTAAAACTAACCCTAACACGAATGCTCTCTTAAATTTAATTAATCTTATATTATTCATTTTTAGCTTTTTTTATTTTCCTATATTGATATGTACATACGTTCTAATTTCCCATTCGTCACCATCAGGAAATCCAACCGAACTTATTGGTGGAACACCAAATTCTGGCGCTGCCAATGGTGAATATCTAGGTGAATTTTGGTTTAAAGAACGCCAAGTCCCTCTAATACCAATTTTAGTGCTTGGTAAAATAAACCAACCTGGTTTTCCTAATGATGTAGACAGATCTAACATCAATTGTACAGGATACGTCAAGTTAAAATCTCTATGGTAATCAAATGGTCCCCAATCGTTAATCTTAACATGAGTTTCTACTTTAATTTTATTATAAATCATTCTGATATCACCACCAAAACGTTTAATTAATCTCTCACTATCACCATTTGCTTGGCCGTTACCATAGTAGAAATTTCCAATTACACCTAAGTCTGGAGTTAATTTAGACACCATTCTTGTATGAACTTCCCATAAATCTTCTGCAGGTGCAGAATTAGGAAATGCAAAAAACTGACGATTGGCTAAGAAACCAATGTGAGCATCTTGTTGTGTAGGAAGGTGACGATATACAAAACCAAGATTCATTGCAAATTTAGCATCTTCAGCGCGATCGTTATCCCATTCATACATCCACGTACCTGGAGTTGGATCGAATGTAATCAACATTTCACCAGCCGTTGTTTCTCTATTACCTCTAACAGCAAAAGGATCAGATATAACATTTCTTAATCTTCCTGGTGCATCAACATCACCAGGCATTGGATCAACTAATGGTTTTTGCCATAAGAAGTTGGGAGCTATTTGAAAATCTCCAACTGTATACGTTAATCCAGCAAGGATGTTAGACTGGTTGCCACTTCCGTTATCTTTTAATCTCCAGCCCGTAAATGTTTGAGTTTGATCTGCACCACCATTAGCAACTAATCCCATAACAGCCGCTTGTGCATACACGTTAATTTTTCCTTCTTGGTAAGTAATTTTGGCTTTTCCTCCCCAATTATCTTTGCCTTGCACTTTGTCTTCAACTACTACACCATTTTCTATATCTTGAAAAGAACTTCCGTTTAAAGGACTTCCTCCCCAGATACCACCAAGGGTAATTCCGAACTTTCCAAAATCTCTTTCAATAGCAATTGTTGCTCTTTCAGTCGGCCAAGCAGAAATTATACCAGTACGAACTTGATTAGCATCTAATACACGCTGACCATTTTCGTCAAATTTGAGTGTCGTTTGAAAATCTCTATGATAGATACCTGTAAGGTCATATTTTCCAACTTTTCTGCTATACTTTAGTAATGTTGTTGGGTTTGCTCCCCACCATAATTGTGGTCCGAATGCCGCTTTTAATCCTTTAGCAACTCCTTTTCCATCAATTTCTACTCCTAAAATTTCACCACCATAGATATCTAAGTTAGGTCCATAATTGGCTTCTGGATATAAACCAAAAAAGTCACCTTCGTAACCCCAATGGTAATGTCCTGTTCTATAAAAACCTCTTAAATCGAAGTCTTTTGCATTCCATTCAAATTCTGCATTATATACATTTACCCGATTTACATCTTGAAGAGTCACCTCTCCTTGATCCGTGTCTAAAGTCACTACTCTTGCTCTATTTTCATAGAAGATTTCATCAATTGGATTTTGCGCAACGTTACCTATAATATTGAAGTTTACATTAGCCCTCATATTTGGTGCAGGATTACCTTCAACACCAATGAAATAAGACTGCATGTGGTCAAACCCTAATTCATTAGGAAATGCGTTTTCATTTGGATCAGCTGTATCTGGTGTTGTGATTAGGTTTCCTCCTGTACTAAATGTTGAGAACTCAGCACGTAAATTGCTCAATCTTATTTTACTAGAAGATCCACCACTAAGAGCTGCTTTATCGCCTCTAGCTCTCAAAACGGCATCCATTAACTCGATATTACTAAAATAATTATCAACAAATTCAGCGGTCATTTCATCTTCATACGGATTTAAACTATGTGCTTCTTTTAAAGCGTAATATGCTGCTCTTGGATATAATGTGTATAATCCTCTTTCGTTAGTTGGTCCCTTAGCACAGATACCAAACCATTCTTCATTCATATTGTTAGAACCATCCTTGGTATCGAGATAGTAGCCCCCGTTTGCCCAAGATGCATTATTATCATGAATGTCTAAATTTTTAGTCTGTCCAAATTTCCACCAGCCATCACTAAATTGAAAGGTGAAGCCTCCAATAGAGTTTTCTGCTTTTCCTAAACCTGCCGCATTTTCATAAATATCTTTCCAATTGCTAACCATATAGAAAGCCTGAGACCTTTGATCCTCTTGATTTTCTAAAGCATTAAACGCATCTGATCCAAATTCAGTAAGCATAATAGGAATATCCAATTTATCTTTAACTGTTTGAAATGCATCGGTAAATGTTACTCCACGATACATGTTTGTACCATATATGTCAACATCTTTACATTCTTCTGCAACAATATCTATGAATAATACATCACCATTACATATAGCTACAGGTCGAGATGTACTAATCTCTTTCATCTTAATCGCTGCATCGTTCATGAGTTTATACATTGGCCTTCCACGACTTTCTCCAATAAACTTCTTTTCTTCATCATCATCTGGGAAATCTTCGGTTTCTGCACCTGCCCAAAACAAGCCATAATTATTTTCGTTACCTAATAAGAATACTAATAGTCCCGGCGTATTTTTGTAGTCTTCAGCCATTTTAGTGACTTCAGACATTAACAACTCTTGCGTTGCAGGATTCCTATAATCTGTAATAGGCGTCCATACACCATTAAGGGTAAGACCATATCTACCAAATGAATGATTAAGCATCGTGTAAATACCATAGTTTTCGTAGATATATTGAACCCACTTAGGTTGTACACCAGTATACATTCTAACCGTATTAACACCCATGTTTTTCAACAAACCCATTTCTGCGTCAAGTGCTGCTTTAATCACATCATCTGATTGCTTCCATAAGCTATAGGTGAAATTAGTCCCAATTGGAAAATAATCCCAATTCATACCGTTGATCATAAAATCTTTTCCATCGACTTTTAGTCTCATTCCGTCGGTATTGTTTTCGACAACGACTTTATTGGCCTGAGCGAAAACTGAGAATGTTACTAATAAAAGAAGGAGTCCAAGAATATTTTTCTTCATCATTTAGTTGTATTTAAATTAGTTATTAAGGCATGGTTCCTCAAGATATTGATTGGATATCTATCAGATATTTAGTTTAAGTTATTAACTAGAATATTCAGTTAATAAAAAGCAACACCAAACACTTATTGTATACATATCGTAAATTTAAACCTATACGTTAATAAAATGCTAAAACAGACCTCAACAAAAAACATACATTCGCAAAAAAAAGAATGAATTATTGAGAAATACTCAGCTATTGTTAGAATTAAGCGCAGTAAAGCTGTGTTAAACTATTAAAATTACAGGGTTGTAATTGTTAAAAAAAGTACTGTGTATGGGAATTGTATAGGTAAAATACAGAGCCGTATAGTAGTTATATTTCTAAAATATAATTTGTCAAACTAGACTCATGAGGTAAATCCATTTTTTTACGCAGTCTGTATCGTTTGACCTCAACACTTCTAGATGAAATATTTAACAATGGAGCTATTTCTTTTGAAGAGAGATTTAATCTAAGATAGGCACATAATCTTAAATCATTTGGTGTAAGTTTTGAGTGTATCGCTTTAATCTTTTTCAGAAAATCTTTGTCAGCATTATTAAATGCTTCTTGGAAAAATTTCCAATCGTCTGTATTGTTTAGGTTTTTATCAATAATCTTAATAACTGACTTTAATTCGTTGTTTTGGTTAACATGTTTTAATTCTTCTTTGACCCCATTTAAAAACTCATTCTTTT
The DNA here is from genome assembly GCF_036960315.1 of Psychroserpens sp. NCBI lineage: Bacteria > Pseudomonadati > Bacteroidota > Flavobacteriia > Flavobacteriales > Flavobacteriaceae > Psychroserpens > Psychroserpens sp. The sequence goes on along the minus strand of NZ_JBALVR010000007.1, from coordinate 199,907 downwards.
TGATAAGGCTCATTGTAGAGATTGCTAACTCACGATTTTTATTATCAACATCTAGTTGTAGTTTTTCATTTTGAAGTTGCATGAGTTGTTGCTCACTTTCTAGTTCCCTTAATTCAATCTCACGTTTATTCTTGTCCAAGAGAGATTCTCGTTGTTTTCTATAGTAACGTTTATATACATTATGCATTAAAAAAGAAAAAGCGACAAAACCAAATATATATAACACTACCATTGCATTAGCCAAATACCATGGCTTAGCTATTGAAAACTTATAAGAGGCTACATTTGAACTTACATCATCACCTATTCGCGCTCTAACATTAAACGTATAATCCCCAAATGAAAGATTTTTAAACAACTCACTAGAATTAGTAGACCAATTACTCCAATTGTTATAAATGCCCTCTAGTTGATATTGGTACTCGGCTTCAATATATTTTTCGTATTCTGAAACACTATAATCGAATTGAAAATTATTTTCTTTATTCTCAAAGCTACCTGCAACTGTTTTATCAATTGACACAATTCCATTATTATTTACATGTCTATTTATAGAATTTATCGATATCTCATAATCCTTTTCAATAAGCTTATCCAAATCTATAATAATATATCCCGAAGATGACCCAAATAAATACTTATGCTCTTCAATATGGGCAATGTTTTCATATCCAGCCATGCTGTTTCTAATTGAACTTGGTAGTGATATCGTTTCTATTTCAGGCTTCGAACTTAATTTCCCAGTTGAAATATAATTAAGTCCTTCATCTGAAAAATACCAAAGCTTATTAGTTTTATCAGTTACTACTAACTTTCCAGATATATAAGTTTGGTCCTTAAAAACCTCACTATAAAGACTATCTTTAACAAATGCCATAGAACTTTCATTATACCTAAAAACACCATCTTTATACGTGTAAAATATATAGTCATCATATTTTAACAAACTGGAATTAGGGCCTTTTGCCACAGATAAATCTTTATCAATTTTTAAAACTTTTGAGAACTCAGGATCTACTTTAACCTTCAAAACACCTTTGTATTCATGACTTATAAAAACAGTATCTAAACCCAGTGTTTCAATGTATCTTGATGAAATATCGAATCCTTCAATTTTATTTCTAAATATCCATTTACCATTCACCCGTGCCAAGATATTTAGTCCGTTATAACTTCCTTGAAGCAGTAAATTTTCATTATTAGCTATGGCCTTAATTTTCCATGTACCAAAAGTGTTGTCTATTAATTTGGCCTCATCACCACTGATAACAAACGTCCCAGAAGTATGGGCACAAAATAGCGTGTCATACAATTCGACTAAAGACCATACTTGACCTTGAGTGCCTTTTATAAATTTAAAATCTTCATTAGAATTTTGCGATTTATAAAACAAGCCTTGATTTGTGCCTAAATAAAGATTGTTATTATAAATTAAAGAACCGTATACTGTTCCAATAGTTCCTTTTTGATCGTTGTATATACTGAATGGAGACTCTATATTAATACAATTGATTCCATTGTCTAATCCTAACCAAATATTGTGGTCTTTATCTTCAAAAAGAGATAAAATGGTGTTATTACCCAATCCTGAAGATTGGTTAATATGATATTTAAGATCGCCATTGGGTTCTATATAAATAATTCCATTAGAAATAGTGCCTAAAGCAAAACCCTTATTTTCTAAACGAATACTATTATAAACACTGACCTGTGATAATAAATCATTAGAAGAAGTTTCCCATTTTGTTAAAACATTATCAGAATATAAGTAAAAGCCATTATTTTGTGTTTGGACTAAAAGTTCTCCATTTTGGTCAAACATATTTACGACTATATTTTCTTTTACCAACTCATCAACAATAACGAGTTCAGCTTTACCATTCTCAATTTTATAAATCCCTTCATCAATACTCTGAAAATAAATAGTTTCTTCAACTTTAAAAATTTTAGTCAGTGATGTATTAGAGTTTACAATTTTATAACTAGAGTCTTCGGCATTATAAATGACAATTCTATCTAAAGACTGAAACAGCACATAATCATCAAGGCTTAGAATGTCCCAAAATTGTTCGTCATCAACAATTGGGATATCAAGTTCTTTAGATAAAGGCGTATAATTTAAAATTCCAAAAGCATCTCTTTTCCAGTACCCAAACTCCATATAACTTCCTGTATAGACTAAAGTGTCAACAACATGAACGGTTCTCATAATCGTTTCTTTTGGAGATGGATAAAGTTTCCAATTTCCGCCATTAAACTCTAAAAGCCCTTTGTTGTTTGCTATAAAGATGTGATCATCCTTACACTGGGAAACAGCCCAATTTTGGTTATCGGCATTATATTGATCTGGAGAATAAATTTGAACAGGTGGCAACTCTTGCGCTTGAGGGAAATAGCAAAATGCTAAACAAATGAGTATTGGAAATATTTTAAATTTCATATATTTTTTTGCAAGTCACCTTTGTATAGGTAAAACTTTGTATAGGTGTAATTAGAATTTCATTCTACAAAGTAGCATATAAATTCTAGAAAACAAAGCAATCACTGCCTCTAGTAACAATCTTGTTTACTTTTTAAACTCTAAACGCTTGGTTTGAATTACTTTAGAATCTATGACTGTATTGTTTATAAATGTCATAATATGATCCATTTCAGCAAATGGTATTGAAGCTACTTCATGTTCTCCACCTTCCACTCTAAACAAATAACAAGAAGTGTTCAGTTTTTCTAAACGTGTAAAAATCACACCAGATCCAGTGAGCATTAGAAATCCTGTATCCTCTTTGTTACAAAAATGATGTGGCGCTTTAGAATAAGGAACTAAGTTATCTTTTGTGCCATGAAATAATACTGTAGGAATAGCATTAGCAGTTGTTATATGTGTTTCATCAACCATAGCACCAGCTAGGGAAATGATTCCAGCATATTGAATTTGATCATACGCAGAAGTATCTTCAATAAAATAGTCTTTCATATAAACTGCACTCAAAACAGCTTCTGCTCCTGCACTACTTCCTCCAGCTATTATTTTTTTAGTGTCAATTTGCAAGGAATCGCTTTGAGTGATCATAAATATGGTTGCATCCAGCAAATCCTGAGCTGCCATTGCAAAAGTAAATAGCTTTTCCTCTTTTGAACACTTACAACCAAAACCAGTTTTGGCACCTTTTCTCAACAACCTATACGAAATAGAAACGCCTATATACCCTTTAGTCGTGATGTACTTCATAAGTTGCTTTTCATCTTTACCATCTCGAAGTCCACCTGAAAATCCACCACCATGCATCCAAATTAAAACTGGTAACTTTTGGTTTGGTTGAATATTTCCTGGAGTATACACATCAAGTTTTAAAGAATCGTTTTGTTTTACAGCGTAAGTATGAGTAGCTACTGTTTGCGAAAATGAGCTCAGGGAAACAAAAAAGAAGCCAACCAAAATTTTAAAAGATATACTCATTATTTTCCGATGCAGAAGTTAGCGAAGATATTCCCTAACAAATCATCATTCGTGATTTCTCCAGTAATTTCTCCAAAGTGATAGAGTGCTTGTCTTATATCAATCGCTAATAGATCTCCTGAAAGCCCTGTTTCTAATCCGTTTTTTACTTTCTGAATTTCTTCAAAAGCTTTCAATAAGGCATCATAGTGTCTCGAATTGGTGACAATCGTTTCATTATTTCGCAAGGCTCCTGTATTGATTAAATTGAGAAGAGAATTCGTTAATTGCTCGACACCAAATCCTGTTTTAGCTGAAAGCAATTGAATCCCTTCAATTCGATTCTGAAGTTCTGCCAACGCACTATCATCCAACTGATCAATCTTATTAGCAATAATTAGCAATGGTTTTTGTGGATATTTGTTTTTAATTTTTTCGATTTCAATTTGAATGTTTTTTAAATCTGAAATCGTATTCGAACTGTCAAATAGATAAACAACAACTTGCGCTTGGTCTATTTTCTCAAATGTCTTTTTAATCCCTATAGATTCAACTAGGTCTTCAGTTTCTCTAATTCCTGCAGTATCAATAAATCGAAAGCCTATTCCTCCAATCGAAATTTCGTCTTCAATGGTATCACGTGTTGTTCCAGGGATTTCAGAAACAATAGCACGATCTTCATTCAATAAAGCATTTAACAATGTTGATTTACCAACATTAGGTTCTCCAACAATAGCAACTGGAATTCCATTTTTGATCACATTTCCAACGGCAAAAGAATCGATCAGTCGCTTTAACACAAAGGTGATTCGATTCACTAATTCTTTAAATTGAGAGCGATCTGCAAACTCGACATCTTCTTCAGCAAAATCAAGCTCCAATTCAATTAAAGATGCAAAATTGAGAAGCTCTTCCCTAAGTTTTGCAATTTCCGAAGAAAAACCACCACGCATTTGTTGCATAGCTACTTGATGAGACGCTTCATTTTCACTAGCGATCAAATCGGCAACCGCTTCGGCTTGAGATAAATCCAATTTTCCATTTAAAAATGCTCGTAATGTAAACTCTCCAGCAGTAGCCATTCGACAACCTTTCCGGAGAAATAATTGAATAATTTCTTGCTGAATATATAGACTTCCATGACAAGAAATTTCTACCACATCTTCACCAGTATACGAATTTGGGTTTTTAAACACAGATACCAAAACTTCGTCAAAAACGCGTTGATCTTCAATAACATGTCCAAGATGTATCGTATGTGTGGATTGTTTTTTTAATAATTTACCCGTTACTACAGATTTAAATTGATTATCAACAATTGAAATAGCGTCACTACCAGAAAGTCGGATAATAGCAATAGCCCCACTTCCAGATGCTGTGGCTAGAGCAACGATTGTATCTTGATGCGTCATTAGATGTCATTTCTCACAAAAGTATTGCAATTTTGTATTTATAAAACCATTTATACCATTTCTTTAAGTTTTTATTAAGCATTGCGCTTGATTTTCTTTGGTCTAACTTGTTATATTTGCAGTATTAAAATTTTAAAATCATGAACAGAATAATTACAATTATATTAGTAGGTGTTTTACTTCAAGCGTGTAAAACTGAGGGGAATTCAGATGAGGTCTTAAGAGACACCTATTTGATTACAGGAGAAGCTCCAGGTGTTTATAATGGTATTAGAGCCTATCTACAAACTACAGATGAACGCGGTAGAAAAGTAAATAAAGATACTGCTATTGTGGTGAATGAACGATTCACATTTGAAGGTAAGGTTGATACGCCTAAACTATGGTTTTTAAGTATTAATAGTGTAAAAGGCAACCTTCCGCTTATTGTAGAAAACAAGGCGATTGCTCTTGAAATTGATCAGGCAGATATAGCAAAATCCAAGATTAAAGGCACAAAGGCTAATGACGAATTAGTAGCTTACAATACTGAACTACAAATTCATGGCTCTAAAATTAGTGAGTTAAGCACTAAGATTGGTGCAACAGAGGACAAGGATGAAAAAAGTAAATTAGCCTATGAGGCTACTGAGCTTAGAAGAGAAAGTATAACGCTTCCAGAGAAATTTATTAAAGAACACAAAAACAGTCTGTACTCATTAGTTATTATTGATAATATGCTTAATAAAAAAGATGCAAACATCAATAATATCTCTAGCTTATATGATAGTTTAGATGCTAGTATGAAATCTACACAGTTTGCTACAAAAGTAAAGATCAAACTTGAAGGCATCAAAAAGTCAAAAGAGCGACTAAGTACTACTGAAATCGGAAAACCTGCTCCGGATTTCACTGCTCCTACTGCGGACGGAAAACAGTTGGCTTTAAAAGATGCTATGGGAAAAGTAACAATTATCGATTTTTGGGCATCATGGTGTGCACCTTGTCGACGTGAAAATCCTAATGTCGTGAAAGTCTATGAAAAATACCATGATAAAGGATTAGAAATTATAGGTGTTTCTCTAGATGGAACTTCGAGACAAACAGACCCCAAAGCGGCTTGGTTAAAAGCTATCGAACAAGATCAATTAACTTGGAAACACGTTTCTAGCCTTAAGTATTTTAATGATCCCATTGCTCAAGCCTATAATATAAGGTCTATCCCTGCAACGTTTATTTTAGATGAAAAAGGAATCATAATTGCAAAAAATCTTAGAGGTGCTGATTTAGAAGCTAAAATCGCTGAGTTACTAAACTAACAATTTATGATAAAATATTAAAGCCTTCATTCGTTATCGATTGAAGGCTTTTTTATGGTGATTAGAAACCGTTAGACCTTTCCTATTTTATGCAAGATGAATAAAACGACAATTGGAATCCCTAATAACCCAACCATTAATAATTCGGTTTCAAATAATGAAGGTTTTAAAATCAAAGTAATTAAATAGCCACCAACTGCACCACCAAAATGGGCATCATGACCAATATTTCCAACACGTTTTTTCATGCCATAGATAGAATAGAGTAAGTATCCTATTCCGAAAACAAAACCAGGAATAATGAAGTTTATTTGCATCATAGGATCAATTAGTATTGCAGAATAAATCACACCCATTACTGCTCCACTCGCTCCAACTGCACTATATTGATATTCGTTTTTATGAAAATAAAAAGACAATAGACTTCCCATAACCAAACCACCTATATATACAATTAAGAAATTAATTTCGCCTAATTCATAGATAACGCGATCTGCAAAAAAGTAAAGCGTTATCATATTGAATAATAAATGCTGTGAATCTGCATGCAAAAACCCAGAACTAAATACTCTTATCTGCTCACCTCTTCTAATACTACCTATATTGAACTTGTAACGCTCAAAAAAGTTATAATCATTAAATCCTTTGTAGGATATCAATGCATTAGCTGCAATGATGATAATGGTAAACAAACTAAAACTACCCATAGACCTGAAACGTTTTTATTATAATTATATTTGCACTTGCAAATTTAAGACATTCATGCAATTTATAATATACATTTTAGTTTATCCTTTTTTGTGGTTTATTTCTATACTTCCGTTTAGATTATTATATGCGTTTTCAGATTTTATGTACCTACTCATCTATCGGGTGTTTGGCTATCGAAAGAAAACGGTTAAAGATAATTTAAGACTTGTATTTCCAGAAAAAGACGACAAAGAAATCAATAAAATCACCAAAAAATTCTATCATCATTTATGTGATATGATGGTTGAAGCAATCAAGTCGCTATCTATTTCTGAAGCTGAAATGAAAGAACGGTATGTATTCACAAATGTCGATCTTATCCAAGATTTAGAAAACCAAGGTAGAAGTATGGTTTTAATGTTGGCGCACTACGGAAGTTGGGAGTGGATTTTTATACTTCAAACTTATGTTAAGTCAAGAGGTAATGCAGTTTACAAGCGTATCGAAAATAAATATTTTGATCGGCTAGTAAAACGTATTCGAGCTAAATACAACAGTCATTTAATTACGACTAAGGAAACGGTTCCTCTTCTTACGAAATTAAAAAAAGAAGGCATAACCACGGTTAACGGCTTTATATCTGATCAAACACCAAAACCTTGGAAAGCCTTTCACTGGACAGAGTTTATGAAGATTAGGGTCCCTGTGCATACTGGCGCTGAAATGTTAGCAAAGCGTTTAGACATGTCTGTAGTATTCTTTAGCGTAAAACGGCTCAAACGTGGTTATTATGAAGCCACATTTGAAACGTTAGCAGACCACCCAAATGATTTTAAAGATTATGAAATCACAGATAAATTTTTAAAGCTTGTCGAAAACCAAATTCATGAAGCCCCAGAATATTACTTATGGACACATAAACGTTGGAAACACAAAGACAAAAGCCCAGAAGATTATATAAAACCGTAACCTAATGGTGGTTCTCTAGACTACTTATGATACTTTAAGGCATCTATAATACGAACATATAATATGTTTTCTGTAGTGAATAGTATCTCATAAATTATATAAAAAAAGACCGATAACTTAAGCTATCGGCCTTTTTTAGAAACTAATTCAAACAACTATTTATATAACTTAATCGTTAGGGTTGTCTGTTTGAAAAACACAATACCAAGCGAAACCTGGTTCTGTTACCCTGACATGCAATCTATCTTCTGTAATTGTAATAATTTCAAAATTACTACTACCACAATACCAGCTCATAAATCCTCCATCTGTAAAACTGATAGTTGTTCCACGATATCCACCATCAATTGTAGCAATAGAAGACGATGGTACCAACTGAGCATTTTTAATACCTCCTAAAGAAGGCACTACATCACTACCGTGACACGTATCTCCTGCGACACCTACATTCCCTGCAAAAGTTCCAGGTATATAAGCGTCTCCAACAGTCTGTTCATAGGTGAGAGCACCATCAGCTGCTTGTGTAAATACCATTTCGGCGTCATACATACATAACTTATCTGGGTGCCATGCTAAAGATTGGAAATAAGCATTAAACGTGTGTGAACCATCATCCATTACCTCGTCTGGTCCTAATCCTATATTTTGAGGTTTGTCTGCTGCCCAGTACCACGTTTTACTAAAACCAGCACCACCACTTAATAAAATTTTAGCTTCTTCGTCTTCAAAAGAACTGAATACATCTATATTCAAACTCACAGACGTCGTTATACCACCTATACCAGATGCCAGAATTGTAACTGTATATGTATTAATTCCAGTTAGAGCAAACACATGTGATGCTTCTCCTGAAGGCGCAGAAGTATTATCTGATCCGTCGCCAAAATTGTATCTATACGTTAATGCATTATCTGATGTTCCAATAAAATTCACAAGGCCTGAGCCATCTCCAAATGGATTGTCTACATCTTGTCCAATAATTTCTGCGCTTATTTGTACGTTTGTTGGAGCTATAATTTCACCAAATTCCTGATCTTCATCTTGGCATCCATAAAAGAATACAACCAATAAGGAAAGGCTTATTAAAATTTTTAAACTTTTCATTGTCATTTTTTTTTTAATTAGTAAGTGTAAACTCGTCAAAATAGTAGAGTGAATCATCCCCTGAAGTTCCAAAATCAAAGAATATTACTACTGTAACATAATCCGCAGGTGGAGCGCCAGAAAAATCATATACGAGTTCTTCCCATCCATTAGCTACAGAATTAGTAATATCAACTTCATGTGTAATACTAGCATCTGCGTTTTCAATTTTTAACTTAACAACAATTCCACTAGTAGGAGACCATGTCTTTACGCTAATTTGACTATATGAGGTTAAATCAAGTGGGTCTGGAGTTGCAAAAAGGGTACCTGCCCATACTTCAGATCCAGAAGTCTTTGTGAACTGTGCCACATTGGCTGTTGTATTTAAGCCGCTAGGATCTGGATTGCTCACAACTTGTGTGTCTGCGATATTACCAAATGCTATAAATGCTGGTGGTGTTCCTTCAAAATCTTGGAATGAAAAATCTTGTAGCGTTCCTACTAATTCGATATCATCGTAATAATATACTGAATCATCTCCAGGATTTCCAAAGTCGAAGAATATTACAACTTTAACATAATCCCCAGCTGGAGCATCATTAAAATCATATAATAGATTTTCCCATTCATTTGCTACAGTAGTAGGAAGATCTATTTCATGAGTAATACTAGCATCTGCATTTTCTAACTTCAGCTTAACGACAGCGCCTACAATTGGAGACCATGTTTTAACATTGATCTGTCCAAAAGAAGCTAAATCTATTGGAGAACCAGTATCAAATAATGCACCTGCCCAAACTTCTGATCCGTTCGTTTTTGTTAATTGTGCTACATTAGGACTGGTATTAATTCCAGACATGTCTGGGTTAGTAACGACCTCTGTATCTGCTATATTTCCAAATGAAATAAACGCTGGTGGTGGTGTCCCTTCAAAATCTTCAATAAGCTGTGAAACAACAACACCTGCAAAATCTTGTCTGATATTATCGACATAGAATGTCCAATCAGCAGTTCCATCACCTACAGTTCCAAAATCAAAGAACCACACTATTTTTTGGTAGGTTTCAGTTTCCAAAGTTGGAATGTCGGTCAAATCTATTGCGACTTCTTCCCATTCACTATTTCCTACTAAGGGCGCCTCTATTTCAATAAATATATTTGCATCATCAAGATTTTCTAATTTAAGTAGTAGAGTCCCTCCAGGACGTGGTGACCACACATCAAGCTTAATAACTTTCTTTACACTAAAGTCTATTGGCGATGATCCTACTATTACATTACCTGCCCAAACCTCTGGTGCTCCTTTAACTACTCTTGCCACTTTAGCCGATTCGTTTCCATTCATATCAGGGTTGTCAATAATATCTCCTGACGCTCCACCAAATCCGAAAAACACAGTAGAATCGAAAATCTCAAAATCTATAGGTAATACGGTTGGTGTAGTTATCGTAACTACAACTGTTGCTTCTGTCATTTCAACACCTCCACTTAGAGCCACAACTTTAACTGTATAATCTCCAACGATTGGGTATTCAAAACTGACCGCTTCACCTAAACTTAAAGGCGTTGCTTCTTCTTCTGTATTAGAAGTATCAAAAAACACTTCAAACGACGCAGCATAATCTGCAACGGCAGAAACATTTACTTGAAATGGATTAGAACCATCTATCTCAGCAGTTATAATCAAATTTTCAGGAGCACGGAATGACACCACTAGTTGTTGGGTAATTTCTGTTTTAAGCCCATTTATACTTACAGCCTCAATAGTTACAGTATATGTACCTTCTACATATATGTTTTCTACACTTTCTCCTTGAGGAACTAAAACTGGTTCCTCTGTACCATCACCTAATGTAATATTGTAGATAGAAGCACCTACAGCATTTGGTGTAATTAAAACCTTTCCAGAATTATCTTGTAATATATTAAAGGTTGCCGAAACTTCAGTTGGGGCATTTACATCATTCAAAAAATCCAGATTGTCATCATCATTTTCACAGCCTGTAAATAAACTAAAGGCTATAAAAAAACTAAATACATATTTTATTGTTTTCATAATATCAATTTTTTTTTTTAATACCCAGGGTTTTGATCCCATCTATTTCCAGCTAACTGTATTTCTATTAAAGGAATTGGAAATAATTCGTGCTTCCCAGACTGGAACCCATCTATTTCCACTGATGCTCTACCGGTTCTAACCAAATCAAAGAAATGATGCCCTTCCCCAACTAATTCTACACGACGTTCTTTATAAATAGCATTAGTTAAATTTGTTCCTGTTACATTAGTATCAGGTAAATTAGCTCTATCCCTAACTCTATTTAAATAAACTTGCGCTTGCATATCACCTAGGCCACCTCTATTAAGAGCTTCTGCAGCCATTAATAATACATCAGCAAAACGAATAGCTCTGTAATTATTAGGATTCGTTAAATTAGCATCTCCAGTATTTAAATCGCCTTGACGAGAAATATACTTTCTATTAAAATAGCCTGTATGCTCAAATCCAGTTGCAAATGTTGCTCCTGTATCTGAAGCCCAAGCATCAATATCTAATATAGCTGTTTCTAATCTCATATCACCGTCTTCAAAAGCATCTACAACTTCCTGTGTTGGAACATTAAAGCTAAAACCAGAATCAAACAAAGGACCCGTATAATTTCTTATGCCATTAAACCCAACCGCTACATTTCCTTCACTACATTGTAAACATTCAAAACCAGCACCTTCTCCATCAGAATATTGAACTTCGAAGACAGACTCTATATTATTCTCATTATCATTCTCAAACATTGTAGAATAATCTTCTAAAAGATCATAAGGTCCATTAGCGATAACATCTTCTAGAACTGTAGCTGCCTCACTAAACTTATCCTGATATAAATATACTTTACCCAACAAAGCTTGAGCAGCACCTTTAGTAACTCGACCAGCTTCAGACGCTGAATAGGTCAAATTACCGGCGGCATAAATTAAATCATCTTCTATTTGCTCATAAACTGTTGCTTTAGGAGTTCTGTCCAAAGTAAATTCTTCTCCTAAAACAAATCTTCTATCAACGACAAATGGTATATCTCCAAACCACTTTACTAGTTCAAAATAATAATAAGCCCTTAAAAACCGTGCTTGAGCGAGTACAGCATTTTTACCAGAAAATTCTATATTATCTTGAAATTCCATAATAAAGTTAGCTCTATTTACACCACCGTACATCCATCCCCAAATATCTCTTAATTGTGAATTTGTGGATGTATGAATCATATCATCAATTTCTTGAATTCCTGGTACATCTGTTGCACTTTCTCCTCCAGCGAGTGTATTATCTGATGCAATTTCTCCTAACATCACATTAAGGTATGTGGAGTGCAAAGGATCGTATGCTGATATTAATGCTGATTGATAATCTTCTTCACTATTAAAAAATGTATCTGAACTTGGATCTTGAGGGTCGACGTCTATAAAATCATCACCACAAGAAGAAAACATTATTAAGGCCAAGATTACTATGCTATTAATTTTTATCTGTTTCATAGTGTATTAAAATTTTAAGTTAACTCCTAATAAAAATGTTCTTGGGCTAGGATAAAACCCTTGATCTATTCCTCCACCAATCGGTGCTCCTGTAGAAGCTGTTGGATCATAACCTCTATATTTTGTTAAAGTAAACACATTACTAGCAGACACATATACACGTAGCTTATCTAGTTTTGAATTTTCAAGAAGCTTATTAAAGGTAAAACCAATTTGCACATTTTGTAAGCGTACAAACGATCCATCTTCAACAAAGTAATCTGAAAACAACCCGTTAGAAGTAGCACCTGTAGTCACTCTAGGATTTGAATTACTTGTTCCAGGCCCAGTCCATCTGTCTAAATAAGTAACACTTCTATTAGTTAATGGTTGATTACGCTCATAATTTCTTACTATTTCATTACCTATTGAAGCAAATGCATATGTAGAAAAATCAAAGTTTTTATAATCTATCGATAGATTAAGTCCCATTGTTGCATCTGGTATAGGATCTCCAAGATAGACCTTATCATCATCATCGATAATACCATCATCATTAATATCTACAAATCTAATATCTCCCGGAAGTACTTGTCCATTTATTGGTGTTCCAGCATCGATTTCGGCTTGAGTTTGGTAAATTCCATCAGTTTGAAAGCCTCTAAAATATCCTATTGGGTAGCCTGCTTCCATCCTTGAAGGTGGATCCTGACCAACACCAAAAGAACCTCCAGCAATAAAGCCTCCTTCTGTATTTACAGATAATACTTCATTATCTATGGCAGTAACATTATATCTGACACTTAATTTCAAATCATCAGTAATTTGATTTGTATAACCAATGGCAAATTCAAATCCTTTGTTTTCCACCTCTCCACCATTAACTACTGGTGGTCCAGCTCCTGGTGCTCCTACACCTAAAATACCAGAAACTTGAGGCACTACTAGTAAATCTTCTGTAGTTTTTTTAAAATAATCTGCTGTGATATCGAATTTGTTATCCAAGAATTTTATATCAATTCCAATATCAAAGGTTTTTTGTTTTTCCCAACGAATTTCTGGGTTAGCAACAGGTCCTAGTGCAGCTCCTGATATTATATTGTCATCAAAAACATAAGTACCTTCTCCATCTAATAAGGAAACAAATCCAAAGTCAGCAATTCTGTCATTACCAAGTATTCCATAAGATGCCCTTATCTTCAGAAAATCAATAGTATTATTGTTGCTCAAAAAGTCTTCATCTGAAATAATCCATCCTACTGATCCAGATGGGAAATACCCAAATCTGTTATCAGGTCCAAATCGTGTTGATCCATCTCGACGTATTACGGCAGAAAGCAAATACTTGCCCTTGTAGTTATATTGTACTCTAGAAAAATAAGATAATAATCTAGAATCAAATCTAGGATCAAATCCTATTTCCTGATTTATACTTTCAACATCTTGTGCAAGTTCAATACTTGCGTTTTCAACTCTATTACCCTCTATATCAAAACCTCTATTACCAGTAAATATCCCAGTAGTTTGAAATACAGAAGCACCTAATAAAACTTTTACATCATGAGTGTCATTAAAGACACGTTCGTATTTAAATAAAGCGTCAAACGTATAATCTCTAAAGATATTAAATGTTTCAATGACCTCACTTCTATCAATATTAAACACTTTACCACTACCAAAATTTGCTATTGGTCTAAACACTTTTCCTTTTACCTCAGCATAATTTGCCTGTATGTTGGTCTGAACTGTAAAGTGTTCTAAAAAGTTATATGACAAACCTGCATTACCACTTAATTTGTTCACTTTCGTTCTATCGAAAGTTCCATTCAATTGGGCTAAAGGGTTAATGACTTCATTACCCAAGCCTTCTGCAATTGTATAAGCTCCAGTATTATCTCGAACACTTTTTGTAGGATCCATATTTAAAGCATTAAATAGAATAGATCCCAGAGCAGATTCACTTAAATTTCTTTTGTTAGTATGTGTATGTATTAACCCAACATTAAATTTAAAATTATCAAGAAAGTCTAAAGTATAATTTCCTCTTTTTGTAAAACGACTAAAATTAGATCTATTACCTCCTACAATACCATCTTGAGATAAATATGAAGAACCGAAAGCATAAGTTGATTTTTCTTTACCTCCCTTAATTGTAATTGAGTGATTAAACATAGGAGCAGTCTCAAAAATCTTATCTTGCCAATCTGTTCCAACACCAATACTGGCAACATCTATAAATTGAGGGCCTTGTCCTCCTGCTGCAAAAGCCTCGTTAACTAGTAGCGCATATTCAGTACCATTTAGTACGGGAATCTTACGAGTAGTTTCTTGAAAACCACCATAAGCACTATATTCAACTGTTAATGGCATTTCCTTTCTTCCGCTTTTTGTTGTAATAAGAATTACACCATTAGCTGCTCGAACACCATAAATACCCGCTGTAGCATCTTTCAAAACGTTAATACTTTCAATGTCACTTGGATTAATTGTACTTAAATCTTCAATGACATTTCCGTCAACTAATATGAGTGGCCTACTATCTCCATTGGTTGAAACACCTCTAATACTAATTGTAGATGATGCACCAGGAGAACCAGAATTAGATGAAATGTTCACCCCTGCAACTTGACCCTGTAAAGCTTGTTCAACTCTTGTTGGTTTCAAGTTCTCTATTGTTTCTGAACTTACTACAGATACAGCTCCTGTAGTTTCTTTCTTTCTTTGGGTTCCATAACCTATAACTACAACTTCATCGAGAGATTCGGCGTCCTCAATCAATGAGATATTGATTGGGTTGTCATTGGTTACCACATACTCTAGATTTTTGTATCCAATATAGGAGAATACTAATGTAGAATTTATTGGAACACTAGAAATTGAAAAGTTACCATCAAAATCTGTAGAGGCTCCTTTTGCGGTGTCTTTTACCAGAACGTTTACGCCTGGTATGGGCTGTCCAGTTGTTTGATCTACAACTGTACCTTCTACTGTAACATCTTGAGCAAATGTCAACGATGTAAATAGTAAAAATAGTAATGATAAAAGTTTTGTTGTCATATGGCTGATTGTTTATAATCCAAACTTATCACATGATTTTAATAATTCAACAAGAAAAGCCCATACAATAAATATACATTCTCAAAAAAGTTAAGAAAAATTTATGATATCCTTAACAAAGCCAAGTGTTTCTATGAGCTTTAAGATAATAATATAATCGTCAATTACAACGGTGTAGTAGGGAGAAAGATAAATTGTTGTGGTAATGTATAGGCAAAAGTAAGCCTAAAGCCATTGTGTATTGTTTGATTTAAACAATATGAACAGTTTGACCTAGTAATTTTGTTAAAAAAACATTAAAATTAGGTTTAAAGTTTAAACCAAGACGCAATCAAATCATCATTAGAATCTGTTTTAGATATCATAGATTCATGCACAAATTCATTGGTTTCACCTTGATAGATATAGTCTTTAGACCACTTAAGATGATTTTTTGCCAACGCTTTAATGCTATCACAAACAAAAACAATATCTTCATTTGTTGTCGTTGGATGAATAGACATACGAATCCAACCTGGTTTACGAACTAAGTCTCCTATAGAAATTTGACTTGTAAGTTCGTTGCTCATATTCTGGTCTACATGTAAAAGAAAATGCCCATAAGTACCTGCACAACTACAACCGCCTCTGGTCTGGATGCCAAAGCGATCGTTTAATAATTTAACGCCTAAATTAAAGTGTAAATCCTCTATATAAAATGAAATCACACCTAGGCGGTCTTGATGCTGTCCGGCAAGAATTTTAATATTTTCGAATGAAGATAATTCTTTAAACAGATAAGAGACTAACTCATGCTCTCGCTTAAGAATATTATCAACTCCCATTTGCTCTTTGAGTTTAATAGACAAAGCTGCTTTTATCGTTTGCAAAAACCCAGGAGTTCCACCATCTTCCCTGTCTTCAATATTGTCAATATATTTATGTTCACCCCAAGGATTGGTCCAACTTACGGTTCCACCTCCTGGGCAATCAGGAATCATATTTTTATATAATTTCTTATTAAAAATCAACACACCAGATGTTCCTGGTCCACCTAAAAACTTATGAGGTGAAAAGAAAATGGCATCCAAACCCTGAAGTTCATTTTCAGGATGCATATCAATATCTACATAAGGTGCAGAACACGCAAAATCCACAAAGCAAACACCTCCGTTTCTATGCATTAATTCAGCAATATCATGATGTGGCGTCTGTAAACCTGTTACATTAGAGCCTCCAACAACTGAAGCTATTTTTATGGTGCAATCCTTATATTTTTCAAGGAGCACTTCTAGATTTTTTAAACTGAATAAGCCATCCTCTCCTGGCGGAATTATTTCAACCTTAGCAATAGTCTCTAACCAAGACGTCTGGTTAGAATGGTGCTCCATATGTGTTACAAATACCACTGGACGAATTTCGTCAGGAACAGAAGTGTATTTTCTGAGATTCTCTGGCACTTTTAATCCTAAGATTCTTTGGAATTTATTCACAACACCTGTCATTCCATTTCCTGAGACAATAAGCACATCATCTCCATTGCAATTCACATGGCTTTTAATAATATGTTTTGCTTCGTGATATGCTTTAGTCATTGCAGTACCAGAAACTGTTGTTTCGGTATGTGTATTGGCTACAAACGGACCAAACTCATTGCATAACTTTTCCTCGATAGGTCTGTATAATCGTCCGGAAGCAGTCCAATCGGTATAGATTATTTTTTTCCTTCCGAAAGGGGATTCAAATTCTTGGTCAATACCGATAATATGTTGTCTAAACTGATTGAAATACAATTCAAGTTCTGAAGGCTTAGCCATTGAAACTTCCTTAGAAATCATAGGGAAAAGATTATGAGTTAAAGATACTAAATATTTGCGATTGTCTTAATTTCTGAAATGATGCGGTTTGCCAAATCGTCTGCCTCTTTTTGGCTGGGCGCTTCCGTATAAATTCTAATAATTGGCTCCGTATTACTTTTTCTTAAATGAACCCATGAGTTGGCAAAGTCAATCTTAACACCATCAATTGTAGTCAGGTTTTCAAGAGCATACTTTTCTTCCATAGCTTTTAATAGTCCGTCAACATCCAATTCAGGTGTTAACTGAATTTTCTTTTTGCTCATAAAATAGCTAGGATAAGATGCTCTTAACTCACTAACTGTCATATTACCTTCAGCTAATAAACTCAAGAATAAAGCGACACCAACTAGGGCATCCCTTCCATAGTGAGACTCTGGATATATAATTCCTCCATTTCCTTCCCCACCAATAATGGCATTGTTTTTCTTCATTAAATTAACAACATTTACCTCTCCTACTGCACTCGCTTCATAAGTGCCGCCATGCTTTTCAGTAATATCCCGAAGTGCTCGCGTAGAACTCATATTACTCACTGTATTTCCAGGTGTCTTGCTTAATACATAATCTGCACAAGCAACCAAGGTATATTCTTCACCAAACATCTCACCTTTTTCATCCATGAATGCCAAACGATCTACATCTGGATCAACCACGATTCCGAAATCTGCACCTTCTGCAACGACTTCTTTTGATAAATCGGTTAAATGCTCTTTTAAAGGTTCTGGATTGTGTGGAAACTGACCATTAGGCTCACAATATAATTTTACAGGTTGCACACCCAAACGCTCTAATAACTGAGGGATGGCAATACCTCCTGTAGAGTTCACACCATCTACAACAACTTTAAAATTGGCTTTTTCAATAGCCCCTTTATTCACCAAATTCATAGCTAGGACTTCATCAATATGCATATCAATGTAAGCATCATTGACTGTAATTTCCCCCAAACTATCAACATCGGCAAAAGACATGTCTGGACCTTCAGCAATTTTTAAGATTTTCGCCCCTTCTTCTCCATTTAAAAATTCACCTTTCGCATCTAACAATTTAAGTGCATTCCATTGTTTCGGATTATGGCTAGCCGTTAGAATAATACCGCCATCAGCATGTTCCATAGGTACAGCAATTTCAACCGTAGGCGTAGTAGAAAGACCCAAATCAATCACATGAATTCCGAGACCAACTAAAGTGTTCATTACTAAATTCTGAATCATTTCTCCCGAAATTCGAGCATCTCGTCCAACAACAACTCTATAGTTTTCTTTGTTACGCTGTTGCTTTATCCATGTGCCATAAGCGGATGCGAACTTCACAGCATCGATAGGAGTTAAGTTTTCACCAACGTTGCCTCCAATGGTTCCTCGTATTCCTGATATTGATTTTATAAGTGTCATAAGCTGTTCATATTTTCAGCAAATATACTATTTCAAAATTGCAAATCTTAACTCACAATTCGTAAATTACACCTATGAATTTTCTAGCCCATATTTATCTCTCCAACAACGACGACCAAATAACGATTGGTAATTTTATTGCTGACGGAATTCGAGGAAAACGTTATAAAAAATTTCCTATCGAAATTCAAAAAGGCATCCTACTACATCGTCATATCGACACATTTACAGATGCACACCCAACCGTAAGACAGAGCACTAAGCGTTTACACAAGAACTATGGCCATTATAGTGGCGTGATTGTCGATATTTTATACGATCACTTTCTAGCCAAAAATTGGAAGCAATATTCTGAAACTCTACTTCCAGATTATATTGATAACTTTTATGATTTACTCGGAGAACATTTTGAAATACTTCCAACTCGAATCCAAAAGATGATGCCACATATGATTGCAGGCAATTGGTTATTGAGCTATGCAAAAATTGAAGGTATTCAACTAGTATTGGATGGCATGAACCGGAGAACCCAGAATAAATCGGGTATGAATACAGCTACAATTGAACTCAAAGAATTCTACACCGAATTTGAAACCGAATTCACTTCCTTTTTTGAAGAGCTTAGAGCTTTTGCTAAAAACACATTACAAGACATCGAAATACAGCTAGCAAATGAAAGTTAAAATTATATTTTTAATAATCGGTTTAAGCATTTTATCCTGCAAGACTGAGCCTAATTCAAAACATGGCCTCATCACTCAAAATGCTATGGTAGTTTCTGCTCGGGAAGAAGCATCAAAAATTGGAAGCGCTATTCTTGAACAAGGCGGTAATGCATTTGATGCGATGTTTGCTACCGAAATGGCACTTGCCGTCACCTACCCTTATGCTGGAAACCTTGGAGGTGGCGGATTTATGATCTATCGCCTAAATACTGGAGAAACTGGCGCATTGGACTATCGCGAAAAAGCACCTTTAGCTGCGAGTAGAGATATGTATTTGGATTCCCTCGGAAATGTGATTCCAAACAAAAGTACCGTTGGCGCTTATGCTGTTGGTGTTCCGGGAACTGTTGCAGGTATTTTTGCAGCACACGAAAAGTTTGGGAGTTTACCTATTGAAACACTACTTAAGCCTGTTATTGAACTTGCTGAAAACGGATTTACAGTTACCGAGAAACAGCATAAACGTTTCATAAAATATGATAGCATTTTCACTGTAGTTAATGGCAAACAAATACTCATAAATAAAGAGGTAGCTGCTCATTCAAACTTTAAAAATATTGCGCTTGCCAAAACACTAAAACGTATTTCGAAAAACGGTCGCGATGAATTCTATACAGGACAAACGGCAACACAATTGGTAGAATTCCTGAACCAACATGGTGGCATTATAACTGCGGAAGATTTGGTACAATACGAAGCCCAATGGCGGGAACCTGTTCGTTTTGAATATGATAATTTGAGTATCATCTCTATGTCGCCACCTTCTTCTGGCGGATTGTGTTTAGCGCAGATTATGAAAATGGTTGAACCTTATGATGTGAGTCAGTATGGTCCCAACTCCTTAGAAGCCATTCAAGTGATGGTTGAAGCTGAAAAACAAGCCTATGCAGATCGTAGCTATTATTTGGGTGATCCTGATTTTGTAAATATCCCAATCGATGATTTACTGGATGATAATTATCTTAATAACCGCATGCAGCACTTTTCATTTGAAAAAGCAACACCATCTGATGCCATTTCCTACGGAACACTTCCTAATTATACCATGGAAATATCTGAAACCATTCCATACCAAGAACATGAAGAAACCACGCACTACTCTATCGTTGACCAATTTGGAAATGCAGTCTCTGTCACTACAACACTCAACGGCGCTTTTGGATCTAAACTCTATACTGACGATTTAGGGTTTTTCTTGAATAACGAAATGGACGATTTCAGCAGTAAACCTGGAGTCCCAAATGTTTACGGACTCATAGGCGGAAAAGCCAATGCCATTGGACCACAAAAGCGCATGCTAAGTGCTATGACACCTACCATTGTAGAAAAAGACGGCAAACTTTATATGGTTGTTGGAACACCGGGAGGTTCAACAATTATAACGTCTGTATTTCAAACGATTTTAAACGTACATGAATTTGGAATGACCATGCAAGAAGCGGTTGATGCACCACGTTTTCACCACCAATGGTTACCAGACCAGATTCGTATGGAAGTAGATTACTTTTCAGACGATTTATTAAAACAACTCACTGCAAAAGGCTATTATATTAATAAAGAAGCGCCTCCAATAACAGCAAAGGTGGATGCCATTCTCATCTTAGATGATGGCACTTTAGAAGGTGGTGCCGATCATCGCGGTGATGATTCGGCTATAGGGTTTTGAAACTAAAGAAACCTTCAAATCAACAAATTAGAATAACATCAGACACTTGGGTCATCCAGAATAATTAAATGATAAAACCTTATATTATCCTGATATAACCAGTTGGCAGTAAATTAAATTCACACTTCTAAATAAAAACATTCTTTATTCTGTCATATTTTTAAAAAGCCTGTAACTAAAAGAATAGAGACACATTAAAACAGGTGTACATTAAATTTAAAGAATATGGAATATACTAAAAAAACAAAACAGTTTTTAAGCAATACAATAATCATCAACAGCCTTGTTTGGGCAACTGTAATGATTGTTTCGTACTTAATACTAGGTGACGCGTACGAGAAAATTAACTATATTTTATTGAGTGGATTTTTTATTGAGTTTTTAAGATACAATTCAGTAAAAAACAAATTGAATAAGACAGCATCAAAAAAAGACTAAGCTAACAACACCTTTTTTTGATATCTTTAAATACATGAGTAATTCACAAGAAACTTTTGAGCAACTACTAAAAGAGAACAAACATAAAATTTACAGAATTTGTAGAATTTATGCTGCTACTCCAATAGAACCAGAAGACCTTTTTCAGGAAGTAGTTTTTCAGATATGGAAATCACTACCAAATTTTAAAGGAAAGTCTTCTATAGATACTTGGGTGTATAGAATTGCACTTAATGTGTGCTTACGTTCTAAAATGAAACTAGACAAAAACAACCAGAAAACAACAAGGTTTGATGCCATTCACTTTAGGCAAGCAACAGAAACTATCGATCCTTTTGAAGAAGAGAAATTTAAATATTTAAAAGAATGCATTGCCACTTTAAATGAAAGTGACACTTCCATTGTTGTATTGTATTTAGATGAAATCTCATACAAAGAGATTGCAGAAATTACAGGACTATCAGAAAACCATGTTGCCGTAAAAATGAAGAGAATACGAAAGAAATTATTTGAATGTATTGCACCAAAAATCAATTAGTATGCTAGAACAAGAACTTAAAAATATCTGGAATAATTCTTCGAAAACAGCTCAGATAAGCATTGAGACTGATCGATTGGTAATGGAGTTTGACACAAAGATGACAAACGTTCAAAGGAAGATAAGAAAAAGAGATATAAGAGAGATTTCTGCATCTGTATTTGGCATACTAATTTTCAGCTTTTTTGCGTATGAAATTCCGTTTCCAATTACAAAATTCTCGTGTTTCTTATCTATTCTGTGGTTTGCTTACGTGATATACAAATTTAGACAATCAAATAAGCAAAATTCATCTGAGAATCTATCATTACCGCTTAAAGAGCAATTAACTCATAAAAAACAACTATTACAGTACCAACTAAAACTATTAAACTCTGCAGGCTATTGGTATGTTGGTCCTTCGTTTATTACAAACTTTATATTTATTATCGGCTTGGGAAATCCTACTGATTATAATTGGACTAACCAAATAGCAGAAAACCTACTACCACTAACAGTTAACGCTAAAGTAGGTACGATAATTGGCTTAGGATTCATTTACCTCCTTGTAATATGGGTCAACAAAATAGCCGCTAGAAAAGAAGTGCAACCAATTTTAAAAAACATCGAGCTTATTCAGCAACAACTGAACAACTCAAATTAATCAAATAACAATGAGAATATATATATTATTTATACTAACAATTCTACTTGCAAATACTGCGGTAGCTCAACAAGAAACTATTATTTCAAAGACCGTTGCTAACGAATTTCAAAAAAAATACAACAGCAATGATTATGAAGGTATTTTTACTATGTTCTCTAAAGAGATGAAAGCCTTTATGCCACATGATAAAACACTTGATTTTTTAAACACTTTAAATACACAAGCTGGCACTATCAAAAAAAGAACATTTATAAAATATCCGCAGACAAATGTAGCATTATACAAAACAACATTTGAACGTGCTATAGTGGCACTGTTTGTCTCTGTAGACGCAAATTCTAAGATTAATGGATTGATGGTAAAACCGTATGTAACAGAAAAATTACCTGAACTTAAAAGAAATAGCTCAAAACTTATATT
Organism: Psychroserpens sp.; assembly: GCF_036960315.1. Taxonomy (NCBI): domain Bacteria; kingdom Pseudomonadati; phylum Bacteroidota; class Flavobacteriia; order Flavobacteriales; family Flavobacteriaceae; genus Psychroserpens; species Psychroserpens sp. The sequence continues at coordinate 176,784 of NZ_JBALVR010000007.1, read as the reverse complement.
ACCCTTTAATGAAGAATGGACCGTTTTTTGGGGTGGAGATACCAAAGAGCAAAACTACCATGTTGCTTATAAATCTCAAAAAAATGCATTTGATTTAATAATTACTGATGCCGCTGGTAAAAGTCATAAAAACGACGGAACAAACAATGAAGATTATTATGCTTTTGGTAAAGAATTATTAGCGCCAGCAAATGGAGAAGTGGTATTGGTTGTAGACGGAATTAAAGACAACAAACCAGGAGTCTTGAACCCAAATTATGTACCTGGTAATACTGTAATCATAAAAACGAGTAACAACGAGTTCTTATTCTTTGCACATTTTAAACAACATTCTATAAAAGTGAAACAAGGACAAAAAGTACAACAAGGAGATTTACTAGGTTTGTGTGGGAATTCGGGTAATACTTCAGAACCACATTTACATTTTCATATTCAGAATGTAGAAGATATGAATATTGCTACAGGAGCAAAAGCATATTTTGAAGAAATTTTTGTTAATGGCAAAGTAAGGAACACCTATTCACCTGTTAAGAATGATAAAGTAAAAAACAAATATTACTTTCGCATCAAAGTGTAAGCGGAAACCTAAAAACAGCAAATGAACAAAGAAACATTTCTACGGGAATTTATGGACGAAATTTGGAATAAACAGAGTTTTGAAAAAGTTGAACAATATGTTCATAAAGAATATACAATTCACCTTGACACTACTGATCCTTGGGAAGGAAAAACCCTAACTCATGCCGAATTTAAAGAGCGATTGAAATTTTCATTCAATTCATTTCCAGATATAAATTTTGAAATTACATCTGCAATACCAGATGATAATCACGTTGCAGTAACTTGGATTCTAACAGGAACAAATCTTGGAATGATCGGAGAATATCTACCAACTAAAAAAGTCATTAACACAAAAGGAATGACTATTTATCATTTCAAAGACAATTTGATTAATGGCCACACTCAAGTTTTCGACAGAATAACTGTAATGCAACAATTAGGATTTATTTAAAAAAAACTATAGCCAACAGCCTTTATACCAATTCCTTGGTCTGTGTGCACTTGAAATCCCGAGCATCGAGATTCCTCAGGGTCATTTTCTTTTACTAACTTAGTTCCAACTAACCATACACAAACACGCTGTATACAATTTAGAACTAACATTATGAATAAAGCCAAATACCCAAGATCATTTTCACATATAGGAATTACAGTTCCTGACATTAATAAAGCTGTGGATTTTTACCGAGATGTAATGGGATGGTATGTAATTATGCCACCTTCAAAAGTCAAGAAGGAAAGTGATACAGCAATTGGACAAATGTGTATCGATGTTTTTGGTGAAGATTGGGAAGAATTCGAAATTGCTCATTTGTCAACCTCTGATGGAATTGGGATCGAATTATTTTCATTCCCTCACGGAGTTAAAGAAGCACAAGAGTTCAATCCGTTTAATACTGGATTATTTCATTTTTGCGTTCAAGATCCAGATATTGAAAATTTGACTAAAAAAATAGTTGAATATGGAGGAAAACAACGAATGCCTATAAGAGAATATTATCCGAATGAGAAACCTTATAAAATGGTTTATGTTCAAGACCCTTTCGGAATTGTATTTGAAATTTACACTCACAGTTATGAACTTACTTATTCTTCTGGAGCTTATCAGGAATAAAACTGCAGACAACAACGCGCCATAGACGAACACGTTAGCCACAAGTTGAGAAAATAATTCAAAACCAACACAAGGACATAAATTTATACAAGTGTGACCAAAGTCATATTTATACATAATTCACAATCTTATATTTGTTATAAGAATTATGAATAATATGACTATAATTAAAATACTTGGAACAGGATGTCCAAAATGTAAAACAATGACTAATATTGTTCAAGATGTAGTTTCTGAAAACAACATTGATGCGACAATTGAAAAAGTTGAGGATATAATGGAGATTATGAAGTTCAACGTAATGTCAACACCAGCATTGGTAATAGATAATGTAATTACAATAAAAGGTAGAGTGCCTTCCAAAGATGAAGTATTAGCACTTTTAAACTAATTACATCATATATTATGAATTATCATATCAAGGCTTCATCTAATTCAAATCAGGATGCCGTTGTTCATATAAAGCAATCAAATATAGATTTTGGGACGACTTCAAAGACTACTGAAACCTTGCCAAATCCTGCCGAACTATTCTTGAGTTCTTTTGCTGCCTGTATGCTGAAGAATGTTGAACGTTTTTCAGTTATGATGAAATTCACCTACACAAAAGCCTTTCTTGAAGTCAATGCCACGCGTCTTGAAAATCCACCAAGGATGGATCGCATCATTTACAATTTGACAATTTACAGCAATGATAAAAAACTGAATATTGCCTTACTGAAAAAGAATATTGAAAAGTTTGGCACCATCTACAATACCCTAAAACTGTCCTGTACCATTTCTGGCACTATTAGCAATATTGACAATGTTTAACTGGGTACAAAATATTGCAGATTGGTTTGTCTATGATGTCTTGAATTTAAACAAAGGGCAACACTTAGCAGAAGCCTTAAATTTCTTTATCTATGACACCACAAAGATTTTAATACTTCTTTTTATCGTTATATTTTTTATGGGAATCGTCAATAGCTACTTTCCCATAGACAAGGTTAAAAATTATTTATCAAGACATAAATTATACGGATTAGAATACCTGATGGCTAGTCTTTTTGGTGTGGTAACACCCTTTTGTTCTTGTTCATCAGTCCCTTTGTTTATCGGATTTGTGAGAGGTGGGATCCCATTGGGTGTAACCTTTTCATTTTTGATTACTTCACCTTTAGTCAATGAAGTTGCAATCGGCCTTTTTGTTGGTTTGTTCGGTATTAAAACAACCATTATTTATATAGTTAGTGGTATTTTGTTAGGTACTGTTTCTGGTGCAATCCTTCAAAAATTAAAATTGGAATCTTATTTAACACCTTGGGCAAAAGAAGTTTTGGTAACTGCACAAAAAGAGCAAGATGCCTTTATTGCCGAAAAGCAAACCCTAAAACAAAGGTTGCCCATAATTTGGCATGAAGTGCTTACAATCCTCAAAGGAATTATTCCTTATGTATTGGTTGGAATTGCCATTGGTGGATTGATGCATGGCTATATTCCGGAAGATTTTTTTGAAAAATACATGGATAAAGACAACCTATTTGCTGTGCCAATTGCGACCATTTTGGCGATTCCAATGTACTCTAACGCATCAGGAATACTTCCTGTAGTTCAGGTATTGGTTGCAAAAGGTATTCCCTTAGGTACTGCAATCGCCTTTATGATGGGAGTTGTTGGCTTGTCGTTACCAGAAGCAATGCTATTAAAGAAAGTAATGACCTTAAAACTGATTGCTATCTTTTTTGGTGTTGTAACACTCTGCATAATTATTTCGGGTTACTTGTTTAATATAATTTTATAATTTAGTAAACGAAAAAAGCCAGTGGGTAATAACGTTGGTGGTCATTTAAAAAACAACAGAAGCTTCAGAAAACACTAGTGAATTATGATCAAAGAGAAAATTATAAAAGCATATGAAAATTTAGCTGATGAATACAATGCTAAAATTGACTACAAACCTCATAACGCTTATTATGACCGTCCGAATACACTTAAATTAATGGGTGAAGTAAAAGACAAGTCTGTTCTTGATGCTGCTTGCGGACCAGGAAAGTATGCGGAAATATTAATTTCTAAAGGAGCTACTGTAACTGGATTTGATATTAGCCCTCGAATGATAGAATTAGCGAAAGAACGAAATAAAAATACAGGTTTTTTTTTCGTACAAGATTTAGCAACTCCATACGAGACACTGAATGATAATTCGTATGATATAATCGTTTGTGCATTAGCAATGCATTATATTGAAGATTGGAATTCCACAATTCAAGAATTTCATAGAGTTTTAAAAGATGATGGACAACTAATAATTTCGATTGAACACCCTTTTTTTGAATTTAACTATTTCAGCTCTACACAATATTTTAATACCGAAGCTGTGAAATGCATATGGAAAGGTTTTGGAAAACCTATTGAAGTTAATAGCTATAGAAGACCACTTGAATCATGTATACTGCCTTTAACAAGCAATGGCTTTTATATCGACAAGTTGATTGAACCTAAACCGACAAAGGAATTCGAAAAACATGACCCAAAGCATTATAAAGAGTTAATTGAGTTTCCTGCTTTTATGTGTATAAGAGCAATTCGAAAACCAAGTAAAGCTAACTAAAAAAACGAACTACCAACAACGTGTATAAATAATTACGTCTGAAATTCCTTTCGGACTTTCAGACGTAATAAATTAAGGGTTTTACCATTTTTGCTATCTCAGCTCTATCGCAACTAATTAGATGTAAACACGTTAGCAAAAATTTTTATATAATGCAATACCATTTTTTTAGCTTACATACCTGACTTGACAGGAGATGTAGTCGTACTCATATCTCGCACACAAATATATTTACCATCTCGTTTCTGGAAATAGGACATGTAATTTCCATTCTCCTGTTCATTACCAGAAGAATCGAATTCGGTCCAGGAACCAATCTCAATAGCAGTATTACCTTCAGCAAATAAGTCTACAACTTTATATACATTATAATTATCAGTTGTATCTTTTGCTATATCCTTTGCAATATTGTCTCTGATAGCTGCCCTACCTGAAAGTGGTTTTTTGTTTTGGCCATAACTTATGGCGTCGTCGCTGTAATATACAGCAACCGCATCAGCATCTTTTGCTTGTTGACCTGCGGCATAGGCATCTTCCATTGCTTGGATTTCGACCTTAGCCTTTTCCATATCAATGACTTCCTCTTTTTCTGTAGTTGCACAGGCCGAAAGAATTAAAGCCGTAAATACTAAAAATCCAAATAATCTAGTGTTTTTTCTCATAATAGTTATGTAAAGTGTTGGTTTAAAACTCAATATACAACTTATGCATTGGTAAAATGTAATTAATTACTTTTTTCATTAATTTAATTGTCCAAATCAATATTCCAAATACGTTTTATATGCTTTTAATAAATTACTCCCTAGTATATGTAACCTGAAATAATATACATCGTCTATACTTCCTAACTGACATATATTATTATAAAATGAAAAAATCATTACTAAAATTTCTAAAATATTTCGGGTATTTAATTTCACTATTAGTACTTTTTATTCTTGTCCTATTAATAATTCCAACGCCAAAACCACTAGAGCAAAAAAAAGAAAATGATAATTATATTATAACTAATGTAAACATCATAGATGTATTAAATGATTCTATAATATCTAATAAATCTATAGTCGTCGAAAATAATAGAATAACACAAATTAGTCCTGCAGACTCTATATTAAACCTAAGTAATTATAAAATTATAGATGCAAATAAAAAATACGCAATGGCTGGTTTATGGGATATGCATTCTCATTTAGCTCTTCAAGTTGCTCCGCAGACTGTGATGCCACTTCATATTGCGAATGGAGTTACAAACATTAGAGACATGCAAGGTGTGGTTAGCATTAATAAGGAAAGAAGATTATGGAGAGAGCAAATTGAATCTGGAAAATTATTAGGCCCAAGACTCATAGGATTCGCAGACGAAATTGTTGGCGATAATTATGACGAAAGGGATGTGACTAAAGTTGTAAATCGCTCAGCTAAAGACAAACGTACTTTTATAAAAATATATTCAAATATACTATCAGAAAGGTATTTTGAATTAGCAAAACAAGCCAAAAATCAAAACGTTGATTTTGCTGGCCATTATCCAGACGCAATAAATCCTATAGATGCATCTAATGCTGGACAACGTAGCTTTGAGCATGCGCATTTATTTATTGATTATAGCCATTCTGCTTCAAATAAGTCGCGTGAATATAATAGGAGTGTAAACCTAGGTGAAGAACCCGATGAAGCATTGTGGGTATCATATGAAGAAAGAATTGCCAATTTTGATTACAATAAATTTTATGAATTAGTTGATATTATGGTAAAAAATGAAACCTACTTCTGCCCTACTCATATTACCAAACGTTATGAGTCATCTGTACATAACGATGAATTCTTAAACGATGACAGAATAAAATATATTCCATACATATTGAAGAACATTTGGAAGGATGATATAAATGGAACAAAACAAAGTGATCAACAACTCCTAACCGATTTCTATAAAAAGGGATTAGAATTAACTGGTTTGGCACATAAAAGAGGTTTGAAAATTCTAGCAGGAACAGATTCTTACGACCCATATTCATTTCCTGGTTTCAGCTTACATAGTGAGCTTGAACAACTAGTGAAAGCAGGCTTATCGCCTGCAGAAGCTCTGGCCACAGCAACTATTAATCCTTCGGAATACTTTTCTCTTTCAAATGATTATGGAACGTTAGAAAAAGGAAAAGTAGCTGACATTCTTTTGCTTAATGAAAATCCATTAATCGATATAAAAAATTCTACTTCAATAGACATGCTATTTTTTAACGGAAGCTTATATAATCGTGAAGAATTGAATGGTTTTTTAAACTATGTAACGCAAAATGTTTCTGGTATTAAAGGACTGTCTATTAATGCAAAAATATTTTTTAGATTAATGAAAGATAACCGTCCATCTGCGAGAAACAATCAAGAAGATTAAAAAGACTTAAAACCATTGCAACCGAAATGTAAAAATGCGTAAAATTAATTGCTAGAGAGTACCTAATGATTACACGGAATTTCTACTACAAATTGCTATCTTTAGATTATTAGAAAAACAGTAAAAACAGCCTTGCTCCTTTTCCAACACTTTCTGCCTGCCTATCGGTTAGTTCGGCAAAACAAAATTAGTCAAAAGACTGTCACACAACTAGCCATACACGAGCACTTTAGCAATAATTTATTCAAGGCGAAAATTTTACTAGCTTATTATCTGGCCTACTTTTTAAAATGATTGGGAAAGACACCGAAAATGGATTTAATAATATGAACTTGGCTCTTAAGAAAACTGTAGAAAAATAAATCTTTATCTGGCTAATCAAAACAAGCATTAATATAATGAAACATTTACTCATCTTAATAATATCTATAGCAGCTTCTAATTTGTGCTATTGCCAAAAACAAGAACCAACCGTAGAAGCCGAATTTGATACGATATTTAATTTTCAATTTGAATCTTTAAAAAACAAGCATAACAAAAAAATTCTTATTGATGAGTCACACAACACAATCTATTCGCTGCCTTATGGAAAAAAAACAGCCAGAGAAATGTTAAGAATCATGAGTGAAGATGGATTTGATGTTCAATTTACCGATAAAGTTCTAGATTCAATTAATCTAAATAATCATAAACCAGATATTTTAATTCTTCATGGTATGCCTAACGATAAAATAATATTGAATAGTGGTGAAAAAAACGAGATCCTTTATAAATCTCCATTAGTTCAAAATGAGGTAGTTGGTATTGGGAAGTATGTGTACAATGGAGGAAGCCTGCTAATTTTTTTAAGTCATCATCCAGGAGGCAGTGGAGCTTTACCCCTTTTAGAAGCATTCAATGTGAAATTTAGAGATGGATATGCTAACCACCCTAAATCTCCCGGATATAACTGTAGCGTCTGTAGCCAGTTTATTATGACTACAGAGAATGGTATGATAAACACAAACCACCCTATATTCACAAGTCGATTATCTGATGAGCTATTACCTAAAACGGTAAAATTTTTATGTGGCGCAGCAGTGTTTAGAAATCCGGAGGATAGTGTCTTACCACTCCCTAACAATACAACAAACTATACGCGATCGTCTGAAGGTTTAAATATTGAAGAATCTTCGGATTCATATTCTGGAATGATTGGTTTTGAATATGGAAAAGGCAGAGTTATTGTTGCTACAGACCAAGGAATGTTTAGAAGTCTAGATTTACTGTTGGATGGAGAAAAAATTCCAGTTACAATTCATGACCCTGATTGTGATAATGCAGAGCTATTTTTAAATTGCATTCGATGGTTAGGTAAATTACAATAGTAAAAGTTATTGCCAACACCGTGTATAGTAAATTGCTTGGTCTGTGTGTACTCGGAACATCCTAAGAATTTTCCTCTGGTGCGTTTTCTTTTACTAACTTAGTCTATCCAAAAACAACACGCGAAACACAAACACGTTGACAATAATCCAAACATGAAAACATTAAAAAAAATCATGAGAACCATTTTCAATAGATTTGGATTAGACGTAGTCAGATCAAATAGTTTTAAGGGAGATATATATGCACTGAATAACAATTTTGAGGAATTACTTTTGAATTATGAAAATCTTTTCGGTGAGAAATTCGGTAAAATACCTGCAAATAAAATTCGCACTGAACTTATGAAAGACTTATCGGGAACTCCTCCTTCAGAAGCTTATTTTATAATCCATTCATTGTATCAAACGAGAAATATCGAAGGGGATATTTGTGAATTCGGTGTTGCACAGGGAAAAACCTCTCAACTCATTGCCAATGAAATGAAAGATGGAACTAAAAAATTACATTTATTTGATTCTTTTCAAGGTCTTCCCGAACCCACAGAAAAAGACATCCTTAAAGATGATATCTTCAATCTAGGCAGTATGAAAGCTTATGCCGGCACTATTAGCATCTCAGAAAGCTTGGTTAGGAATGGTTTGGAAAAAATACAATACTCAGAAAACAGATTTGTTATCCATAAAAGTTTTATTGAAGAATTAATAAAGAGAAAACTTGAATTATTCCCAACCGCTGTTTCATTTGCTTATATAGATTTTGACTTTTATGAACCAACCCAAATTGCTTTAGATTTCCTACATGGAGTTACAAAAAAAGGAGCAATTTTAATGGTTGATGATTATGATTTCTTTTCAACTGGAGCAAAGACTGCTGTTGACGAGTTTGTAAAAAAATATCATAGTATATATGACATATTTATTCCGGAAAAAACATTTGGACACTTTGCGGTATTGTCGAAATTACAAGACTAAAACATTGATCACACTTTGCATAGTTTATTACTTCTGATTTTACTTTGATTCTCATTTTAACATCCCCAAGAAAAAATCGTTTCATCTATTTTGTATATTTAGGTACAAAATAATCCAGCTAAAATATGAAACAATTAATTCTAGCCTTTGTAGGCTTGTTCGCTATTAGTGTTTATTCCCAAACCAAATTATTACGCCAACCAACATTGCATGGTAATGATGTGGTATTTGTCTATGCCAACGACCTTTGGAAAGCTTCAATTAATGGTGGCACTGCGATTAGACTCACCAGTGATGATGGTTACGAATTAAATCCCCATTTCTCAAACGATGGACAATGGATTGCCTTTTCAGCTCAATACGATGGTAATCTAGACATATTTGTAGTACCCGCATCAGGAGGTGAACCAACACGACTCACCTACCATTCCTCTGCAGATTTTGTGCAAGGTTGGACACCTGATGGTGACATCTTATTCCGTTCAAATCGCGAAAGTCACCCTACACAAAACAATAAATTCTTCACAGTATCTCTTAAAGGAGGCTTACCTATAGCTTTAGATATTCCTCGAGCTGCTTTTGGAGAAATTTCAGCAGATGGTAAACATGTAGCCTATACACCAATCACAGGTTGGGATCCAGAATGGCGAAACTATCGTGGTGGTCAAGCGATGCCGATTTGGATTGTCAATTTAAAAACAAAAGAACTCATCACCACACCACAACCTGACAAAGAACGTCATCTCGACCCTGTTTGGGTTAATGGTATTGTATACTATTTATCAGAACGTGATTACACCAGTAACATCTGGTCTTTCGATCCAAAAACAAAAGCTGAAAAACAACACACATTTCATAAGAAATTTGATGTAAAAAGTTTAGATGCAAACAAGGACATAATAGTGTACGAGCAAGGCGGATCACTACATACTCTAAATCCTTCAAACGGAAACACAAAAACATTAAACATAGAGGTCAAAGCCGATTTAAACTTTTCGCGTACACGATGGGAAAATGTTACTGGCCGACAATTGTCGAACGCTAAAATTTCGCCTAACGGAAAACGTGCCATCTTTGAACATCGCGGCGAAATATTTACAGTCCCTAAAGAAAATGGAACATGGAGAAACCTTACTAATTCTTCTGGCATTGCAGATCGTGCGCCTATTTGGTCTCCAAAAGGTGATAAAACTGCTTGGTTCTCTGATAAAAGTGGTGAATACCAATTAGTATTGGCCGATCAAGATGGTCAAAATCAAGACTACATTAAATTAACTAATAACACCTTTTACTTTCAGCCAGACTGGTCACCAGATGGAAAATATCTAGCTTATACGGATACCGATTTCAATATTTGGGTTATTAATTTAGAATCTAAAAAAGCGATTATTGCAGATACCGATGGTTATGCACATCCAAATCGTTCTATGAATCCTGTGTGGTCACCAGACAGTAAATGGATTGCCTATGCGAAACAAAATAATACGAGTTTCAAGTCGATTTATGCCTACAATGTAGATTCTAAAAAAGTGATTCCAATTACAGATCCTATTGCTGATGCGATTAGTCCAATTTGGGATGCTTCAGGGAAATATCTATATACGTTGGCAAGTACAGACTACGGATTAGCAACAGGCTGGCTTGATATGAGTTCTTATGATCCAGATACAACGCGTAACTTATATGCTGTTGTGTTAAACTCAAAAGATAAAGCACCTAATCACATTAAAACAGATGAAGAAACTTCTGCAGAGAAAGACGACAAACCTTCCGAGGACAAAAAAGATGATAAACCTTCAGCCATAACGGTAACTATTGACACCAATGGATTGTTTGACAGAGCTGTTGCAATGAGTCTTCCTAATGGGAATTATGTCTCACTTGCGAAAGCGCCTAAAGGACATGTATTTGTTGCTGAAGCTGAAGACAATGGCTTAAAAATTCACAAATTTGATACCGAAAAAGATGAAGCTAAAGATTTTGTAGATGGTATTGATGACATGATTATTTCCGAAGATAGAAATTCAGCATTGATTAATAAAAACGGACAATGGGCAATCTCTAAAACCAAAGGAAAACCTGATTTTTCAAAAGATAAAATCAACACCAACCTTAAACTAAAATTAAATCCGAAAGAAGAATATCACCAAATTTTTAAAGAAGGCTGGCGTTTTATGCGTGATTTCCTTTATGTAGATAATGTACATGGTGCGCCTTGGGATGATGTGTACAAATGGTATTCGCCTTGGATAGATCATGTACGTCATAGAACCGATCTTAATTATGTCGTAGATATTATGAGTGGTGAAGTTGCTATTGGGCACTCTTATGTGTCTGGTGGTGATATGCCAAATATCGATATTGTACCTGTTGGATTATTAGGAGCAGATATCAAATCGTCAAATGGCAACTATCAAATTACCAAAATTTTTAGTGGTGAACGCTGGAATCCAGGAACAGAAGCTCCATTGGCTCAACCAGGAATCAATATCAACGAAGGGGATTATATTTTAGCAATTAACGGACAAAAATTAACTGCAAATACGAATCCGTATCAATTATTAGAACAAACTGCTGGGCGTGAAATCAATATCACATTTAATAGCAAAGCCTCTATGGATGGTGCACAAACAGCTTTAATTAAACCTGTTAGTAGCGAACGTAATTTACGATATGTGGATTGGGTTGAAGGTAATCGTCGCAAGGTAGATGAATTGTCTAACGGAAAATTAGCATACGTGTATGTGCCAAATACTAGCGGTCGCGGATTTACATCTTTTAACCGTTACTATTTCTCGCAGCAAGACAAAAAAGGTGCGATTATAGATGAACGAAATAATGGTGGTGGTTCGGCAGCAGATTATATGATTGACATTATGAACCGCAAGCTCTTCGGATATTTTAATAGTAAGACCAATACCAACAGACCATGGACAACACCAATGGCCGGAATTTGGGGTCCAAAGGTGATGATTATTAACGAACGTGCTGGATCGGGTGGTGATCTTCTTCCTTATATGTTTAAAAAAGCAAATATTGGAACTTTGGTTGGTACCAGAACTTGGGGAGGATTAGTTGGAACATGGGATACACCGCGTTTTATTGATGGCGGACGAATGGTGGCGCCTCGTGGTGGATTTTACGATGTCGACGGAAATTGGGCAGTTGAAGGCGAAGGAATTGCTCCAGATATTGAAGTCATTCAGCATCCGAAACTAGTAACTCAAGGTCGAGATCCGCAATTGGAACGTGCTGTTGAAGTAGCCATGAAACAACTGAAAAATAACGAATTTGAACTCATGCCAGAACCTGCTGCTCCTATACGCTCTAAACGCCCAGAAGGTTATAAAAACGACAACTAATATCAATAAATATTGTATCAAAAGGCAAAATCTCAATGGTGGTTTTTAATGGCAACTTTACACATGTACTTCTAAAAAAAGCAAAAACAGGTGAATTTAGTGGAAGTATTGAACAGTACTAACCTACGGAAGAAGAAATTGTATTTGCTAAAGGAATAAAAGAAAAATTGAAATAATTGTCATTCTGAGCAAAGTGAAGAATCTCATGCTAGTTGAATATATTCTGTCATTCCGTACTTGATGCAGAATCCATTAATCCGTACATTTGAAAAAACAATCTAAAGTGCCAAAACCAAATAAAATTCTAAAAATAATTGGAGGAATCATAATATTCTTCACCTTACCCACACTACTATTTTTCGCATTTATGTATATCAAATATGACGAAGACTTACCGATTGGAGAACAAGGGCAAGCAGCAGATCAGTTAGCAACCCAAATGCTAGATGTACTTAATCACGATGCTTACAAAACCACAGATTATATAGAATTCACATTTAAAAAGCGTCATCATTTTAAATGGTTTAAAGCAGGAAATACTTGCGAGGTCTATTGGAAAAATATTAAAGTCGAATTGGACTTAGTCAATCACAATAATTCTCATGTTTACATATCTGAAGAAAAATATATAGGCAATGAAACCATAGATTACATCAAAAAAGCAGTAGATCTTTTCAATAATGACACGTTTTGGCTTGTTGCACCTTATAAAGTTTTTGATCCTGGTGTAGAACGTAGACTCATAAAAACAGAAGATAATAAAGACGCATTATTAGTGACTTACACTAATGGAGGTTCAACACCTGGAGATTCATACTTGTGGCATTTTGATGACAAAGGGAAACCAAAAAGCTATCAAATGTGGGTAGATATTTTACCTATTGATGGTTTAGAAGCCTCATGGAGTGATTGGAGCACAACTGATACTGGAGCACAATTACCAAGCTTTCATAAATTGCTGTTTATGGGATTAGAGATTGATGATGTTAAAACTGGACCAGTCTTCGATTGACAGTATTCAGTGAAAAACATTACACAAAGATTCACAAAAGCAGACACAAGGTTTCACAGTGGGATTTAGCGACTAAAATAGTGTTTAGATGAAAGACATCTTCACACTTACTTATGAATCCCTATTGTTCTTATCAAAAAAGACTTTTTTAAAAAGCATAAATAAAGTTTACTAACTCTTCTGTCCTACAAACTGTTGAGACTTTAATTTAAACAGCACATTAAAAGTAGTTAAACTTCCGTAGCTACGTGTGATGTATTGTTGCAAATCTGCTTTTTCTTGTTCATCTAGATTCTTACTTGAATTGATTTTTTGTTCCATAACGCGCAGTCGATCACGAACCATAGTGATTTTATGAAAGAAACTATCAATTGTCAATTCTTTCCCTTGAAGACTCGTGTCACCAGCTTCCATGATGAGCTTTCCGCCTTTCCATTTATCAGCAATTGGAACAACTTCAGTCATATCACTCCAACGTTTTAAAATATGAACTAGACTACTTTCAACTTCAGAAAAACTAACCGTATCGACTTCATCTTCGCAGGCTTCAATGACTTCAAAATCGCTATCAATATCGATAGTCTCAAGTCCCTTGTCAATAAAGGTGACCCAATAATGCTTGGATGTAACATTTGTTACGACACCTTTTCCTAATTCGCTGTGGTTGATTCTTGAACCTATTCCTAATAATTGCATATGCTGTTAGAGTATTTGATGTTAATTTTAGCATAACAATGATACTAATAATGCTTAATATTTACTAATTTTATGAGATTACCAATCAAAATTCACAAACACTTTTCCAATTTGTAATTCTCACTAAAATGAAAAAAAATAAACTCCTATTATTGGTCTTAAGTCTTGGTATGTTTACATGTCAATCGCAAGAAGAACATAAATGCTCTTTTGAAAATGAAATCTCTGTCGCACATGATCTTTGTGGCTATGTCGAGGTTCCAAATAATTGGAGTAAAAAAGAAAATGGCAGCACTAGAATTGCATATGTCGTTATTAAATCAAAGTCCGAAAATCGCCAAGAAGACCCTCTAGTGTTTGTTCAAGGTGGACCTGGCGGAAGTGTTTTGCCTTCTGCTAATTCATATAGCAGATTGTCGTTAGATCAAGATCGTGACTATATCATGTATGACCAGAGAGGTATTGGTTTTTCTGATGCTATTTGTCCAGATTTGAGTGCTTCATTTTTGGATGTTATGAGAGCAGATATAACACTGAATCAAGAAGATGAGAAGCTTTTGGAGGTCAGTTCTGATTGTATCAAATCATTAAACGATCCGAATTTCAAAACCGCTTTTGGTACTGTGGAAAGCGCTAAAGATTTGGATGCGTTGAGGCAACATTTAGGCTATAAACAACTCAACCTTTTTGGAGCATCTTATGGCACACGATTATCCTTGAAATACATGGAATTGTTTCCTAAACATGTAAGGTCATCTATTTTATCTGGTTTATTTCCACCTGAAATTAGACTCTACGAAAACATCTATACTAATTTAAATCGCTCTATAGCAAAGTTATTTGATACCTGTGAGAAAGATGCAAATTGCTCTAGTAAATATCCAAACCTGAAAGAAAACTTTAAAGCGGTTTGCAAACAACTAGACCTTCAAGGACAAACATTTGAGATAGACAATTATAAATTGGTCATCAATAAGCAGGATTTCTTATTGCTAATTCAACAAATGCTATATAATAGACAAACTATCGCTGAGACACCAGCTTTTATAATGGCTTTTAAAAATGAAGATATAAATGCTGTTTCGTATGCCATTCAAGCTTTTACATCAAGATTGGGTCTTATTAATGTTGCCACATATTGGTCGATAAATGTTAAGGATGAAGGTGCTTTCAATAATACAAAAATGGTAGAAAAGGATGGCGAAAAGTATTCAAGTCTCACTAATGGTGTGAGTTTGTTTGCTTCAGATCCAGATGTTTTAAAATCATGGCCTTCACAAAACAATAAGAACACGAAAATGGAACCTGTAGTTTCAGATATACCAACACTTTTAGTAAGTGGTGAATGGGACCCTATTACACCACCATCAAACGCTAACAAAACATCAAAATCACTGAGCAATGTGAGTCATGTTATTTTCCCATCAGATGGTCATTGTCCTATTAATGCTTGTTTCTTCGGAATGGCAAAATCGTTTCTCAATAACCCTATGCAAAAAGTAGATGGCTCATGTGTGCAACCAAATCCAATTGTTTTCGATTAAGTATATTTTAACAATACACAAATGCTTCTGATTTACTTTTTAATCACAAAATCAGTACTTTTGCAACTTTGCTATCCAAACAAGCAATTCTCTATTATTTATGAGCAAATTTGACAATGCTATCGAGGTAAAAGGAGCCAGAGTGCACAACCTGAAAAATATTGATGTAACCATTCCACGAGAACAATTGGTAGTGATTACGGGTTTATCAGGAAGTGGTAAATCATCTCTAGCCTTTGATACGATTTATGCTGAAGGTCAACGTCGTTATATCGAGACGTTTTCGGCTTATGCTCGTCAGTTTTTAGGCGGACTTGAACGTCCGGATGTGGATAAAATTGACGGACTCTCACCAGTCATTGCCATTGAGCAAAAAACAACCAGTAAATCACCTCGATCTACTGTTGGAACAATTACTGAAATCTATGATTTTCTTCGCCTCCTTTATGCTCGTGCAAGTGATGCCTACAGTTATAATACTGGAGAAGAAATGGTGAGTTATAATGATGAACAAATCAAAGAATTAATTAAAGACAGCTACAAAGGAAAAAAGATAAACATCCTCTCTCCTGTCGTTCGTTCTCGTAAAGGACATTATCGTGAGTTATTTGAACAAATTGCTAAGCAAGGTTTTGTGAAAGTAAGAACAGATGGCGAAGTAAGGGATTTGGTTAAAGGCATGAAACTAGATCGTTACAAAAACCATGATATAGAGATCGTTATTGACAGACTTAAAATTGATGAAACAGATGATAATGATAAGCGTCTCTCAGAAACCATAAATACGGCCATGTATCATGGAGATGATGTACTCATGGTTTTAGATTATGACACTGACGAAACTCGCTATTTTAGTCGGAATCTAATGTGTCCCTCATCTGGTATATCTTATCCAAATCCAGAACCAAATAACTTCTCATTCAATTCTCCAAAAGGCGCTTGCCAAACTTGTAATGGTATTGGAACATTGTATCAAATTAATGAAAGAAAAATTGTTCCTGATGATTCGTTATCTATTAAATTGGGTGCTTTGGCTCCACATGGAGAACAAAAAAACAGCTGGATTTTCAAGCAGTTTGAAACGATTGCCCAACGCTTTGATTTTAGCTTAAGTGATCCTTATAAGTCTATTCCTAAAGATGCCAAGCAAATGATCATGTATGGTGGCAACGACAAATTCTCAGTAGAAAGTAAAACTCTAGGTGTGACTCGTGAGTACAAAATCGATTTTGAAGGTGTTGCTAATTTTATAGACAGCCAGTACAAAAATGCAGAAACGACTTCGCTTAAACGTTGGGCAAAAGATTATATGGATAAGGTGGAATGCCCAACCTGTGAAGGTTCACGATTGCGAAAAGAATCCTTATTCTTTAAAGTTAATGGTTTGAATATCGCCGAATTGGCACAAAAAGACATTGTTCATTTAGCCGATTGGTTTAATAACATCACTAAAAACTTAAGCGATAAGCAATTCAAAATTGCAGAAGAAATCATCAAGGAAATCAAAACGAGACTACAATTTTTATTAGATGTAGGTTTGGATTACTTGTCACTAAATCGAAGTTCTAAATCACTATCTGGTGGTGAGGCACAACGAATAAGGCTTGCGACACAAATTGGATCACAATTGGTTGGTGTCCTTTATATTTTAGATGAACCAAGTATAGGTCTACATCAACGTGATAATGAAAAACTCATCAACTCGCTGTTGTCACTTCGTGATATTGGTAATTCGGTGATTGTTGTAGAACATGACAAGGACATGATACAACGTGCCGATTATGTCATTGATATTGGTCCGAAAGCCGGAAAATATGGAGGAGAAATTATTAGTATTGGTAGTCCGGAAGAACTCTTAACTCATGATACCTTAACAGCAGATTATCTCAATGGGAAGAAAGAGATTCCTGTTCCGAAGAAACGACGTAAAGGCAATGGTAAAACAATTCAACTCAAAGGCTGTACAGGTAATAACTTAAAGAATGTTTCCGTAGAATTTCCGTTAGGAAAAATGATTGGTGTTACTGGAGTTTCTGGTAGCGGGAAATCGACGCTCATTAACGAAACACTTTATCCAATTATGAATGCCTATTATTTTAATGGTGTCAAAAAACCAATGCCATACAAAAGCATCAAAGGCTTAGAACATTGTGATAAAGTTATTGATATTAACCAGTCTCCTATCGGTAGGACACCTCGAAGTAATCCTGCGACTTACACAGGAACCTTTAGTGAAGTCCGCAGTTTGTTTGCTAAGATTCCTGAAGCCATGATTCGAGGCTATAAGCCAGGTCGATTTAGTTTTAATGTGAAAGGTGGTCGCTGTGAAACTTGTCAAGGTGGTGGATTAAGAGTGATTGAAATGAATTTCCTTCCAGATGTTTATGTCGAATGTGAAACCTGTCAAGGCAAACGATTTAATCGTGAAACTTTAGAAATTCGCTACAAAGGAAAATCGATAAGTGATGTTTTGAATATGACCATTACTGAAGGTGTAGACTTTTTTGAGCATATTCCGAAGATTCATAAAAAACTAAGAACTATTAAAGATGTCGGCTTGGGTTATATTACACTTGGTCAACAAAGCACAACACTTTCTGGTGGTGAAGCACAACGGATTAAATTGGCTACAGAATTAAGCAAACGCGATACCGGAAACACCTTTTACATTCTTGATGAACCAACTACAGGTTTACATTTTGAAGATATAAGAGTTTTAATGGTAGTTTTAAACGAGCTCGTTGACAAAGGCAATACGGTTTTAATTATTGAACACAATCTTGATGTAATTAAATTGTCTGATTATATTATCGATATTGGATATGAAGGAGGTCAAGGCGGCGGAGAAGTTGTTGCTAAAGGAACTCCAGAAGAGATTATAAAAGATAAAAAGAGTTACACTGCCAAATTTCTAAAAAAAGAATTAAATTAGCTGGTTGACTAAAAATTAAAGGAATACAATATATGAAAACAGAACAACACTATAAACGTTGGAATGCCATTAAAAATAATGACTCTTGGGCGATTTTTAAAATCATGGGAGAATTTGTAAATGGATACGAAAAATTAAGTAAAATTGGCCCTTGTGTATCAATCTTTGGTTCGGCAAGAACAAAGCCAGATCACAAATATTATAAATTAGCAGAGGAGGTTGCATCAAAAATTGTAGATCATGGTTATGGTGTCATCACAGGTGGTGGACCAGGAATCATGGAAGCTGGTAACAAAGGTGCACATATTGCTGGTGGAACTTCGGTTGGATTAAATATCGAATTGCCGTTTGAGCAACATGACAATCCATATATCGATAATGATAAAAGTTTGGATTTTGATTACTTCTTCGTGAGAAAAGTGATGTTTGTAAAATATTCACAAGGCTTTGTTGTGATGCCTGGAGGCTTTGGAACACTTGACGAATTGTTTGAAGCGATTACGTTAATACAAACCAATAAAATTGAAAAGTTTCCAATCATTCTTGTTGGTTCAGAATTTTGGGATGGCTTAATGG
Organism: Psychroserpens sp.; assembly: GCF_036960315.1. Lineage (NCBI taxonomy): Bacteria > Pseudomonadati > Bacteroidota > Flavobacteriia > Flavobacteriales > Flavobacteriaceae > Psychroserpens > Psychroserpens sp. The sequence continues at coordinate 157,660 of NZ_JBALVR010000007.1, read as the reverse complement.
ATTGGGTAAAAAGTACGCTTCTAGAAAAATTCTCTAACATTAGTGCCAAAGATTTAGATTTAATTCATGTAGTTGATACCGCAGATGATGTGATCAGCATACTTGATAAATTCTATAAGGAATACGGTTTGAGTCCGAATTTCTAATAGACACATATTAATATAATTTCAAGATTACCGCTATGATTAAGAAATTAACGTTAACCGCTTTTGCGTGTGTTTTAATGTTTCAGTCGCTTGTTGCACAGGAAAACTTAAAACTCATGTTTTATAATTTACTTAATTTTCCATCAGAAACTGCTGTTCCTAATCGATTAGATCAGTTACAACTCATTTTAGATGATTACAAACCAGACCTCTTTATGGTGTGTGAATTAAATAATCAAAATGGTGCAAATTCGATTTTGAATGTCATGCAATTTTTAAATCCCGATTATCAAAATGCTACCTTTCAATTAAACACATCTGATGATAGTGGAGGTAACCAGAACGATTTACAACAATTAATTTATTATGACAGTTCTAAATTTATTTTAGAAAGTCAAACCATAGTGACTACTATTTTTAGAGACTTTAATCATTATAAATTAAAGCTTAACTCTATAAACCAAGGCACTAATCCTGTATTTTTAGATGTAATTGTATGTCACTTAAAAGCATCTCAAGGTGAAGACAATGAAGATTTCCGTTTAGAAATGGTTCAGGATTTAACAACATATCTCAATACATTTCCTGCTAGCAGTAATATTATTTTGGCAGGAGATTTTAATATCTATAGAAGCTCAGAACCCGCATTTCAAGAAATTATTGATACAGCAAATGACAATTCTATAAAATTTGAAGATCCAGCAGATCGCATAGGAAATTGGCATACCAACCCGAGTTATATAGATGTATTCACACAATCCACCAGAACACAATCAGGTTTAGGAGGAAGCACAGGAGGTTTTGATGATCGTTTCGATTTTATAATGACGTCATCTTTTATGATGGTTGGCAACCCAGAACTATCATATGTTTCGGATAGCTATGCCGCTTATGGAAATAATGCCAATTCTAATTGCTTCAACAGAGAAATCAATTCTAGCAATTGCTCAGGAACCGACTATTCATTTACTATTAGAGATGCGTTGTACCATTTTAGTGATCACCTTCCAGTAACATTAGAATTACAAACCAATCAATCTTTAAGTATTCCTGACTTTTCCGAAGAACAAGCGATTACTATTTTAGGAACAAATATTGTAAATGATATACTAAAACTAAGAGCAAAACCCAGCTTAATAAATAATTGGTCACTTAGCCTTTTTAATAACATTGGGCAATTGGTGAAAACTGTTGACGTTAATAATACGTTAATATCTATAGATGCGACACAATTTGCAAATGGCATCTATTATATTACAAGTTCAAAATTTCAGTTTAAACCATTAAAATTTGTAGTTGCGCATTGAAACTAAATCGTGTTATAGGTAGTTTTCTCTTCTTTTGGAGCATCGCTTTATCTGGTCAAAATAGTATTGACCTGAGGGCATCTGTAGATGTATATACGAAAACTATAAAAATTAGTCAGCAGATCAAGTATCAAAACGCAAGTAATGACACCTTATCGACTATCTATCTCAATGACTGGAATAATGCCTATTCCACAAAAAACACTCCCTTGGCCAAACGATTTACAGAAGAGTTTAATGATAAATTTCATTTTGCCAAAAGTGAACAAAGAGGATTTACAATAATCACAAAACTGGAAGATAGTAATGCCAATGCCTTAAGTTTTTCTACGTTAAAAGCACATCCTGATGTCATAAAAGTAGATTTAGAAACACCGCTTCTCCCAAACGAATTTTATGACATCTCACTCCAATATAATGTGGTGGTGCCAGATGATAGTTTTACAGGTTATGGCATTAGCCCAAATAAAGATTTTAACCTAAAATATTGGTACATCACTCCTACTGTTTATGATGGAAAGTGGCAGTATTACAGCAACAAAAATTTAAACGATTTATACATTGCGAAAGCAGACCTAACATTTCAAATTGAATTCCCTCTTAGTTATCAGTTGATATCAGAACTCAACACTATAGATATCAAACAGACTAAAGACACGCAGACGTTTTTTTTATATGGAAAAGATCGCGTCAACACCCATTTGATATTGACCAAATTGTCTGGATTCAAATTTGTGCAAACCGATGATTTCACCCTTTTCTCCGATTTATCTACAAATGGTGTTCCCTCCGAAGAAAAAGCTATAATTACGGATAAGATAACCCGATTTATTACAGAAAACCTTGGCGAGTATCCTCATGAACGTTTATTGATAACCAAAAACGATTACAAGAAAGATCCATTATATGGTTTAAATCAATTGCCAGATTTTATTCGTCCTTTTCCAGATAATTTTCAATACGAACTTAAGCTACTTAAAACTGCTTTAAATAACTATCTAGAAAACACATTACTCATTAATCCAAGAAAAGATTATTGGATAAGAGATGCTATTCAAATTTACTTTTTAATGAAGTATATTGACGAATATTATCCAGACACCAAACTTTTGGGAACCTTAGCAAATATATGGGGAATTCGGTCATTTCATGCTGCAGACTTAGGATATAACGATCAGTTTAATTTGTTTTTTATGCAGATGGCACGAACAAATCTCGATCAGCCATTGACGACACCTAAAGACTCATTACTTAAATTTAATGCCAATATCGCTGGAAAATATAAGGCCGGAATCGGTTTACGGTATTTGGACGATTTTGTAAACGCCGATATTGTAGAAACCACCATTTACGACTATCTAAAAAATAACCAACTAAAACTTACAAACTCAACAGATTTCGAGAAACTTATCAAAAGTAAAACACAAAAAAATATTGATTGGTTTTTTAATGATTATGTAGCTACTAGAGAGAAGATAGATTTCAAAATTAAAAAGATTGAAAAGACTGAAGACTCAATTACATTAACTATAATGAATAAACGAAACAACAACATGCCTGTTTCGTTATTTGCGTTAAGTAATGATTCTATTGTCTCAAAATCATGGATAGAAAACATAGGTGAATTAAAGACGATAACAATTCCTAGAGATAGTATTGATAGACTAGCTTTAAACTACGACACTGCAATTCCTGAAATTAATTTAAGAGACAATTACAAATCCTTAAAAGGCTACTTTTTTAATAATAAACCCTTTCAGTTTAGACTCATAAAAGATGTTGAAGACCCAAACTATAACCAAGTATTTTTAATGCCTCAAATTGAGTATAGAAACATCTATGACGGTTTAACTTTTGGTGCGAAATTTTATAATAAAACCATTTTAAGAAAACGATTAAATTATAAAATTTCTCCAGTGTATGCAACCAAATCTAAATCTTTAACTGGTAGTAGCAGTGTGTCTTATACACACAACATTGAAGATAGAGACTTGTTCAATGTTACTTACGGAATCAACGCAAAATACAATTCATTTGCTGAAGATTCTTTTGTGACAATTTTCACGCCTAGTCTTTCGTTTGTATTTAGAGACAATGATGATTTTAGATCTGATCAACGACGATTTTTAAATTTAAGATATCTGAATATCTCCAGAGATGTTGGCGAAAATGCACTTATAGATGAACTTGCCGAAGAACCAGATTATAGCGTTCTAAATTTAAGATATGTAAGCTCTAAACCTGGTTTGGTAAATTTCAGCAAATGGTATTATGATGTACAATTTGCTAGAAAATTCGGAAAAATTGCAATTAATTACGAATACCGTAAACTCTCCGAACACAACAGACAATTTAACTTCCGTTTATTTGCTGGAACGTTTTTATATAACAATACAGACGCGTCTTCAGATTATTTTAGTTTTGCTTTGGATAGACCAACAGACTACTTATTTGATTATAACTATTTAGGACGATCTGAAGCTTCAGGAATATTTAGTCAGCAAATAATCATCGCCGAAGGAGGCTTCAAATCAAAACTAGAAACACCTTTTGCAAACCAATGGATAACAACTGCAAATGTGAGTACAACCATCTGGAAATACATTGAAGTTTATGGTGACATCGGCTTGGTAAAAAATAAAGGTCTAAACCCTGCATTTGTTTATGATTCAGGTATAAAATTAGATTTAGTTACCGATTATTTTGAACTCTATTTCCCTATATATTCTAACTTAGGATGGGAAATAGGTCAACCCAACTACGACCAGAAAATACGAATTAAATTCACAGTTGATCCTCAAGCCTTATTAGGTCTATTTAGGCGAAAGTGGTATTAACAAATTCTTAACTAAAAATCTATATTATTACAGATTTTTGATAATTTCATTGAAAATCACCGTTTTTTTTGATATATTCTCAATATTATAACAATCTACAACGTTGTAGCATTCGCAAAAAATAGCTAAGTTTGCAAAAGATAATTCACCACTATGCCAATTGAAACCAAAGCCACATCAAAAATGACTTTCGAAGATTTCAAAATTGAAATCTTAAACGATTACAAAATCGCTATGACCAGTAGAGAATGTAGTTTATTAGGACGTCGTGAAGTGCTTACTGGAAAGGCTAAATTTGGCATATTTGGAGATGGTAAAGAAGTGCCTCAGTTAGCTTGGGCTAAAGTATTTAAGAATGGTGATTTTCGTTCTGGATACTATCGTGATCAAACCTTTATGATGGCTATTGGAGAGCTAACCATCGAACAATTTTTCGCAGGTTTGTATGCGCACACATCGATTGAAGCAGATCCTATGAGTGCTGGTCGACAAATGGGTGGCCATTTTGGAACACATAGTCTTGATGACAATGGACACTGGAAAAATCTAACTCAACAAAAGAATTCTAGTGCAGATATCTCGCCTACCGCAGGTCAAATGCCAAGACTTTTAGGATTGGCACAAGCATCAAAAGTATATAGAAACGTCAAAGGTATAGATACCACCAACTTTTCTGTTGAAGGTAATGAAATTGCTTGGGGAACTATTGGTAATGCCAGTACAAGTGAAGGTTTGTTTTTTGAAACTATCAATGCTGCTGGTGTATTACAAGTCCCAATGGTAATTAGCATATGGGATGATGAATATGGCATTTCAGTTCATGCAAAACATCAAACTACAAAAGAAAATATATCAGAAATCTTAAAAGGTTTTCAAAGAGACGAAGACAATAACGGCTACGAAATTTTAAAAGTAAATGGTTGGGATTATTCTGCTTTAATAGAGGCCTATCAATATGCTTCTAAAATTGCTCGAGAAGAACATGTACCAGTAATGATTCATGTGGTAGAGTTAACGCAACCTCAAGGTCATTCAACTTCAGGTTCTCACGAACGTTACAAAAGTAAGAAACGCTTAGCTTGGGAAGTACAATACGATTGTATAGCACAAATGCGTATTTGGATGATTGCAAATAATTTTGCTACTGATGAAGAGTTAAATGCAATAGATAGAACGATAAAAAAGAAGGTTCGAGAAGGCAAAAAAGCGGCTTGGACTGCTTACTTAAAACCTGTTTTACAGGAACAAACTCAAGCATTAGAATTAATATCAGCAGTTGCCCAGATTAGTGCCAATAAAGTGTTCATTTCCAAAATTATTTCTGTTTTAAAAGACAGCAAAGAACCTGGTAGAAAAGAGGTCCTTTCGGCAGCTAGAAAAACCTTGCGTTATCTTGTTGGTGAGGAATCTAACGAAAAGACGACGCTTCAAAACTGGATTAACTCATATATAGCCGAAATTCAACCTAAATACAGTTCTCATTTACATAGTCAATCTAATCTGTCGGTTTTACAGGCTTTGGAAGTTAAACCAACCTATGATGATAATTCCGAATTAGTAGATGCCAGATTGATCCTAAGAGATAACTTTGATGCTATTTTCAATACGTATCCTGAAGCCTTAATTTTTGGTGAAGACTCTGGAAATATTGGAGATGTCAACCAAGGTTTAGAAGGACTACAAGAAAAGTATGGTGAATTAAGGGTAGCGGATGTCGGAATTAGAGAAGCAACAATTCTTGGACAAGGTATTGGAATGGCAATGCGTGGTTTGCGACCAATTGCTGAAATTCAATATCTAGATTACATTTTATATGCATTACAAATCATGAGTGATGATTTGGCGACTCTCCAATACAGAACTAAAGGAAAACAAAAAGCACCTTTAATTATTAGAACTCGTGGTCATAGATTGGAAGGTATTTGGCATTCTGGCTCGCAATTAGGAGGTGTCATCAACCTTATTAGAGGAATACATGTTCTGGTACCAAGAAACATGACTAAAGCTGCTGGCTTTTACAATACGCTTTTAGAATGTGACGAACCAGCACTCATTATAGAATGTTTAAACGGTTATCGCTTAAAAGAAAAAATGCCAAATAATATTGGTGAGTTTAAAACACCAATTGGTGTTGTTGAAACTGTCAAAGAAGGTACAGATATTACTTTAGTTTCGTACGGTTCAACGCTAAGAATTGTTGAGCAAACTGCTAAGGAATTGCTCGAAGTTGGTATCGATGCTGAAGTTATTGACGTTCAGTCGTTACTACCTTTCGATATTCATCACGATATCGTTAAAAGTGTTGCAAAAACGAATCGCTTGATGGTTATTGATGAGGATGTTCCTGGAGGAGCTTCAGCTTATATACTGAACGAAATATTAAATACTCAAAATGCATTTCAGTATTTAGATAGCCAACCGAAAACATTAACTGCTCAGGCACATCGTCCAGCCTATGGAACTGATGGTGATTATTTCTCTAAACCTTCCGCTGAAGATATTTTCGAGACGATTTATAGTGTAATGCACGAAATGAGTCCTATTGATTTTCCGAAGTTAAGATAGATATATCACATTTTAAATAGTATTAAAACCTTCCATAAAACGGAAGGTTTTTTTGTTTTAGAAGGTATAAACTGACATAAATCATGAATTATCAATTCTATATTCCATAACTTTAGTAATTACATCTAAACTTTAACTATATGATTACAGAGGAGTTGATTAATTCTCTTAAAGCCAATACAGATCTCATTGACTATTTAAATTCTCATAAAGAAGATAATCCAAGTTATAAATCAGCTCTGGAGAAATATGATTATGAACAAGAATTATTACCACTACAGGCTGAACTGGTAGATTTTCAGCGTTGGGTACAAAAAGAAAATAAAAAGATAGCCATCATTTTTGAAGGAAGAGATGCATCTGGTAAAGGAGGTACTATTAAACGATTTACAGAACATCTAAACCCAAGGGCTATGCGCATTGTTGCATTGAATAAACCTACTGAGGTTGAAAAAAATCAATGGTATTTTAATAGATATATCACTCCGCTCCCAAATGCAGGAGAGATTGTGTTTTTTGATAGAAGTTGGTATAATCGAGCTGTGGTAGAGCCAGTTATGGGCTTTTGTGATGAAAATCAGTACAAACGATTTATGATTCAAGTACCAGAGTTTGAAAACATGCTATATGAATCTGGTACAACGATTATTAAGTTTTGGTTTTCTGTTTCGCAAGAAGAACAGCAACGTCGTTTTGAAAAGCGTATAAATAATCCACTAAAAAAATGGAAATTCAGTCCTGTTGATGAAAAAGGGCAAGAACTATGGGATGATTTTACTATCTATAAAAATCAGATGTTTTCAAGAACACATAACTCCTTTTGCCCATGGGTTGTAATCAATTCAAATAATAAAAAGCGTGCAAGACTAGAAAGCATTAAATATGTTTTAAGCCTTTTTGATTACGAGAATAAAGGGTGTAATTGCAAAACCATTTTACCAGATCCTAATGTCGTTCAACGCTATTTTAGAAATACTATTCAACTTGACAGATAACAAAATTTATCAAAATAATGACCGCTAAAAACCTATCTATTTTAAATTCAAAAAAAGGCCTTGAGGCATTATTACGTCAAAAGCGATTGGACACAAAAAAGGCCATTCGTGATGTAAAATATGAGAAGCGCCTTGAAAAGCTCCAAGAAGAAATGTTAATTCTGCAACAATGGATAGCTCATAACAACAAAAAAGTGATTATCCTATTTGAAGGACGCGATGCTGCAGGAAAAGGTGGCGCTATACGACGAGTTATTCAACATTTACCACCTCGAGCCATACGCGTTGAAGCCTTACCGAAACCTAACGAAACAGAAATGGGACAATGGTACTTTCAGCGTTATATTAATCGTTTACCCAATAATGGAGAAATTGTATTCTTTGATAGAAGTTGGTACAATCGAGCTGTGGTAGAACCTGTAAACGGATTTTGCACAAAACAAGACTATAATATCTTTATGAGCCAGGTTAATGAATTTGAAAAGATGATTCAAGATTCTGGAATATATCTACTCAAGCTTTATTTCTCGATTACCAAAACAGAGCAGGAAAGGCGATTTAAAGACATCATTAGTTCTCCTATTAAGAAATGGAAATATAGTGATGTCGATAAAAAAGCTTTGACGCTTTGGGATGAATACACAAAATATAAGGAAGCTATGTTTGAAAAGACTCAAAAACATGCACCATGGAAAGTGATTAAAGCCAATCGAAAAACCAGTGCTAGAATTAGCGCATTTGAATATATACTGAAAAGTATACCTTATGAAGTAAAAGACAAAGAAACCATTCGTCATAAGTCGCTGCGTTCCATTCTTGATGAATAATTTTGGTCATAGCCACCAACTAACATTAAAAACTATCGAAAATAGAAGTCATTCACGAAATGAGCACTTTTGATTTACCAGAACTTAGATAATTACATTTAGACTGATTTGTAGTACCAATCAAGATTTATTATAAAAGGTTTTTTATATTTATAGGAAACTCAACAATCTATGCTCTCAAGAGATGATAAAGCAAAACTAAGAGGTACTATTTTTAGACACTTGGATGGCATTGCTACAGCAACTTCTGCATATGCGCTTCATAAAAAAGGAATATTAGACTATTTACTTCAGCATAAAACAGTAGATATAAATACGCTTACCACTACATTTAAAGCTAATGAAGGCTATCTTAATGTCGCATTACATACGCTCTCATCACAAGGCTGGATCGAGCAACATATTGACAACCAAAAGGATACCGTGACCTATGTGACAAATAAAAACAGTGCTACAGCATTTGCTTTAGTACATTTATATGAAGATGCTGTGAACTTACTTCGCTATTCAGCACGCTTTCCCGAAGAAAAAATAGGCGCGGATGCATTCAGTGTTCTTGATAAAATATTTGATGTTTATAAGTCTGGATACGGTTTCAAATCTGTTGAAAACAATTCCATAGAACATCAAATTTTAAAGCACATCGAAGGATGTATTGTCGGTCCAATAGCAGTCTTGCTCGGTGTTAACGGTCTATTCCACAAATACTTTATGGAAGCGTCATTTACAGCTGAAGAATACCATAAAGATCCAGAAAGTTTTAAAAAAATCCTCGATTTCTTCGCACATTTGGGATGGTTCAACAAAAAGAAAAACACCTATCAATTTACAGATGAAGGTTTATTCTTTGCAAAACGCGCAAGTGCTTATGGTGTGACTGTGTCTTATTTACCAACCTTTATCCATTTAGATGATTTGATCTTCGGAAATGCGAAAATATTGAAAACCACATCTCCTGATGAAACAGAAAAACATGTGCATCGTGAAATGAATGTTTGGGGTAGCGGTGGCGCACATTCTACCTATTTTAAAGTCATAGATAAAGTCATTATCAAACTGTTTAATAAACCGATTGACGAACAACCCAAAGGTATTTTGGATATGGGTTGTGGCAATGGTGCATATATCCAACATATTTTTGATGTGATCGAACACCAAACCCAACGTGGAAAAATGCTTGATGAGTATCCATTATTATTGGTTGGTGCCGACTTCAATCAAGCAGCTCTAAAAGTAACTAGAGCTAATTTGATCAAAGCCGATATTTGGGCAAAAGTCATTTGGGGAGACATTGGAAGACCAGACTTATTGGCAAAAGATTTAAAAGAAGATTATAACATAGAATTGATAGATTTATTAAACGTAAGAACCTTTTTAGACCATAACCGTATTTGGGAAGTGCCTCAAACCACTTCAGATAGAGTTAGCGATTCGTCTGGTGCTTATGCAACATTAGGACAACGTCTTAGTAATAATCATGTTGAAGATTCGCTTTTAGAACATTTTACAAAATGGAAACCTTATGTAGAGCGTTTTGGTTTGTTGATTATAGAATTGCATACTGTTAAACCTGAATTAGTAGCTGAAAATATAGGCAAAACTGCAGCTACAGCTTATGATGCTACTCATGGCTATAGCGATCAATACATCCTAGAAGTTGATGTATTTATTAAGATAGCCAAAGAAGCAGGATTACATCCAGATTCAAATTATTTTTCTAAATTTCCAGATAATGAATTGGCAACAGTAAGCGTCAATCTTTTAAAAGGCAACTAATTAAACTAAATACCTTATGAAAAAAAACTTTACCGATTTGGCCTTATTACTATTACGATTAGGTTTTGGCGGATTTCTGTTAACTCACGGAATTCCAAAAATAAATAGACTCTCAGACGCATCTGGTTTTCCAGATCCTTTAGGAATTGGTGCAATGCCTTCATTAATTTTATGTCTAATTGGCGAAGTCATAGCTCCTATTTTGCTGATTATCGGTTTTAAAACGAAATGGGCCGCGATTCCTGCTGCGATTACAATGATGGTTGCTGCATTTGTAGTTCATGCTAAAGATGATTTAGGTACAAAAGAACAAGCTTTACTATATCTTATCGCTTTTATTGTGATATTCTTGACTGGAGCAGGTAAATATTCAATTGATGGCATGAAAAAATAATGGAAAAAGACAACACACTTATTACAAGAGATTGGTTAGCTATTGAACGAACCAAACTCGCCAACGAACGTACATTTCTAGCGTACTTTAGAACGTTTCTTGTTATTTTGGGAACAGGTGTAACGATTCTGAAACTTGAATTTTTTTCAGATTTAAAATCCTACGGAATTATTCTCATTATAGTCTCTGCCATACTCATGTTTATAGGTATCTACCGATTAATCAGAGTAAGAAGATCTATTCGTAAACATTATAATTTATAAAAAACGTTCTAGAAGGTTCACGGTTTTGAAATCCCAAAAACTAATATTGACGCGTATAGCACTTGATACTAATGTTTTGTAATCCTATAAAGAAAGGCTACCAACTTGGTGGCCTTTTTTAGTATATTGACACTGTAAAAGTAAAAGATATGAAAGCGGTTTCGGTAGTCACCATTAGAAAAGAACTCAAGTATAAATCCAACGAGGAATTGGCAGAACTTTGTTTACGTCTTTCTCGTTTTAAAAAAGAAAACAAAGAACTGCTCACCTACTTACTTTTTGAAGCTGATAGTGAAGACGGTTATATAGAAACTGTAAAATCAGAAATTGATGAGCAGTTCGATATTATAAATACCGACAGTTATTTCTACATTAAGAAAAGCGTTCGTAAAATTTTACGCAATACAAAAAAATACATCCGTTACTCGCTCAATAAAGAAACCGAAGTCGAACTCCTCCTCTACTTTTGCAAACAACTCAGAACCATGTCACCTTCTATTAAACGGAACACAACTTTAATCAATATCTACGAACGGAATATGATAGCAATCAGAAAAAAAATCATGCATCTTCATGAAGATTTACAGTATGATTACACGATTATATTTGAGGAGATTGAAGATTTATAGAGAGGATCACAAGTTTTCTTAACCAGAAAATAAAAAGGAATAATACGTATCTTTATAAACATATAACACGCTGTAACCAATTGACGTAAAGATGACGTTAACTTGACGCAACAACTTATTATGAATGCTATTTACTTTTGCTCTGAACAATAAATACATTTAAAATGGAAACTAAAAGTTTAGCAAAAAGATTAAAGGAATTAAGAGCACTAAGAGGAATGTCTCAGGAATATTTAGCTGAGGAATCTCGCGTGAGGTTAAGGACGATTCAAAGAATTGAAAACAATGAATCGGCACCTACAGGAGAAACGATTAAGAGAATATCTGTTGCGCTAGATGTCAACATAAATGAATTAGTGAGTTCTAATTCTCTTAGAGAAACAAACGATTTAAAAGCAACTATTGTTTTTCTGAAAAAAGAACTTTCCAAAACCAATGAAAAATCTGAAATCAAAACATTCAAAAAATTCATTGAGATTTTAAATAAACTTAAAGAGAAAGATTTAAGTCCAGATCAGACAGAAGGAATTGAGAGCTATCTTAAATATCTAGAACTAGAAAAAATCCCATCATTTGGCAATGAAATGTTCAAACAAAAATTGGCTAAGTTTAAAAAGTACTTAAAAAACAAATTAAGATTTGTACCTAATAATTATTACACCACTTGGGCAATTAGTTTTGCAGTTCCATTCTCTATTACATTTACAACACAACCTAAAATAGACCTAAACATAAGAATAGCAGTTGTTTCTATTGCACTTTTACTCATAGGAATAGCGATTTTTATGGATTTAAGAATAAAAAGACAGGAACGCTCATTCAGTTTCTGAAATCAACTGGTTAAAACATCCTTTATAACACATTGTTTCCTTTCCCCGTACTCGGGATCCCGAGCATCGGGATTCCTCTGTTTCGTTTTCTTTTACTAATTTAGTTCTAGCTAAGGTAACCCACGTTGCCATACATTAAAAAAAATGCATTACATTTTAATTTTAATTCTATAGAAAGTTTTTCTTTATTCAGATAAATAATACTGTAAATGAATATTCAATTGCAATTTGATTTTTATTCGTTATTTGGGCTAGTTGCTATTAGTCATGGAATTTTCCTGCTGATTTTCATTGCTTCAAAGCATTACAAATCTATTTCCTATAGATTATTATCTTTTATCCTTTTTGTTTTACTATTTGAAATCATTCATGATTTTTTTGTCAATACAAAGCTTATCCTTTATGTTCCAGGTTTATTGAGTACAGGTAATATTTTCTCTTATTGCATTGGTCCATTGATTTTCCTTTATATTCTTTCTCTTACTCGACCTTTATTTAAATTAAAGTATTTGCATTTTTTGCATTTTATTCCTTTCGTGCTGTATAATACATTTAACCTCCCTAAATACTTACAAACGGTTAGTCAAAAATTATCCTTTTTAAATTACTATTATTCATCTTTGGAAAGTAATCCAAAATATTTTTTCGAAACAAGAGGGTTTACTGATATCTTTACGGGGTTTTTACGCTATGATGTTCACAAAATAATTTATGTTGCCATCGCTTTTTACTTCTTCTTAACCTACAAGAAAAAAATATTGAATGAATATTCTAATATCGAAAAGACCAATGTGAGATGGATGAAAACAATACTTTATGGATACCTCACCATATGGTTATTGATTCCAATTCAACGTTTTTCAGGTTTTTTTGATGTAGATGTTATTCTAATAAAAAATCTAAGTTATCTCTTATTACCTCTTCATATTTATTTCATTTCTTTCATAATATTTAGTCAGCAAAGCTCGTCTAAACTTGTTCTAAAAAACAAAACAAGTTCTGAGATTGATAAAGAAGAACTACAGAAAATCATTCAAAAGTCCAACGCATCATTAGTAGAAGAGAAACTATATCTAAATCCTGACCTTACACTTACATTGTTGGCAGAAAAAATAGCCGTTAGAGAACATACATTATCTATGGCAATAAACAAGATACTTCAAATAAATTTCTTCGATTATGTTAATAAGCAACGGGTTGCCGAAGCTCAAAAACTATTAAGAGATTCTGAAAAGAAACAATTCACTGTCGAATATATTGGTACTTTATCTGGCTTCAGTTCTAAAGCAACTTTTTATAGAGCTTTTGTAAAACATACAGGAAAAACTCCTGGCCAATTTTCGAAGTCTCTCTCCTAAAGAAAATCATTCTCAAAAAAGTATCAATGTATACAATGAGACTTCTCAACTATTCATTTTAACAACTATTTAGTATTTGCAAAAGTAGATTTGGAAAAAACAAGATCCAATGAAATCATTAAAAAAAATCAGTTTGTGGTTGTTAGCTATAGTCTTCTCCATGAGCACTAGTATCGAATCAAATGCACAATCATCTAACAATTCGGATTATAAGATTTATTTCACACTCCGAGAAAAACCTGAACAAAATGCTCGCATTGTCTCTTATGATGGTAAGGAGCTGAAAAAATTCACTCCAGAAGGAAAGAGCTCTAGAGGTGAAAATAGTCCTTCAGTTTCTCCAAATGGAAAATGGATTACATTCAACACTTATCATTTTGGAGGTTGGAAAACTGCCATTGCTAATATCGACGGAACGAATATTAGGCAAGTAAGCAAATCTGGAAATTATTCTGGAGTTCCAAGTTTTTCAAAAGACAACAAATGGATAATATTTTATGAACACGAAAATGGTCGTATGGGAATGCGTAATGTTTTTAAAATCAAAGTAGATGGTACAGGTAAAAAGCAACTCACACAAAACTCGAAACATCATTATTTTCCATCTTTTTCACCTGATGGGTCAAAAATCTCATTCCTATCATCAAGAGATGGGGGGAATTACGAAGTTTTTGTAATGGATAGTGATGGTTCTAATATAACAAACATTACAAAACATGGAAATCACGAATCTTCTCCTTCTTGGTCTCCCGATGGGAAACGCATTGCTTTTCTTTCTATTCGGAATGGATTTTTAAATTTATATACTATTAACCCTGATGGAACAAATCTTAAAAATCTAACTAAAAATGAAGAGAAAAACTTTAATTCTTTTCCTCAAACAGCTGATAGTGTCGATGAGTTATCCTATCTGTATGGTACAAGTTGGTCACCTGATGGAAAATCAATTGTCTTTGTTCAGAAAAAAGAAGATAATTTAAAACTATTCACCATCAATGCAGATGGAACAAATTTACGTGAACTAGTGTCTAGCTCTGGAAATCAGTACAAACCTTTTTGGGCAAAGTAAAAAAGCTGAAGATCGTTTGTTTGTAGAAGTGGTTTAAAACCACCAATCATAGAAATATTAGAAAAGGAATAACACCATAGTACAATAAACTGATTTAATAAAAGCGGACTTCTTACTCCTACGGAATTTGAGCAAGTCCGTGGAATTGATCACTCAATCGGAAAAAATCACTCACTCATACCCGGAAAATCACTCTTGCTTCAATACTCCATTCAAACGTGATTATTCTTATGTGTCACAACTAAAAGCTAACAACGTGTATAATTCATTATTGGATCCTGTTTAATGATTACCACGGAAATTATGCCGAATTCCCTTTACGCAGTTCCTTTTTGTTATCTTAGTGTTTACAGCAACTAATCATAAACGAACATGTTAGCTGCAATTATTAATAACTCTTAAAATTTATATTATGCCAAAAGAATCTAGAATTGAACCCGCTCTCATCCCTAAGGAAAAATGGATTAAGATCCAAGATCCGCCAAAGGGTGTTCTTGAAGGCCATCATTATGGTATTAATTGTGTAGTAATTCGCTATGCCGTGGATGGAATCGGGGAAGGTCCGAACCTGCACATACACCCCTATGACGAAGTGTTTCATATCCTTGAAGGGCGAGCTGAGTTTACCGTTGGAGACCAGAAGTTCATTGCTGAAGAAGGAGCTATAGTCATTGGGCCAGCTAATATACCTCATGCATATAAAAACCTCGGCCCTGGTCGCTTGGACTCAGTAGATGTGCACCTAAATAGTGAGTGGATTCAATACGATTTACCACGTGATGGAGAGAAACTTAGTTCTGCCGAGTTGACGTAACTATAAGATTCATTGATTATTCTACAAACTATTTTTTTACTCAATCAACGACCTTTAGGATTAGCACAACATTAAATGAAAGTGAATTATGATAAAACAGTTAAGGTGATTCTTCAGAATAAAGGAACTGGCCCACTAATTTTAAAGGATATCAAATTTAATCGCGCCAATAACAATTCAAATAATAGCCTTATAGATTTCATGCCTCATCTATCCGATGGCTACTATTTGTCAACATTTACCAAAGCCTCTAAAGTGATATTAAGACCCTCAGAAGAAATAATCCTTCTCGAATTCTAAGGCGATCCTGAAGATCCCATTTTTGTAGAACAGAGAGAATTGATAAGGAATGAATTAAGTAAAATTCAAATCCACTTGAAGTATCCCAATATATTTAAGGAACGTAGACCATTTGAATTGAAGTACAGCCTCTCTTGGTTTGGACGTAATAAGTAATCGTGGCTTTTAGGTTAGTTAAAATAGCTGCCAGCTCTTATAATTCATTGCTAGGTTCTCTCCTATTCGAAGATGAACAAAGCGAACTGGGGTAGCAAAACCTAAGAAAAAATCCTCACCAACAACTCTTTCAACAAATCACCTTGAGGAACAGCATTAGAGTTCACACCTTTACCTCTAACATCAAATTCGCGAAGTATTGATATTACCTGACTCACTTTTCGCATTGGAAAATTACGTGCTGCCGACACATATTCATTTACAAAATACGGATTGATCTTTAAGGCAGAAGCCACATTTCTTGGGTTCTTATCATGCAACCCATGAAAATGTAATAACTGAGAAAAGAAGTTAAATAATAAAGACACCGTTACTACCATAGGGTTATCCTTTGGGTTGTCGCCAAAATAGTTGATAATTTTAAACGCCTTGAGCGCATCGCGGTCACCAATTGCCTTTCTTAGCTCAAAATTATTGTAGTCTTTACTTATCCCAATATTATCTTCAATGTGTTCTGCGGAAATCTGCGTACCTTCAGGTAATATTATCTTAAGTTTTTCGAGTTCGTTATTAATTTTACTTAGATCCGTTCCTAAAAACTCAACAAGCATTTGAGATGCTTTTGGAGAAATGGTATAGTTCTGTCCAGACAATACGCGACGAATCCATTCCGCTACCTGATTTTCATAAAGTTTCTTACTTTCAAAAACAACACCTGCTTTCTTTATCGTTTTGTACAAGGATTTACGCTTGTCAATTTTTTTGTACTTGTAATTAACCACTAAGACTGTTGTAGGTTGCGGGTTTTCAACATAGTTAACTAATTTCTCAATTGTACGTGATAAATCTTGAGCTTCTTTTACAATCACTACCTGGCGTTCGGACATCATAGGGTAACGTTTGGCATTGCCCACAATATCATCTACAGTCACATCACGACCATACAACACCATTTGGTTAAAGCCCTTTTCCTCTTCGGAAAGGACATTTTTTTCGATATAATCTGAAATAGCATCAATGTAGTATGGCTCCTCACCCATTAAAAAATAAATAGGCCTAATGTTTCCTTTTTTTATATCTGCAACTATTTGCTTTACCTCGTCCAAGTTCGAAAATTTGAAATATTTAATACCAAATTCCAAAAATGAGGCTTTGGATTTGGTAATTGATTTTTGTGAGTTAACTTTGAAAAAACCTTAGTTTGCATCTATGCAAGAATTAAATTTTCCAAAGTTTAAATTCCGTTTCAAAAGTAACGAAAATAAAGTTTCCATTTTCGATGAGATTCGTAAAAAATTCATCGTTTTGCAACCTGAAGAATGGGTACGTCAACATTGTGTTCAATATTTAATTCAGCATAAAAACTATCCGAAATCTTTAATCAATGTCGAGAAAGAACTCAAAGTAAACGGATTATCAAAACGCTATGACATCGTCGTCTTTAATCCTAACGGAAGTATACACTTGATTGTAGAATGCAAATCACATAAAATAAAGATTGACCAAACGACTTTCGACCAGATTGCGCGATATAATTTAGCCTTAGATGCTAGTTACTTGATGGTCACTAACGGAATTAATCACTATTATTGTGTCATGGATTTTGAAAATGAACGTTATGAATTCCTAAAAGATATTCCCAATTACGAATGAAAATAGCCGTCGTCATATTAAACTGGAATGGACAACAATTGCTTGAGCAGTTTTTGCCTTCGGTAATGCAATATTCTGAAGGAGCCGATATTTATGTAGCTGATAATGCATCCACAGACGGTTCTGTCGCGTTTTTAAAATCAAATTTTCCGAAGGCAACAATCATTCAGAATACAACAAATGGTGGCTATGCTAAAGGCTATAATGATGCATTAAAGCAGGTCAAAGCAGATGTGTTTTGTTTGCTCAATAGTGATATTGAAGTCACTCCAAATTGGCTAAATCCTATTCGTTCAGAGTTTGAATCGAATATCAGTACAGCTATCATACAACCAAAACTATTAGATCATAAAAACAAATCCCATTTTGAGTATGCTGGTGCAGCGGGTGGTTTTATAGACAAATATGGTTACGCTTATTGCCGAGGACGCATTTTTGATACGATAGAAAAAGACGATGGTCAGTATAATGATACAACATCTATTTTTTGGGCTTCGGGAGCTTGCTTATTTATTCGGAAATCAACTTTCGAATCACTCAATGGTTTTGATGAAAGCTATTTTGCTCACTTTGAGGAAATTGATTTATGCTGGAGAGCGTTCAATGCTGGGTTCAATACCAAATATGTAGGATCATCCACCGTTTATCATGTTGGTGGTGCAACATTAAAGGCTACAAATCCGAAGAAAACATATCTTAATTTCAGAAATAGCCTGTTTACGATTACCAAAAATGCGCCTGGCTTTCTCTTCGGAATCATTTTTATAAGATTAGTTTTAGATGGTATCGCTGGTCTGAAATTTCTGTTCAGTTTTAAATTTGCTCACTTCGTGGCTGTTTTAAGGGCACATTTCAGTTTTTACGGAAATTTATCCGAACTTTTAATACAGCGTAAACACTTTCCGAAGAAAAAAGACTACTACAACACCAAATCTATCGTCTGGTCATACTTTGTCAGAAAACGTTATAATTACTAATTGTTCATAAAAGTGTTAAAAATTTAGTTAAAGACTATCAGAAGGATTATTCTTTTGCATAATTTTGATAAGTTGAATAACAACTAATTATTAAACTTTATTATGAAAAAATTAATGCTATTAAGTGTTGCTGGGATGTTCATTTTGACTTCATGTGTGTCTAAGAAAGAATATATGGCACTAGAAGAACAACAAAAGGAGACTCAAGATTTATTAAATTCTGCAACCGTAAAATTAAACAGGTGTTTGTCTGATGAAGCTGCATCTTCTGCTCGTTTAGAAGAATTAAAAAATCGTTTAGCAGATATGAAATCTTCAAATGAATCCTTAATAGAGACTGCTAAAGACATGACTGTCTTAACAACTCAAGGGGCAAAAAATGTAGAGAAATCTTTAGAGAGCTTAAAGGAAAAGGACCTTAAAATCTCACGTTTACAAGATGCTTTGTCTAAAAAAGATAGTGTCACATTAGCATTGGTAACTAGTTTAAAAAAGGCTGTTGGCATCGACGATCCAGACATTGAGATTAATGTTGAAAAAGGTGTTGTCTTTATTTCTATAGCAGATAAATTATTATTTAAGAGCGGAAGCTATAATGTAACAACCAAAGCAAAAGATGTATTAGCTAAAGTAGCAAAGGTGATTCAAAGCAAACCAGATTTTGAAGCGATGATTGAAGGTCATACAGACAGCAAAACCTACAGTAAAGGTGTGCTTATTGATAACTGGGATTTAAGCGTGAAGCGTTCTACATCTATCATTCGCGTCTTACAAGAGTTGGGAGTAAACCCTGGTCAGTTAATTGCAGCTGGACGTAGTAGTTATGTACCTTTAGCAGATAACGATACTGCAGAAAACAGAGCGATAAACAGACGTACACGTGTTGTGGTATTGCCTAAGATTGATCAGTTCTATGAAATGATTGAAGAAGAAATGAAAAACTTATCTGCTGAGAATTAGTAGATAACAAAATACATATTGAAGAAGCTCAATCGTAAGGTTGGGCTTTTTTTATTTACAAAACAACTGGCAAAACTAAAAAATCTCCAAGCTTCCCTTGCCTTCTCTCACAATTAACGGCTCGTCTTCAGATAAATCAATCACAGTAGATGCCTCATTTCCACCATAACCTGCATCGATAACCAAATCGACAAGTTTGTCCCATTTCTCTACAATTAATTCAGGATCTGTAGTATATTCAACAACGTAATCTTCATCACGAATAGATGTTGAAATAATGGGATTTCCCAATTGTTTAACGATTTCAAGTGCAATAGCATTATCCGGCACACGAATACCAACCGTTTTTTTCTTTTTAAAAGGATGTGGTAAACTCTTAGATCCAGGAAGAATAAATGTATATGGCCCAGGAAGTGCGCGCTTTAATATCTTAAAGGTCGTTGTGTCTATCTGCTTCACATAATCACTAAGGTTGCTCAAATCTTCACAAATAAAGGAGAAGTTTGATTTTTCAAGCTTTACACCTTTAATTCTAGCAATTTTCTCTAAAGCTTTAATATTGTTAATATCACAACCCAAACCATAAACCGTATCAGTAGGATAAATAATCAACCCACCCCTTTTTAATATACGAACGACCTTCGCAATCTCCTTAGGATTGGGATTCTCCTCATAAATTTTTATCAATTCTGCCATAATATGTGTCTTACATTTTCGTTTACAAAGTAATTAAATATTTCATCATGACACGAGCATGTTAAAAACTTTATTAACCAAAAAATGGGTTAATAGCGAACTGCATGTGATCATTGAAAAATAACAAATAAAAACACATGAAGACATTTAAATATACTTTACTACTTCTTTTTATTTCCTTAGGAATAACGTCATGCTCAAGTGACGATTCAAGCTCAGATGATCCGCAAGACGGAATTCCTTTAGACTTTCGTCAAGAATTGAATGTTTCCTACGGAAATGATAGCGACCAAGTCTTCGATGTCTATTTACCCGAAGGCAGAACGCTTGATACTAAAGTCCTGATTTTAGTTCATGGTGGTGGTTGGACGTCTGGAGATAAATCTGAAATGAATCCTTTGAAGGATTTGATACGCCAAGGTTTATCAGATCTCGCTATTGTAAATATAAATTACCGATTAGCAGACGAGAATAACTCCCCATATCCAATGCAAATTGATGATATCACAACGATAATTAATCTCTTAAAAAACAATCAAAACGATTATGTGATTTCTGATGATATTGGTTTTTTAGGAACAAGCGCAGGAGCGCATTTATCAATGCTTTGGAGTTACGCATTTGATACCGAAAGTCATGTAAAAATGGTTGCAAGCATCGTAGGTCCCACAAATTTTACTGATCCTGCATATTTAGAATCTGAAGATCTACTTTTGCTAGAAACTCTAGAAACCTTTGGTATCGATACTACTACAGCATACCTAGAAGAAATAAGCCCTTACCATCAGGTTACGGCTTCTTCACCGCCAACTATATTGTTTAATGGCGGCGAAGACCCTCTAATTCCTATAAGTCAAGGTGTAGACATGGAAGCCAAATTAATGAGTTTAGGTGTAACACATCAGTTCACATTATATCCAAATGCTGGTCATGGTTGGGTAGGAATAGAACTCTTAGACACTTGGACAAAATTAAAAGCATTTACCGAAACACATTTAGAGTAAAAAAAGTGTAACATTATACAGAGTTTTCAGTCTATATAATATGCGGAATCTCTTTACACTATTATTTTTAGCATTTGTAATGTCTATGCATGGGTTTTCAAAAGATAACCCAAAGATGATTACGTTTCCAAAAGCTGAAATTTTAAGTGAGTATACTACAAGAATTCCATTTAGACTTATTGACAATCTCATTGTTATTGAAGCAGAGCTTTTAGACCAAAAAGGAAACTTTATTATTGACACGGGTTCTGAAACACTCATACTTAATAAAGTCCATTTTAAAACTAGAACACCTCATAACAGAAAATCTCGAGTGACGTCTGGAGTGAATGCAGTTATAGACAATCCTCTTGAAAAACGTTTGCGAGAATTTATAATCAAAGATTTAATTCTAGAGAACAAGAAATCTGATGTGATTAACCTATCGCATATTGAAACCAGCAAGAAAATACATTTATTAGGCATCATTGGTTATAATATTTTGAAAGACTACGAAGTCTTTATAGATATGTACTTAAATCAAATTACGCTTTCTCGCGTAGATTCCAAAGGGAAAAGATTAGACCAAAGAGGCTACTTAGAAAAAATAATCGATACTGTTGATTTTAAACTAAAAAACCATACCATCGTTTTAGAAACCTACATCAATGACCAAAAGTTAAAGTTTGGTTTAGATACAGCTGCAGAATACAACCAACTCAATAAAAGAACGAGCAAAAAGATTTTAAAAAACTTCTTCCCTTCTAAACGTTTGATGCTCGTTGGTGCAAGCGGAAAAAAAATTGAGGTTTTGGCAGGAAAATTGTATCGTGTAAAATTATCAGACAAAATTTATTTTGCACCTATGAATACCATACTAACAAACCTTAACCAAATGAATGAAGCTTTTGGCACTTCATTAGATGGTGTTTTGGGTTATGAGTTTTTTAGACAACAGCGTACTATTATTAATTATAAAAAAGAAAAGCTTTACTTTGTAAAGTTCCCGTTAAATAAACAGTGAAACCAATAATAAAACATATCCTAATTTCTCTAATTGCATTGGCAACATGGATCTCTTCTGCTCAAACTGATAAAGGCTATCGGTTTGAAGGGAATTACGTGGTATTTACATTTAACAAATTTGATTACGAAAAATTTTATCACGATAGTTCAAAAGAAAAAATCAAGTTTGAAGACTTAGACGTTGACAATGTTGTTGTCGCAGGAGAATTCAACAATTGGTCAAAATACGACTGGGAAATGCTTAGAGTGAATGAGACCACTTATGAACTCAGAAAACATATCAATGATTTTAAAGATGAGTTTACTTGGGAGTTTAAATTTATAATCAATAATCAATATTGGGCAGAACCTTCAGAGTATGATTCAAATATCAAACTAGCGGCAATAAAAGGAAGTCATCTCAATGTATATAATCTAAAAATGGATACAAAAGCTGCAATTCCTGACAAAAAAGGAAATGTGAGTTTTAGACTTAAAGGTTATGAAGATGCTAAAAGAATAATAGTTTCTGGCTCATTTAATAGATGGAATGAAGACGATTTTAAAATGTATAAGGTTGAGAATGGCTGGGAACTAAAATTAGATATCAAACCGGGAGAGTATGAATATCGATTTATTGTTGATGGGTATTGGATAGAAGACCCTTCAAATCCTTCAAAAAATACTAACGAATTTGATGAGTACAATTCCTATATAAATGTTGGCAAGTATGTTACATTTTCACTTAAAGGCTATGCCAATGCTGAACGCGTCATTCTTACTGGTTCTTTTAACGATTGGAACGAATCCGACATCGAAATGGAAAAAGTAGATAACGGTCTCTGGAGTCTACGCTTACCATTACCTGCTGGGAAACATTATTACAAATTTATAATCGACGGAAAATGGATGCTAGATCCTGACAATCCTATTAAAGAATATGATGGGCAAGGGAACATCAATTCGGTGTTTATGGTAAGGTAATTAGCCAAGCACATCTAATTTTGCAAATCTAAGAAGTAGTTTCTTAACACCTCCAACTTCAAAATTAATTTCAGCTTTCACATCGGCACCTTTGCCTTCAATTTTCGTGACTTCACCTTTTCCAAAACGTGCATGCTCGACAATATTACCTGCTGCGAGTTTGCCATCAAACAAATTGGTATTATCAGATGGAGAACTTTTGGAGACACGTTTTAAGTTTTTTGGTGCTACAAATTTAGGTGGAGCTGCATCAGATTTACGTTTGATAGGTTTCTTAAAACGAATACGATTAGGTTCAACATCACCAAAAATATCTGCACTTAACATTGGGTTTTGTCGTACATCATTAAGAGGCGTTATGATATCTACATATTGGTCATCTATTTCTTCAATAAATTGACTAGGTTCTGCATCGATTAGTTTACCCCAACGATAACGAGATAAGGTATAGGTTAAATAGGCCTGCTTTTCAGCTCTAGTTAAAGCCACATAAAACAAACGTCGCTCCTCCTCTAATTCACTTCGTGTATTGATACTCATCGCACTCGGGAACAAATCTGTCTCCATTCCTACTATAAATACATGGGAAAACTCTAAACCTTTAGACATATGAATCGTCATTAAAGCCACATGATCAGGATTTCCTTTATCTGCATCCAAATCGGTTGCTAATGCCACATCCTCCAAAAACTCGGCTAACGTATCACTTGCATCAGCAAGTTCAATTTGCCCTTCAACAAAGTCTTTAATACCATTTAATAACTCTTCAACATTTTCTAAGCGCACTTGCCCTTCAGGAGTTCCGTCCTTATTAACCTCTCTAATTAAACCACTAGATTTAGTGACATGCTCAGTTAAATCAAAAGCATTTGCTGTTTGATTCATCACTTGGTAACTTTGAATAAGGGTCACAAAATCTTTAAGCTTATTCTTTGTTCCGTTATTAATATTAATATTAATCTTGTCAATATTCTGAAGAACTTCAAAAATAGTTTTCCCAAAGCCGTTGGCGGCAACGACTAATCGATCTATAGTGGTTTGTCCTATTCCGCGTGCAGGATAATTAATCACACGCTTTAAAGCTTCTTCATCGGCAGGATTTAATATCAAGCGCAAATACGCGGTCACATCTTTAATTTCTTTTCGTTGGTAAAATGAAAGTCCGCCATAAATACGATAAGGAATATCTCGCTTTCGCAACGCATCCTCAATAGCTCTAGACTGGGCATTTGTACGATATAACACCGCAAAATCACTATTAGGTACATGTTGGTTCATTTTGGTTTCCCAAATCGTGCTTGCTACGAATCGACCTTCATCACCATCGGTTAATGACCGATTTACTTTTACTTTTTCACCTTCAGTATTAGCCGTCCAAACGATTTTATCTAATTTCGTTTTGTTATGCTCAATTACAGAGTTGGCTGCTCCTACAATATTTTTTGTAGAACGATAATTTTGTTCTAGCCTATAAACCTGAACGTCATCATAATCCTTCTGAAAGTTTAAAATATTATTGATGTTCGCACCTCTAAAGGCGTAGATACTCTGTGCATCATCACCAACAACACAAATGTTTTGAAAACGATCAGACAGTGCTCTAATAATTAGATATTGTGAATGATTGGTATCTTGATACTCATCGACCAATATATATCTAAACTTATTTTGATATTGTGCCAATACATTTGGGAAACGTGTCAAAAGTTCATTGGTACGCAAGAGTAAATCATCAAAATCCATGGCGCCCGCTTTAAAACAGCGATCTACATAATTCTTATAAATTTCACCCATTCGAGGTCGTCTTGCAGCAGTATCCGCTTCAATTAACTCTGGATTTTTAAAATAAGCCTTTACGGTAATTAAATTATTTTTATAAGACGAAATCCGACTGTAAACCTGCTTAGTTTTATAAAGATCTTTATCTAAGCCCATTTCTTTGATGATTGAACCTAATAACTTTTGAGAATCTTGTGTATCGTAGATGGTGAAATTACTTGGAAATCCTAAATGATGCCCTTCAAAACGTAAAATTTTAGCAAACACCGAGTGAAATGTTCCCATCCAAAGGTTTTTGGCTTCGCTATCACCAACAATATCTGCAATTCTACCTTTCATCTCTTTGGCAGCCTTATTCGTAAACGTTAGTGCCAAAATATTAAACGAATCAACACCTTGACTCATTAAATAGGCAATGCGGTAAGTCAGCACACGTGTCTTTCCAGAACCCGCACCAGCAATGATAATCATTGGTCCGTCCTTTTGTAGGGTTGGTGCTAATTGTGCGTCGTTTAACTGGCTTAAATACTTCTCCAAACTTCATCCGTTTTATGAAACGTGAAATTAACCAAACCTCCTGTTTCTACTAGACGATTTTATAAATAATTATAAACAATTTACTGTTCGAAATGGCTTTACTATTTTTTGAATATCTTTAAGCTCAATCTTAATTTTTCTAAAATGCGATACCTCCTTACTTTATGTTGTCTATTCGGAAGTTTAACTGCTTTATCACAAAATGATCTTGAGAAAGATTTTATAGATATTGAATCTAAAGTCATAGAGTGGCGACATCATTTTCATCAAAACCCCGAACTCTCAAACAGAGAATTTAAAACGGCTGAAAAAATTGCAGCGCATTTGAAATCATTAGGACTAGAAGTACAAACTGGAATTGGTAAAACAGGTGTCGTTGGTATTTTAAAAGGAAACGAGCCAGGAAAAGTCGTGGCTCTTCGGGCTGATATTGATGGACTTCCAGTAACTGAACGTAATGATTTGGCCTTTAAAAGTGAAGTGGAAACTGAATTTTTAGGCACGAAAACTGGTGTAATGCATGCGTGTGGTCATGACACACACACCTCAATTTTAATGGGAGTTGCAGAAATCTTATCAAAACATAAAGACAAAATAAAAGGCACTGTAAAGTTCATATTTCAACCAGCGGAAGAAGGTCCGCCTCCAGGTGAAGAAGGTGGCGCAAAATTAATGATAAAAGAAGGTGTTTTAGAAAACCCAAAAGTGGATGCTATTTTCGGGTTGCATATTCGCTCTAACTATGAGGTTGGCACTATCTACTACAAAAAAGGAGGCATCATGGCTTCTGTAGAACGTTTTGTCATTAAAGTAAAAGGCAAGCAAACCCATGGTGGAAGACCATGGCAAGGTGTTGACCCAATTCTAATTTCAGCTAAAATCATAGATGGTTTGCAAACTATTATTAGTAGAGAGTCAAAATTAGTAGACGAAGCTGCAGTGATTACTGTTGGGAAAATCACAGCTGGAACACGCTTTAATATCATTCCTGAAACTGCAGAATTAATCGGAACCGTTAGAACTTTAGACCCAGATATGAAAGCACTTATTGAACGTCGTATGACCGAAATGACTAGAGATATCGCAAAAGCCTATGGTGGTGAAGCTACCATTACATTTCAAAATAACACGACTATTACGTATAACGATTTTGATTTAGTCGATCAAATGCTTCCAACAATGCAACGTGTCGCTGGCGCTAAAAATGTGCGTTTAAGAAAAGCCACAACTGGCGGTGAAGACTTCTCTTATTTTCAAGAAGTGATCCCTGGATTTTATTTCTTCTTAGGTGGTATGACACCTGGAAACACAGAAGCTTTTCCACATCATACGCCAGATTTTAAGATTGATGACAAAGGGCTACTGCTAGGTGTCAAAACCATGACACATTTAGCATTGGATTATTTAAATCAATAAAAAGACAATTAGTTATGTTGGTCACAATAGTATTGAGGTACACATATTGGACTTTTATTTAGACAAAAAAACTTTTACCCTACAATTAAATTCTATGGATACTTTTTTAAATTTTGTTTCAAATATTACGTGGTGGATGTGGATTATTATTGCTTTAATTATAGTTGCTATCCGTGATATTTTTTTTCAAAAAAAACATACTATAAGTCATAATTTCCCCATAGTTGGACATTTGCGTTATTTGTTTGAAAGTATTGGACCAGAAATCCGCCAGTATTTCGTAGCCAGTAACAGAGAGGAATTACCGTTTAATCGTATTGAACGTGGTTGGGTTTATGCCTCTTCAAAAGGTGAAAACAATTACGAAGGTTTTGGTACAGATACAAATATCTATGCACATCAGCACATATTTATTAATAATGCGATGTTCCCATACAAAACTGGCAAAAACCATCCTAACACTATCGATCATTGCTTTCTACCATGCGCTAAAGTGATGGGAGAATTTAATAAACGAAAGAAACCCTATCGTCCAGCATCTATAATTAACGTATCTGCAATGAGTTTTGGCTCGCTTTCAGCTAAAGCAATAGAATCTTTAAATAAAGGCGTTAAAATAGCTGGCGCATATCATAATACCGGAGAAGGCGGCCTTTCACCATACCACACCAATGGCGGAGATGTCGTGTTTCACTTCGGAACAGGTTACTTTGGTGTTCGTGCAGATGATGGTGGGTTTTCTATGGAGAAATTGAAAAAACTGGTTGAAGATAATCCGTTTGTTCGTGCTATCGAAATTAAGCTTTCACAAGGCGCAAAACCAGGAAAAGGCGGTGTGCTCCCAGGAGCTAAAATCTCAAAGGAAATTGCTGAAATTAGAGGTGTAGAAATTGGCAAAACCGTATTATCTCCTCCTAACCATACGGCGTTTTCGACAATTCCAGAAATGGTCGATTTTATCGAAGAAATCGCTGAAGAAACAGGCTTGCCTGTCGGTATCAAAGCCGCAATAGGTAAATTAGACCAATGGAAAGAACTGGCTGATCTTATGCTTAAAACCGGTAAAGGCCCAGACTTTATAACAGTTGATGGTGGAGAAGGCGGAACAGGTGCAGCACCTCCAAGTTTTGCTGACCACGTCTCATTACCCTGGGTTTATGGTTTTACTGATTTATATAAAATGTTTAAAAATAAAGGTCTCTCTGAGCGTATTGTTTTTATTGGTAGTGGGAAATTAGGCTTTCCAGCCAAAGCAGCCATGGCATTTGCTATGGGAGCCGATTGTATTAATGTTGCTCGAGAAGCCATGATGAGTATTGGTTGTATTCAAGCACAAATTTGCCATACAAATCGTTGTCCGAGTGGAATTGCTACACAAAGTAAATGGTTACAACACGGAATTGATATTCCATTAAAATCTGAGCGTTTAGCACAATACTTCAAAACCTTTAGAAAAGAGTTCATAGAAATAACACACGCTGCAGGTTACGAGCATCCATGTCAGTTTACTATGGATGATATAGACGTTAATGTAGATGATCATAATTTATCTAAAGAACTCTCTAGAACTTATCTCTATCATAAAGCAAAAGTGCCTTTTACGTCAATGCAAGATTTAAAAGATTGTATGTATTTAGGTGGTAAATGTTAAAACAGATTAAACAATAACATATACCGAAACTTAAAGCCATACTTTATTTTTATATTTTGCACAAATAAAAATATCATTATTTAATTTTTACAATAATTTTAAGTAAGAACCGATATTAAAACTATTAAGTTTACAGTTCAAAAGAAATAAACCCAACTATGGAACAACAGTTAATTAATCTATTAATGTTTATAATTCCAGCCCTAATTACTGGAGCAATTGCCTTTTTGTTTTTTAGAGAACATGTAGAAAATGAAAACAAACGTCGTGACTATTTAATCCAAAAAGATTTACAAAAAGACAGTCTACCTATTCGTCTTCAGGCCTACGAACGCATATCTCTTTTTTTAGAAAGAACAAAACCATCCAAGCTACTAGTTAGAGTGCATCCAACCTCCTCAAGCAAAAAGGATTATGAATCTTTACTTATAGCAAATATTGAACAAGAATTCGATCATAATTTAGCACAACAAATCTATGTTACAGACCAGTGTTGGAGCATAACTTCTACTGCTAAAAATGCCACAATACAAATGATTAGAAAAGCGAATTTATCTGATAAAGTAGATTCTGCTGATAAGCTTCGCGAAGTCATTTTAACAGACATGATAGACAAGAGATCTCCTAGCGACGCAGCCCTATCATTCATCAAAGAAGAAGTATCAAATATTTGGTAAATTATTCTGAGCTAGCATCTTCATCATGCTTCTTTTTAGCATAGTCAAAACCTTGCGCCCACCATTTCGTCATTAATCGCTTACTGAAAATTAAAGAGTTTTCAGTTAAACTAACTGGCGTATAATATAAATTTAATTTTACCCCTTTATTTTTAGCCGCAAGCTTTCCAATGACAATATCGTTTTTCTCTACCTGATCTAATAAATGACCAAATAAGTTCATCATTAAAGAAAATGGATTTTTTCCTAAAATTTTCGTGCGCTCCATTTGTTCAGCTTCTAAAACAATAGCATCTACCTCTGTAGCACCTCGCAAAATAGCTTCTCGAATAGGAATCACACACCCCAAACCTCCATCTGCATACTCATAACCATTTACGGTTGCCAGTGACATAAACGGAATATAATTGCACGAAATCCAAATCCAGTTACAAAACTCTTCATACGTATGATCATTGATGGATTTATATTCTACACGATTCATCGAAAGATTAGAGACAGTAACTACAACATCCTCCTTTATCGCCTTAATTTTATCGTATTCTTCTTTTGTGAAATTACGTTTTATATGGCGCTTCAATGCTTTACTTTCTCCAAAGGTGCGCTTACGCCTAATGAATTGCCAGATGGAATTCACAAAATCAATTGACACGAATTCACGATCGCCTTTTTTACGCTGCACAAACGGGCTTACACTAAAAATATCATGTTGCTGCACGTTAGTAAACACATTATATAGTTTACCAATATCTCCTAATGCCAAATGATTTACCAATAAGCTTCCGGTAGAAGTCCCTAAAAACATATCATACTCACGACCTTGAAC
Organism: Psychroserpens sp.; assembly: GCF_036960315.1. Taxonomy (NCBI): domain Bacteria; kingdom Pseudomonadati; phylum Bacteroidota; class Flavobacteriia; order Flavobacteriales; family Flavobacteriaceae; genus Psychroserpens; species Psychroserpens sp. The sequence continues at coordinate 127,250 of NZ_JBALVR010000007.1, read as the reverse complement.
TTCCATCAAATACTGCGCAACGCCTCCTGCAAAAGCACCTTTACTACCGCCTCCAGATATCACCAGTGCTCTCATGTTTATTTTTCTTTTAACGTATTAATTATAGCTTTATACGAATCCTCTTGCTCTAATTCTAGTAATAGATTTTTTGCGTATTTTGAAAATCGCCAGTTGTGATGTTTAGTCGCATCCAAAAGACTTTCAATGGATTGAGTTTCAAATCCGCCAAGTAATTTCAGATAATTAAATGCATTCATACGCAATTCGAAATGTTGATTTGGCAAACTATAACTAATGATTTCCTTTAAAACCTCTTGCTTCTTTTCAGGCTGAAATTCAACTGTATTTAAATGTAATGCTAACCAAAGTAATTTCACATTACAATCGTTAAAACCAATAATATCCTTGGTTTTCTGCAAGTATTTGATGCGTTCTTGCGGAAAATTAGCCCATAAATTATATAATGCTGCCTCAACAGTAATATAGGATTTATCATCTAAAAGCGACTCGTATTGTGATTTTAATTCCGAAGGAATCTCACCGACATATCGCGCAATAGCTTGTCGGACTTCCATACTATTCTGAAATGCACTAGCATCAATTTTATTTGGAATCTGACTAATCACCTTTACTTTTGCCTTATCGGAAATATAAGATGACAAATAGTCTTTGCATTTGGATGTATACACTTCGCAATCGACCATAAAGTACTCTTGCATGAAGGGCGATTGCTCTAAACTATTCACCATCGCGTCTTCCGGAAGCTTCTTTTCTATGAGCCATTCGTTAACAAAAGAAGTTAAGTCTATACCACTAGCGGTTTCAACTTCAGACATAAAATTAGTAGTCTCAACATTAGCGAATTGATGTTTTTCTAAATAGGTTTTTACAGCCGAATTAAAAGCGCTGTCTCCTACTTGTTCTCTCAAAACATGTAAAGCCCAAGCCCCTTTTTTGTAAAAAGTTGCACTGCTTGATTTCGGATTTAATAACGATGTGCTTTGCCCTGCAGACTCTTGAGCAATTAATTCTTGTGCATTTTCAAACAGTTGCCAATAGTAATGATCATCACCAAATATATCACGTTCAGCAAGCAAAGCATAATACGTTGCGAAACCTTCTTGAAGCCAATGATGGTTACTAGATTTTGCGGTTACTAAATCTCCAAACCACTGATGCGCCAATTCGTGCGCATTGACCGTGATATAATTTTTATCATTAAACCCTGTAGAATCCACTACAAAACCATCAGAAAATATCGTGAGACTTGTATTCTCCATTCCTGAGTACAAAAAATCTTTTACAGGAACCTGTTTGTAATTTTGCCATGGATACGGAAATCCGATTTCATCTTCTAGAAAATCGAACATATGTTTCGTATAGCGATACGTCGGCTCTACTTTTAATGAATCTTCTGGATAATAGTAATATTCTAAAGGAATACCACTTTTAGAGGTTTCTATTGTTTTACTGTATTTACCAATGGCTAGTGCAACGAGATAACTCGACATAGGTTTTTGCATATCATAATGCCATTTTGTAAATTTCTCACCAACCTCTTTACTTACAAGTTTGCCGTTAGCTATAACCTCATAATCATTATCATAAGTAACGGATAAATCGAATTCAATTTTATCATTTACATCGTCTATACTTGGTAACCAATTACTGATATCCTTTCCTTGACCTTGTGTCCATATTTGATCACCAAATGCATAAATAGCCTTTTTAGGGCGATGCGTAACCCAACTAATATCTAAAGTATGAGTAGAATTAGACTTGAATTTTTCCTTAACAATGATGTGCTTTCCATCATAATCATGCAATTTTGCTTTACCGTTTAATGAGATAGCTCTCTGCTGAAAGTTTTTAGCATCAAGATAAATCGAATCCACATCTTTAAGTATTCTGAAAGTAAAACTAACTTCACCTCCAAATTCATCCAAATCCGACAGAACACTAAATAAGTTAACCTTAGCTGTTTTAAAATCAACATACTCAGTTTGCTGAGCGTTAGCGTTTCCGAAGAAAAACAAAAGAAAAACAAATTGAACAACTAATTTCATAGATAGATTATAGCAAAGATGAGACCAATTATTCTGTCACTACAGGCTTTTCAATCGGCGTATTACTTTTCACAACCACAAAGGTAGATGTTGCGTAAAAGGCATTTCCATTTTGATTATCATTCGTCCAACCGCCTTCATACTGATATTCAAATCCAAATGAATTACCAGCCATAGAAGTAGCAAAATCGTCAGTTCTAACTGGAACAACCATACCTGGACACCAACCTGCTCTATCTGGCTGCCAATTTCCAGGCGCTTGATTACTTACAGGATTAGAAGCACAACCAAGAGGCGTCAAATCGTGTTGAAACATATTAGCGCCATTAATTTTCACGTCATGAGCTCTATAACACCATTCAGCACAAGGTCTTCCATCTCCATCAGAAGGTGATGCTTGTCCCCAGCCTGAGATTATAGTTCTTAAGTGCGTGCTTTCAGCATTTGAAGGAATGGCTATTGTTTTATCCAAATCAAAAGCGTGACTAACACCATAAGGCACCCCAGAAGTAGACCAATTATCGTAAGCAATAACTCTTGATATCGCATAATATGGATAATCTGGTGTTCCTTCAATATAATCAAAATCAACTGTCACTTCATAACCTCTGTCATTCCAACATTCTGTTCTAATTCTTAATTCGGTTGATCCAGTGAGTAATGATTTAAAATCGGTCACATCAAACTCAAAACCACGTTCCAACTGACTATTATCATTCCAATACGGTGTAATATAACGACCTAACTCATACAATTCTCCAGAAGCATCATCTTTTACTTTCACATTAGCATATACATCCCATTCGTCACAACCACCAGATGGACAGGTTAGTTTTACATACATTTTAATGGCTTCAATATTCGTTAAATCATCATGTAAATTAAAGGTTTGTGTAGCCGTTTGATTAAACCCAGATCCAAACGCCAAGCGTTCTTGATTAAAAGTTACATAGTTAGAAATCACAGGCGTACTTTCACCAGACAACGTTACTTCAACAGTTTCGGTATCAAAACTAACCAAACTCAACGTTCCGGATACATTACCAATGGTAGTTGGTGCAAATCTTAAGAATATTGTAGTTTGATCATTAGCCGTTTCCGAAGGTAATTCAAGTACAGTCGAAAACGCAGTGCCATCTAAAGAGATCTCAAAACCTTCTGTAACGCTTAAATCAATTGCTGCAGTTAAATTATTTCCATTTACAAAAAGCGTAGATGAAGCCGATTGCTGAGAAACAGCAGTATCTTCAAAATTAAAATTGGACACATTTACATTAATCATTGGAGTTGAACTCAATGCTATACCGCTCAAGCTGACTGTTTTTGTAGTTGCCGAATTACTTTGCATAGAAATCTCTCCCGAAATAGCTCCTGAAGCACTAACAAAAGGCGAAAACCGCACATAGACTGTTTGATTTCCAGCATTAGCAATATCATTACTAATTGTCAGCTGACTAGAAAAACTCGCATTATCTATAGAAACCTCAAAGTTAGCTGTAGCCGAAATAGATAAATTTGAACTCAGATTATCTCCTTTAACCTGAATGCTTTGTGAAGGCGAACTACTTAAAACACTGACTTCACCAAAAGCACCAATAGATCCCGTGACTAATATGGTCGGTGAACTAGAATTCCCGCCAGAATCATCTTCACTGCTACAATTAACGACAAACAACACAACAAGCAAAGCACTTAAAGCAGTAATACTCTTCTTCAAATTAGCTAATTTCATAAGACTTAAAATATTTTTCTACAATGTATAGATTATAATAATTCCAAAAAAGCATAATTGATAATAATACGTTAGAAAAAAGTGATAATTTTGACTAGATGAGCGTTAATTTACAAACCCCTATAGATTACCTTAAAGGCGTAGGACCTAATCGTGCCGATTTACTTCGAAGCGAACTTGGGATACACACCTATCAGGATTTGATTAACCTATTTCCAAATCGGTATTTAGATCGCACCAAATACCACAAAGTCAACGAATTACAACGTAACAGCTCAGAGGTTCAAATTGTTGGTCAAATTACAGGTTTTAAAGAAATCGCTCAAAAACGCGGCAAACGTTTGGTAGGCAAGCTTCAAGACGATACAGGGACTATTGAATTGGTTTGGTTTCGCGGCCAAAAATGGATTCGCGATAGCATTAAACTCAATACACCTTATGTAATCTTCGGAAAAATCAACTGGTTCAACGGTGTCTTTAATATGCCGCATCCAGAATTAGAGCTACAAAGTGAGCACGAAAAAAGTTTGCGATCATCGATGCAAGCCGTTTATCCATCAACTGAAAAATTAGCTAATAAAGGAATTACCAATCGCGTATTGACCAAAATTATGCAAAGTTTATTTTTAGAAACTAACGGACGCTTTTCTGAAACGCTTTCTGAAAACCAAATTTCTGAACTCAAATTATTATCAAAAAGCGATGCCCTTTTTAATATTCATTTTCCGAAAAATCAAGAGCTATTATCACGTGCAGAATTCAGATTAAAATTTGAAGAATTATTCTACATTCAGCTGCAGTTAATTTTAAAAAACCTGATACATAAATCTAAAATAAAGGGCTTTCCATTTGAGTCGGTTGGCGATTATTTTAACACCTTCTACAAAGCACATTTGCCTTTCAATTTAACCAACGCTCAAAAACGAGTTATCAAAGAGATTAGACAAGATTTAGGGAGCAATGCACAGATGAATCGATTATTGCAAGGTGATGTAGGCTCGGGAAAAACCATAGTTGCATTCATGTCAATGTTAATGGCGCTTGACAACGGTTTCCAAGCTTGCTTAATGGCGCCGACTGAAATTTTGTCAGTCCAACACTACCAAGGATTACATGACCTATCTAAAGAATTGAATATCAGCGTTAAACTTCTTACTGGTTCAACCAACACTTCAGAAAGGCGAAAAATTCACGAATCACTCGAAAATGGTGAATTACAAATCTTAATTGGAACGCATGCCTTGCTCGAAGATAAGGTAAAATTTAAGAATTTAGGACTTGCAATTATTGACGAACAGCATCGATTTGGAGTTGCACAACGTTCAAAATTATGGAAAAAGAACACCTCTCCTCCACATATTTTGGTGATGACGGCAACGCCAATTCCGAGAACTTTAGCCATGTCTGTTTATGGTGATTTGGACATCTCAATTATTGACGAATTACCTCCTGGAAGACAAGCCATAAAAACGGTTCACAGATTCGACAAAAATCGTCTAAAAGTGATGCGATTTATGCGTGATGAAATTGAGAAAGGCAGACAAATTTATATCGTATATCCCTTAATTCAGGAAAGTTCGGCTTTTGACTATAAAGATTTAATGGATGGCTATGAAAGTATCGTGAGAGAATTTCCACAACCAAATTATCAAATTTCTATTGTTCATGGCAAAATGAAACCTGCAGATAAAGATTTTGAAATGCAACGTTTTGTCAAGGGGCAAACACAAATTATGGTTGCGACTACAGTTATTGAGGTTGGCGTAAACGTTCCCAATGCCTCTGTTATGATTATTGAGAGTGCCGAACGCTTTGGTTTAGCACAATTACATCAACTTAGAGGTCGCGTGGGCCGTGGTGCAGAACAAAGCTATTGTATTTTAATGACTGGATACAAACTAAGTCAGGATAGCAAAACACGATTAGAAACCATGACACGTACTAGTGATGGATTCGAAATTGCAGAAGTCGACTTAAGGCTTCGTGGACCAGGAGATATTATGGGAACACAGCAAAGTGGTGTTCTAAATTTAAAAATAGCCGATATCATTAAGGATAAGGACATTTTACAGAACGCTCGATTTCATGCGAAACGTGTATTAAATAGCGATCCTTCGTTAAGTTCATCTGAACATAAAGCAATTCTAAAAACCTATCGTGAACTTAGTAAATACAAGAATATCTGGAATTATATTTCATAAAAAAAACTCAACTTCTTTTAAAAAAAGTTGAGCTTAAAACATCTTTTAAATGTTTTTGATCGATTTAGTTGATTGATGAAATATCACAATGTACCTATAGTTTTATAGACCTCACTTGAGCTATCCTAAACATTTGGTTTTTTTGAATTAATTTATGTCTTCTCCTTTTTTAACCTTATCGATATTGGCCTGCACCCTCGATTTACTTGCTTCGTTTGGCGCATTGACCAATGCTTTATTAAGATGCTTAAGAGCTGCTTTATAATCTCCTTTTGCCGAATAGGCTCTTGCCATACCATAATGTACTGGCCACTGACCCTTATTCTTTTCTACATTCAAGGAAAACACTTCAAATGCTTTATCCATTTTTCCATTGGTAATCAGGGTTCTACCATATTGATGCACTTGAAAAATAGTAGCCATCGACAATGCTTCATCCATGGCCTCTGAGGCATCATCATCCCTACCAAGTTTATTCAGGACCTGAGCCTTAATTTGTAAATTATTAAATGTTTTTTGGCTAAAAAACTTCCCTGCTATGGCACTATCTATCCAGCCTAAGGCCTCGTTTAAATCACCTCCATTGTTAAGTGCAAAATTAGCTGCTTGCTCCCAGTTTTGTCTTTGAAAACCTGCTTGTCCTTTGGATTTGGCTCTAAAATCAGCCAAAACAATAGCTGTTACATCAAAAGAAATAGTAATAGGAAACGCTTTTTCTCCCCAAGCTAATGTCGTTGTCGCAGAATTAGCTTGAACATCATTAAACACAAAAGTCAATAATTCATGATGAGTAACAGTTGTAGTCGTTATATCTGCACGCATGGCATCTTGACTTTGGTCGTAGAAAAAACTTCCCCAAGAATCTGCATCTTTAGATAAAATTAAAGTCGCTGTGTTATCTGGTTTGACTTCAAAATGCAATCCATAAGTTCCCGCTTCAATTGGCTGCCCTTCAACTTTAGCATCATGAGAGAATGTAATGGTAGTATTTTCATTGGCTCCAGCTCTCCAAGGCGCAGCAGTGGAAGTTCCAAAACCTAAGTTATTCATACCATAAGGGACTAGTTTTCCCCAAATTTCGCGATCGTTCACACTTGGTCTTGAATATGTAATTGAAACATCGGATATACCTATTTTTTGCGAAACAGTAGCTTGCTGGCTACCCTGAGGTGCGTTTAATTGAGCAAATGTGTCTGCGCTAAATAATAGCACTGCACACAAAAGCAGTTTAGTAATTGTTTTGATTTTCATGATTTTGATTGTATTAGTTTAAATTCATGTTTAAGATATAAACAATACAAATCTCACTGTGTTAGAACCTTGTTAATTAACATATATACTATAGAATTTATATAGCTATCTTCGTTAAAAATTGCTCGATAGCCTATTCATGCTACACAGAAAAACAGATATTTTAATTGTAGGTGCTGGATTAACAGGATTAACACTTGCTTATTATTTAAGACAACTTAAGGTTTCAGTTACAATTACTGAAGCACGAAGTCGCATTGGTGGACGCATTCACACCAAACAGAATAAAAACCAAGCACCAATCGACCTTGGAGCAACTTGGTTTACAAAAGAGCATTCGGAGTTTTTTAGTCTTCTAAAATCATTAGAATTAGATGTTTTCGAACAACATTATGGACCTACTGCTATTTACGAACCTAACAAAGCGAATCCAGCGCAAATAGTGAGATTACCCCCTAATAGTTCGGCAAGTTATCGTATCGCAAATGGAACAGAAACTGTTATTCAAACTTTAGCCAAGACATTAGACAACCATCAAATTATTACTAATTGTGCTATTAAAAAGATTCAAAAGCAAGAGGGTTACATTTCGGTAATATCTAATAACTATGAATTTGAATGTAAACGAGTCATTTCGACCTTACCACCTTTTCTTTTATTAAAAACTATTGCAATCGAACCTGCTTTACCATCAGAATTAATAGAAATAATGCAAAACACGCATACATGGATGCATGATTCAATTAAAGTTGGTTTCACATTTAAATCCCCATTCTGGAAAGGCGATAAAACAAGCGGAACTATTTACAGTAACGCTAGTCCGCTACAAGAGTTCTATGATCATTCTAGTTCAGGTGGCACTTTACATGCTTTAGCTGGGTTCATGGATAATTCATTTTATGAATACACAAAAGATGAAAGGCAAGAAATGGCATTAAATCAGCTGCAAAGTTATTATGGTAATCAAGTCTTAGATTTCTTGTCCTATGAAGAATTAATATGGAAAGACGAAGCCTATACAACTACAAGTTACAATGAATTCATAATGCCACAACAAAATAATGGTCATCCACTATATCAAAATAGTTATTTAGATAACCGCTTTTTTATTGCTGGCACAGAAACAAGTCCTTATGCTTCAGGAAAGATGGAAGGTGCAGTAAGAAGTGCTCAACACATATTCAAACAATTAAAAAGGCTTTTATAAGTATCTTTATCAAAAACATAAACCATGAGCATGCTTCATCTCAAACTTGAAACCGATCCGCGTTGGGCAACAATTGCGGAAGAAAATATTGAAGAGATTTTAACCGATCACGCATGGTGTGAGCAAAAAGCGGCAACTAACGCCATCACTATTATTACTCATAATCCGCAATATGAGGATATGGTAACTGATTTATTAGAATTAGCCAAAGAAGAATTAGAGCACTTTCAAATGGTACATGAGATTATCAAAAAACGAGGCTACACCCTAGGCAGAGAACGAAAAGACCATTATGTAAATGAGCTTTATAAGTTTATGAATAAAGGCGGAAATCGCCTCCAAAGCATGGTAGACCGTTTATTATTCTCAGCAATGATTGAAGCTAGAAGTTGTGAACGTTTCAAACTCTTATCTCAACGTATTAAAGACGAAGAACTCTCTAAATTTTATTACGACTTAATGGTGAGCGAAGCTGGACACTATACAACATTTATCAGCTTTGCTAGAAAATATGGTAAAGATATTGACGTTGATAAACGATGGGCGGCACTTGTTGAGTTTGAAGGCGAACTTATTAAAAGCTACGGGAAATCAGAATCCATACATGGATAACCTATGAAAGCTACAATCTCAATACTTATATTAGTATTTACACTTAACCTATCTATTGGCCAAAGCAAACCAAAAAAAACCTTTACAAAAGAAGAAGAAAAGGCCTTAGTAAAACGACTTAAAGAAAAAGACAAAGTTGAAAGAGCTGCCAGAAAAGAATTGAAAGGCACAACATTAAGCGCCCTCAAATTAGAAGATCTCAATGGAAACATTCATACATTAGAAAGCTTAAAAGGGAAAGTCGTCCTAATGAACTTTTGGTTTATACATTGCAAACCTTGTGTCGCAGAAATTCCAGATTTAAATGACTTGAAACAAAAATTTAAAGGCAAGGACGTTGTGTTTTTAGCTGTTGCTCTGGATAGCAACAAATCTTTAGAAACCTTTTTAGAAACGCATGAGTTTGATTTTACAATCATTCCAAGAGGATCGGTTTTAGCTAGGGATTTGAGAATTCCGTATTATCCATATAATGTTATTCTTGATAAAACCGGCAAACTACATTATGTAAGTGGAGTCTTAAGCCTAAACATCATGAATCGCTTAAAACGAAAAATTAACGGGTTATTAAAATAATGAATCAAAACCTTCTGCTACATCAAGTCAGATTGGTCATGTAACCCATGTGGATTAACAATCCGACCTTTCAGAAGGTAGATTCTAAAATTCAAGAACACTATTATATTTCAGAATTATGGGAAAAAGAAACTAGAAAAATTACGTTTCACTAAAACACTTGCTTTAAATAATGACCTGTCACTTTTAATTTTAATCGAATGGAAGAATAAATTCACAAGAAAATCTACAATTTAAAGAGTAAACCGCACAATTAATCGAGAATTTTCTCTCTATTTAAGAAAATACCAGTTATTGGGTATTGAAAAAAAATTATTTAACATCAATATTTGAATATATCTTTCAAACCATGAAAAACACTCTAACATTATTATTTATTTGCATGACTGGCATTTCAGCTTTTTCTCAAACCGAACTAGATGACACCAATGCAGAATCGAAACTTTTAGTTGAAAATGATCGTTTAATTGTCTTAGACTTTTATGCAACTTGGTGTGGCCCATGTAAACGTATGGATCCAATTATAAAAGAACTAGAATCCGAGTACAGTGATACTGTTGATTTTTACAAGATTGATGTCGATAAAAACAAAATTGATGATGCCTTAGGAATCACCGCAATGCCGACCTATTTATTCATTAAAAATAGTTCAAATTTAGAACAAATAGAAGGCGCAATGAGTAAAGAAGAAATGGAAGCTCTCATTAGAAAACACATGAATAATTCTGATGCAACAACGATTAGCTCATCGAATTCGACATATTACGATACAGATGATATGCATGGGTTAACAAATGAATTTAGCGATTCTGTTCTTGAAGACATCTGGGATAGCTCCTCTAACTTAAATTCTCTCGCTTGGCATGCTTATGAAGATCACGAGGATATAAAATCTCTATTAAAAGCAATCAAAATTATTGAACGCTCTACAGACTTAGAAGCAAATTATTATAACACTGATACGCATGCAGCTTTATTATATAAAACAGGGAATTACACTACTGCATTAAAAAAAGCTAAGGAAGCTATAGATTATGCTAAGGGAGAAGGCCTCTCTTACGAAACTACAACTACATTGATTGAAAAAATAATTGACGAATTGTAATACCACTTATATATTAACAGTCCGCATTATCCATACAATGTTATTCTTGATAACACTGGTAAACTTCACTATGTAAGTGTTTTACCGAGTCTTAATATTATGAATCGCGAAACATTGGATTAATGGTTTTTAAAAAAACTAGAACCGCAGGCTTACTGCTTTGGACTTGTAAATAAATGAATCCAGATAATTCTTGATAATCTAAAATTAAGTGTACTAAACAACATTGCGGCTAATACAACAGCGAAAAAAGAATACAAAGGCGACAAACCAATTACAACAAAGGACAGTATAAAAACTACCACAAATTGTACTATTGCGATACCATAACTAACAAACATGGCTCCAAAGAAAAAACCTGGTTCTCTTTCAAATTTAAAGTTGCAATTTTCACACGTATCTTTAATCTGCGGAATTTGAAATAACAACAAATTACCTCTGGTACTAAAAATATTACTTTTCTCACATTTAGGGCATTTTCCTTTTGCTATTGTTATTAATCTCATCACTATTAATTAAAATATTACTATACAAAATTAAACACTTATCTTCATTAAATACTCATAGATAATTCGCTATTTTTTGTACTTTTAGGACATATCAATGCATTATGAAGATTATTCCAGTATTACATATACAGCAATTTGAACAAGATGTTCCTATGTCTGATTTTTATAGTAATGATTTAAAAACTCATTTAGAACGCAACAATGCTTTCTTTCATAAACCACATAAACATGACTTTTATCTTTGCGTAATATTCTCAAAAGGCTCTGGAATCCATGAAATAGACTTTGATACTTATAATGTAAATCCTGGAAGCGTATTTTTTCTAAAACCAGGACAAACACATTACTGGACATTTAACAGTAAGCCTGAAGGTTATATTTTCTTTCATACACAAGACTTTTACGAACTTCATTTTGCTAAGAGTAAGCTTGAGCAATTTCCATTTTATTATTCAAATAAAAATACACCTTCACTCACATTATCATCAAAAAATATCGAACTAATTGTGGCCAGATTTAAAGATCTCAATAACGAATACTACAATAATCTTCCATACAAAAAGCAAAAACTATCAAGCCTTACCAATACCATTTATATTGAACTTGCTAGACATTATACAGATACAGACACTAATACAAACAAAGCCTCAGTGACTTACATAGAAACACTACGTGCTTTAGAAAAAATGGTTGAAACCCATTATAGAGAAGAAAAATCCGCAAAGTTTTACGCCAATAGATTACACATTACATCAAAACATTTAAATCGAATTACAAATGCAACGCTTGACAAAACAACAACAGATCTTATTATGGAACGCGTTATATTAGAATCTAAGCGCTTAATCGTACATTCAAACAACTCCCTTTTTCAAATTTCTGAAATTTTAGGCTATAGTGACTATGCATATTTCTCTAAAGTTTTTAAACTAAAAACAGGATTTACACCTTTGGAGTTTAAAAAAAGCTATCAGTAAGGTGTTTGCTCTATAAAGTATAAATTGAGTGGAGTAATCGATTAGAAAATCACTACTTTTCACTCAACAACCCCTCGATAAATCCTGTAAATTCTGCTTTAAATTCGGTAAACTTCTCTCCTGTTGCTGGACCATTAAACCCTGTATGAATCTTACGAACTTTGCCTTTTTTATCAATAAATATTGAGGTTGGATACGACAACACATGATTTAACATTGGGAGTTTTTCTTGAGCCTTTGACTTGCTTGAGGTTCCGTATTGCGCTAACAAAATTGGATATTTGATACCTACACCATCTTTTAATCGCTGGATACTATTTAATGCTTTCTCTTTAGTTTTGGCATATTCAAAAGCCAAAGCCACAAATTCAATATCTTTTTCAGCATTGTTATTATAAAACTCTGAATAGTATTTACTCTCATCTAAACAGTTAGGGCACCATGTTCCCATAATTTGCACAATCACGACTTTACCTTTAAAACGCTCGTCCGATAAAGACACTTCATAACCTTCAGCATCAGGAAACGTGAACTCCAATGCATCATAACCTTCATTTAAAAAGGTCAATTCGTTAGCATCAGGCAATTCATAATCCTCATTTCGCTTTGCCACGAATGGTTCTTGCCAGTGATTTCCTGAATAAAACATTCCGCTCATAGTACTATCTATAACTTCTGCTGTAAACAAAAAAGCATGCGCACCATCAAAGGTTGATAATTTCATGGTATTCCCGTCCATAACCCCTTCCAAATATCTATAATCACCAGTAGTAGTTCTAAAAGTTCCAGTGACTTTCGTTCCTTCTTGTTTAAAAATCCCTTTGGCAATATATCTATCAGCTTCAGAATTTGGGCTAAACACTGTTTCCCAATTACCAGTCATATTAACAGCTGGTGTATTACTATCAATATCAAAACGTGTTTTAGTATCAAATTCAGCAGAAAAAGGAACCACACGATCTAGGCTTTCCTTTATAAAACTTCCATTTAATTTACCATTCTTGACAACAGCCTCGATATAACCTTCAAAAACCGGTGCTTTAAACACAACCGAATCATTAGAATAGATGATATCAGTTACCATAATCACTTCCTCAGCATTAAAAATCTTAAGCGCATCACGAGAAGTCACTTCAAAATTAAATGGCAATACTTCAGCTTCTGTAACTTGTAATTCTGCTCTCCAAACACCTTCCTGTAGAGATTCTGGACGATTCATATTGCAACTAAATAGCAGTGCAATGATTGGTAAAACTAGCAGTTTTCGGATCATAATATTTCAATTTAAAATGGTGTAGTCAGAGCAAAGATAGAATTCTTACAAACAACGCCTAAACATTGCTTAGCAATCACACATTTTTTATAAATTTCACCTTTCCGAGGAAAAATAAAAGATTCACTGAATTTTTATACAAATGCACACCCTTAGATTATTAGTATTATTATCTTTGGCAATTGACAAAACAAGACGATGAAAATATCATATAACTGGTTAAAACAATTTTTAAAAACTGATTGGTCTGCGGAAGACACCGGAGAATTGCTAACCGATTTAGGATTAGAAATTGAAGGCATAGACACTTACCAATCTGTAAAAGGCGGTTTAGAAGGCATTATTGTCGGTGAGGTATTAACTTGCGAACAGCATCCAAATGCTGATAGATTAAAAGTGACTACCGTTAATATTGGTTCTGGTGAACCTTTACAAATTGTATGTGGTGCACCAAATGTAGCAGCTGGTCAAAAAGTACCCGTAGCAACCATTGGAACTACACTTTATACTGAAACTGGCGAGGCTTGGAAAATTAAAAAAGGAAAGATTAGAGGTGAAGAAAGTCACGGAATGATTTGCGCAGAAGACGAATTAGGTCTTGGTAAGTCCCATGATGGCATCATGGTTTTAGATCAAAAACTAAAAGCTGGTAAAGCTGCAGCCGATATTTTTGAAATTGAAAATGATCAGGTTTTTGAAATTGGGTTGACACCAAATCGAGCAGATGCGATGAGCCATTTTGGTGTTGCACGTGACTTAAAAGCTGGATTATTACAAAAAGATATTAAAACCGAATTGATTACACCTTCACTGAGTTCATTTCATGTGGATAGCAGAACATTGAAAATCGATATTGATGTTAAAGATTATAATTTGGCGCCTCGTTACTGCGGTTTAACCATAAAAGACATTAAAGTCGAAGCGTCTCCTGCTTGGTTACAACACAGATTAAAAGCCATTGGCCTTACTCCTAAAAACAATATCATAGACATCACTAATTACGTTTTACATGAATTAGGACAACCTTTACATGCCTTTGATGCTAATAAAATTTCTGGAAATAAGGTGATCGTAAAAACACTTCCAAAAGGCACAAAATTCACAACACTTGATAATGTAGAACGCGAATTACACGCTGAAGATTTAATGATTTGCGATGCTGAAAAACCAATGTGTATTGCTGGTGTATTTGGCGGTTCTCATTCAGGAGTTTCAGAAGGCACTACAAGTATCTTTTTGGAAAGTGCATATTTCAACCCAGTGAGTATTAGAAAAACAGCTAAACGTCACGGACTCAATACAGACGCGTCTTTCAGGTTTGAAAGAGGCATCGATCCGAACCTAACAGATTACGCACTGAAGCGTGCAGCACTTATGATTTTAGATATTGCTGGTGGTGAAATTTCTAGTGATGCTATGGATTTTTATCCGAAGAAAATCGAGGATTTTCAAGTACGTTTGAGTTTTGAAAATGCCAAGAAATTAATTGGTGAGGAGATTCCGAAGGAAACCATAAAAAGTATTCTATCGTCTTTAGAAATTAAAGTCAATAACGTTACTGAAACGGGCCTCGGACTTACAGTTCCTGCTTACAGAAATGATGTCCAACGTGAAGCAGATGTTATAGAGGAAGTGTTGCGTGTATATGGTTACAACAACATTAAAACTACGGAAAAATTAAATGCATCGATTTCTAATACTTCGAAATTTGAAGATTATAAACTTCAGAATATCATAGGGAACCAATTGACTTCACAAGGTTTTTATGAAATTTTATCTAACTCATTAACGACTCCGAAATATATAGAGCTAAGTGAGCAATTAAAAGAAGAACACAATGTAGAAATGCTCAATCCGTTGAGTAACGATTTAAGCGTTATGCGTCAGAGTTTATTGTTTTCTGGATTAGAAGCGGTAAGCTACAACATCAATAGAAAGCGTGACAATCTGAAGTTATATGAATTTGGAAAAACGTATCATAATTATAGCGATAGTCGTGAAGAATATAAACATCTATCCATTTTCGTAACTGGAAATAAGAATTCACAACGTTGGAATTCTCCAGAGCAAAAAAGTGATTTCTTTTATTTAAAAGGTATCGTTAATGCTACATTACAACGTTTAGGATTGTCGAGATATAAGGTCTCTCCTGTTCAAAATGATGTGTTTAGCGAAGGCATTAGTTTATCTTTAGGGAAAACTAAATTGGTTGATTTTGGTTTGGTTAATAAAAAGGTATTAAAACACTTCGGTATTTCGCAAGAGGTACTTTATGCTGATTTTAATTGGGATAATGTATTCGATACGGCAAAGCATAGCGACATTAAATTTAAAGATATTCCAAAATATCCTTTGGCACGTCGGGACTTTGCATTATTATTGGATGAAGATGTTAAATTTGAAGACATAAACAAAATTGCTATGCAAACCGAAAAGCAATTATTAAAGGGTATCGATTTATTTGATGTTTACCAAGGGAAAAATCTTCCGAAAGGAAAGAAGAGTTATGCTGTAAGTTTCACCATACAAGATGAACACAAAACGCTAACAGATAAACAAATCGATAAAATTATGAATAAGCTTCAAGCAAACTTTGAAAAGCAGCTTGGCGCAGAATTAAGATAAATCTATTGAAGACTCGAGTTATAATTTTAATACTATTTCTAGTATTTGCTTCCAAACCTGTTGTTGCACAATCTCTAGATACTACTCCAAAAAAGGACACCTCTTCAATTTGGCAATTGGCTAAACATGATTTTAGGTATACCATAAAAGGCGTAGGACATTCATTAACGCGACCTTTACATTGGAAAGGTAATGACTTTGCCAAATTAGGAATTCTTTTTGCTAGTACTGCCGCATTATCCTTGGCCGATAACCCTGTTCGAGATTTTGCACAAAACAATAGAGCAGATTTCCCAAAAGCTATTAGAGATTTTGGCTGGTATTTTGGAAGTCCTCAAAATTATTTTATGGCTAATGCTGGCTTGTATAGTTTTGGTTTACTAACAAAAAATGAAAAAGTAAGAAAAACTAGTATTCTTATTATTTCATCGTCTATAACAACGGGTTTAATACAGTCCATTACTAAAACGGCGATAGGAAGAGCGCGTCCAGGTTCAGATTTAGATCATCTTGATTTTTCACCATTTTCTAGCGAAGCAAGGTATCATTCATTCCCATCAGGTCATACCGTTTTATCCGTTACTATGGCTCATGCCATTGCAAAACAATTTGATAATATCTGGGTAAAGGTTGGTATTTATACTGTTGGAGCAATTCCACCAATATCAAGATTAATTGATGATGCTCATTGGATTACAGATGTAGCATTTAGTGCAGTTGTAAGTATTGTTGTTGTGGATTGTATTGACAACTATCTTAATGCCAAAGAAGCATATGATTATCCCAAGAAAAAGAAGCAGATTTCATGGAATCTAAGATTTGGTGCTAATCAAATAGGCCTTGTAGGAACGTTTTAGACATCCCGTATCACTATTACATCTATCTGTTAAACTATTTTAAAATATTATAAGACTGTTGCATTTAGGATTTAAATAATCGTTAATTTTAACATTCATTTTAAAACAACTAATTCATGGCAACAGTTACATTAGGTGGAGACACTGTACATACTTCAGGAACATTACCTTCAATAGGATCTACAGCTCCAAATTTCAAACTCACAGCAACCGATTTATCTTCAGTATCATTAAATGATTACGCTGGTCATAACTTGGTGTTAAACGTATTTCCAAGTGTAGATACTGGGACTTGCGCACAATCGATAAGAGAATTTAATAAGGCTGCTAGTACCTTAGAGAATACTAAAGTGCTTTGTATCGCTAGAGATTTACCATTTGCTATGGCTCGTTTTTGTGGTGCTGAAGGTTTAGATAATGTGGTGAGTTTATCAGATTTTAGAGATGGTAATTTTGGAAAATCTTACGGATTAGATTTTACAGATGGTGCTTTTGAAGCCCTATTATCTAGATGTGTAATTATCGTTAATACTGAAGGCAAAGTGGTTTATACAGAACAAGTTCCTGAAATTGCTGATGAGCCAAATTACAAAGTAGCGTTAGATACTTTGAAATAAAGTCACAACAATTACAAAGCGGCTTTAGATACTTTGTCATAATTATTTAAAATAATTAAAGGCTGCACTTGATGCACTAAACTAATGTCAAAAAAAGAGTCTTTCTTAGTTAACAGACTTAAAAGCGTAGGTTATGCTTTTAAAGGTGCTGTTTATTTATTCAAAACTGAAGCTAGTATAAAAACTCAGGTATTTTGCGCTATTACAGTAACTATTGCTGGTTTATATTTTGATATTTCCAGAACTGAATGGTTGTTTCAAATTGCTTTTATAGGTTTGGTGATGAGTTTGGAAGGTATAAATACTGCCATAGAATACATGTCAGACTTTATTCATCCAGACAGACATGAAACCATCGGGAAAATAAAAGATATTGCAGCTGGAGCTGTTTTTATTGCTGCTATCTCTGCAGCTTTAGCAGCTATGGTGATTTATATTCCTAAAATTTTCTAGAAGAATTAAATAGTGACAATACTTACGTTAATTATTTCATTGATCTCTAACTTTGGCACTAATGCATGATACGTCAAGTTTGGAGCCTCCGTTGTTGCATTTCTAACAAAGGTTATTGTTAGACCTAGTTGTCCATTATCACAGTTTTTTACTAGTCCGTCATAATTAATACTATCAACACCACTAGTTAATCCCTTCTTTCCAATGAGCAAATCATAAGTTTCAAAATCAATTTGGGGTGTACAAGTTCCGGTAACTAAATTCTCAAAAACAGCTTGAGATCTAATAATGATGAACTCTTCTGATAATTCAATATCCATTTGATATGGCGTATTAATGCATGAATACTCATCTTCAAGACTTGTAATATCAAAAATTACAGATAAACAATCATCATCATTTGAGCAAGAATTAATCAAAACAAACGCAAAAACAGCTACTATAAATAGGATAGTTTTTTTCATAATCTAATCTTCTATACTTACAAGATGCAAGAATTCAAAAAAGGTTGCGTCAAAATTAAAACATCTCTATAGGATTAACGTTAGTAATTTGTATTTTTGTTTTACTCTAACACCCCTTTAATGGCGAAGAAAAAAACCAAGACTAAAAGCAAAGCTAAAACCACACCTAAATTTAAAAAACCGAGTTTTAAATTATCGAGTCAGCAAAAACTGATATTCGGTAGTTTATTAATTATTCTTGGTGTTTTAATGTTTATTGCTTTTTTGTCTTATTTCTTTACTGGCAAAGCAGACCAAAGCACACTCTCAGAAATTGCCTCTCGTGATGTTGAAGCCCAAAACTGGCTTAACAAACTAGGAGCTTGGATAAGTGACTTTTTTATAAATAAAGGATTTGGTATAGCATCGTTTATCTTTTCTGGACTGGTTTTCCTTTCTGGTATTTATATCACTTTAGATATCAATAAAGCGCGTTTGCGTCGTCATTGGATTTGGGGAACACTAATTGCTTTATGGCTTTCGGTGTTTTTTGGATTTTTCTCCCACAAATATGATACACTTGGTGGAACCGTTGGCTTTGAAGTGAACTCGTTTTTTCAAGATTATATTGGTAAAATTGGAACTATCCTTTTACTTATTTTCGTCCTAATCACCTATCTCGCCATTCGTTTTAGTTTTACTGGTGACACTTTTGTTAAGCTCTTCAAAAGAGTTAAAAACGACATGAAAACTGAAATTAATACTTCAGAAGGAGACCATAATTTCACTGTTGACAATGCTTTAACTGCGGAAGCTGAAGACATCAAATCGGCCTTCGAACTCAAGATTGAAGACACAAAACCTTCAGAAGATCAAATAATTCAGCCTGAGCAAAACTTAAAGAAAGCACTTGAGCCAGAATTAAAAAAGACAACTTCCGAAGAAAATAAAAAAGAACCAGATTTAGATATAGAAATTGAAACTGTTGAAGAAGAAATTTCAGAAACAGATAGTCTTTCAGATAAACTAGTTGAAGATTTTGGACAGTATGATCCGACTCTAGAACTCAGCAAATTTCAGTTTCCACCTATAGACTTATTAAAAAAATACGATACTGAAGGCATAACGATTAATCAGGAAGAACTTGAAGAGAACAAAAACCGAATTGTAAATACACTCAACAACTACAAGATTGGTATTGCGAGTATTAAAGCGACAATTGGACCAACAGTGACTTTATATGAAATCGTCCCAGAAGCTGGTGTTCGTATTTCAAAAATCAAAAACTTAGAAGATGATATTGCGTTGTCTTTGTCTGCTTTAGGTATTCGTATCATTGCACCAATTCCTGGAAAAGGAACAATTGGTATTGAAGTGCCTAATAAAAATGCGACCATCGTATCGATGCGTTCTGTAATTGCATCGCAGAAATTCCAAAAATCTGAAATGGAACTGCCAATCGCTTTTGGTAAAACTATTAGCAATGAAACGTTTGTCGTCGATTTGGCAAAAATGCCTCATATGCTTATGGCTGGAGCTACTGGTCAAGGTAAATCGGTTGGTTTGAATGCTGTATTAACATCACTACTTTATAAGAAACATCCAGCTGAAGTTAAATTTGTTCTCGTAGATCCCAAAAAGGTAGAATTAACTTTATTCAATAAAATCGAACGTCACTACCTAGCAAAATTACCTGATAGTGCAGAAGCAATCATTACAGATAACACTAAAGTGATTAATACCTTAAACTCACTTTGTATAGAAATGGATAACCGTTACGAAATGCTTAAAAACGCATTATGTCGTAACCTTAAAGAATACAATGCTAAATTTAAGGCTAGAAAATTAAATCCGAATGATGGTCATCAATTTTTACCTTACATCGTTTTGGTGGTTGATGAGTTTGCAGATTTAATTATGACTGCTGGTAAGGAAGTGGAAACACCTATTGCGCGTTTAGCACAATTAGCTCGTGCTATTGGTATTCACTTAATTATTGCTACTCAACGTCCATCTGTAAACGTGATTACTGGTATTATTAAAGCGAATTTCCCAGCACGTATCGCATTTAGAGTAACGTCTAAAATTGATTCGCGTACCATTTTGGATGGCTCTGGAGCAGATCAATTAATTGGTCGTGGTGATATGTTATATACCTCCGGAAATGAAATAACACGAATTCAATGTGCTTTTGTTGACACGCCAGAAGTAGAAAGAATTACCGAATTTATTGGCGGACAAAAAGGCTATCCTGAGGCTTATTTACTACCAGAGTATGTTGGTGAAGAAAGTGGCACAGGTCTTGATAATAACATTGACGATAGAGACAAGTTGTTTAGAGAAGCAGCAGAAATTATTGTGACAGCACAACAAGGTTCGGCATCTTTATTACAACGAAAACTAAAATTAGGTTACAATAGAGCTGGGCGTTTAATTGACCAACTGGAAGCAGCCGGAATTGTTGGTGGTTTTGAAGGTAGTAAAGCACGCCAGGTATTAGTACCAGATTTAGTAGCTCTTGACCAATTATTAGCAAGCGAAATTTAAATACAACGGATATTTCCGAATATATAAAACATAAATATCATGAAACAGATAATTGTAGTATTAGCTTTTTTAATAGGAGGTTTTGGATTTTCTCAAGATTCAAAAAAAGCAGAAGCTTTGCTCAACGAAGTTTATAATAAAGCAAGTGCTTATAAAAACATGTCAATAGATTTTAAGTATATATTAGAAAATTTAAGCGAAAACATAAAGCAAGAAACCCGTGGTGATGTTGTGATGCAAGGTGATAAGTATATTCTAAACATCTTAGGTGTGACACGTTTATTTGACGGTGAAAAACTCTATACTATTAGCCCTGAAGATGAAGAAGTCACTATTTCTTCAGATAATACGGAAGACGAAAACACCATAACACCTAGTAAGATGATCTCTTTTTACAAGGATGGATATACTTATGATATGGATATCATTCAGGATGTTAAGGGACGAAAAATTCAATTTGTAAAATTAAAGCCTATAGATACAAATGCTGAGATTAGGGAAGTACTTTTAGGTGTTGATGCCAAAACGAAACACATTTACAGACTTATTGAGATTGGTAAAAATGGCACCAAAACTACCTTAACTGTTAATTCTTTTAAAACTAACGAACCAATTTCGAAAACCTTATTTACTTTTGACAAATCAAAGTACAAAGGTTATTACATCAATAATCTAGATTAAGGTTAACCAATCCCTTTATGAAAATACTAGATAGGTACATACTTACGACCTACCTAAAAACATTTTTGAGCGTGTTTTTAATACTCATGTTCATTTTTGTTTTACAGGCGATTTGGTTATACATTGGAGATTTGGCTGGTAAAGATTTAGACGCCTTTATCATTGTGAAATTATTACTTTACATCACTCCTACTTTAATTCCGTTAATACTTCCTTTAACTATATTGTTGGTTTCAATTATGGTATTTGGTCAATTTGCCGAGAACTATGAGTTTGCCGCTATGAAATCTACTGGTATTTCGTTGCAACGTGCCATGCGGAGTTTGAGTGTTTTTATTGTTTTACTCGCAGGCGTCACCTTTATTTTTTCTAATAATGTGATACCCTGGGCGAATTACAATGTTTACAATCTGAGAAAAAATATTGCTCAAGTTAAACCTGCATTGGCTATTTCTAAAGGGCAATTTAATGATATTGGTGATTACAACATTAAAGTAGAAGATAAAAGTGGCGAAAATGGTGAGATCTTAAAAAATGTCGTTATTCATAAAAAAGCTTCCAATGGCACAAAAAACAGAACTGTAATTGTTTCTGAAAGCGGCGAATTGAAGAGCAGTGAAAACTCCAATATTCTGCAGTTGGTCTTATACAAAGGAAATTATTACGAGGAAATTTTCAGTAAAAAAGCAAAGCAAGCTCAAAAGAAACCTCACGCTAAAAGTTATTTTGAGGAATACACTATTAATGTAGATTTAGAAGGCCTAAACGATGTAGATATTGACAACAAGAGTTATGACAATCGCTATAACATGTTAAATGTTAGTCAATTAAATAAAACCATTGATAGCCTATATGAGAAAAAATCTAAAAGTCTAAAAGATTTTTCCGAAACACTATACAACAGAACTAGCATTGCCTCTTTAAATAATAATATCTCTCCAAAAAAGGATTCTGTATTTGATGGAAAACACATTATCGACTTATTTAATGACAAAACAAAAGTTCAATTATTAAATCTTGCTGGAAATACAATAAACAGTACAAAACAAATTATTAGCACCAACAAACAAAGCTTTGGTAACAACACTAAATGGCGTAACAAGCACGTGCAAGCACTTCATGATAAATTTGTTTTGGGATTGGCTTGTATTATTTTGTTTTTCGTTGGAGCTCCCTTAGGTGCTTTAATCAAAAAAGGTGGTATTGGTTTACCTTTGGTTATCGCCATATTACTCTTTTTGACCTATCATTTTATTGGGCTTTTCGCAAAGAACAGTTCACTGGACGACTCTTTAAATCCTATTTTAGGGACTTGGCTATCTACTTTAATTATGCTTCCGTTAAGTATATATCTAACACGGAGAGCTACTAGAGACAGACCTTTGTTTGAGTCTGAAGGACTTCTAGAGCCATTAAAGCGACTATTTGGTATCAAGAGTAAAACACTCACTTATAACACCAACCGTTTGGCTTTAGATTCAGAAGAATATATAACGCTTAACAATTACGACAACACACAACTTATTGATGTCTTAAAACATTATAGAAAGTATGATTATGGTATTGAATATAAAAATTCGTCGCTATCCATATTAAATTCTAGAGGCATTACAGAACAAGAACTTAAGTATAGTGGTAATCTTACAGATCATGCCTATGAAGAATCTATAAGATTGAAATATGCTTATGAAGGGAATTCCAAATTGGCATTTATCCTATATGCTATGGCATTAGTTTTTATACTTCCAGGAGCTATCTTGAAAAATAATGGTTATCCAACAATTGGTCAAGCTTTGTTTGTTACTGGAATTGTCGTGGGAGCATTATACTTATTCGCTCTTATCAAATCTTATATAGATTATTCTAATCTTTATAAGCAACTTGAAAAAAACAATATTTCCAATGCCCTAATTTTTGTATTACTAGGCTTACCACTATATTTTGTCTTCTACTTTTTTCAGAAGAAAAAAATTAATGAGGATTTAAAAGTGAGTTCTATACAAGAAGAAACTAATCCTCTGGCCAAACCAAAAGTAGTTGATGGCGACGGTTATCAATCTAAGCTTACCGATTATACCACCTATTCTAAATTTGCCTTGCTGTTTTTCTGTATTGGTGTTGTACTCTTTGTTCTTTACTTCGTGTTTAAAAACAACAAACTGCCAGCTGCAACTTCCGCGACTATTGAGTTATCTGCAGTTTCTGGATTCTTATTTTTAGTTTATGCCATAATATCAAGTTTAAGTTATAACAAGCTCTACAGTTACATAAATGAATCAGATAACTCTAAACATATATTGTGGACCATTTTAGGGTTTATCCTTTATCCATTGGTTTATATTTTGAGACGGCATAAAATCACTAAAGACGTTTCAGCATAGAAAAAATAAGCCATATCTTTGCATTTCTAAACAGATAATAATGACTACCAATACTGCACAACACCTATCAAACATACAGTTAAATACTATTGAAGAAGCCATTCAAGATATTAAACAAGGTAAGATTATTATTGTTGTTGACGATGAAAACAGAGAAAATGAAGGTGATTTTCTAATCGCTTCAAGTAAGATAACACCTGAGACTATCAACTTCATGGCTACTCACGGTAGAGGTCTCATTTGTGCGCCCTTAACTGAAAGTAGATGTAAAGCTCTTGAGTTAAATATGATGGTAAACAACAACACCGATCCTTTGGAAACGGCCTTTACTGTATCTGTTGATTTAAGAGGAAATGGTGTAACTACTGGTATATCTGCAAGTGACAGAGCAAAAACTGTTCAAGCACTTATAGATCCTAATATAAAACCATTTGAATTAGCAAGACCTGGACACATTTTTCCGCTTGTAGCTAGAGATGGAGGTGTTTTAAGACGTACTGGTCATACAGAAGCTGCAATTGATTTTGCACGACTTGCTGGCTTAGAACCTGCTGGAGTAATAGTAGAAATTATGAATGAGGACGGAACCATGGCCAGATTACCTCAGCTTATGAAAGTTGCTAAAAAGTTTAATTTAAAAATTGTTTCCATTGAAGATTTGGTCGCTTATCGTATGGAACATGATTCATTAATTGAAAAGAAAGAAGATTTCGATATAGAAACCCGCTTCGGGCAGTTTAGATTACGAGCTTATCAACAAACCACGAATAATCAAATTCATATCGCTTTAACTAAAGGGACTTGGTCTAAAGATGAGCCTGTATTAACTAGAGTTAATGCAACTTTAGTAAACAATGACATATTGGGAACACTTACCAATAATGCTGATGAGAAGTTAGATGACATGTTTAAAGTTGTTAATACTGAGGGCAAAGGCGCTATTGTATTTGTCAATCAGCAAGCACAATCAATGAACCTTTTAAAACGTTTGAGTATTTTAAAAGAGACTCAAGTTGAAGGGAAAGTTGTTAAGGCTCCGAGTATTGGTATGGATGCTAAAGACTTCGGAATTGGTGCACAAATTCTTCATGATTTGAACATTCACAAGCTAAAACTAATCTCTAATACTAAGCAAACCAAACGTGTTGGAATGATTGGTTACGGTTTGGAAATTGTAGAATACATAGATTACTAGTTTACAAGTATTCGTTTTGTAGTAAATTGATTTCCAGAGTAAATCTTCAACAGATAAAGACCCGATTTTAAATTTGTTACATTGAGTTGTTTCAGATTGTCTTCTTCTTTACTGAAAACAACTTTTCCTAAAACATCATATAATTCAACGGAGTCAATCTCTTTTTCCGTAGAGATGTTAATATAATCTGATGCAGGATTAGGTGACACATTAAAAGCACTAGCAAAAGCATCCTCTACACTCAGGTTATTTTGAAACACTCTTACATAATCTATAACCATACTACTCTGTGTGAAATTTGGGTCGATAGTGCCAGCAACGCCTCCCATTGCAATATTAAGTAAAAGGTATTGATCTTCATAAAAAGGCCAAGTTGCATCATCCTTAACTGCTGGATTGTAAGTATAATATCCAACATCATCAATCAGGAAAGTAATTTGATTTGGTGACCAATTAACTGAGTAAATATGGAAATTATTGGCGACATCGCTTATTACCATAGAACTTGTATTCATGGTATTACCAGAACAACCAGCACATGGTGTATGAAGTGCGCTTGACACATGATTTACAGCACCCAAACCATGCTCCATAATATCAATCTCGCCACAAGCTGGCCATGACACAGCTCCAAATTGGCTATCCCAAAAACCACCATCTTCATTGACGTTTTTTCCAAGGGTCCAAATTGCTGGCCATGTTCCATCACCAAAAGGCAGCTTCGCACGTACATCTACACGTCCGTGAGTAAACGCAAATTTAGAATTTAATCGTGCCGAAGTATATTGTTTTGTTTCTCCTTGATCTGTAAAATTTTCTTGAATAGCTACGATATTTAAAAAACCGCTATTAACATAAGAGTTCTCAATTCTGTCAGTATAATGCTGTTGCTCTCCGTTAAACCAGCTTCCTCCTGCCGGTAATTGGGTTTGATGAAACCAATTCGTTGGATTTACAACTCCTGGAGTTTCAAACTCATCGAACCATACTAAGTCTTCATAAATCACATCCAATTCGTTAGGATCTACACCTTCAGTTCCATCATCAATATCATCAATTAAATATGTTCCTGGAGCAAAGACAGCTTCGTCAACAAAAATTGTTAATCGGCTATAAGCCCCAGTAGCATCAATAGGTGAACCATCTGAACTGTATTGAGCATTAGAAAAATCAAATGTGACTGTCATCCAATTTGAAGGAGAAGGCACATTAAATGTTTCTTTAACTTGTACGTCTGGATTTACTCCATTTTCTAATTTTAATAAAATATTATGCTGATTTGGATCGAATGAATAAAATGACAAGGTAATGGTCTGTTGAAAATCTAAGTCAATTGGTTGGTTTAAATCTAAATAAAAGCCTTGAGTAGCATTGGAACCATCATTAAAAAACTGACCAACATCATTATTAACATCTTGCGGATCTGTATTGACTGAAAAACTACTATTGCCAAATGCAATAAAATCATCATTCGTATCCGAAAAATCGATAGGCAATTGTTGAGAAAACGCAAATTGACTAACAAATAAAACCAGAAAAATAAACGAGTAAAGTGACTTCATAAACTACTTTTTTTGAAATTTATAAATTTCACAAGATAGTCTCAAATTTTCAGCCCATACAAAAACACTACAAGTCGATAAAAAGGGGTTAAAACCTTTTAAATTGAAGCTTCAATTACTTCTACCATTCTAGACGCTCTTTCGTTAACTTCGGCTTCAGTCCAAGATAATTTTATCAAGCATGAGATATTACGACCTATATAATGGTCGGATTGCTCAAATGTTTTATTCTGAAGATTAGCTAAACCTTGTTTAATTTCCGAAGACATCGGAAACAGAGATTTTATATTTTTAAGATGATCCCATTTTCGAATATAATGCCAATTATTATCATAATAATTCCAACAAACATCTATATCATTAGCTTTAAAAGCTTCAGTCACATTTCTAGCAACTTCCAAATCTGGTAAAAAGAAATTCAAAAAGGCATAACTCTCCTCTCCTCCTTTTGGTACTTTTCTGAACGTTACTCCTGGAACTCTTGCAATAGCATCCCTAAGTATGGTATAATGCTTTTTTTGGATGGCAATAAACTCAGGTAGACGCTTAACTTGTGCTAAACCAACAGCTGCGTTTAATTCCGAAATTCTGAAATTATAACCTAAAAACGGATGTGTTTCTGCGCCTCTATCATTTCCATCATGGTCATGTCCATGATCACTATAATGATCGGCATTGATATAATAGTCCTTATTATTGGTAATTACTGCTCCACCTTCACCACAAGTGATGGTCTTTACAAAATCGAAAGAAAAACAACCTAAATCACCAATACTTCCCAGTGGTTGCCCATTATATGTTCCACCAATAGCTTGACAAGCATCTTCTACAAGTAAAAGATTGTGTTTTGTACAAATAGCTTGAAGTGCATTTAAATCACCCATACTTCCACACATATGGACTATCATAACTGCTTTAGTCTTTGGAGTAATTGCAGCCTCAACAGCTTTTGGATCTAAGGTCAATGTGTCATCAATATCAACTAAAACAGGAATGGCTCCTAGCATCAATATCGCTTCAAAACTAGCTACAAACGTGAATGAAGGCATGATAACTTCGTCACCAGCTCCAACTCCAGCAGATGCCAATGCAACCGAAACTGCAGCTGTTCCACTAGACACTAATTGTACATGTTCTGTCTGGAATGTTTTACAAAGTTCACTCTCTAATTCTTTCGCTTTCCAATGACCGTTACGCATACCATCAAAGCCATAACGCATTAAAACGCCGCTATCTAATACATCATTGACCTCTTTGCGTTCTTGGTCACCAAATAATTCAAATCCAGGCATCTATAATTATAATTTTGAATTTACGAGAGCGATAAAAGTCTCTATATTTTGAGCAGTAATATCTACAAGAGGATCAATAATAGTTTTACCATTTTTATCAATTAATGATAACCCAGGAGCACTAGTTTGTTTCGTGTAGTGAATTCCTAACCGGACATTAGGCGATTGTTTATCTGAAATATCTAATTTCAATAATATCATCTTTGAAGCCCATCCATTATAAGAATCAGAATTAAATAATAGATCTTTCAAAGTTTTATATGCTTCAGCCTTTTGATTATCAGTCACGAAAACCAGAACTGGTTTATTTTGAGTTTCAGATTGTTTTAGAGCAACTTTATTATCCGATAACCAATTTTGCTCTTGAGCAGACAATTGGATTGTAAAAGCAAATAATAAAATGAATATGATTTTTTTCATTGTAATTTTCGGTAAATGCGAATTATCTCGCGATTGTAATTAAAACAAATATAGTGAACTCATTTAAATTTTTAATTATAGTTCTATTACTGCTTCATTGATTGGTTTTCTCACTTTTTTTAGGTCTGCAAACATATCATCTTCCGATCTATAACCAACAGGTAATAATAGAACCGATTTTAAGTTCATTTCCTTTAATTTCAAGATATCATCGTAAGCTTTAGGAGTAAAACCTTCCATTGGACAAGCGTCAATTTGTTCGATAGCACAAACCGTCATAAGGTTTCCAAGAATGATATACGCCTGCTTCACTGACCAATCTTGGCGTTCCTTAACAGACATACCTTTCATCATTTTTTTTAAATCTTTACGATAAGTCGATAAAATGGTTTCGGGAGTTGCTCTAACATCTTTTACGTTATCGAAATGTTCATCAACATCTTCAGAAAGAATATTATCTTTTATACAAATAACCAACAAGTGAGAAGCCTCAAAAACTTGCTTTTGATGATAAGAATGTTCTACCAACGCTTCTCTTATAGCTTTGTCTCTTATAATCAACAAACTAATGGTTTGCAATCCAAAAGAAGTTGCGGTTAGATTAAAGGCTTGCTTGAGTATATTTAATTTTTCTTCAGAAAGAATTTTGGAATCATCAAATTTTTTGGTGGCATATCGCCATTTCAATTTTTCTATTGTAGTCATATGAATCGCCCCTATTTCTGCAAAAATAAGGCGAGGATATCTATTTTAAGGAGTTTATTCTATAAAATAATTCAATAGCATTATCAAAGGCTTTAAAAAAAGCAGATTTTACTTGAAAGAAATAAAAAAGGGTTCTATATTTGCATCCGCATTCAGGGAATACCTGATGAGCACACTAGGAGAGTTGGCAGAGTGGTCGAATGCGGCAGTCTTGAAAACTGTTGAGGGTCACACCTCCAGGGGTTCGAATCCCTTACTCTCCGCAAAAACCCTTGTAATCAATTGATTACAAGGGTTTTGTTTTTTTTAGTCGACAATATCCTTGATAATACTATCTGTTTTATTACTATCCATATATAGATTATTAGAATTATTCGATAACACGTTTCACACTTCCACATTTAAGCATTGCATCACCATAATAAGGATTTAACACTTGCTCTTCCTTACTCAACCAATACGCACCATTATTGTTATCTGCCATAGGGCAAAATTGGCTATACACCTTTTCATTTATTCCAAAGGTTTCAATAGCTCCTGTTAACTGTAATGATAAATTCTTAAAATGACTTCTTTGGGCTTTTATATCTGATCCTTTTGAAATTGAAATAGCGGCTGCTTTTATTTCTTTTTCTAGAGACATCCAATCGTTATGACCCTCTTTATCTGTTAACAGTTTCATATCAACTTTAGATAAATTATCTAATAGTCTTTTTGATTCTATCATTACAGTATTTACATCATCATTAACTAAAGCATCTTTCAATTTGATATAATCATTGAAAACTAATTTCAATTGATTTTGAAAGCCATTCGATACTTTAATTCGTTTATTCATATTGGAATGATCCTCATTGTCTACTGAAGCAGTATCTTCCATTCCAAGATGACCTTCGTGTCCAGTCATCGTTTTTCCACCTTCTTTATTCATCATGGACTTTTTGCCTTGCAATTGTGCAGAAGCATCAACTGTAAATGTACCATTGGTAACAATTTCATCTCCGCTTTTAAGTCCATCAATAACTTCGTATAGCTCTCCCAATTGTTTCCCTATTGTTATTTCTTGCATTTCAAAAATTGGTTCATTAGGACTTGTTTTCAAATAAACAACCGAGCGTTCTCCTGTCCACAATATTGCTGATGAAGGAATCATTAAAAGCTGTTCTTTTTCAGACCTATTATTTTCAATATTGCCTTCAACAAACATTCCGGTTTTAAACTCACGATTTATATTGTTTAAAACGACTCGAAGTTTAACGGTTCGTGTAGCTGAATTAAATGTTGGATCAATAAAATCTACCTTCTTATTTAATTTTTTATTTGGGTAAGCATTAGTAGTAACCGTAATATCTTGCCCTTTTTTAA
Organism: Psychroserpens sp.; assembly: GCF_036960315.1. Lineage (NCBI taxonomy): Bacteria > Pseudomonadati > Bacteroidota > Flavobacteriia > Flavobacteriales > Flavobacteriaceae > Psychroserpens > Psychroserpens sp. The sequence continues at coordinate 96,598 of NZ_JBALVR010000007.1, read as the reverse complement.
ATAGCTCAATTTGATTTTCAAAAACGTCAAACATAGCCCAAACTGTATTTAAGTTTGTGATTTTCAATAAGGCTTGACCTTGTTTTACATAGTCTCCTTGCGCAACTAACTTTTCCGAAACCGTTCCTGAAACGGTTGCATATATAGGGAAGTTTTGTTTTACTTTTCCTGATGTTTCAATTTGATTGATTTGGTTTTCAGAAATTTTCCAAAGTTTTAATTTATTACGAACCGCTTTATATAATGCAGGTTGAGACTCTTTTAGTGTTGAAGCCGTAATTAACTCTTGTTGTGCTGCAAATAATTCAGGCGAATATATGGTTGCTAATAATTGTCCTTGCTTTACTTCTTCTCCTGTTGAACCAATATTTAAACGTTCTATTCTTCCTGAAAAATAACTTGCCTGCACAACGTTAGCGTCTTCATTTTCTGCAATCTTGCCCGATAACTTTATAGTAGAATTTTTGTTTGTATTATTACCAACAACAGACGTTTGAATGTTAGCCAATGCCATAGCATTTTTGGTTAGCTTAAACTCGTCAGCATTTAGCCCTTCAGCACTTGTTTCGGCAGGAATTAAATCCATTCCACAGATAGGACAATCGCCAGCTTCAGGTAGCATTATTTGTGGATGCATAGAACAGGTCCACATTTGATTAATCTCCCCTACTTCATTGTGATTATGTTCTACCTCGTTACTAGACGAACTACCAAAAAATAACCAACCTAAAAGCAAACCAACTACTAATATTCCTGAATAAATTATATATTTCTTCATCTCTATTTATTTTTCCTTTTTAATAATTTTTTAATTGTTGGGGAGCTTGTAAAACCTAACAAAAAGCCACTTAAAACAGTAATTAATCCTAATAGTGAAAAGGCTCTTAATACAATTGTATTGAAGTTATCTCTACCCTCATAATCCATAGTATGCGTCATCCATAAAAAATCAAACCATCGCCAACTACGATGCCTTACGGTTTGAAATTTTCCGTCATTTATTGATACATAAGCTTTTAAAGCCTCGTCTGTTTGATAGGAAATAACATAAGCAGGCAATAACTTTTCTCTGTATTCGTGATGTTTACCAGCCTTATTAATTTGTTCAATAGCTGCTATTTCTAAACCACTTTTCATATAATTTTTCGCGATATAAAGAGCTTCTTTTTCTGTTATACTTTTTTTGACTATTCCATCGATGGCATTAACTAATTGAGAGTTGTTTACCCAATAATATGGCACATTATCTAAATCCCTCATCTCTATACTTTTAATTCCTCCAGATATATTAATTTCTGATGGACTAATAAGGTTGTTAAATGCTTTAGGCACATATTCCAAGTTTTTAAAATGGTCACCGTGAATATCATCAATATCTGTCCAACTAAAGTATAGACCGCTAATAGTCCAAAACAAAAATTGAATCCCCAAAAACAAACCCAAATAGCGATGTGTTTTTCTAATTTTTAATGCTGTATGCCTATTTACCATCTTATTGATTAATTTTAAAAGGAAAGCTAATTGTTACTTTTTCCCAAGCAAGAGATATCGTTCCTTCTGTTTCACTAATCTTATTTACTTTATATTCTAAATGCTCAATAATTTCATCAGAAATACTTGGTATCACTGTAAATCGTATCACATCATCATTCTCATCATAGTCATCTTTCCCATGTTGATTCCAATTTTTATTAATCATTATTGTCCAATCCTCTTTTGATGGAATTGTGAAAAATCCATATTTTCCTTTAGAGAGAACTACCCCATTTATGACTAAATCTTTATTAGTTTCTATCCAAGTGGCATTATGTGCACCAGCTTGCCATACATTATCATAACCAACTAATCCGCCAAATATGATTCTATCTCTAACTCCAGGTGATGAATAATCTATGTGAATATGGGCATCTCCAATCATTGACATAGCAGATGTATGCGGACTTAATACTTTCTTTTTTGGTGCTTCAACTTTTTCAGATGTTGTAACATGATTTTCATGGTCCTTTAGATCAGCTTCCTTTTTTTCGTTTTTGCAGCTCAATACTGATAATGTTAATGCAAGTACTATTATTAAATTCTTCATGATTATATAATTATATTTTAATGTTTCTTAATCTTAATGCATTTACTATAACTGACACCGAACTAAAACTCATTGCTAATGCTGCAATCATTGGTGAGAGTAATAGTCCAAATATCGGATATAAAACACCTGCTGCTAATGGTACTCCCAACACATTATAAACAAATGCAAAAAATAGATTTTGTTTTATATTCTTAACTACGCCGTGACTTAACTTTTTAGCTTTTAAAATACCATGTAAATCCCCTTTAACCAAAGTTATTGAAGCACTTTCAATAGCAACATCTGTCCCTGTCCCCATTGCTATACCAACATCGGACTGTGCTAAAGCAGGCGCATCATTAATACCATCTCCTGCCATCGCCACTATTCTACCTTGTTCTTGTAGTGTTTTTATTTCATTGAGTTTATCTTCTGGAAGACATTCAGCTTTATAGTGTATAAGGTTTAGTTGTTCAGCTACCGACTTTGCAGTATTCTTATTATCTCCAGTCAACATTATGACCTCAACACCATTATTTTGTAGTTCTTTAATAGCGTTTTTGCTTGTTGTTTTAATAGCATCGAAAATAGTAACGTAACCTACTGCTTCGTGATCTACTGCTATATATGAAACCGTTTTACCTTGCTCCTGTTCTGCAACAACTTTATTTGCTAAACTTTCAGAAATAGAAATAGCGAATTGTTCTAATAGTTTAGGGTTACCTAAAGCAATTTTTTTGTTTTCAACTGTACCAATAACTCCTTTTCCTGCTATAGCTTCAAAATCGTTTACTTTAGTAATTGAAACATTTTTTGATTTGCCATAGTTTAAAATTGCTTCCGCTAAAGGATGCTCGCTATATTGGTTTAAGGATGTTATGTATTGTATTAAAGTTGTTTCTTCTACACCATCTGTATCTATTACGTTTTCAACTGATGGTTTTCCTTCTGTAATCGTTCCTGTTTTATCTACAATAAGGGTGTCAACCTTATTCATTCTTTCTAATGCTTCTGCATTTTTAATCAAAACACCAGATTGCGCGCCTCTACCAACACCGACCATAACAGACATTGGCGTTGCTAAACCCAATGCACAAGGGCAAGCAATAATTAATACAGCTATTGCATTTACAAATGCAAAAACATAAGCTGGTTCGGGACCAAACACAGCCCAAACTGTAAATGTTATTACAGAAACAAGTAATACAATAGGGACGAAGTATTTAGCTATTCTATCCGCTAACTTTTGAATAGGGGCTTTTGAACGACTTGCGGTGTTCACCATATGAATGATTTGAGAAAGCAAGGTTTCTGAACCTACTTTTTCAGCTTTCATTACGAATGATTTTGTACCGTTGATTGTTCCTGAACTTACTTTATCATGCACTGCTTTATCAACAGGAATAGGTTCACCAGTAATCATAGATTCATCTATACTACTATGACCTTCTACAATACTGCCATCTACAGGTATTTTTTCTCCTGGTTTTACACGTAATAGATTGCCTTTTTCAATGTTATCAATTGCAATTACTTTGTCTTCTCCATCTGAAACTAACGTTGCCGTTGCTGGTACTAATTTTAACAACTCCTTTATGGCACCACTTGTTTGACTATGTGCTCTTGCTTCTAATAATTGTCCTAACAATACTAATGTGAGAATGACAGTTGTTGCTTCAAAATAAACAAATACATTACCGTCAGCAGTTTTAAAATCTTCTGGAAACACATCTGGAAACAACATAGCAAATACACTAAACACCCATGCTATTCCTGAACCAATTCCTATGAGAGTAAACATATTTAGGTTCATTGTCTTTATTGATGTCCAAGCACGTTTAAAGAACATCCAAGTGGCAAAAAACACAACAGGAATTGATAATACAAACTGAATCCAATTCCACGTTTTCTGATCTACAATGGCATACAACGGATTGCTATCTAACATTTCGGACATTGCAATTAGAAATATCGGAACGGTAAAGACCACTGCCATCCAAAACTTTTTTAATAGCTTTTTATAGGTTTTATCTTCTTCTGAAACATCTGCTTCTAATGGCACTAAATCCATTCCGCATATAGGACAAGAACCTGGTTCGTCCTTTACAATTTCTGGGTGCATTGGACATGTAAATTGAGTACTTGAAGAAACTATACTTCTTTCTTCTACCAAGTCCATTCCACAAACTGGGCAATCTCCCGCTTTATCATAGGTTTTATCGTCCTCGCAATGCATTGGACAATAAAATGTACCTGTTCCTTTCCCTTTTTGTTGTTCTTCTTTTTCTTCTTTAATATGATGATGTTCTCCTGACTTATGAATGCTGTAGCTTCCTCCATCATTTTTTAGAGCGTCTTGAAACTTTTCTAGTGCAATATGTGGTTCCATTTCAATCGTTGCTTCTGCCTTTTCTAAATCAACAGTAACTGTTAAAACGCCCTTTACTTTAGAAAGTATTTCTTCAACATGACTGCGACAACCGTTGCAAGTCATTCCGTGTATGTGATAACTGTGTTTCATTTTATGTAAGTTTAAAATTCAACGCTAAAGTATTATTGTTGGACAAAAGTTGTTTTTCTAATTATGATTAATTTTTATACAATTTGGTCAAATGCTTTTCTGTTCCAATCTTGTAATTTTTTATATTGAGTCATCGACATTCCAGTGATGCTTTTAAACTGTTTGGCCAAATGGCTACTATTATTATAATTCAGACTAAAAGCAATTTCTGAAAAATTATATTCTTGATGCTGAATGCGTTCTTTAACTTTTTCGATTTTGAGTTGAATTTCATATTTCTCAATAGTTACTCCTTCTGTCTTACTAAACAGTTTACTTAAAACTGAATAGGATTTATCAAATCTTTTCGACAAAAAATAAGTGAGATTATCAGCATTGTCAGTTTCCAACTTCGTTACAAGTGCTATTTTTATAGCTTCTATTACTGTTTTAGATTCTTCTCTTATAATTTCAAATCCATGTGACTTTAAAGCCGTTTCCAATTTTAATAATTTTGTTAAATCCTCCATTGCCTCATACTCGACAAGACCCAGTTCAATAGATTTCACATTAAGTTCTAACACATTAAATTCTTCTAAAACCGTTGATATACAACGGTTACAAACCATGTTTTTAATGTGAAGAATTTGATTCATTTTCTAAATTTTAGATTAATTAATGTTTATGACCGTTTGCTTTATGGCCTTCGTTTTTCATATAAGTCATTCCACATTTTGGGCATTCACCTTCTTTATCACTTCCGCTACCTTCACAATGCATTGGGCATACATACGCAGAGGCGTGCTCTTTCTTTTCAACTTGCTCTGTTTTGGTAGCCGCATCTTTATTTTTCACGTAATCCATTCCACATTTTGGACATTCCCCTGCTATATCGCTTCCGCTACCTTCACAATGCATTGGACACACATAAGCAGATGCGTATTCTTTCTTTTCTACCTGCTCTGTTTTGGTAGTAACATCCTCTTTTTTAGCATCTTTACACGATACTATTGTTAGCATTAACCCTAATACTAAAATTCCTAAAATTGTTTTTACTTTTTTACTCATAACATTTAAATTTTTGGTTTTGAATTCGTGGTTTTTCTTTGAAAAGTTCATTTTAATTGAGTTTGTAATTGATTTTTAATTAGTTAGATAGTTAATAATTGTTGTTTGCAAATACTTTTTTTTGATAGATTCTATTTGGTTGATTTGAAACTTTAACTGTAATTCTTGAATGTCCAAAACATCATTAAAATCTATTGTTCCTGTTTCGTAGCTTTTAACTAAAATAGTTTCGGCATCTTTTGCCTGTTTTAAATTTTTAGTTTGTGTATTGTAACTTATTCTTGCCGAATTACTGTTTCTAATAGCTTTGTCAAGCAAGGCTTCTAACGTATTTGATCGGTTTTCTTTTTGCGCCAAAATCTCTTGTTGTTGTAACTCATTCTGCTTGGTTTTCGATTTGTATTTGTTATTAAAAATCGGAATAGAAATACTTATCATTGGCATTATAATATCTTTTCCGTTATCGCTAAAATTCATATTTGGTCTTTCGGAAACTGCTATATAATCTAATCCAAAACCTAACATTGGGCTGCTCTCTTTTTGATTTAATAATTCGGATTGCTCAACCGATTTGTAGAGTTTGTCATATTTCAATAATTCAGGATGTAAGGCTAAATTTTCTGAATTGATTAAGTTGTTTTCAGAAAGCATTACTAATTTATTGGCAATAATTACTTGTGCGTTTTTATCTCTATTTAATAGTTTGTTAAAGTTGGTTAGTTCAGCTAAATAGTCTTGTTCTAAAATTTGTTTTAACTGCTCCAATTCATTTTGTCGCATCTGCAATCTCAATACATCTACTGCTGATGCTTTCCCAACGGCAACAGAGGTCAATGCTAATTCTTCATAGGTTTTAAGTAAGGCTATGTTTTCATCTAAAATCGCTTGTTTTTCTTTTAAAGCGTATAAGCTGTAGTAAGACTGCGAAATTGATGCTACCAACTTTCTTTTTGCAATGGCCACATCTTCATAAACCGCATCTGCCAAAGAATTTTTATAGTTTTCTCTTGCTGTGATTGAACCAAATGAAGGCAACATTTGTTTAGTAGAAATCTTAAACCGTTGCGCTCCTGTTCGTGTTTCAGGCTCACTTACAAAATAGCCTACGCCTATTTGAGTGTTAGGAAGTGTGTTGACTTCGTTAACTTTTTCTTTTGCAACCTGATGTTTGAATTCAAAAGTTTGAATTTCAGGATTATTTGCTAACCCTTCTTCAATTAGAGTTTCCAATTGCTGTGCATTTCCTTTAAGAACAAAGAGGAAAGAACAAAGAACAAAGACTGCTTTTATGTATGATTTAAAATGTTTCATTTTATTTCTTTTTAAGTTGTATTTCTTGCTTCCAACTGTATAAAACAGGAACAACAAATAATGTGATTAATGCGATAAGCATACCTCCAAAACTTGGTATAGCCATTGGAATCATAATATCGCTTCCTCGACCTGTTGAAGTTAGAATAGGCAATAATGCTAATATGGTTGTTGCTGTTGTCATTAAGCAAGGGCGAATACGTTTCTCTCCTGCTTCTACAATAGATGCTCTAATATCTTTTTTATTTGTAGGTTTATTTCTATCAAATGTTTGTGTTAGATAGGTAGCCATGACAACGCCATCATCAGTAGCAATACCGAATAAGGCAATAAACCCAACCCATACAGCGACACTTAAATTTATAGTGTGCATCTGAAATAATTCTCGCAGATTTTCGCCAAAGAAATTAATATTTAAAAACCAATCTTGACCATATAGCCAAATCATTAAAAAACCACCTGCAAAAGCTACTGCAATGCCTGTAAAAACCATTAAAGAAGTTGCTACGGAACGAAATTGAAAGTATAGAATTAAAAAGATGATAAGTAACGCTAATGGCACTACAACTGATAATGTTTTTTCAGCTCTTATTTGATTTTCATACGTTCCTGTAAATTGGTAATTAATCCCTTTTGGAACAATTAATTCTCCTGAATCTATTTTTGATTGAATTAAGGCTTGTGCATTTTCAACAACACCGACTTCTGCATAATCATTCAACTTATCAAACAGCACGTAGCCAATTAAAAAAGTATCTTCACTTTTAATAACCTGCGCACCTTGTTCATATTTAATGGTCGCTAATTCGCCTAAAGGTATTGGACTCCCTTTTGCAACAGGAACATAAATATTTTTTAAGTCGGTTGGATTAGCTCTCAACTCTCTTGGATAACGAACACGTACACCATAACGTTCACGACCTTCAACCGTTTGTGTTATTTCCATACCACCAACAGCTACTTTTAAAACATCTTGAACGTCTTGTATAGATATACCATAACGTGCAATTTTTTCCCTGTCAATATCGATTAGCAAATACGGTTTACCTACAATTCTATCGGCAAATACAGCTTCGGTTTTAACACCTTCAACTTGTTTTAAAATAGTTTCTAATTGTATACCAAAGGCTTCTATTTGTTTTAAATCTTGACCTTTGACCTTTATTCCCATTGGAGCTCGCATTCCTGTTTGTAGCATTACCAATCGGGTTTCAATAGGTTGTAACTTTGGTGCAGAGGTAACGCCTGGTAATTTTGTTACTCGTACGATTTCATCCCATATATCATTTGCTGATTTTATTTGCGGACGCCAATTCCTGTAAAACGCTCCATCATTGTCTTCGATTAATTGAGATCTTTCGACAGCGCTCAAGGTGACATTTTCTGTAGTATTTGGGTTTGCGATAAAACGACCATCTTTTAATTCAAATAAGTCATCATCATTTACTTTATAGCGTTGGCGTTCTCCATCTTCATTTAGCATATATTCAGGTTTATACTGAATTAAATTTTCGTACATCGACAGAGGCGCAGGATCTAATGACGATTCTACACGTCCTGCTTTACCAACAACGGTTTTTATTTCAGGGATACTTGCAACAGCCATATCTAATTGCTGTAAAACACGTTTATTTTCTTCTACACCAGAATGTGGCATTGATGTTGGCATTAGTAGAAAAGAACCTTCATTAAGTGAAGGCATAAATTCTTTACCTGTGTTTTTCATTATTAAAAATCCACAAATGACAATAGCAGTAGGAATAGATAGAAATAGTAATTTATTAGCTAAAGCCCAATTTAATATTCGTGTGTAATACCTTCTGAATAATGTAAAAACAGCTAAAAGTCCAAAGCAAATAATAGAGACAAAAACAAGATTCCAAAAGATACTTTTATCAACACCTAAAGGTCGCCAATACTCAGCCAAGAGAAATATAATTGCTGAAACTGAAATTATGATATTACTATAATTTGCTTGCTTTTCTGTAATCTTTTGTTGTGATTTTAAAATGGATGATACTCCAAAACCTATAAGAATAACCCCAAGCCAATACCCATAAATTAGTGCTGTTATTCCTAATAGGATTAGGGCACTATTGATAACAAACCTTGAAACCTTTTTAATGCTCCTCTTTTTAAATAAAAACGAAGCAAAAGGTGGAATTAAAAATAAGGCAACAATTATGGAAGCTGTTAAAGCAAAGGTTTTAGTAAACGCTAATGGTCTAAATAATTTCCCTTCTGCTCCAATCAATGTGAATACAGGAATAAAGCTAATTATAGTTGTCAAAACAGCCGTTATAATAGCTCCTGAAACTTCTGTTGTAGCATTATAAACGACTTCATTTATAGGTGTCTTATCTTTGTTTTCTTCTAAATGCCTAATTATATTTTCTGAAAGAATAACACCTACATCAACCATAGTTCCAATAGCAATAGCAATTCCTGAAAGAGCAACAATATTAGCGTCTACACCAAAGAGTTTCATTGCTATAAAAACCATTAAAACAGCAACAGGTAGTAAGCCTGAAATAAGTATCGAAGCACGAAGGTTAAACACCATAATAATGATAACTAAAATGGTAATGAGTATTTCTAATGTCAACGCTTCGTTAAGTGTGTTTAATGTTTCTTTAATGAGTTCTGACCTGTCATAAAAAGGCACTATTGTGAGTTGAGACGTGCTACCATCTTTTAATACTTTGGAAGGTAAGCCTGCGCTTAATTCATTTATTTTGGATTTTACATTATTAATTACTTCTAATGGGTTTGCACCATATCTTGCTACAACAACACCACCAACAACTTCTGCTCCTTCTTTATCTAAAATACCTCGTCTTGCTTTAGGCGCAAGTGTAACCTTTGCGATATCTTTTATTTTTATGGCTGTAAAATCTTCTGAAACAACAACCGCATTTTCTATGTCTGAAATTGACTTTATATAGCCTAAGCCACGCACTAAATATTCTGCTTGATTAATTTCTAATGTTTGTGCGCCAATATCTTTATTACTCTCCTTTACTGCTTTTACAACTTGGTTTAAACCAATGTTATATTGACGCATCAATTCTGGGTTAACGTCCACTTGATATTCTTGTACATAGCCACCAATTGAAGCAACCTCTGAAACACCACTTGCAGATGAAAGCGCATATTTTACATAATAATCTTGTATGCTTCTTAATTCGTGTAAATCCCAACCTCCTGTTACATTACCTTGTTCATCACGACCTTCAATAGTATACCAAAATATTTGACCTAATCCTGTCGCATCAGAACCTAATGATGGATTAACCTCATCGGGAAGTAAATTGTTTGGCAATGAATTTAGTTTTTCGAGTATTCGGCTTCTGCTCCAATAGAAATCTACATCTTCTTCAAAAATGATATAGATACTTGAAAAACCAAACATTGAGGAACTACGAATTGTCTTAACTCCTGAAATTCCTAATAAAGAGGTAGTTAATGGGTACGTAATTTGGTCTTCAATATCTTGTGGCGAACGACCTTCCCATTTTGTAAATACAATTTGCTGATTTTCGCCAATATCAGGAATGGCATCTACCGCAACAGGATTGCTTGGTAAAAACCCTGTTTCCCAATTAAAAGGTGCGTGTATAATTCCCCATCCTATAAATAGAACGAGCATTAAAACTGCTACGAGTTTATTTTCTATTAAAAATTTGATGCTTTTATTTAGCATTTGCTTTGAATATTAAACAGTTAGACATTGGTGTTGCCACAACACCTAATACAGGAAATTATCCTAATGGAATACATCCATAGGACATTATAGTCTAAAGTTTAAAAATCAAATTAAATAAGTCTCGTCAGTCTTGTAGAGTTGCCTTATGACGAGCGGTGGTTTGTATTCTTCATAAGAAGACACATTGTTATCAAAACCTTCAAAAAGGTTAATGTAAGTGTAAACAAATGAAGCTATAAATAGGTGTTGTTCAAAAGAAATTTTATCGACTAATAGTTGTAATTCGTCTTGACCATCAACTACTAATTGTTCGTCGTTACAACAGTTCTTTTTAGTTATAGCACAACCTTCAGCAGAAGGATTTGCCATTTCCATTCCACATCCTTTTGCTTTATGGAACACAGCCGTTTCTACCAATGTATCCCCACAATAGTGCATATCAACAGTGAATGACATTGTAGAAAACAACACTACAAAAGCCATTAGTAATGACAATATTTTATGGAATACTTGATTCATACTAACCACAAAGGTATAAAATTTCAACTACATCTAATTTTGTTTAACAGAAGTTTAAATTTCTGTTTGATACATAAATCGATAATCTCACTAAAAATAGCCTGCAAATGTGAAGGTGTTTTATAGTCACTTAGCATCTCACCTATTTCAGATTAACCCACACTTCTTTGAAGATCTAAAATCTTTATAAATGATCTACGTAATCTCATCGACTTAGTTGTTTATTAAATAAGTACCCTATGCTATTTCCGAATTATGTATTCACGATTCTGAATTAGCATCAATTATAATCTAACTAATTACGATTCTATGAAGAAATTGTATGTCGCAATTATCAAGTACTCTAAGCCAATTTTTAATACTAGAGCTGCTGGTCTTTATATCTTATTATTTGCAGCCTCCATCGCTATTGCTACATTTATAGAAAATGATTTTGGCACTAGTGCTGCTCAAAAAGTCATCTTTAAGGCTTGGTGGTTTGAACTCCTATTACTTTTATTCAGTATTTCCATTGTAGTGAACATCTTTAAATTTAGGATGATTCCGCAGAAAAAATGGTCATTATTACTTTTTCATTCAGCAATAATAATCATTTTACTTGGTGCTGGTATTACAAGGTATTTTGGCTTTGAAGGTATGATGCATATACGAGAAAGCGATTCATCAAATAGTTTTTTGTCATCTGACACCCATTTAAAGTTTAAGGTCAATAAAGATGGTAAATCATATGACTTTAATGAGCCTGTACTTTTTGCTTCCTTAGGCAATAACAATTGGAGTGAATCGTATTTAATAGATAGTGATTTAATCGAAGTCAACGTAAAAAAGTTTGTACCAAATCCTACTCAGATTCTGAGTTCCACAATTAATGGAAAACCTACTCTAAAAATTGTAGTTGCAGGATTAAATGGCAGGGAAAATTACTTTATCAGTAGTGGAGAAACAAAACGCATCAGAAATGTTGTTTATAATTTCAAAAAAAGTGAACTACCAGGAGCTATAAATATTGATTATTCTAATGATTCTTTAGGACTCAAATATAACAGACCACTTACTCAAATGGTTATGGCCACGCAAAAGAAAGACACCATTCGTCCTTCAGGCAATTATAGCCCGTTAAAACTTCGTTCTTTATACTCAGATGGGATTAACAACTTTGTGTTTTCTGAGTTTAACAACAATGCGACTGTCAGCATAGAATCTGAAGCCGTTAAAGTAAAAAATGAAAGCATCACGGCATTAGTAATGGATGTTTCTGTAAATGGACACAGCAAAGAAGTCATTATTTATGGAAGTAGAGGCTCATCTGGAAGAGTAAAAATTTTAGAGTTTAACACTACAAGTATAGCCTTATCATACGGTTCAAAGGATATTAACTTGCCTTTTTCAATACAATTAAACAAATTTATTCTCGATAAGTATCCTGGAACCAATAGTGCGTCATCTTATGCCAGTGATGTTGTATTACTTGACCACAGAAAAGATGTGAAGAGAGATTTCAGAATCTTCATGAACAATATTTTGAATTATGAAGGCTATCGTTTTTTTCAATCGTCTTTTGATAAAGATGAAAAAGGCACGTATTTAAGTGTTAACCATGATTATTGGGGAACGCTCATCTCCTACATTGGATATGGTTTATTAACCATTGGTTTAATTCTTACTTTTTTTAGTAAGAATACAAGATTTCATCAAGTTATTCAGAAGATAAAGAAGATAAGAGCCAAAAGCGGAACTTTTATTTTATTGCTATTTTTAACATGCTCAATTTCAAATTTATCGGCACAATCTCAGGAAAGTAAGACTCATATAACTCATGCCGTTAATGAAGAACATGCCGATAAATTCAGTAAACTTGTTGTGCAGGATCTCAAAGGAAGGATGAAGCCTATCCATACGTTATCACGGGAAATCATGCGAAAATTATATCGTAAAGAGAGCTTAGATGGATTAAATGCTGATCAGGTTATGTTAAGCATGTTTGTTAATAGCAGTACGTGGAACGATGTTAAAATAATAAAATTAGGAAAGCACGAAGACATCCATAAACAGCTAGGCGTTTCTACAAATTATGCTTCATATAAAGATTTCTTCAATGAAAAAGGCGAGTATAAGTTAAGAGCTGAAGTGAGAAGAGTTTATGATTTAAACCCAAAAGACAGAGGCGTTTATGAAAAAGAATTATTAAAAATCGACGAAAGGCTTAACATTTTAAGCATGGTCTTTTCTGGCAACTTATTAAAAATTATTCCAGTTGAAGGTGATAAAAACAATACTTGGATTGCAAGATATACTCATGGAAATGATAGTCATGAAAGTCATATTGCTAATAAATTTTTCGATGCTTACGGAACTGCACTCAAAAATGGAATAAAAACGAACAACTATAGTGATGCAAATAATTTGTTAAATGAACTGAAGGCGTACCAAGCAAAGAATGGCACAGCTGTTTTACCTTCTTCATCTAAAATAAGTGCTGAAGTATTTCTTAATAATTTTAACGTTTTTAATCGATTAGCTGCATTCTACTTTTTTATAGGATTAGCATTTCTGTTCTTTCTATTTCTATCAGTTTTTAAACCAAATATTAAGCTTAAAAAAGTGTACACAATATTATTTGCACTTGTTATTATTGGCTTTTTAATGCATACTATAGGTCTTAGCTTAAGATGGTATATTTCTGGAAGAGCACCCTGGAGTAATGGTTATGAGTCTATGATTTATATTGCTTGGACAACAACCTTAGCGGGTGTTCTTTTTACTAGAAAATCTTTTGGTGGTTTGGCAGCTACAATGGTATTAGCATCAACCATACTATTAGTTTCAATGATGAGTTTTCTCGATCCTGAAATTACACCTTTGGTTCCTGTTTTAAAATCGTATTGGTTAACCATACATGTATCGTTAGAAGCAGGTAGTTATGGTTTTTTAATGTTAGGAGCAATCATCGGACTCATCAATCTCATATTGATGGTTTTTATAACTGATTCAAATAAAGATAGAGTTAAAAGAATTGTTACTGAAATGTCCTATATAAGTGAATTAACCATATTTGGTGGATTGGTGATGGTGAGTGTTGGTACTTATCTAGGAGGTGTTTGGGCAAATGAATCTTGGGGAAGATATTGGGGATGGGATGCTAAAGAAACTTGGGCATTGGTTACTATTCTAGTTTATGCTTTTATATTGCATATGAGGATTATTCCAAAATTAACAAGTTTGTTTGTCTATAACGTTTCTACCATCTTTGGACTCGCAACAGTCGTTATGACTTACTATGGTGTCAACTACTATTTATCTGGTTTACATTCTTACGCTACTGGAGACTCTGTACCTATTCCAAAATGGGTGTACATCGTTGTTGCTTGCATCATTGTAATAAGTGTGTTGGCTTATCTTAAAAAGCGCAAATACAAAGCAATTACTTAATAAGCACTCCATTTTCTAGTATCAAATCATAATGATAACCTGCTCCAAAATCTTTATCTAAGGTGACAAGTGCTTTAATAGTAATCGAAGAGCCTTCTGGAACAAATGCATCGGATGTAATTACTAAATCGAAATCATCTTTACTCCCATCCTTAAGATGTATCCAGTTTCTGTTCATAATTCCTGCATTTATCTTAGTGCATGTGCCTGTTAATTGCACAGTTTTTCCTTCGTATTTTTTTTGATTTGCGACCAATTCAGATATTTTAATTGAGCCTTTGTGTTGTATTACCTTATCTGCATGTGTCTCTATAACAACTTTAGTAGGCCTCTTTTGTTTTGCTTCGGAATACTCACCAATATTAACTTTATCAGTAGTATTTCCATGTTGTTCTGCTACCAAATTAGTAACGAGGTATACCGTTTCGAAAACACGATTATACTCTTTACTTTCAAAATTAGTTTTAAGTAATCCTCCTTTGTAAAAATAGGTATCACCTACTTTAGCTTCCATTTTCCCTGTTGCAATCCAAAATTGTTTATCCCCTTCATTAACATTCAAGTAAACATATTTTGTTGTTGGTAATACTTCATTAACAACCACTTTATGTAAGCCTTCGGAAAATGGTGTTGCATTATAGTCAACATTTAAATCTGATTGAGGTGTTTCTGATTCTGAAAATATACCAGATGATTTTACTGAGTCATTATCCTCAGATGTTTCAGTTATTACCTTTGGGTTCTTATTACAGGAAATGCACATTAAAGCCGTCATAATAAGAATTGATGTATTCATTTTTGAGTTCATAATTTTATTTTTTTCGTAGTCTGTAAAATCGTTTTATTATCCGTGTATTTATTCGATAATTATTTTCTCCGTTATAAGTTGAATATTCTCCTGAAAGACTAACAATTAATGATCGGTCAATGTAGTAAGACAGGTAGGTTCCAACATAATGCTGAGAAAAATCTGGAACAGTACTTTTGTATTTATAATCCACAAATCTATAGTAGAAATCAGCATTTAATCTATCATCCAAAAATGCTGTTGAATACCGCAAAGAAGCAATATTACTTTCCAAATAGTTAGTTGAATTCTTATTATAAGTTAAAGACACCCTTCCTTCTATTCTTGGCAATTTTGAAAAACTAACATAACCATAAAGATTATCAGATTTATTTTGATTGTCGCTTTGAAATCGTTTACTGTAACTAAAACCACTAAATACATTCTTAAATGGTTTAATATTGAGCCGTGCTCTAAAACCTTGGCGAGCTATATCTTCATCTAATAATTCTTCAATATTTGTTTCATACGTTTTATAATAAATAATACGTTTTCTTGAATCATACGATAGCGACAAATTAATTTTTCTATTAAAGCGATAACGTGCTGTAACATATAAATTAGTCAGTCTTGGGCTATTGCTAAGAGAATCATTTAGTTTATTATATATATCCAATTCAGAAGCTACATAAAAATTCAATTTTTTAAAAAGCGTACTTGAATGCTGGAGATACGTAAAACGCCTATCAACTTCACCATTATTTCTTTGTTCCGCTATACCCAATGTGGTTTGGGATCGTATATTTTCATTATCGGTGAGTCTTCCAATATATGCTCCATATTGTAATAAGTCAGAATTGAATCCAAAATCAAAAATATCTGGTCTGAAACCTGCTATGACACCAACATAATTCTTTCCGAAGAACTTTTCAGCTTGCATTCCATCGATAGCACCAAGAGAAGATATTTTATAATTAATTTTCCGCCCAAGAGCAATCGATAGTGTAGAATCTACATCATATTTCAATGCCAGATTAAACACTCTTATTGCGTTATCATTTCGAGAGCTTCTAGCATTATTTGAGCTAATATTTTTTCTATAATTTAGATAAGTTTCTAAAGAGAATTTAGAGTGGTTAATATGATCTGCATACAATGAAAAACGCGAAACAATTCTATGATTGTCATCTCTAAGATCCGAAAGCGTACTATAGCTTGCAACAGATAAGCGAGACTTAATTTTTTCGGTATACTCAAATTCTTTAGGTTTAATATTGATTGCTTTAATTGAATCATTATAGCTAATACCAATATCTTCAACAATAGCCTCTTCTTCAATTACAGCGTCATTAACAAGACTATATTGACACAGAACAATTGTATCTTTTTCGATATCACAATCATTGATTTTAGTGCACACTACAGAGCTTGAAGATTTATTATTAACTAACAAGCATGGTTTATTATTAGATATTCTTAAAGTATCTCCAATTTTAATCATTTGTGTGTTATCAAATTTCACATAAACATTTTTAGACGTTATAAATGTGACTTTCCCTTCAAGTATATACTCGTTGTCTTGAGCATTAGTATGAAAACAAATGATGGCAAAAGACAATATGAATATAAATTTACATTTCATCTTGTTTAATTAGCTATCAGGATGACATCCTAAACATGCGTTGCTCTCATAAATATATCCATTAACTTCACTATGATCATTGTCAGTTTCATTCTGTGTATGACATGTTATACAAGTAAAAACTGAGTAGTCATTAGCATCAGTATGACAATCAATACATGAATTCCATTCACCATCATGAGTGCCACTATTGATTCTAAAATATTGGCCATCATGATCAAATGTAGAAGGTTCCCAAACTGTTTCATTATGACACTCCATACAATCGGTTGGGAATTGAGCGCCATTATGATTCGGATTAGTTGTAGCGTTATAATCATCTAAATGACAACCAACACAAGTATTTGGTGTGTTTGTATAACCAGCACTATGACACGCAAGACAATCACTTACTATTAATGCATGTGCTCCATTTAACGGATAGAAATCGTTATGATTCCAAGTTACTGGTGTCCAATTTGGATTAGTGGTGTGACAGGTCACACAATTCGTTGGGAATTGTGCATCACTATGATTTGGGTCTGTTGAACCATCATAATCTGTTTGATGGCAACTTACACAATTTGGATCTGTATCTGAATAATTCGCCGTCGTATGGCATTGCGTACAATCTTGAATATCATGACCAAGCGTTAATGGGAAAAAATCGTGATCTATAGTCGCTGGTGTCCAACCTGGATTCGTGGTATGGCAGGACGCACAATCTGTCGAATAGCCAACATCATTATGGCTCGGGTTTGTAGTTGTATCATAATCGCTTTGATGGCAACTCACACAGTTTGGATCTGCATCGGAAAAATCATTTGTTATATGACACTGAATACAATCTAAATTATCATGCCCTAAAGTCAGCGGAAAAAAATCATGATCACCTACGTTATCGGTTTCCCAAACTGTACCGATTGGGTTATGACACTCTAGACAATCAATTGAAAAATTACTATGATCTGGGTTTTCTGTTGTTAAATAATTTTCTCGATGACAACTGATACACTCATTTCCAATATTATCAAACCTTAAATTAGTTTCAGACGAATGACAATCAACACAACTTAAACTTCCATGTGAGCCAATGAGAGGAAAGCCATTTTCTTCATGAATTTCTGGTATATTATCTACCAACCACGTATTTGATGTATGACACCTTATACAATCATTTCCAACAGAAGAACTGTGTATATCATTATGACAAGAAGCACATTGATTAGGAGCTTCATCAAACACTAAACTCGTATGACATGCTTTACAGTCTGTTTGTGTATGCGCGCCTTCAAGTTTAAATTCTGTTTTATTGTGATCAAAACGCATCAAATACACGTCCATTTCCCAACCAGACGGATTATGACATTGATTACAATTCACCTTCAGCTTATCTCCATGAGGAGACTGTGCATAAATAGATGCAACCGAAAAAAGGCATAATATTATTGATGACAATCGATACATTCGAATTTGTTTAATTGATATACTATTTCTTCTTTACCGTTAACTATAGTGCTTATATGACAAGCTCTACAGTCAAGGTCAGTGTGTTTACCTTCTAGAGGGAAATTTGTGGCATTGTGATTAAAATTTTCAGGCATCCAACTCGTGGTTACATGACATCTCATACAATCAGTTATTCCATTTATTGCAAAATCATTGTCATGAACGTTGTCATGACATGCGATACAGTCGGTATCCAAATCGGTGAACTTCTGTGTAATTTCAGATTTATTATTTTCATTTTCAATGAAATGGCATTCGAGGCAGGCTACTTGTTGGTGTTTCCCTTCAAGCGGCCATTCTGTATTAGAATGGTCAAACGAATTGATGCTAGACCATGTATCATTTACATGACACGCTGTGCAATCTTGATTCGGATAAAAGGTGTCTGATATATAATTTTCGTGGATATCATTATGGCAATCCACACAATTTGAACCCAGCTCTCTAAACGTCCATCGTTCCTTTTCTTCACTTACATGACAAGCATAACAAGCTGTTGCGACGTGAGCTCCTTTTAAAGGAAAATCGGCTTCTTGATGTTGTTCTAAAGTATATAAACTATAACCAAAACCTTCCTGTAAAGAATGGCATTCAATACAATCTGGTGATATGTTGTTTTCAGCAAATTCACCCATGTGATAATCGTCATGGCATTTTTGACATGCTGAAAAATCAATGACTTTTGTGTAGCGTCCGGCGTGGCATTGTTTACAATCCACTTGAAGATGGTTGCCTTCCAAAGAATAATCAGTAACACTATGATCAAAATTATTTATGTTCTTAATTGATAAAAAGCTTGTTTCTTTATGGCATTTGGCGCAATCCAATCCAAACTTACCTTCATGTGCATCATCATGGCACTTTACACAATTATTTTCATCAATATTGATATTGTCTAGAAACACTAGTTTAGGGTTATCGGTTTCTTTGTGACAAGCAAAACAGTCAATGTTCTTATGACTTCCTTTAAGATTGAAATCGGTAGTGTTGTGGTTAAATTCATCCTGACCCTGAAAAAATGAAAACGATGTTTCTGTATGACATTGAGCACATTCGCCAGACAACTGGCTATTGTGTGGATCGTCATGACAAGACACACAATCATTAAAAGCTATGTCACTAAATTCTTGAAAATCTAGTCCGTTTATAGTTGTTTTTTGATGACATTCTATACATTCTACATCGATATGCTTACCTTTTAAAGCATATTCTGTATCATTCGTATGATCGAAATTTGAAGCTGGTTCAAAAGCTTTAAAATCATGACATTGCTTACAGTCTTTAGGTAAGGTTTGTTGATGATAATCATCGTGACAGGTCAAACATTCTTGTTGTAAGCCTAAAAACGTATTTTTTCTTTTTTTTATGTCTGTATTTTCAATAAAATCAGGCTGATGGCATTCGCGACAATCTATAACATCATGCTGCCCTTCTAGCTTATAGCCAGTTGTATTATGATTAAAGTTATCTTGATCAAATCTTACCATATCAAATTTTCGTCCGTGATGTTCGCTATGACATTTAAAACAATCTTGCTTATTTACTTCAGAGCTAGCATGAAAACCTTCATTATTATTAATTAAAGACTGAATTTCTTTATGACATTCCAAACATTTACTATTGAGAACTTTCTCTCCTAATTCGTGACATTGCGTACAATTACTCATTCCTTCTAAATCTTTATGCGCTTCTGATAAATCACCAGGAGATATTTGTCCGTAACTTATCGTTACAAAGCATAAAAAGATCAAAATGCTATTTACCAATACTTTATTCAAATCATCCTATTTATGACTTTTCATTATATAACCGAAACGTTTGGTGATTTTCACTCCTGGTTTTTCTAAAAATGCCGTTGGCAAAATACCTCCTGCAAAAATGTAAACTAAATCGTTATTTATTTCATGAGTGACGTCATCAATTTTCACCATACATGAATCGTCCATAATTTCAATTAAGCTGGAATTAAATTTTAAATCAACTTCACCATTTTCATGAGCCACAAGTATATCTTTCCTATTTCTCGGTTTGCACCGGGTTAAGGTATCTGTTCTAACCAATTGAGTAACTCTATTATTATCAGATAATAATAAAGCAGATTCAATAGCCGAATCACCTCCACCCACAACAATTATGTTCATATCATTTATTCTTTCTGGTTCTAACAATCTATAGGCAACTTTCTTCGACACTTCACCTGGAATATTTAATTTTCTTGGACTTCCTCTTCGACCGATTGCGATAAGAACATTGTTAGAAATATACTCTTTACCAATGTTCGTCATAACCTTGAATGTTCCATCATTTTGCGGAATAATATCTTCAACTTTGGTGTTTTCATGTATGGAAATATCGTGATCAGATATAACTTTTTGCCACAATTCAAGTAGTTCGTCCTTTGAAGTATCAAAAAGTTTTACTTTACCATAAAGTGGTAACGTCATGGGTGATGTCATAACCACTTTTGCTCTTGGAAATGTAAAAACGGTTCCTCCTAATGAGTCTTGTTCTAAGGTTAGGCTTGAAAGACCATGTTTTTTACATGCAAGCGTTGCTGAAATACCAGCAGGTCCTGCACCAATAATAATAACATCAATAATATTTCCTTTGGAAAAATTCTTGCTTTTAACAATACTATCAATAGCTTGCTGTCCTTGCTCGACACTATTTTTGATCAGTCCCATACCACCGAGTTCTCCAGCAATGTAAATGCCTTTAATATTGGTTTCAAAATTTTGACTCACATGTGGTAAATCAACACCTCGAGTTTCTGTACCAATCCTAAGCGTTATAGCTTCAACAGGACAGGCGTGAAAACAAGCACCATGACCAACGCAATTAGCAGTGTTAATAACGGTAGCTACACCATCAACAATCCCTAAAATATCTTTTTCAGGGCAATCTGCTACACAAGCAGCACTTCCAATACATGTTTTAAGATCGATATAAGGATATAACGAAACAGGCTCATACATGCCCTCTTCTTTTGCTATTACAACCTTTTTTTCAACAACTACAGATTTCACTTTCTTCTTTCTCATATATAAGAAAACAGTTGTTGCGCACAGTAAAAAAACTATCCCATAGGTAATCATTCGTTCTAAAAGTATTTCATCCATTAGAATATCCATTTATATCCAAATGCCACGGTAATGGCAATATGAATTATTACTATTACGAGCATTATTAAAGCAAAAGGCATATGGGCAACATGCCAATTCTTAAATAGTTTTTGCATCGTTTGTAATCGTGCTATTTTTCTAGAAAGTATAGCATCATCTTTAATCAGTTTTAATATATAGTTCTTATCGTCTTTAACAAACTCTTCATTTGCTAATAAGCATTTTAATGTTTTCATGTTTTTGGATGAAGATGTTTCGGCATTAGCTAAAGTTAAAATCTCGAACTTCACCTCTTCATCGATCTCAATATAGGCGTCTAAAGCAACAGCTAAATCTGTCTTCATACCTTTTACCTCATTTAATGTGAGCTCTTGCCCTTCAATAGATCTTGGTATTTGGATGTATATAAACCGTCCAATAACACCACTCAAAACTACAGCAACCATACTCCAAAAAGCAATGGATACGACACCTCCGAATTTAAATGCGGTATGAAAAAGAATAAGTATCGGACCTAAAGTGCATAAAAAAATATGAAATTCTAATAGGTACTTTAGACGTATTCTTTTAGACATAAAATTATATCGTTTTCTTGCTATATAAATTGAAACACCAAATAATATCATAAGTGTGCCAATAACACCCAAACCTTGCCCATAGAGACCACTAGGCTTAAACCATAAGTGTCGAGGATGATAAAAACGTTCTTCTAAAGTTGTGTTATAGTATGTATACCCTGAATAAATAAGGTATGCTGTTACTACTAATGTAGCAAGAATCATAGAAGCTATGAATATGTTATGTTGGGGTTTTGTCAAAGTTTCACATCATTATTTAGTTGATCTTAAATCGATACTTATTATATAAATAACAACTGAACAAACAACTTTACATGATTGATTTTTATTTTTTTGAGTAAAAAAGAGGATTGAGTTGTTTTAATAAGTACGAGACAGAATATTTAAATAAATCATTCATGATTTGTTTTAGAAATAAAGCAACTCTTATGAAAATAATTCTCAACCTTTTTTGCCCATATGAATAGCAGTCTACGATGAACTTAACCTTTTATAGAAAACAGTTTATATTATGATAAAAACCATTCGAAACCTAAAGCAAATTACTTATTGCTCCTTCGATGGTAATATTTCCTTTTTTGCCTCAAAGTCTTTCTCAAGACAACCATTACAAAACAAGTTTGAAATTCGATCTTTTTTAGAAGGTTATTCTATTCAGATGTCGTTATTTAAAAAAAATAAAGATGAAAATAAAGATGTAATTTCCCTTCAATCAATTCCAAAAATTCAGTTTATTGGTGAGCTACTAGAATTTGATTATTCTGAATTATCTGAGAGTGAATCCACCGTTGTCTTTAAAGGAGATATAAAGGTGCTTTGTACGAAAAAAGAAAACACCTTTTTAGGTAGCATCAAAAAAATTAATGATACAATCTTCTTAAAAGCAAATTTTTCACTAGACACCTCTGAATTTGAATTCGAAAAAGTTTTAAACTGCTCTACCTTAGTTAATTCAGCAAAGGCTGTTTCTGTTGAAATTATGCTACAATTAAAAGCTTAATTGGCGCCAAATAAGTAAGAATAACGAAGGTTAAGAACAGTCTTGTTGTAACTTAATATGATCTTCGATGTTACGTAAATCTAATCTTGTGCCATCATCTTCTGTACTGATTTCATGCAATCTCCAAGTATTACTAATACTAGGAAAATCATCAAATTGGATCGTGAGTCGCAATCCATTACTAGTGCTTAACATCCAAGTTCCATTAAAATCAGTACCTCCAGCATTTGTTGCTACTGTAGTACCATCAGCATTAAAAACAAACCTAAAGTCATCAAACTGATCTTCTAAATCCTGCTCGTCGACTTCGAGTTCATCTATTTCCCATGAACACAAGACAAGTAGATCAATAAACTCTTGTTCAGAGAGACTAACATTATCATCTTCATCAAAATCAAAATCGTCATCTTCATCACAATCATCTATAACATCCTCAATAGCAGACTCTAAATCATTTAAGTTGCTAACATTCAATGATGTACCGTCATAAAGTGATAGTGTGAGTGGAAAATTAATGTTTATAACTAAATAATCTTCAATAGCATCAATAAATTCATAAAGTTCCATATCACTAGTTATAGATTCAGAATCTAATTCATCAATGAGTGTGTTATAGGTTGTAAAAGAAATGGGATAATTAAAATCAATGCACTCTATATCTTCATCGTCTTCATTTTCTTCAGAGCAATCATCTCTAAAATCATTAAGTTCATTTTCATTATTAACAATAACTTCGGTGTGATTCTCCAATATGATCGAAATAGGAAAAATAATAACTAGTGTATCAGTATCTGAATCGCTTTCATCAAAAATAGCTTCAATGGTATCATAATCATCCTCATCATTGATAATAATTGGGAGACCGTTAACTACAAGATTTACGGGAAGTTGAACTGTAATACAGCTCGCTCTGTCTATAATATTATCATCAGACCCATCATTAAGGGCAGTGCGTTGCATTAAATTTGCAACTAATGAATTTTGCTCCAATGGATCTTCTGTTGGTGTTTCTTCAAATCTAAATTCATCTTTCCTACAGGAATTTAACATCAATAGGCAAAGAAAAAAAAGTATTACCTTAAGTATAATTTTCACAATAACAATTCTTTTTAATAGTTCTATATATATAACAACGAACCTATCGGAATTACATATCCATAAATTTTTTCCTAAATTTAAGGAATAATCTATCACAATGCCTAAGGAAATTAAAGACCATACCTGTGAGGAAGAAATTTTCACTAGAATTTATAATAAATATTCTAAAAACCTGCATGATTTCCTGTACTACAAATTTGGAGATTATTTAGATCCAAACGATAAAATGCAGGAAGCCTTTATTAAGTTGTGGGAAAATTGCAAAAAAGTAGCGCCTAGTTCAGCTCGTGCTTTCCTTTTCAAAGTTGCAAGCAATATGATGCTTAATGATATAAAACATCGAAAAGTTGTATTCCGTTATAACCAACAAAAGTCAAAGGAATATACAAACGAGACTCCTGAGTTTATCATGGAAGGAAATCAATTTCATGAAAAATATCAAAAAGCATTAAATAAATTATCAGAAGAACAACGCATTACTTTTTTATTAAGTAAAGCAGATAGAAAACCACATAAAGACATTGCAGAACTATTAGGGGTTAATAAACGCGTTGTGGATAGTAGAGTTTATAATGCATCCATAAAACTTAAAGCAGAACTTGAAGAGTTTGAGAAGTTTTATGCAAAAAAGCGATCTAAATTGTTATAGTATAGAGACGAATGTAATATGGATAAAGACTACTTAAATAAAAAATGGCTTTCAGGAGATTTAACTGAGCAAGAGCAAAAGGCTTTTGAGCAGATTGAAGACAATGAGCTTTTAAAACAAATCGTGAATAAAGCTCCTGATTTTAGTGTTTCAAATTTCTCCGAAGCACAAGACTATGAAGCACTTAAAACGAGAATGCAATCTGAAAATCGTTTTAATAAAAAACGTAATTGGGTAACACCAATGCTTCGAATTGCTAGTGTTTTTGTTGTTGGTTTAGGAATTTATTTTCTTTTCTTTTTTAATAATTCAATAACAATAGAATCTACTATTGGTGAGAAAAAAATGGTACAGCTTCCTGATCATTCTGAAGTGACATTAAATGCAGTTTCTGAAATTGAATATAACGAGAAAACTTGGGAAGATAAAAGAGAATTAACGCTTGATGGTGAAGCCTTTTTTAAAGTAGCCAAAGGTTCTACTTTTGATGTTGTTACCTCCATAGGAAAGGTAAGTGTGGTGGGCACTCAATTTAATGTTAAAAATCGTCAAGACCTATTTGAAGTCGACTGTTTTGAAGGTCAAGTTAAGGTGTCTTATGGTCAAATGATTACAAGTTTATTACCTGGACATGTTTATAGAATAGCTAACGGAAAGGTGACTTCTGATATAAACTCGGATAGAAAAAAACCTTTTTGGATAGATAACATGAGTTATTTTAAAAAGGCTCCTTATCATGAAGTTATAGAAGAGCTTGAAAGACAATTCGGAATTACAATTACAATTGATCCAAATGATGAGAATCTGTTATTTACTGGTGGATTCACACATACAAATTTAAAAGAAGCCTTGGAGTCTATTACAGTACCATTGAAACTTGTCTATGTTATGGAAACACGAACTAAAGTTTCATTACATAAAAGTGAGTAAACAATATTTTATTTTAATTTTAATAGTTATTAATCTTTCTCTTAGTGCACAGGCGCAACAGGAAAAAGTGCCTCTTACTGAAGTTTTAGAGCATTTAGAAAATCAACACCCAACCTATCGCTTCAATTATTTACTTAATACTATTGATGGTATTTTAATTGCATATCCTCCAAAAAACAGTTCTTTTCAAAGTGCCATCGCTTTTTTAGAAAAGCATACAAATTTCAAATTTTCCATTTTAAATAATTTTGTGTCCATAACTGAGAAAGATGGTCTTTTTTTATGTGGTTATATCAAAGAGATTGCATCCAATAAACCAATTATATCTGCTACTATACAAGGCACTAACTCGTCAGTTATTAGTAACGATAATGGGTATTTTCAATTAGAAGTTGCAAATGAGAATGAAACCATTATAATTCGTCATCTAGGTCATAAACAACTAGAAAGAGTCTATCATTTTTTTAAACAAGAAGAATGTGCAGACATATACTTAGTCGAAGAAGTCCAAGAATTACAGCAAGTCATTCTTTCAAATTTTTTAACAAAAGGAATCAAGAAATTAAACGATGGGTCATTTTTAATAAACTCTTCAGAATTTGGAATTCTTCCTGGCTTGATAGAAGCAGATGTATTACAAACTGTACAGGCTTTGCCAGGTATTCAAAGCGTTGATGAGACCGTATCCAATATCAACATTAGAGGAGGTAATAATGATGAAAACCTACTATTATGGGATGGTATAAAAATGTATCAGTCTGGACATTTCTTTGGTTTAATTTCTATTTTTAATCCGAAAATGACCAATAAGGTTTCCTTGATAAAAAACGGAACGAGTGTTCATTATTCAGATGGGGTTTCTGGCACAATAAATATGCAAACAAGTGATCAAATTAATTCTGACTTCAAAGCAAGTATCGGGATAAATTTTTTAAACCTAGATGCCTTTGCTGATGTACCAATTGGCAAAAAATCATCATTGCAAATTTCCGCAAGGAAAGGACTAAGTGATTTTTATAAAACACCCACTTATGATTCGTTTTTTAATAGAATTCAGCAGGATTCTGAGTTAGAAACAAATACAGAAAATGTAGCTAACTCCAATATTGCATTTGATTTCTATGATACTGGTTTGCGATGGCTTTACCAAATAGATGATAAAAATCAAATTCGATTAAATTTTTTAATGGCTAATAATGAGCTGCTGTTTAATGAAAATGCCACGTTAAATGGGGCAAATGAATCACGTGAAAGCAGCCTAATTCAAAATAGTTTTGGTGGTGGTCTGTTCTATAAAAGAATCTGGAATGATAAATTTCAATCCTCATTACAGGTTTATGAAACCGATTATAAGTTGAAAGCCATAAACGCTAATGTTTTGGAAAACCAGCGGGCTTTACAAGAAAACAGAGTTTCTGAAAGTGGAGTAAAACTTAATACTGTATACAAAGTAAATGATGGGTTATCGGTTTTAAATGGTTATCAATTTACAGAAACAAAGGTTACTAATTTTGACGATGTAGACAATCCAGTATTTAGTTTATTTATTGGTGAAGTCTTAAGAGAGCATAGTTTATTCTCACAAGCAAATCTTTTATCCAAAGATAAAAGCCGAAACCTTATTGCTGGTATTAGGATGAACTATATACCACGTCTTGAAAAGGCCATATTAGAACCTAGATTAGTCTTCAACCAAAAAATTAGTGAGCATTTCAATATTGAAATATTAGGTGAATTCAAGCACCAAATCACCTCACAGGTCATTAACTTACAAAATGATTTTTTAGGTGTTGAAGAACGGCGTTGGCAA
Source organism: Psychroserpens sp. (assembly GCF_036960315.1). NCBI lineage: Bacteria > Pseudomonadati > Bacteroidota > Flavobacteriia > Flavobacteriales > Flavobacteriaceae > Psychroserpens > Psychroserpens sp. Next base: position 68,896 of record NZ_JBALVR010000007.1, on the reverse strand, counting down.
CTATCAAATAAAACAAATATCCCAGTCATAGAAAGCAAACAAATTTCATTTGGGTTACAGTATAATAGCAATGGTTTACTGATTAATGGAGAAGGGTATTTCAAAAAAGTAGATGGAATTACATCTCAAAGTCAAGGGTTTCAAAATCAGTATTTATTAGCAAGAGTAAATGGTAGTTATAACGTGTTAGGTTTTGATTTTCTGATAAGAAAACAATTTCAAAGACTCAACACATGGTTAAGTTATTCATATATGGATAACACCTATGATTTTAAGATGCTTCAGAATGAAGAGTTTCCAAATAACTTTGATATTACTAGCGCAATCACTTTAGGGACATCTTATACTTTGAAGGACTTTAAAATTTCAGGAGGTTTTAATTGGCATTCAGGAAAACCAACAACAAATCCAGTCTCTGGAAATGAAGCTGACTCAGGTGAGATAATTTATGAGCCTGCAAATAGCAGTCGATTAGAAGATTATAGCAGAATAGATATATCTTCAAACTATCAATTCTACCTAAGTAAAAACATAAAAGCAAATGTAGGAGCGTCTGTTTGGAACCTACTCAACCGCAAGAATAACCTAAACACCTATTACCGTCTTGATAATAGTGATTCGATTGAGAAAGTTACACAGTCCTCACTTGGAATTACTCCTAATTTTAGCTTTAGAGTTTCTTTTTAGTTTTTATAAATGATGATTTAAAAGTTTCATAACGCCTATTGATATATGTTTTTTTACAGAGTTATTTATTAACTGTAACTTTAGGTTTGACTAATTTATTATATCTCTAACTTTTCTCATGCACAAACTCTTCAAAATTATAATCTTAATTACAATCTGCTCCTTTAATGCTCAAGCTCAACTCAATGACTTAGCACGCATTGATTACACATTCATTCCTGATACAAATTCTGATGTGGAATTCACAAGATTAAGAGCTTTATTTAATTACCCCATTAAGCTAAAAAAAGAAGGTGAATTTTTATTAATTGGTCTTGATTACAGTAACATTCATTTACGTTTTCAAAATGAAGACCTTCCTTTTGACAAAGAACAATTGAATGATTTTCAACTTTTAGATTTAAGCATTGGATATACTAAACCTCTAAAAAATGATTGGAGACTAGGCATTCGCATAAAACCTGGTTTCAGCACTAATTTAACTGCAAATGCACTTAGTTTCGAAGATATTGTATTATCAGCAGCTATTGTATTTATTAAAGAACGTAAGTTAGAAGAAGGCAAAAAAGAGCGACTAATTCTAGGTATCTCCTATTCTGGAAACGGAGGTTATAATTTCCCTTTACCATTCCTGAGTTATTACAGAAAGTTTCATCTAAAGTGGTCATACAACGTAGGTATTCCAAAAACAAACTTACAGTATCACATTTCAGAAAAACATAGATTAAAACTCTATGCAGAGTTGGACGGATTTACTGCCAACCTTCAGCATGGTGTGGCTGTTGAAGGTTTACCAAACGCAGAGAGTATTAATATGTCACTTATTGTTGGAGGTTTTCAGTATGAATACCATTTTACAAAGCATTTACAGTTTTATGCTAGAGTTACACATATTTTTTCCATTAATAATAAGTTAAGGGATGAAAACAAAGACAACATCTATACGCTTGATAATGAAGCATTATTATATTTAAGATCTGGTATTCGATTTAAGATATAGGTTTAATTGATTATTAAAATATCTCAAAATATCTTTTGAAAAAGAGTTTTAAAAATTCCTTAATTTTGTAGGTAAGGCTATGACCAGAGATATAATAGACATAAATGACATTACCGTTTTAGTTGAAACAGCTTCAAGCGATAAAATGATAGTTGATTCTTGCTTTTTTGATGAACCCATTATTGCTGTAGCATTTTATGGCTCAGGAAATGTAGACTTAGATGTAAAATACCCAAACAGTTGTAAAAACTTCAAATACACGAAAGGCTTAACCTTATCATTTTTCGCTGATGATAAGGTTGAGTTTATTCATACCGTTTCAAAAGATAAACCTTTAGAATGTATCGTAATTGCTACTGCGGCTAGAAACCTTGATAAGCTTCCAAATCAAGAAGGTGATTTGTTTTCAGAATTACTAAATCAATTAGTCAATCCAAAAGACCACTATGTTGAAGGTCCGAGTTTTCACATGACACCAGAAATGCAGTCCATTCTAAAAAGCATTTTTGATATTAAGTACACAGGAAAAGCAAAAATGATGTTTTTCAGAAGTCAGATTACAACACTTTTGTCTCATTTTTTTGGGCAACTTGCTCTCAATCAAACCAACGAAATCATATCAAAAGACCGAGATCGATTGAACTTAGCAAGAGATATTTTATTACAAAATCTAGAAAACCCGCCATCTTTGAGTGAACTCTCTCAAGAAATCGGACTTAACACTACTAAACTAAAAAAAGAATTTAAAGAAGTTTTCGGTGTTCCTGTTTTTAAATATTTACAAAATGAACGTTTAGCGACTGCACATAAAATGATTAGTCAAAACCAAGCTACAGTTCAAGAAGCCGCTTGGCATGTTGGTTATGATAGTTTAAGTTCGTTTTCAAATGCTTTTGCTAAAAAGTTTGGCTATAGACCAAGCCAAATTAAGTAAAAGTCTTTTCGAACAAATCATACTTCTTTTCAAATAACTTACTCCTTTATTGCTGCAATACATTTGTCTTATAGTTAAAACTTATAATGACATGAAAACAAAACGCGCAATTTTAATAGGTATAGCCATTTGGATTATAGGCGTACTTTTTTATTCAATTTCTCACTATGCTCCCATTATAGAAGATGCAGATACACAAGCAAATATTGTACTATTTGTTATAGTTATCCCACTAGTCTGGTTGGGATGTTCTTACTATTATAAAAAAGACAATAAGACACATGGAATGAAGGTTGGACAAATCATGCTACTTACAAGCGTAGCATTAGATGCTCTTATTACAGTTCCATTATTTGAAATACCTAACGGCGGAAATCACTATAGCTTTTTTACAGCTCCTGGATTTTGGATTATAGCATTTGAATTTCTATTAGTGGCTACATTATACTGGTACTCTCGTGTACATCTTAAGACAATTTCATTAAAAAAATAAGGTCATGGATATAACATTTCAAAATATAGTATTAATAGTTCTAGTGTTACTCACTGGACTATCGGCTGGATTATGTTTTACATGGGCTAACACTGTAACAACAGGTATAGGAAGACTGGACGATTTTGGTTATTTAAATGCCTTTCAACAGATGAACAGAACAATACTAAATACAACATTTTTCATTGTCTTTTTTGGTCCTTTTTTCTTAAATCTCATCAGTTTATATGTTTTTAGAAATACATCTAATTCTATACTGTTATTACTGATTATGGCCTCAGCCATATACTTTATTGGTATCGTACTCATCACGATTTTTGGAAATGTTCCATTAAATGAACTGTTAGATAAAACAGATTTAATCTCAGCAAGTACTGACGAACTAAGATCACTAAGAGAACGGTTTGAATTTAAATGGAATCGATATCACTTAATAAGAACCTATGCATCAATAGTATCATTTCTACTTATAGCAATAAGTATCATACAAATCACAAAACAAAATATAAAATTATGAAAACAGAAAACTTTTTAATCATTGGCGGAACAGGAAAAACAGGAAGTAGAATCGTTAGCAAACTTGAAGCTTTAGGACAAAATGTACGCATTGGATCAAGAACAGCAACGCCAGCTTTCGATTGGCATTCACCTGAAAACTGGAAACATGCTTTAGAAGGTATGGATAAAGTATATATCACTTACCAACCAGATCTAGCTGTTCCAGGCGCTTTAGAAGCTATTGAAGAATTAACCAAGCAATCCAAAAAAGCGAACATCAAAAAATTAGTACTACTTTCTGGAAAAGGAGAAAGAGAAGCTGAGCTTTGCGAACAAGTTGTTATCCATTCAGGAATCAATCATACCATCGTACGTGCTAGCTGGTTTAATCAAAATTTTAGCGAGAACTTCTTATTAGATCCTATTTTAGAAGGTTTTGTAGCCTTGCCACAAGCAGATATTAAGATTCCTTTTGTAGATGTTAATGATATCGCAGATGTTGCAGTTGAAGCCTTATTAAAAGACGAACATAATGGGGAGATTTACCAATTAACTGGTCCTAGGCACTTAACGTTCAAACAAGCAATTCAAGAGATTTCAGAGATTTCTAATCGAGACATTCTATTCACACCAATAAGTATTCAAGCCTATGGTGATGCCATGAAAAACCTTGGCTTACCTGAAGACTTTGTATGGTTGATAGAATACTTATTTACTGAAGTTTTAGGTCATCCTAATAACTCTGAAATCACAAATGATATTGAAAAAGTGTTAGGAAGAAAAGCGATTAACTTTACTGACTATGTAAATGAAACCGTAAAAACTGGAGTTTGGGACTTAAAAATTAATATTACTTAAACAATAATAACAATAGGGTATGATATTTAAATATGTATATGGTTTTCCACTTGAAAAAGAAAATGTTCAAAAATGGTTAAAATTTGCTGAAGAGGTAAATACAACAAGAAATAAAGAGTTTACAAAAATGCATGCCAGAATTGGTGTGACGAAAGAAAGTTGGTACTTAAAGCAACATAATGATGACTTTGAAGTCTTGGTTTACACAGAGGCGAGTGACGATAATTTCTCTGAAAATTTCCAAAATGATAAAAGCGATTTTTCAGATTGGTTTAAAAGAGAAGTTGGAAGAATTCAAAATTATAACCTCAATGAAGGTATAAAGATGCCAAAGTTAGTACTAGATTGGATTGAGCCATAATTAACACCTACATTACAATTTAATATATATAAAAATATGACTGATTTAATTATTAACATTCTTGGATGGATTGGTTCTCTCTTACTTGTTACTGCATATTGGCTAAATAGTAAAAGTATAATAAATGCTCAAACCAAAACACATCAATTTCTAAACATTGTTGGAAGTTTAACATTAATGATAAATACTTTTCATTACGGCGCATATCCCTCAGGCTCGGTTAATATCGTTTGGCTATTAATGGGACTTTATCACATTACTAAAATTTTAAATAATAAACAAAGAACACTATAGAGATGGATCAAGATTTACTACAAATGGGAGCTAATGCTTTAAGAAAAGCAGCGCTGAACAATAAAACAAAGGAATATATACTTTCAGATACAGGTTTGTATCATACAATTAAAAAAGCAGCTGACAGGTATATTGGTGGAGAAACATTAGATGAAACAATTCTAAAAGTTAAAGACCAAAACAAAAATGGATTTAAATGTTCAATGGAGTTTATGGGAGAAAATACGCTAACTGAAAAAAAAGCGAATGCAGCCACTAATGAATTCATTCAAATAGCTAGAGAAATCAAAAATCAAACACTTCATTCAACTGTTTCATTAGACCTTTCTCATATTGGACTAGCTATATCAAAAGATTTGTGCCTAAGTAATTTGGATTCAATACTCAAAGAGGCTAAAAATTATAATACTGAAGTTATAATTAGTGCAGAAGGTATTGAAAGAACAGACGATATAATCGAAATGTATAAAACAACGTCCAAAACATATAAAAATGTTTCTATAACGCTACAAGCATATTTACATAGAACAAAAGATGATTTTAAGGATTTAATTCAAGAAAGTGGTAGGATTCGAATGGTAAAAGGAGCATTTGAAACCCCAAGACATCTTTCAATCCCAAGAGGAAAGGAATTAGATCATATGTATTTAAACTATGTTGATCAATTATTATCTAAAAATCATAAATGTTCAATTGCTACTCATCATAATGAAATCCAGCAAGAAGTAACTAAACTAATTAAAAAATATAAAACCAACGATGATGTTTATGAATTTGAAAGTTTATACGGTATTCAAACAGAGCAATTAATTGAATTAAAAAAGCAAGGCTTTTCTACAAAATTATACATTGTTTATGGTAAGGAATGGTACCTCTATTTATGTAATAGAATTGCGGAATACCCATTGTATTTGTTTAGAGCTTTGAATGATATGGTGGAGTAAATAATATGCCTAATACCGTATATAATTTATTACATCGGAAAGTAATTATCAAAACATTTAATTCATAAAAACACTCTAAATAAAAACACTCAAAATTATAAAAAATGAAAAAACTAATGTTCTTTATAATAATATTTACGTTACTGTTTACTTGTTCAGAAAACAAAAAATCGGCCCAATCAACAGAACAACAAACCAAAACTTACAAAACAAAAATTGACAACCTATTGAAAACCTATGAGAAAAATGGCGAATTTATGGGAAGTATTGCGTTATCGAGTAATCGAAAAACAATCTATACAAACGCCATCGGCTTTGATGATATTGAAACAAAGAAAAAATCAGATGTTAATACAAAGTATCGCATTGGCTCGGTATCTAAAACCTATACTGCAGTCCTAATTTTCAAAGCCAATGAAGAAAATAAACTCACATTAGAACAAACTATAGAAAACTATTTTCCGACAATAAAGAATGCAAACAAAATTACAATTGCTCAATTATTACAACATCGAAGTGGCATTCCTAATTTCACTAAAGACAAAAATTTTCTCAATTATCATACTGAATATAAATCACCACTGGAAATGCTTACATTAATTTCTAATTTAGGTAGTGATTTTGAACCAAACAGTAAAGGCCAGTATAGTAATTCCAATTACTTTTTACTTTCTCAAATTCTTGAAAAAGCCTATGAATTATCATATCAAGACATTTTAAAAACAAAAATATGTGAGCCTCTTAATCTGATAAACACCTATAATGGAAATAAAGTAGACCTAATTAATAACGAATCTAATTCTTACTCCTACGCCACTGAATGGGAGAAATTACCCGAAACGGACATGTCCATTACATTAGGTGCAGGCTCTATAGTTTCTAATCCTATAGATGTAGCTACGTTTACGGAAGCTCTATTTATGGGTAAGATAATATCAATTCAAAGTCTGGAAAAAATGCAAACTATTAAAGATGGCTATGGAATGGGATTAGTTAGATATACCATTGCAGATAGAAAAGGTTTTGGACATCGTGGAACTTTAGATGGTTATAAATCTACCGCTATATATTTTCCTGAAGAAAAATTGAGTCTAGTCATAACGTCAAATGCTTCTAAGGACAATATAAACTTGATATATCTAGATGTGCTTAAATTATACCTTGATGACGCACCTATTGAGATATCAGAAGACGAAATTAAAAAATATGTTGGCACTTACGAAGAAGAATCAAGCAAGTTTACTTTTATACAAGATAAAAATGTTTTGGTTCTTGTAATAAAAAATGAATTTAAAGAACCTTTAATTTATAAAGGAAACAATAGATTTCTTTTTGAACAAATGTACGCTGAGTCTATGTCATTTACTTTTTCATTAGACGGACTTCAATTAATTTTGGAACAAGGTGATGCTAAAGGCACTTATGTAAAAAAATAACTGTTTACAACATCGAATAAAGTTAATTGCTAAACTATATCAAAATGTATATAGATCAAAAAGATCAAGTGGTACATGAATCATTAAAGTTGTTAGCTGGAAATCCAGATAACTTAGGTAGAGCATATGTGTCGAATACCTTTCAGTATCGCACTACTAATATGAATTACCATAGCGGTGGGACATTTCGATTTTCATCATGGATAGCTCTATATTCAACTAAAAACAGACATATTATTAGTTACAAATGTTTCAGCCAAGAGTGCTCAGGAGAAATTAAACCAAGTTTCTAATGGAATAATAAATAGAATTAACATTAGGAAATAAAACAATAGTCAACTAAAAATGAAAAAATCAATAATAACATTCAGCATTGTTCTTTATGCAATAGCAGTCCCCTTTTTAGAAATCAATTTAACCCATGTGTTTAATCCAGATTGGACACCACATGTTAGAATTCATGAAGTTTGGCAACTCATCACAAATTCTAGTATCGGTATTTTATGCTTATGGTTAGTTTGGGTGAAAAACGAAACAAAAATTAGTTCAATTTTGAGTTTACTCATCACAGGAGGTTTTTTATTAGCATTTATGCTGAAAGAGCTTTATGGTGGCTCAATGCTTTATTTAGATGGAAGCGAAAAAACGATGTTTGGAATTAATATAGGTATATTAGGATTTGGAATAGCATTTATAGGTTTGTTATTTAACTTAATATGTAATAAATTAATGCAGCCCAAATTAAGTAAACATACATCGATATGAAATTCAGAAAAGCCACAAAAAAAGATGTTCAAGCAATTGTAGAAATGATTGCAGATGATGCGCTTGGCAAGACAAGAGAGAATTTTCAAACCCCTCTACCAAAAGCATATTATAACGCATTTGAAAACATAAACAATGATAATAACCAAGAACTCATAATCGTAGAAAACGAAAACGCAGAGATTATAGGCACTTTACAGTTATCATTTATTCAGTATTTAACCTATAAAGGTGGTATTAGAGCACAAATTGAAGCTGTAAGAATCAAGAGAGACAAAAGAGGAACAGGCTTAGGAACCAAAATGTTTGAATGGGCTATTAAAAGAGCTAAGGAAAGAAGCGCACACGTTTTGCAACTAACAACCGATAAAAAAAGACCTGAAGCTATTGTTTTTTATGAGAAATTAGGATTTGTAGCCTCTCACGAAGGCATGAAAATGCATTTTAGTTAAACAATACAATAGCAATTATGGAAAAACATTTCAGTCGATTTCTGCAAAGTAATAATAACCACTTGTCGTTAAATCTCTTTGATCCAAATGCTTATAGTCATCCGACAAATCTTCTACACTAAGTGTGTTGTCACTTAGAACTGATTTTTGGTATTTAATTTCAAAACCATTTGCTTCTAATAACTGCAAATGAGTGGATAAAGGTTCTCTATTTATTAAGCTTACACCTCCAGTAACTATTTTCCATTCCAATTTACTAAGCGTCCAATGTCCGTTCCATAATTTAGTTCTGTTCAAAGATCTTAAATCAATGGTATGCGACAAACAACCTCCCTTTTTGAGCCATTTGCTCATTGTGTTATAACTATCAGATAGATCATCTAAATGCTGTAAAACAGTATGTGAAAAAATAAAATCCACTGTATTGTCCTCTATGACATCAGCACTATTCCAAGGAATTATAGATCTAATAAATTTATTATTTAGATTATTCGGATGCTCTAATTCCTCTCTAATTTGAATCAATCTATTTTCAGATAAACACTTGTCCAAGTGATCCTTATTCAAAATATGGTCAGGAAAGCTCATACTTTTATCATTCATTTCTCCACCATCTTCCATATAATCCTTAGTGACTCTTCGTTGTTTAAACAGCTCGACGAGCTCATCAAAGACCCTAAGATTCGTAGAATTATTCCAAAATTGGGTTTTTTCCAAGGCATAAAACTTAGATGATCCAGAAAGCAATGCAGCAAGACCTACGCCAAGAGAATTACCAGAACCTATTTCTACAACAACATCGGGAACGTTATTCTTTAATTTGATCCAATGCTTAAAATACTTCATCCAAACATCATAGCAATATTCGCTCCTGCTTGCAGCATAATTCTTATCTATGAAAATTTTCCTTGCTAAACTGGAGTTGCTTATTAAAAACTTAATGAATGCTCTAATCCTACCCTTGAGAAAACCTTTTAAGAGATCTATCTTTCCATTAGATGCCATAGTATTGATTTAGTTTGTTACGATATAATTACCAAAATCTATACATCAAAAAACTTAGATTTGGAAGTTTAATTTTATTGAGATCTTGGGAAATTAAAATATAAGTTACCAAAAATAATCAATTTAATCAAAGATACACCTTATTTAAACATGAGAAATATCATTTCATAGCCGCGAATTTCTAAGTAGGTTTATCCTATTAAACGTTAAAGAATCAATGATGAAAGTACTCGTGTATAGTTCTAAAGATTTTGAAATTCCATACTTAGAGAAAGCCAATAATAATAATAATAAACATCAACTCACCTTTATTAAAGATGCCTTATCATCTGAAACTGCTATGAAGGCTATTGGTTATGAAGCCATATCTATTTTCTCTGCCGATGAGGCTTGTTTTATCACTATTGAAAAACTTAAAGATTTTGGTGTAAAATATATAGCGTTACGATCTGTTGGTTATGACAACGTCAACTTAAGATCTGCTTCAAGATTAAACATAAGAGTAGCAAATGTTCCAGCATATTCACCTTATGCCATCGCTGAGCACGCAGTGGCTTTGTTGTTAGCATTAAATAGGAAGTTAATCGAATCTAATTTTCGAGTTAATCATTATAATTTTAATCTAAATAACCTGGTTGGTTTTGATTTAAATGAAAAGACAGTTGGTGTCATTGGTACTGGAAAAATTGGTGCCATAATGAGTAAAATAATGCATGGCTTTGGTTGTACACTATTAGGTTATGATATTAAGGAAAACAACAATTTAAAAGAACTCTATAATATGCGCTACACTACGCTGAAAGAGTTGTGTGAACAAGCAGATATTATTTCTCTACATGTCCCTTTAAATACCGAAACACATCAACTCATAAATGAGGATTTGATTGATGAAATGAAAGATGGTGTTATCATCATAAATACAGCAAGAGGCTCGGTAATTAATACTGAAAATGTAATCAAAGGTCTTAAAAGCGGAAAAATTGGAGCTTTGGGAATTGATGTCTATGAAAACGAAAAAGGAGTTTTCTTCAACGATCATTCTCAAGACATTCCTAATGACGATCTTTTAATGACATTAAATGCGCTTCCAAATGTATTGGTAACAGGACACCATGCATTTCTAACTGAAGAAGCTCTAACCAATATTGCAGATACAACTATATCTAATTTAGATTGTTGGGAGTCTGGAAAGGAAACAGAAAATGAATTGACAGAAATAAATGAATTATCTTAACACTATTTCCTCTTATTATATCCATAAATATCTTTTAAAACCATACGATCTCCTTCATTATTAATCACATTTAAATCATATCTGATATTTATTTTAGTAGTAATTGGAGCGTAATAATATATGATCCAAGCATCTGCTTCTTTAGTCCCAATACAACCATTAGAATAGGCTTTACCTAAAGTAACTGGATTAGTAGTTGGATGAATTAATTGTCCGTATCGCAGTCCATTAATTTCGGTTTCAATAAAGGGGATTTGAGGTAATTTAGTCACTTTTTTATCGTCTCGCTTAGTTACAAAATACTCATGATTATTCACCGGGTTTACATATCTAGGATTACGAACATATTTAAAAATAATACCTGATCCAGTTTTGGTTTTTAAGTCTTGTATTCTACCAGACATTTCTAAATATTTTTTTTCATTCCTCCCTACTCTAACCGGAAATTCATAAAGCTGAATAGTATCTTCATAAATACGAAGTTTAAACTCCGGAATATTAATATCAATCGCTGTTTTCTGAAATGAACTCAATAATTTTTTAGCTTGAATTGAATCAGGAATTACTATTGAATTTCCTTTTGGTAAAGCAATCATCTTTTTTTGATCATACACAAATGAATCTTTAGCTTTCATTCTATAATAATCAGTGTTTTGAAGCGTATCGATAATCCAAGCATTTGCTCTTACCAGAAGATGTTCTGTTAACTTATAGGATGTAATAGAATCATATGTTTTGACAATAGAATCTATAAAATGAAAATAATTCTCAATAGTAATGGACGTATCAATTGAAACCAAGTTTACTGTCTCCTGTTGATTGTAAACTTGGTTTAAATCAGTTGCTTTCGGAAATGCTAAGGCATCTGTATTAGTAACACTTACATTTACAGACACTATATATAACAATAGTACAATAGCATGTATAATTAAGACCCATCTTTTCACTCAGTAAGTAGTTTTGTTTTTTTAAGAATCTTATTCAATACCTCATCTTTATCTAATGGCTTTGTACAAAAAAACCAGTCATCACATTTCAACTCATCAGTAGACGCCATACGTTCTTCAGCAACACCGCAAGATCCCGCTGGAGAGATAATAACATCATCCCCAGGATTCCAATCTGCAGGAGTTGCAACAGAAAATTTATCTGAAGTTTGCATCGCGATTAAAGCTCTGTAAATCTCATCGAAATTTCTTCCTAAACTTAAAGGATAATAAATGATAGCTCTAATCATTCCTTTTGGATCAATAAAAAACACAGCTCTTACAGCTTGTGTTTTACTTTCTCCTGGTTGAATCATACCATATTTTTTGGCAACTTCCATAGTAATGTCTTCAATTAAAGGAAACTTGACTTCAATATGCTTCATACCATTAAACTCAATTTTTTCCTTTATGGTTCGCAACCAAGCGATATGACTATATAATCCATCAATTGAAAGCCCTACTAATTTACAATTGGCTTTATCAAACTTATCTTCAAGGTGGGCAAAAGTCATAAACTCACTTGTACATACTGGTGTGAAATCTGCTGGATGACTAAATAGAATAACCCATTCTCCTGCATAATCTGAAGGAAAATTTATATTTCCTTGTGTTGTCACTGCTAAAAATTCTGGTGCTTTATCCCCTATTCTTGGCATTGACACTGTATGGTTTTGCTCTTGTATTGTTTCCATATTCTGTGTTTTTAAATTAATTTTTTACTTTAATCTTCCAATAACACAACTCAAATAAGATTGCGCTATAGTATTAGTTTATTTTCTGTTCCTACTATGGGATAACCTATTCTGGATAGTACATGCTTAGCAGTTTCAAAATCGTGATTTGTATGATAATCAAAAGCCACTGTAGACTTATGGTGATTAACTTCAACATCACTAATATTTTTCACTTCAGTCAACCTATTAATAATCGTGATTTCACAACCACAACATTTAAGGTTTTGTATATGAACTGTAGTTCTCATGACATACTTTTTTGATATTTAAAATTATATCAAATTGAATAATACTGAAATGATATATATCAGGCCTCTTTCAAGAAATATTTAATAATATCAGCAGTTGAAACTATTCCAACTATCTTATCATTCTCTAATATAGGCACGGCATGATAGTTACCTTGAGTTAATACATTAGCAACGTCTTCAACAGTTACTTCGGAAGACATACAGAACGGATTAGTAGTCATAATGTCTTTGACTTTTAATTTTTTGTATACGTCATTGTCATCTGCTAATCCTGCTCCTGAAATGTGATACATAAAATCAAGCAAACTCACCATACCAATTAGCTTGTCGCTCTCAACAACTGGAATATGGTGATGGAATTCTTTTTTTTCATATATATGCTTAACATCCAAAAGGTCCTGATTTGGAGTTATACATACCACATTTTTAGTCATTACATCGGTTATTGAATTTGTTTTCATGAGATTACTATTTAGTATTTAAATTCAATTAAAGTTAATCTATAAATAATTCAGCATAAATGATTTTTATCATTTTAAACCATTCTTCTTAGTAATACATTCATGGTAGATTAAGTAAAGACCAGAGTTATGAAAACAAAGACAATTTTAGAATTACTTACATTAAGTTCCAGCCTATATTATATAGCACGAGACACGCAGTTAATGGACAGGGTTGGTGAATTTTCCGAAAAAGGAAAAGACAATATAAATAAACTAATGTCTGAACACCAATTAGATGAAAACGGCAATGAATTGGAATTTGTAGATCGTATTATTGCTAAAACTCACGAATTAAAAGAGGAGCTCAATGAAAAAATTGAACGACAAGTCGTTAAATTCTACAAAAACATTAATGTAGCGCATTTAGACGAAGTAAAAGCATTAAATGAAAAACTCGAAAAACTTGAGGCAACAGTTGCGCTTCTAGAAGCTAGAATCAATCATCTGGAATCATAATATCATGGGAATCATTTCTGGTATAGGAAAAAACTTCAAATCCATCTCTAGATACAATCAAATCCTAACGGTCTTATTAAAATACGGTTTTGAAGATTTGGTGTATTACTTAGAAGAGAAGAAACAGTATACTTTTATTCAAAAACTAATCCCTAAGTCGTCTCGAAAGCATGCTATGGCATACAGTAAATGGGCAAAAATGAGATTGGTCTGTGAAGAGTTGGGTCCAACTTTCGTGAAATTTGGTCAAATATTAAGTAATAGACCAGATTTGGTGCCTTTAGAATTGACTTTTGAATTAGAAAAACTCCAAGACAATGTGCCTCCTATGCCTGATAATATAGCCAAAAGCGTTGTTGAAACCGAATTAAAAGACAAAGTAGAACATCTCTTCGCTTGGTTTGATCCGCAACCTTTTGCCTCTGCATCAATGGCGCAAGTGCATAAAGTAACCCTTCATTCAGGAAAACGCGTTGCTTTAAAAGTTCAACGCTCTGGGATTCATGATGTCATTACTGAAGATATCAAAGTGATGTACAAAATTGCTGAAGTCTTAGAAAAACGGATGCCAACTCTCAAAAGTTTTGACCCTGTAGGACTCGTTGAAAATTTTGAGGATTCTATCCTTAAGGAGATTGACTTTATTAATGAATCTATTAATGTACAACGTTTCTATAATAACCTAAAAAACGATACTTCGTTAGATCAGTTTGCTGAAGCTCCTAAAGTATATCCCGAATTCACAACCTCTAAAGTGTTAGCCTTAGAGTTCATTTCAGGAATTAAAATAGATCAGATCGAAGAACTAGAACTCAAAAATAATGACATTAAGGTAATTGCTAGACGATTAGCGATAAGTTATTTTAAACAAATATTTGAATATGGCTTCTTTCATGCCGATCCACACCCTGGAAATTTATTCGTATTACCAAATGGACATATCTGTTATTTAGATTTCGGTATGATGGGAAGCATGCTTCCAAGAGATATCTCAGTTTTTGCGAAATTATTTATTGCAATTGATGAGAAGAATGTTAAACGAATAATCCAGTCTTTACAGCAATTATCGAATAATGCTCCAATTGAAGACATGAGAGCTTTAGAATTTGATATTAATGAATTTGTTGAAAAGTATTATGTTCGAGACATCCATGATAACGAAATGAGCACCATACTTCTAGAACTCAAAGATATCATTATTGCTCATGGCTTGAAAGTGCCAACATACTTCTTTTTATTTGCTAGATCTCTAGTCTCTCTTGAAGGTGTTATTAATAAACTCAATCCAGAACTGGAACAATTTGAAATTGTCAAACCATATCTTAGAAAAAATGCGACTCAAAAATACAACCCCATTTTATTGGGTAAAAAGATGGCTAATTCTTTTGTGGAACTCACCAATTACATGGAAGAGTTTCCAACAGATTTAAAAAATGCCATCAGGAAAATAAATTCTGGTGAAGTAAAAGTTGACATCACGCATAAAGGCATGGATCCAATAGTTCATACCCTTCAACGTATCGCCAAGCAGTTGATTACCACATTCATTATAATTGCTCTAATTACAGGAGCTTCATTATTTATTATTTTTGAAATCGGTCCATTATTTAATGGCATTTCAGTTCTTGGAATAACTAGCTTTTCCCTAGCTGTAATATTAGGATTTGGGATGTTAAAGAACATCAAAAAAGGAGATTACGATAGATAACCTTTAGTGACAGAAATTCACAAAAAAAAGTACAATTATCATATTGTACTTTTTTTGTAATCTCACTACAAGTTTAGGATTTTGAAAAGGCTTTCTTAAAATGATCAAAAGCTTCAGATATCTCATGCTGAAAATGTTCAAATTTAGTTTCTTCATTTTTCTTTCCATATTTGCCTTTAAACTTGTTAATAAATGTATTAAAGTCTTGTTTTCCCTTCTCGAAAGTATCTTTAGCTTTTGTCTTGTCTTTACTATATCGCTGCTCTAAAATTTCTAACTGAATTTTAAATTGTTCTATTTCAATAAGTGCTAAGGCATACATTCTATTTAAGGTCTCGTTGGTTCTTATTTTAACCTCAATCTCATGTAACGTAGATAGCAATTGCTTTTTTTGCTTTTTGAAGATTTCTTTTGTCTCTGCTTTACCAAGTGCTAATTGAACACGAAGTTCATCGAACTTAGTATTAACGTCTTCAATTTTTTCTTTAATACCTTTTATTTTGAACTCGCTGTCATGAATAAAAAGATTAAACTTCTTTTTAACATCTTCATATTTATCTTGAGCTTCAGCTTTTCCTAAAGTTGCCTGAACTTGAAATTCTTCAAGCTCAACTGCAGTTTTCCTAAGTGCTCCTATTACCGTGTCTACAAAGTGAATATTCTGTTTAGTTTTCATGATTATTATGGTTTATGATGTTATTAAATGTCCTAATAAAACCTATCAAACACAATGATAAATATCAGCTAAACAAGACTCCATCAGACTATTATCAAAATCACAGAGCATCTAAATAATCACTAAACAGAAACATTAAATTAGAGTATTGAATGACAATTATCATTTTATACACCAACCCAGTGCACTAAATTTGACAAGAATCTTGCTTAAAATATGATTGGATTACATCAAATAAAGTCCCAATTAAAATCCTTCTTTATAGAAATTGGAGGATTATCTCTTTTTACCAAACGATTTTTTATTGAATCATTTAAGCGACCTTATGAAAGGAAGGAATTACTGGTTCAATGCTATAGTATGGGAAATCGGTCGCTACTATTAGTGGGCATTACAGGTTTTATTATTGGTTTAGTATTAACATTACAAACACGACCAACTTTAATGAATTTTGGCGCTGTATCATGGATGCCTTCTATGGTTAGCATTTCAATAGTTAGAGAAGTTGGGCCACTTATAACCGCTTTAGTTTGTGCAGGTAGAATTGGATCTGGTATTGGAGCCGAATTAGGCTCTATGAGAGTAACAGAGCAAATTGATGCTATGGAAGTCTCTGGTACCAACCCATTTAAATTTCTTGTTGTTACACGAGTTCTTGCAATAACTTTTATGCTTCCTTTACTTGTCCTTTTTGGTGATGCCATTGCACTGTTTGGATCTTATCTAGTTGAAAATGTAAAAGGGAATGTATCTTTCATGCTCTATTTTAATCAGGTATTTGATTCGTTAAAGTTTGGAGATATTCTACCTGCAACTATAAAATCATTCTTTTTTGGTTTAGCTATTGGAATCGTGGGATGCTACAAGGGCTACTTCTGCAGTAAAGGGACAGCTGGTGTTGGTAAAGCAGCCAACTCTGCTGTGGTATTTACGTCCTTATTATTATTTATTATTGATTTTATAGCTGTTTTTGTAACCGATATATTTTACGATTTATGATGGAAGAGAAAAACAGATCAAACCAAGATATTGTACTTGAAATCAAAGATTTACACAAAAGCTTTGGCGACAATCACGTTCTTAACGGATTTAACATGCAACTTCATCAAGGAGAGAATTTAGTAATCATGGGGAAATCTGGTTCAGGGAAATCTGTTATGATTAAATGTTTAGTCGGTTTAATGGAAGCAGATCGTGGTTCTATTTCTTTAATGCATACAGATATAACAAAACTAACCCATGAAGCCTTGGATGCGCTTAGAGCAGACATAGGGTTTCTGTTTCAAGGCAGCGCCTTATATGATTCAATGACCGTACGCGAAAACTTAGAATTTCCACTGAGACGTCACACTGAAAAATTTGATGAACATATGGCTACTGAAAAACTAGTACTTGTAGCTTTAGAGAATGTTGGATTAGCAAGTGCCATTGATTTAATGCCTTCTGAACTATCTGGGGGTATGAAACGTCGTGTGGCCTTGGCAAGAACCTTAATTCTTCAACCAAAAATTATTCTC
Source organism: Psychroserpens sp. (assembly GCF_036960315.1). Taxonomy (NCBI): domain Bacteria; kingdom Pseudomonadati; phylum Bacteroidota; class Flavobacteriia; order Flavobacteriales; family Flavobacteriaceae; genus Psychroserpens; species Psychroserpens sp. The sequence goes on along the minus strand of NZ_JBALVR010000007.1, from coordinate 51,101 downwards.
TATGACGAGCCAACAAGTGGTTTAGATCCCATAACGGCTAAAGAAATCATTATTCTAATGCAAGAAGTTCAGAAAAAATATGACACCTCTTCACTTATCATAACTCATGATGTTGATTGTGCTCGAGTTATTTCAGATAGAATGATATTACTCATTGATGGCATTGACTATGCGGTTGGAACATTTGCAGAGCTATCAACACAGCAAGACCCAAAAATAAAAGCATTTTTTAAACAGTAATACAATGAAACAGACAAGCTCACAAAAATTACGATTAGGACTCTTTGTTATTATTGGCTCTATTATATTTATAGCTGCAATATACCTTATTGGTCAGCGTCAAAACATGTTTGAAAAAACATACACCTTAAGCGCTTTTTTTCAGAATGTAAACGGATTGCAACGCGGCAATAATGTGCGGTATTCAGGAATTGATATAGGTACTGTTAAAGCCATAACGATGATCAATGATTCTACCATTAAAGTAGATATGAATATTCAAGAAAAGATCATCACACACATTAAAAAAAATGCCATTGCAACTATTGGTTCTGATGGATTGGTTGGAAATATGATTTTAAATATTGTTCCCAGTAAAGGACCTTCAGAATTAATTAGTAATGGAGACATCATAGAATCCTATAGCAAAATTGGTGCAGATGACATTTTAAGCACCTTAAGTGTAAGTTCAGAAAATGCTGCCATCCTTACCTCCGATCTTCTCAAAATCACAACAGCAATGCTAGAAGGCAAAGGTACAGTAGGTCTCTTACTGAATGATACGATTATGGCTCAGGATCTTAAACAATCGGTAAACAATCTTAAAAGAGCAAGTCGAGGTGCAACCAACACCATCAACGAGCTAAATGAGATCATTACCTCATTAAAAATAGAGGACAATACTGTATTAGGAATGCTATTAAATGATTCTATTTCTGGTCAGAAACTTAAAACAGTCGTTAGCAACCTCGAAACATCCAGTAATGAAATTGAAGGTATGTTAGTGAATATTAATAGTGTTGTTGAAGATTTCAATTCTAGTGAAGGGGCCTTTAATTATATCACAAAGGACACATCTTTGGTCAATAGTCTACAATCTACACTTAAAAACATCAACGAAGGCACAGAAAAATTTGACCAAAACATGGAAGCTCTTAAACATAATTTCTTGTTTAGAGGTTATTTTAAAAAATTAGAGCGCCAAGAAAAAAGAGAGGCTAAAAATGAAGATGATTAGAATATAAAAAGAATTTAGCACTACGCAATTTTCAATGCCTCCTCATTTTACCAGTAATTTCTTCAATTTTAATCTGGAAAATAACTGGTAAATCATCTTTATAAATTTTGCTTGAAAATTCACTAATAAAATCTAGTTCTCGATGTTCTTTTTTAATAATCAACCCTTTAACGCCCAAAGAAAACAAATGAAGCTGTGCCTTTGCTTCACTTCCAGAAAGTTCAACAAATCTGCCTTGAGCCAAAACAGATTCCCAAGAATTAACAGAATCAACATCTGAAACTCCAAGAGACACATTGTTGTTTTTGCGCATGGCCTTTATTTTGTGACCTTCTGCAGAATAACCAATTATGACATTATTTTTTTTACTAAAAAAATAGGTAATTGGAGCTATAAATGGTCTATTTTGATAGATATAAGATAAATTTCCAATATAATTTGTTTCTAAAAGCTTGACGCTCTCTTTTTCATTAAGTGTTCTAATCATGGCATGAAATTTTAATGTTTTATTTTAATAATGACTCAATTTTATGAATAGCTTCCCGAGTAAAAGGCAAAACATTTTCGGTTTTTGATTCACCAGTAATGGCATCTACATCTAACATTTTGTATGATCCATCTCCTGAAGTCGTTATGACTACTATTCTATCTTTATAGTCTTTAGTTCTATTAATAAAAATGCCTATATCAATTGGTGGATTCCAGCTTTCCCATGTATGAATCAACAAAAGCGCATTATAATCTTCTGGTTTGATATCTTTTAAAGCAGAAATATCTTTGACACTTACAAATATGGAATCTTGTTTAAAATGATTAGCTACATTGAGAGTAATACTATCTTTAAATTCACTTCCTTGAGTAGCGATTAGTAGCTTTTTCGGATATTCAGAAGAATTTACTTCAAATGCTTCGGCTTTACCCATAGAATAAGTATACTGATACCAGACTGCTAGCAAAAACAGTGATCCGATGACAGATAGTAATACAACGAATATTTTCTTTGTACTGGACATCGTACATGCATTAATATACTCACGTCAAGGTAATTAATAACTCAAATTTTATCTATGATAAAAATCAGTTATTAAACATTAAACATTAAGCACAGATCAATTCTAAACATGTAATCTCTGGTCGCATTCCTAAACGTCCAGGAAACCCTAACCATCCTAAACCTCTATTTACATACAGATATTGGTCTCCTTCTTTATATAATCCTGCCCAATGTTTGTAGTTGTATTGGATTGGACTCCATTGAAAGTTCTTACGCTCAAAACCTGCTTGCATACCATGTGTATGTCCAGATAAAGTGAGGTCAATATCGGTACATTGTAGAATTTCCTCAGTCCAGTGAGTTGGGTCATGAGACAAAAGAATTTTAAAAGATACATCCTTAACAGACTCCAATGCTTGCTCCAAATCTCCATACTGTTTAAAAGGTGGTTTCCCCCAATTTTCGACTCCTATCAAGGCTATCTCTTGATCTTTATGTGATAAGGTTAGGGATGCATTTAACAAGAGTTTAAAACCAATAGATTCATAAAACTGCTTAATCTCATCAAAGTTATATTGTTTTGCTTCATCACTAGCCCACTCACTGTAATCTCCATAATCATGATTACCTAAGACAGCATACTTTCCATATGTCGCTTTTAGGTTTTTAAACACACTATCCCATCCACGCAATTCCCAAGCATAGTTATTAACCAGATCGCCAGTAACACATATATAATCAGGTTCAAGGCGATTAATCTTTTCTATAACAGAATCTAAAATATGATACCGGTAATTAAAACTACCTAAGTGAATATCAGATAACTGAACAATTTTTAATCCGTTGAACGCTTTCGGTAAGTTTTGAAATTTCACTTTATGATTATATATCTTGAAGCGATAAGCCGATTTAAAAACACCATACAGAATGAAGAAAAAAGGAATAAATCCAGATAGTAATCCAACAACAGGCACAATGATTAACGATTCGGTTTCAGAAAACATATAATTAGCAACATATAAAACCGAAATGATGATGACGAAAAGTAATTTTGGTATGAAAGACGATACTGCAAGTCCGTATAAAGACGATACAAGAATATGCTTTCGCCTTGGATCCATATTATCCAGTTGCATCTTTAATAAAATAATAGCTGATATCAAACCGAATGTAAATAGCCAAAAAAGCACATTGATACTGGTTTTTAGAAAAGGAGAGGCTATAAATTGAGTAATAGATTGCAACCAGTAATATGCTAATATATCAATACAGATAATAGCACTGCATAATAATAGAATTGTAAAAAGCGAATAGCTCCTCATGACTGACCTTGTTTTAAACGCCTTTTATCTCTATAAGCCCAATAAATTCCTTTGACATCAGAAGCCCATTTAGGATACATAAAAATAAGGGTAATCTCCTCGAACGTCTCAAGTAACCCTATCACAACCATTATATAAAAGAGTGTATAATCAGGATTAAAAAACAATGCAAAAAGGATAAATACACTTTGCATGATTGCTGATAATTTTGCAAGATAGGTATGGAAAGCTGTTGCCTTGCTATATTTAAAGTATGCTATAAGCATTTGAATAATATAAGGACTAAAGGCAATAATGATAACCACATGGTTGGTTTTTATGAAGTCGGTTTCAAAATAAAAAAGCCCTATTAACCCAACCAACAATGTAATTTGATCACCAAAAGAATCTAACTGCGACCCTCTAGGACTTGTAATTTTAAGTTTTCTTGCAAGAAAACCATCAATGGCATCTGTTGAGTAGCTGATTAACAAAAAGGAAGCAAAAATTATCTGTTGGTCAAACCAGATTAAGCCTAATAAAAAAGGGGCTGCTGCTATGCGATAAAATGAAAACCAATCGGCAATATTGAAGTTCTTAAATGTGAGCATACCATTTTATTTAGCATAAAAGTAGGGGATGCTTATCACATGTAAAATGAGAAATATCAGTTATCGAATTCTCATTTTGATTTGGCTGCATAAAATTTATCAAACACTATACATGCTGTCAAATCTCCTGTTACATTAACTGCACTTCTAAACATTCCCAAAATACGATCTATTCCAATAATAATAATTAGCCCATCAATTGGAATTCCTGCACTCTGTAATACTGATGCAAGAATAATAACCCCTCCTCCTGGAATGGCAGGTGTTCCTATGGAAGCCGCTACAACAGTAAAGGTAATTAACAGAAGGCTCATAATAGACAATTCAATACCATAGGCTTGCGCCATAAATAAAGTCGTTACACATTGAAATAATGCTGTTCCATCCATATTAATTGTGGCACCAACTGGGATGACAAAATCACTGATATTAGAGGATACCCCTAATTTTTCATCTGCTGTTTTCATAGAAAGTGGCATAACGGCTGCTGAACTGGCGGTGGAAAATGCCAATAGTTGTGGTTCTCTTATTGCTTTTAAGAATTTGAAGGGATTTTTCTTGGTGACTACCAAGGCGAGCACTAAATAGAATACTAACAATATGATTAGGCCTAATATCACGACGAACATATAGTAACCTAAACCAAGGAATATTCCAACACTTGTCCTAGATAGTAAGGCTGCGATTAAACCAAATACGGCATAGGGCACGAGCATCATAGCCCAAGATACCACAATCATACATATTTTCTGAATGGCTTCAGAAAAACGAATGATAGGACTTGCAGTTTCCTGACGGAGTTGAGTAATTGCTACACCAATAATGATGGTAAAAATTACTACGCCCAACATTTCTCCGGTCAAAATAGACTCAAGTGGATTATTAGGGATAAGGTTTGATATCGTATTTGGAATGTTCTCAATAAGGTTAGTTTGCTCATTAGGGATTATTTCACTTTCACCACTATTGGGAAATCCACCTAACTTAAAAATATATTGACCGGGTTTCAGAATAAGTGTTACAACCAAGCCTATCATGATGGCAATGATGGTAGTAAAAATGAAATAAAGGAATAACCGAAGACCAAAGTTTTTAAGATTCTCCGATGAGTTACTCACAATTCCTGTAATGATTGATGCAAATATTAATGGTATCATAATCATTTGAACCAGCCTCATAAAAATTTGACCTGGAAGATCAAGCCAATCGGCAAGGCGTAAACTAATATTCTCTGAAAGTAGCCCCGTAGATGGGTTAAGTATAATTCCTACTCCCGCACCTAAAACCAGTCCAATAATTACTTTAAGCCATAAGCGTCCTTTTATAAGGCGATCTAAATGAATCGATAGATTATTAAGAGGTCTAAATTCTATCATGGTGTTGTTCTATATTTTTGTAAACAATCTCGGTTCTTAAGTAGTTCCATGGATTAGCAATTAACTGTTCAAGTACTCATGAAGCTAATATTCTCTATTTTTAGAGAAAGTAAATTTAATTTATGTACTTGGCTCATGAAATGATATAAATCAGAAAAAAAGTACCGCCACTATTCTATAAAATGAGAACCAATAGGTAATGTAATAATTTTTGAATGAGAGATATCAGTTTAATTATGAAAGCTTTTTGATTACTTTTTTAATCCATTTTATAACGAAGTAGTCGTAATGCATTTAAGACAACAACAAGGGTTGATCCTTCATGAAAAGCAACAGCTAAACCAATATTTGCTAATCCTAAAACGGTAACAGGAACTAATAAAACGACGACGCCTAAACTTATAAATATATTTTGCTTTATGATGCGTTTAGATTCTCGGCTCAAGCCAATTACGAAAGGTAAGTTCTCAATCTTATCAGACATTAAAGCAACATCTGCTGTTTCTAGAGCGACATCACTACCTGCTGCTCCCATCGCAACACTCACTGTACTTAATGCCATCGCTGGTGCATCATTAACACCATCTCCTACCATTGCTATTTTGTTATCTCTTTCTATTAATTTTTTTATTGCAGCAACTTTGTCTTCTGGTAATAAATTTCCTTTAGCCTCAGTAAGACCAATTTGTTTCGCAATCGCATCACCAACATTCTGATGATCACCAGTAAGCATAATCATGTGTTTAATACCTATTTCTTTTAAGCGCTTTAATGTCGTTGCTGCATTTTTTCGAGGTGTATCCATGACACTTATTAATCCTATAATCTCATTTTTAAAGGCTATAATCATTACAGTGTGTCCATTTTCTAATAGATACTCCATTTTAGAAATAATAATCGCGTTAACTTTTATCCCAGAATCTTCCATTAACTTTTCATTCCCTATACTTACCACTTCACCAAAATAAGTAGCTTGTATACCTTTTCCTTGAATGGCATTAACACTGGATGCTTTATTTTGAAACTCAATATTATACTTTGTTTTTATATCATTTACAATTGCTTTTGCAAGTGGATGATTACTTAAACTTTCAACTTCAAATACCAATTGAACAAATTCTTTTTCATCAAAATCATTTAGAGGAATTACATGTGTTAGCCTAGGTTTACCTTCTGTTAACGTACCTGTTTTATCAAATGCTATCGTCGTAATTTCACCCAAATCTTCTAAAGCTCTTCCGCCTTTAATTAGCACACCCATTTGAGCTGCTCTTGCAATTCCACTTAATACTGCACTTGGTGTTGAAATCGCTAATGCACAAGGGCTTGCTGCTACTAAAACCGTTATTGCTCTGTACAGACTAGTCTTAAAACTTTCATCAATAACTAAATGTGCAAAGCATAGCAAAAAAACAACAAGCATAACAATTGGAACATACCATTTCTCGAATTTTTTTGTTAGTCTCTGTGTTGGCGATTTTTGAGTTTCAACTTCACTAACCATTTTTATTAACCTTGAAACTGTTGAATCTTTAGTCAATTTGAGTACTAAAACCTCAATACTATTATCGCCGTTAATTGTTCCTGAAAATACAATGTGCTTTTTTTTTATCTCATTAAATTGAGGCAGATTATCAATGCTATCTATAAAGGTTTTATCTACAGGTATACTTTCTCCTGTTATAGGCGCTTGATTAATGCTACTGCTACCGCTAAGAATGACTCCATCTGCTGCAATTTTTGTATTAGGTTTCACAACAATAACATCACCTATTCTTAAATCGCCTATGGGTATATCTTCTAGTTTACCATTTTTTTTAATAAGTGCTGTTTTGGGAGATAATTGACCTAAAGCTTCAATTGATTTCTTAGCCTTATTCATGGCGTAATGTTCTAAAGCGTGCCCTAGGCTAAAAAGGAATAACAGTAGAGCGCCTTCAGTCCAACTATCAATATAAGCCGCTCCTGCAGCTGCGGCAATCATTAGAAAGTCGATATCAAAACCTCCTTTTGTGATTTTATCAAAAGCCTCAATAGTGATAAAATAGCCTCCAAAAAAATAGGAAACAATATAGCTCAATAAAGAAACTTGATGAGATAGGCCAGACCATTTTTCAATAAAAAACCCAATTAGCAAAAAGAGACCACATAGAATCGCAAAATAGAGTTCAGTTTTCTTTCCGAAAATTTTATTATCGTGTTGATCTTCTACTTTAGTATGTACCATTAAAATCCCATTTTGTTAAAATTAAAAATTTTTTAGGTATTTAATAATTAAAAAAGAGAGTAATATTAAATTGTAATTTCACAGACTTTATGATGGATATTTCTAATCTTTAATCTTAAAGACTTTCTCTAAAACGGTATCCATTAAACACCATTTTGTTAAAGATGATTGTAATAAGTTAGCGCCAACAAAAGCTGTAAACCATAGCCAATTTTGGCTCACATAAAGAGCAAGTAATAAGCTGATGAGAATAAACGTTCCCGCCACAGCTCTAACAATTCTATTTTTCATAATTTTTCGTTTTAAATATATTTGTCAATAGGAACTACTACCACTTTTACAGGTTTGTTTTCATAAGCTAGTACAGTACTCACTTTCAATGTAATTGGCTGTGTATTGTCTGCAACAATTTCTCTCTCATCACTACTACTTCTCGTCATAGAAATTGACATTATGATTACAGCGATTAGGTATGTGTATTATGTTATTTACTTTTATATGAGGATAAAAGTAATCCTTGAATCTGGCTATGGAAATGATATAAATCAGTCAACAAAAAAGCACCCAACTTAAATTGAGCATTTCTGCTATTAATCAATAAAAATTATAGGATAATATTTTCACTTTTTTAATAAAAATATCAATTTTTAAAGACCCACAAATATAAACGTATTCAAAGTCCTTTTTCAGTAACAAAAGTCACATTAATGATTAATTGGACTTCTTTTTGTTTTTAAAGTGGTCTTCAAACCATTCTGGTTGTTCAATATTATTATCGAACATATAGTCTGCAATTTGTTCTATAGTTTCTTCTGGGAAAGGTGTTTTTGGCATCACATCAAAACGTCTTACAGCACCAAACATTTTTGCGTTTTCTTCAGACGGATTTTTAATCCAATCTTGAACTGTATTTATAAATTCTTCTTTAGAAGTGTCGCTTGATATATAGTGCTTTTTTATCGCAATCATTGGTGGTGCTAATCTATTGTCATGATTTGCTGATGGACTGTGACAAACATAGCAATTAATCTCCATGAGTTTCTTACCTGGATGTTCTTGCAATGTTTCAAGGTTTATAATCTCTGCATTTGCATAATCTTTGTTTTTTGAAGTGTTACAACTTATTAAAACTAGAGCAAATAGTAAAATGATTAATGTTTTCATAACTTTTATTATTAACGTTTCTATTTAATTAAAACAAACTTAATATCGCTAATAGGCTACACAGCATGATCAAGATTCCTAGGAAGAATAATAGACTCACCTGTACTTAAGGTATATGTCTTTTGATCTATAGTTATCTTTGCCTCACCTTCAAGTATTAACAACGGTGTATCCATTGGTGCACTATGTGGATTTAGTGTCTGCTCTTTTTTCATGGTAAAGAGTATCATTTTATAGGAATCACTCTCAAAATAGACCTTACTATGTATTTTATCTTGGTAAGTTACTTGACTAGCTATTATTATTCTTCATATCTGAACAGCTTAAAACCAATAGTATTATTGGCAATATTATTATTCTCTTTTTCATGTTATTTACTTTTCCAATTAAGGTATCCTCCTTTTAAATCGTAAATCTCTTTAAAACCCAATTTAACTAATAGTTTGGCGGCTCTTTGGCTTCTACTTCCAGATCTACAGTACAGATAAATAGGCTTGTCTGTATCTAACTTTTTAAAGTAAGCCACAAAAGCTTTTCTTTTAAAGATATCTACATTTTGAGCATTTTTAATATGCCCAGAATTGAACTCTCCACTTGTTCGTACATCTATAAGTTGTACATTCTTATTATTAATAGCGTTTTTATAATTGGTAGGTTCTAAAATTTTTATTTGGTCTATTTGCTGTGCAGTCACGCCAAAAATTGAACTAAATAATGTCATTATTATAATTTGTTTCATCCTAACACAAAATTATATAATTAGACTGGCTTCTACAGTAACATTTGTTACACTAGAAAAAAAAAGAGTGACATATCTGTCACTCTTTTTTAGCCAATCAATTAACCAATCAATTAACCAACAATCATAATCAAAAAACTTAAAACTATATTTATTATTTTAAACCAAATCAGTAGTACATTTTCTTTTTGTTATACTACAAAGATAAAGTGATTAATACTGTTACACAGTAACAATTGTTACACAGCTAGAGGTCAATTATTTTAATATTATTTCTATTCATCTTTATTTTTCCTTCATTTTCTAGCTTTTTGAGTAAACGAGAAATAACAACTCTTGAGGTATGAAGATCCTCAGAGATTTCTTTATGAGTTGCATGTATTTGATCATCATGAGTTACCATCGCTTTATCTCGTAAATATTTTAATAAACGATCGTCCATTCTCAGAAAAGCAATGGTATCAATAGCTTCTAACATTTCTAACATTCTGTTGTGATAACTTTGCAGAATAAAGTTTTGCCAACTTTTATATTTCCCTAACCATTCACTCATCTTTTGAACAGGAATCATAATGAGCTTGACATCTGTTTCTCCAATGGCTCTAATTTCACTTTTTGTTTGTCCCATACAACAGGCCAACGTCATAGCGCATGTATCCCCACGTTCTAAGTAATATAGTACAAGCTCATCGCCATCATCATCTTCTCTGATGATTTTTATAGCACCATTAATTAATAATGGAATATACTTAATGTAATCACCAATCTCAATGAGCTTAGTATTTGCCCTTAGTTCTTTAATTACTCCAATTGCTTCAATCTCTTTTAGTAATTCATCTTCAAACAAGTAACCATAATTTTGCCTTAATTCTTCTATCATTAGTTCGGGAATCAGTTATGAGTTCAAAAGTAAGAATCTTAAAAAGAATTGAACTGATATTTATCATTGTGATATGCTTGAAAATTAAATAATTTTATGAATCACAAATGATACGTCATTGGTTTGGATACCTTCATATGATATTATAGACCCTCAACAGATCCATACAACGGTCACAAACTACGTAACGGCAATTATTAAATCGTTAGAACAAAAGCAAATTATAAAAAGTAATCTATAACATCAATTCAAAATGAAAAAACAAAGTGTATCTACGATTTTTCTAGTACTTGGAGCTGTTTGGACCATAATGGGTTTCCTTTTTTATCCTAACTCAGGTATTTGGCCATTAGGTGTCATCTTCCTAATTGTTGGAATGATTATTAAAGTTGGATCTGTAAAATTCTGATATTAGAAAACAAACTCTATAATTAATAAATTTACGAGATTTTCTGAAATTGAATAGTGCTTAATACTCATCGAAAGCATTTAACTTGTTTTTTAGTGTTCTGATTTCAAATTGAAGATGTTCCAATTGCTTCAATAAATTATAAATCACATCAATCCCTTCTAAGTTAATATCTAATTCGTAATGCAAGCGCATCATTTTTTCAACGTCATTAAGTTGATTAATTTTCAAATAATCCTCTTTATCGGTCATTGTAATTTCAACCAACTCGTAGTCATGTAAAGCAGTAATAAAGCTTTCTGGAACATCATAATGAGTGCAAAATTGTTGAATTGAAATGAGATGTGTAGTGTCCATATTATCGCAATTTTGAGAGTTCGGTAAAAAGTTCTTTTTCTTTTGTCGATAGTTTTGTTGGTGTTTTAATAGTGTAGGTTATGTATAAATCACCAAACTGTCCGTCTTTTTTATACTTCGGAAACCCCTTCCCTTTAAGTTTTACTTTTATTCCGTTTTGTGTTTCTGGTTTTACAGTCAGTTTTACTTTTCCGTCAAACGTATTCACAGTTATTTCTCCGCCTAGTAATGCTGTATATAAATCTAAATCAACTAAAGCATATAAGTTATGACCATCTCTTTTAAATTGAGATTGCTTATTTATTGAAAACGTAATAAACAAATCACCATTGGGACCACCATTACTACCTTTACCTCCATGGCCTTTTATTCTTATAACCTGACCATTTTCTACACCTGCCGGAATTGTAATACGGATGTTTTTATTGTTTACGGTTAAGGTTCGTTTGTGAGTAGTGTAAACATCTTTAAGATTGAGCTGCAGCTCGGCATTAAAATCTTGACCTCTAAATTTTACTTGTCTTCCCTGTGATCTCGATGAACCACCACCAAACATAGACCCAAAGACCTCTGAAAAATCCTCCTCTGTATAGCCTCCATATGGATTGCTTGTACTTCTTTGGTGCTGTTCCTGCTGCTTCGCTTTTTCATATTCTTCCGCATGTTCCCAATGTTCTCCATACGCATCAAACTTTTTTCGGTTTTCGGGATTACTCAATACTTCATTAGCTTCATTAATTTCCTTAAATTTCTGTTCAGCGACCTTATCATTAGGATTTAAATCCGGATGATATTTACGTGCTAATTTCCGATACGCCTTCTTTATATCGCTTTCAGAAGCGGCTTTTGAAATTCCCAATATTTTATAATAGTCTATAAATGCCATTACTTCTTATTATGAGTTTTAACGTATTGCTTTAATATTTGTTTGAGACTTTCTAGGTAATCTTCCATAATAGTGATATTCATATCTGGATGAGCTTTTGATGGGATAGTTATTGGATTTTCATCTAAAGTAGCATAGAGCTCTGGGTAATTAACTTCTATACTAGTAGTAAGCCTTATGATTTGATCTTCTATATCTTGTAGTGTTTTCATAGCATCCTACTAAAGTTATGGTTTAAAGTTAGCTTTATATAGAAAAAGGTCAAATGATTAATATCATTAAAATTTAGCATACTTCAGTATTTTTCCATCTCCCATTTGAATGATTCTATCCGTCTTATTTGCGAAATCTTCATCGTGTGTGACTATTAAAAGTGATAACCCTTGCTCAACACTCAATCGTTTAAAAATATTGAAGACATTTTCAGCATTATGACTGTCTAAATTCCCTGTAGGCTCATCTCCCATGATAATAGATGGATTATTAATAAGGGCTCTTGCAATAGCCACACGTTGCTTTTCTCCTCCAGAAACTCTAGACGCTCTTTTTTTTGCTAAATGATCTATTTTTAATATTTTAAGTTTTTCCATAGCATCATATTCAATTTCTTGGTGTGATTTTTCTGCTAACTTTTTGGCAGGAAGCATGACGTTTTCTAATACTGAAAATTCAGATAATAAATAATGAAACTGAAACACAAAACCGATGTGTTTATTACGCAAATAAGATAAGTGATCACTAGATTGTCCTGTGATCAATTGATTATTTAGAAGTAATTCACCTTCATAATCTGTATCCATTGTAGAAAGGATATATAGAAGTGTTGATTTACCACAACCTGACTTACCCATAATGGATGCGAATTCCCCTTTTTCAATTTGGAAGTTTATATCATTTAATACATGAAACAAGACAGGCTTCTTGAAGTATTTATTGATATGTTTGGCTTCTAATACAGTACTCATATTATTGTCCTCTTATAATCCGTACTGGATCTATTTTTTTTGCTTTTTTGGAAGGCAAATAACCAGCTAGAAATGTTGAAAACATTGCAAATGAAAATCCAATAACAAAAAACATAGGATTGATATTTACAGGATATGTTTTCACTGTTGGTAAGGCTTCTGTTTCAAATGGAATCGTACTTATCAAGTTAGAGAGTCCAAAACCTAAAAGCAATCCTAAAACACCTCCTACAAATCCAATAATCATCGCTTGACTCATAAAAATCAATTGTACATCTTTTCCAGAAAAACCAGTCGCTTTTAATATGGCGATATCATTCATTTTTTCATAAATCAGCATGTTTAATATATTATAAATTCCAAAACCTGCAACTATAAGAAGTGTCACTGAAACAGCATATGTAATGAGGTTTCTAATCGTTGTTCCTGTTTCAAATTGCGCATTAGCAGTTTTGATATCAATCGCTTTTAATTTGAATTGCTGTTCTATTTTTTTTGACAATGGAACTGCCTTTTCTAGATCATACATCTTCACATTAATATCTGTAATATAATTATTAGCTTTACCTAAAATACGTTGCACTGTTTTTATATTCGTAAAGCTTTGTATCGCGTCTAAATCGGCAATACCACTTTGATAAAAGCCAACAATTCTCAGCGGAAAAACACCTCCATTAATTGGACTTACTTGCACACGATCACCCACTTTTAATGACATTTTTTCAGCAATTCCAATACCTAATAAAATACCATTATCAGTATTATGCAATGCTTCAGCAGAACCTTCAACAATATAATCGCTCATATTAAAAAGTTTTGCTTCATCAATGGGATTTATTCCAGTTAAATTCCCTCCTAATTCAATAGAACCAGCCATGTAAAAAATTTGTGTTTTCACCTGTGGAAGTGCACCACTCACATTTTCATCATTCTCCAAATAATTGATGATTGGTAAAGCATTATGTATTTTTTGTTGACTCAATTTCGGCTTTATTGAATGTACTACACTAAAGCTTTCTTTGAAGTCATCATACAATGAAACAGGTTGCTTTTTTGAAGGTTCTATTTCATTATATATATGAACATGTGGTGTTTGATTTAATATCAAATCATCTAGCATCGTATTCAAACCCGTCATAAAACACACTAAGGTGATATAAGAACCTATTCCAAAAGTTACACCAAGAGCTGCTATTGACGTTTGCTTTATTTTAGTGAGCAAATGTGTTTTAGCAATATTTAATATGACGCTCCAGTTTGTCATTATTCAAGTTTATAGATATAAGTATCTTTTGTGATGCCAGACTGTATTTCAATGTATTCCATATTTTGCAAGCCTGTTACAACCGTTACTAATCCATCGTCCGTTTTTACTTTATTATCTTGACTAACATAGGCTTTGGGTATGGTTAACACATTGTTTTTTTTCGCGATAATAATATTACCTTCTCCAGAAAGACCTGGATACAATACATCTGGAGGGTTTACAAAAACAGCTTCAACTTTAAACGTTTGGTTTCTTTCATCTTTCTTAGGATATATTTTAGACACGTGACCTTTGAATATTTCATCACTATACGCGTCTAAACTGATTAAAACATCCTGAGTTTTACTAATTCTAACAATATCTACTTCGTCTACCAACATTTCAATTATAAAACGATTAGCACTTCCTACAGATGCCAAAGGTTCCATCGTATTTACAATTTCTCCAGGCTCTTTGTATAATGCATAGACCTTGCCCTTAATTTTACTATGAATTGTAAAATCTTTAGTAGCAATTGATGCGGTTTGGTAATAATTTTGCGCCTGCTTAACGGCAGTTTGTAATTCGTTTTTTGTTCTGTTTAACTTATTCTGTAAGAGTCTTAGTTGATTCGAAGCTAATTCATAATTAAGTTTTTTAGAATCATATAGAGCTTTAGAACCTATGTTTTGATCCCAAAGGTTTTTTTGTCTGAAATAGTTGATTGAATCATTTCTATATTTGAGCTTTGCTGCTTCAATTTCATCTTCAATACTATTCAAAACAGTCGCACTTCCGTAATAATTTTCTAGTGCTAAATCTAAAGCGAACTTCGCATTTTGAGTATTAAGTTTAGGTGTACTATTTGTGATCTGAACTAACTGTTCTTGATTTGAAATTAAATCACCTTCATCAACAAAATTAACTTCCAAAATTCCTGATACACTAGCATAAACTTGATATAAACTATCGGGTTGAATTGTCACCGAAGAATAAACCGATTCAATTAAGTTTCTTTCCTTCGGTAGGATTTTTACTTCCTCTTGAGAACAGGAAACTAAAAGAAGAATGATACAAAAGGGTAATAATCTCATATTTAATAGGCTAATTTCAATTGTAATAATATGTATTCATGCAAATTAGTTGCATCAATTGCTCCAACGAATTTTCCATCATTCAGCACTGGAAAAAAATCTTGTTTAACACTATAAATGAGATGGTATGTTTTTTTAAGATTGTCTGTGCTTTTAACAGTCTTAAAAGCTGTATTCATAATCTCTCCTACCAAAACAGTCCTATTGGAGTTCTCTATTATGCTCTTGTGATATAAAACCCCTTTAACAATACCATCTTCAACCACTGCAAAATTATTTTCAGTTCCAGAAATTATTTTATCAACGACGAGATTTATTGGGTCTTCAGGTTTAAATATTGTAATATCGAAAAGCATAGCTTCCTCTGCAGAATGTCCTTTAAGTAATGCTAAATGCTGTACCATTTGATTTTCACCATAAGCTCCTAAAAAAATAAACAAGGCTATAAACACTAAAAATGGATTATAAAGCAATCCTAACAATAAAAATATAACTGCAATAAATTGACCTATGCTCGCTGCTATTTGCGTGGCTTTAACACGATTTATTCTCATAGCCAATAATGCTCGCAACATACGTCCGCCATCCATAGGGAAAGCAGGAATCATATTAAATAGTGCCAGTCCAACATTAACTATAAATAAATAGAATAAAAAATTCTGAAATGTGAAGCTCTTGAATACTTGATATGCCTCACTAAAACTTTGGTCAAATAATTCTTGCACTGGAACAATAAAATAAAGTAAAATAGCTATCAGAATATTAACTATGGGGCCAGCGATGACAACTAAAAACTCTTGTTTTGGAGATTCAGGAATTTTATCTAAACTTGCCATTCCTCCAATAGGAAGTAAGGTTATCTTTTTGGTATTAATTCCAAATCGCTTAGCGGTCAATGCATGGCCTAATTCATGTAATATGACGCAGATAAAAACGGCAACCACAAAAGCTAAATTAAACAAAACACTTTCTGCTGTACCTCCCCTTTTTAGTTCATCAAAAACAATCCAAGCGATTAGAAATAAAAATGTCCAATGGATTTTAATTTTGATTCCAGAGACACTTCCTAAGGTTAAGTTTACTTTCATGACCTAGTCTAATTATTATTCTCGCCATTGATATAAATAACTGTCCACTTTTTATCATTACTCATAACAGCATAAAGGTTCTTAGAAATATACTTGGAAGTAATTATAGGTGGCGCTTTTAAAAAATCTTTATCTAGAAGAACATTAACACGTTTTGAACTCAAATATGTTTTAATATTTCCTTTAGTGTCTATAATCGCTTGCAGATACTTATCATAAACTACTTTTTTACCTAAAGCTTCATTTTTACCCACTTCTACTTTGAACAACTCTAATACAATAGCAAACTCATCATTAAAGTTTGAAGCATTTAAATATTGAGGTTGAATAACCGTATTTCCAATAGTATTTATATAACCAAAATAAGAAATATCATCTCGTTTTTCCGCAATAAGACATCTATCATTCTTAAAAACCGGGTAGTTGGCCTCAGAAAACTCAGTTATCACTAAATCGCTCCTAAAGTCTATAACAACAACTCCCTGCCTATTAATAAAAGCCCATTGACCATCTTTTTTGATAGCCGCTAAGTCATTGTGAAATGGTGAGATATAATCAAGGTTTGCTATAGATTGTGTGAATCCAATAAAAGGAATTAATGCGATGACTAAAACTAAGGTTATTGTTTTTTTCATGATTTCATCATTTTAATGATTAATGCCTTAAAATTAGTTCTGAACGTATTAATATAAAATGATATTCATCATAATGATGATAATATATCAATGTGATTTTATAACATTTATAATCTCATTTTTTTGAAGCACTCCAGATTGTCGCCATACTTGTTTTCCGTTTTTAAATAATAGTAGCGTTGGAACACCACGAACTTGATACTGCGCTGCTAAAGGTTGATTTTTATCCACATCAATTTTTATGATTTTTACGTCATCAACTAGTTCTTCTTTGACTTGCTTTAATATAGGTGCCAACATTTTACAGGGACCACACCAATCCGCGAAAAAGTCCACCAAAACTGGTATTTCTGAATTTATTATGTCACTAAAACTTCTTTTCATTTTCTATACTATTTATAATATTTTCAAGCTTAAGGCTCACCTCTTGAGCTACTGTTTCGAGTGTCTTATTATCTACAGCTTTCATGGACACCATAGGGTTTATAGCTGAAACTTCAATGGTGTTAGGAGCATGTTCTTGTATAATAATATTACAAGGTAACATCGTACCTATCTTATCTTCTGCCTGTAGTGCTTTATAGGCAAATGGTGGATTACATGCACCTAATATCTTGTAGTTTCGAAAGCCAACATTGAGTTTCTTTTGTAAAGTTTGTTGCATGTCAATACACGTGAGTATGCCAAAACCTTCATTTTTTAATAATCTAGTGACTTCAGTCTCTATAGCTTCGAACCCTCCTTTTACGGTCTTTGTAAAATAATAACTCATGTTTATGGTTTTTTTAATTCTATACTCAATTTTGCAAGCATAATTAGTTCAGCTTTGTTGATACCAGAAAATGCATATGCAATTGACGATGCTGTTTTTAAAATTAGGTTTTTGACATCATCAGTAAATAGGTGGCTTTGATCTTTTTTATAGGCTATAAAATCATCATAACATGCTTGAAAATTAAGTTCATCATCACGATTTAGCCAATCAAAAACAACCTCTATTTGATAGGCTGCATCAGTACCAAAGACGTCTTCAATATCATCAATATCTAACCATTGCTTTTTTACAAATACTTTTAATTTATCAAACTCTGTCTCTCTAACGTTTCCGTCTGATGCTGCAATAGCATAGAATAATTTTCCCAGATTTTGGTAAAACACAAGCGTCATTTTCTTTTTAACTGCCATAGTCTTAACTCTTTTAATATTGTAAAATTAGATATATCACTAGACATATAGAATGATATAAATCATTAAAATGACATATAAAGCTTTGCAATAGTAATAGTTATTATCGAATAGGTTTAGCTATCTTTATCTACTTTTAAATCCAAATCTAATACATGTTTCAGAAAGATCAAGACATTTTTAATATCCTTTTAGGATCTGTTTCTGAGGGTGTTATTGTCGTTGACGAAAATCAAAACATTGTTGAAACCAATGATTCCGCTGAAAAGATGTTTGGCTATAATAAAGGTGAGCTTTTAAAACAACCGTTAAATATCTTAATCCCTCAAAACTATCATGCAAATCATGGTAGCCATTTTAAAGGTTTTATGAAACAAAAAGAGCGTCGTAGGATGGGACAAGGACGCGATATTTATGGCGTAAAAAAAGATGGAACTACATTTCCTGTAGAAGCCGGTTTAAATCCTTTTTCTATTTATAAAAAAGATTTTGTTATGGCCTTAGTAATAGATATTTCTGTAAGAAAAGAACAAGAGGAAAAGATCCAAGAACTGAATACCACTTTAGAGGAGAAAGTATTTCACAGAACCAAAGAACTTAATGAAACTGTCGGTCAATTAGAAGTTGAGAACCAAAAACGTATTAAAGCTGAAAAAGAGGCAAAATCAGCCCTTAAAAAAGAGCAAGAATTAAATGAATTAAAAACTAAGTTCTTATCCTTAGTATCACACGAATTCAAAACACCTTTAACTGGCATATTAACGTCGACTATATTATTGGGAAAATATAAATTAACCGAGCAACAGGAAAAACGGGATAGACATCTCAAAATAATTGCTGATAAAGTTCACTACCTAAACAACATTTTAAACGATTTTCTATCTTTAGAAAAACTTGAAAAAGGAAAAATTAATTATAAGTTTAGTAACTTCAAAATAAGTAAAGTTTTAAACGAAGTTGTATACAACGCAAATATGCTTTTAAAAGATGGCCAACAAATTAATTATCCTGAAAATATTGATGATATTTCTCTATTTCAAGATGAAAAAATATTAGAATTAGGCTTATCGAATTTGGTTAATAATGCCATAAAGTATTCTTCAGAACATACTATTATTGATATTGATATCACACAAAAAAAGGACGTAACCATATTTAAAATAAAAGATAATGGGATTGGGATTCCTGAAAAGGATCAAAAAAACATATTCAATCGTTATTTCAGAGCTGAGAATGTTCTACTAACTCAAGGAACAGGTATAGGCTTAAATATAGTAAAAGAACATGTGGGAAATTTAAATGGCAAAATCTATTTTGAAAGTACTGAAAATCAAGGAACTATTTTTACTATTGAACTCCCAAATAAAGCACAATTGTGAAACGAGCATGTTAAAGTGTCATCACTCAAGGGAATGATTGATAGCGAACAGCATATGACCGGTAAAAAACAATAAATTTAAACACATGAAAGAAGTACTTTTAATTGAAGATGATACTGTTTTAAGAGAAAATACTGCCGAGTTATTAGAACTTTCTAACTATAAGGTTATTACGGCTGCTAATGGTCAAATAGGTCTTGAAATGGCAAAGAAAAACAGACCTAATATAATTATTTGCGATATAATGATGCCCGTTCTTGATGGCTATGGTGTGCTCGAAGGTTTATCTAAACAGAATGAAACAAAGTTTATTCCTTTTATTTTCTTATCAGCTAAAACAGAAAGACAAGATGTTAGAAAAGGGATGGATCTAGGTGCAGATGATTATATTACAAAACCCTTTAGTGAAGACGAAATTATTAGCGCTATTGAAAGTAGAATGGCAAAAGCAGCCATTTTGAAAGATGAAAGAGAAAAACATAAAGACAGTTTAGACGAACTGAGAACACTTAATGATTTAAAGAATTTCTTTGATGATAATGGTACACTATTCAACTATAGTAGAAATGAAATCATATACAGTGAAAGGCAAAACTCAAACTATATTTATCTAATCATAAAAGGTATTGTTAAGTGCTATAAATTTGACGAAAAAGGGAAAGAACTCACTACAGCACTTCATAAAGAGGACGATCTATTTGGCTACACTTCATTTACTCAAAACATCCCTTATCAAGAAACCGCAACGGCTATTAAGGATGTAGAAATGGTTGGTGTCTCAAAAAGTAGTCTTAAGGATGTTTTGAGTAAAAACCATAACGTAACATTAGAGCTCATACAGTTACTGACCAATGATCTTACTGGCATAAAAGATCAATTACTACAAATGGCTTATAGTTCCGTTCATAAAAAAACGGCTTCAACAATTATAAAATTTGCTGAAAAACTGAATTCAAAACCAGGCGAGCCAATTAAGATTTCACGTAACGACCTCGCAAGTGTAGCAGGAATAGCCACAGAAACATTGATTAGAACAATGTCAGATTTCAAAAAGAAAGGTTTAATAGAAATGGAAGGTAGAAATATTAAAATTTTAGACCTTGAGCAGTTGCAACTCATCAGTTAATTATCAGCATCTATTTTAACTATGACCAATATCATTTTTTAAAAAGGATGCTTCATTTAGATTTGTTCTTATTGAGAAATTTAAATGATGAATATTTTATTACCTACAGACTTTTCTGAAAACGCTTGGAACGCTACTAAATATGCTATAGACTTATTTGAAAACTACAACTGTAACTTTTATCTACTTCATGTCAATAGATTAGAGAGTATAGCGGTTGGAGAAGCTAGTTATTTCCCTACACAATATGAAATAGAAAAAACCTACAGTTTACCTTCTAAAAAGAAATTAAGACAACTGTTAAAACAAATTAGCGAACAATTCAGCAAAAACAAAAATCATAAATTCTTTTCCTTAACCGACTATAGTTTCTTTATTGAATCTATAAGAAAACATGTTGATGAGAATAAAATTGATATGATTGTAATGGGTACCAAAGGAGTTTCCGGATTAAAAGAACATATCATTGGGAGCAATGCAGGAGATATAATAACAAAAGTAAAATGCACCACCCTAGTTGTTCCAGAAAACGCAACGTATACTTCACTTAATGAAATAGCATTTCCTACAGATTTAACCTTAACCTATGATGTACAAATACTAGAGCCAATTACGACTATCTTGAATGATACAAGTGCCACATTACGTATGCTTCACATCATTCAAAAAAATGAACAATTAGATAAAAGTCAAAAGTCAAAGAAACAATTATTAGAAGATTATTTTGAAGGTTATAAAGTAGATTTTCATTACTTAACGAATAAAAAAGTAGAAGATGCTATTCAATGTTTTGTAGAGAGTCGGGATATAGATATGATAGCTATGGTCGCAAAAAACTTGAACTATTTTCAAAGTATCTTATTTCATTCCAAAGTAGAAAAAATCACCTATCATACTAACGTTCCTTTTTTAGTGTTACATGAATAATTAATCAACTATGGATATTTCAATTTTTTTAGCAAAGTTCTGGGGATGGTATCTCTTAATATTTTTTTTTATTTTAAGCCTCAACCCTAAACGTATAAAACAAATATTTACAGACCTGAATGATGAAAAATTCCTTATCATATCATCATTTTTGGCAATTATAATTGGATTACTTAATATTCAATTTCATAATATTTGGGAATTAAGTTACAAACTCATCATCACAGGCATTGGTTGGGCCTCTTTATTTATAGGTTTGGCATTATTCATAGTTCCTAAACCAACTGTGTCTTGGTTAGCGCTCATTAATGTTAAACTTGTACAAGTTATATACATGCTTCTTTTTTTTACAGGACTCCTTCTACTAAATATTGCCTATGGAGTTCTTATTCTTTAACTAAAAAAGATTAAAACTGATGAATGTCATTTGTAATATCACTGCCACTCATTACATTTAAATGTTATTTAATTATAACGAGGTTGAGGTTGAAGATCCTCAACTAAACAGCTCTTAATCAATTAAAAGAAAGCCAAATAAATTTGGCTTTCTTTTTCTAAAATTTTTTCTTTTTCTAAAACTGACAAATGTCATTGTTTCTGAAGTAGGTAATCATTAAATTTATAGTGTCATTTAACGATGATTATATTATTGAGAGTGGGGATTCTCTATTATTTATAAGAAAGCCAAACGGCTACGTTTGGCTTTCTTGGGTTTTTAAAGTATAAAATTACAAGTTTCACTTAGTCATATTAAAATACAATCTCTGTGACTGTTAATCAGTATTCTATCTGATATATATCATAGGTTTTATGTAATCAACAATTTAATTTTACTAATGAATATTAAAATTAGTGATTATGTTATCCATACTCCTTCCAACCGATTTTTCTGAAAACTCAATGAATGCTATTAAGTATGCCTTAGAGTTCTTTAAATACCAAAAAACTCAATTCTACTTTATGCATGCCTATCAAAATGAATTTTACGACCATGAGGAATTGATTTCACGTGACGTTTTTGAAGACATTCTAGATGGGATTAGAAACGAATCACAAACCAATTTAGAAAACCTATTAAATAAAGTCAAGGAAATAGCTCCAAACCCAAGATTCACATATCACATTATTTCGGCTTACAATACGCTTGTAGAAGAAGCAAATTTAATCGCAGAAGGAAAAAATATAGATTTGATTGTGATGGGCACTAAAGGAAAATCTGATGAACGTCATATTGTATTTGGAAGCCATACGTTTCAGGTTTTAAAATATGTGGAATGTCCAGTTTTAGCAATTCCAGCAAATTATACAAATACACAACCAAAGCATATTTTATTCCCAACCAACTACTTAATTCCTTATAAGCGTAGGGAATTGAAACTATTGTCCGTATTAGCAAAATCATACAGAAGTGTCATAGATGTATTATACATCTCAAAAAGCAGCAAATTGTCAATACGACAAGAGGATAATCAAGTTTTTATCAACGACACATTATGTGATAACGAGGTGAATTTTTGTCAAGAAGACAGCAAAAAAATAGCAGAAACTATTAAAAACTATATAAAAGAAAAAAACATAGACATCATAACCATGGTCAATACCCAACACTCGTTTTTAGAAGATATGTTATTCCCTTCTATAATTGATAAGGTTAGTCTTGGGCTTGAAATACCTCTTTTAGCAATGCAAAACGCAACTCGTAATTGAAAAAACCATAAACATCATGCAACACATTCTATTACCAACAGATTTTTCCGAAAATTCCTGGAATGCGATAACATATGCACTACAATTATATAAAGACCAAAAATGCATTTTTACATTGCTAAACATTTATACACCAGTTATTTATCATTTAGAAGCCACTCAGACAAGTTCTGCACAATTCGCTCTTCAAGATGCCATGAGCGAAGTTTCTACAATTGGATTAGATAACCTTCAAAAAAGGATAGATAAAAAATTCAATAATCCAAATCACACGTTCTCACATATATCTGCATTCAATACACTCACAAATGAAATCAACGAGCTATATAAGGACAAGGTAATAGATATAATTATCATGGGAACCCAAGGCGCCTCTGGCATAAAAGAAATTTTGTTTGGTTCTAATACCATGCACATCATCAATCATGCAAAGTGTCCTGTACTGGCGATTCCTAATAATTTTGATTTCGAAACACCGCATGGAATCTTATTTCCTTCAGATTATAACATCGCTTTTCAGGAAAAACATGTGCAACACACTTTGGATATCGCAAATCAATTCCATGCCAGAATTAATATTTTACATGTATTACACGGTAATAAATTATCCGAAAAACAAGAACTCAATAGGCGAAAATTAGAAGCATACTTCAAAAAAGCGACACTTCTGTTTCATACTATTGAAAATAAAAATATTCCAGAAGCCATAACAGAGTTTCAGTTAAAAGCGCGGATTAACTTATTAGTTATGCTTAATAATAAACACTCATTCTTTGAAAATCTATTCTTTAAATCGAACATCAAGCATATAGGGTTTCACTTAAATATTCCATTTCTAGTCATTCCGTCAAGGACATAAGTTATAAGGGATCATCAAAATCAAATATCATGAAAAAGAGCATACTTCTTCCAACAGATTTTTCAGATAATGCATGGAGTGCTATTATTTACGCTCTAAAATTATACAGTGACATCGAATGTAAGTTCTATTTTCTGAATTCTACAAAAATGAGAATCTCAACCATGTCTAATATTTCAAATAAATTATTGAAGATTTTATCCGATAATGCAATGAAAGAACTCCTAGACTTGAAAGACATGGCGCAAACTTCAAACGGGAATGCAAGTCACGAATTTGAGGTTATTCTAAGCACATTAGACTTGCAAGATGCTATAGATGCTTCAGTTGACACCTATGACATAGATCTCGTTGTTATGGGCACTAGAGGCGCCACAGGTGCAAAAGAATTTTTCTTCGGAAGTAATACTGTTCATATTATAAAAAAAATGAAACGCTGCCCCGTTTTAATTGTGCCTAATGAATTTGATTTTATTGAACCAAAACAAATTGCATTTCCCACAAATTTTAGTCGTTTTTATGGTGATAAAGAATTAAAACCACTAAAGGAAATCGTAGAACTATACGATTCTAAGATTATGCCTGTTTGCATTCTTTCCGAAGAAAAACTTACAGATATTCAAGCGTATAATATGACCATGTTAGAACGCTACTTAGAAAAATATAATACTAGTTTTCATTTCATGCCAAAATATGCAAAAAAGGCAGTTGAAATCAATGATTTCATCGAGTTATTAGAAGTAAATATGCTTGTAATGGTCAATTACAAACACAGCTTTATTGAGAGTATAACTAAGGAACCTATCATTAAAAAAATTGGATTTCATCCATTAGTTCCTTTTTTAGTTATACCAGATTAACAATCTGATATATATCATTTTACACGAGCTAACTGTTATGTATTTTTATGATGTAAAATCATCATCATGAAACATAAAATTTTACTTCCGACAGATTTTTCAAAAAATTCAATGAAAGCTATTACTTATGCCAGAGCATTATACAAAAATGAAAACTGTGATTTTTATTTGCTTAATGTGCTTTCTACACCGAGTAATTTCATGGAAAGTTTACTAAAAATGGAACCTGGAAGTAAATTATATGAAACTGCAAAACTGAATTCTGAAAATGGTTTGTCAAAGGTTTACGATATGATATCCATGAATGATAATGATAACCCCAAACATAATTTTAAAACGATTTCTGTATTTAATAATCCCATAGATGCCATCAAAGATGTTGTCGAACAAAAAGACATAGAAATGATTGTTATGGGCAGCAAGGGAGAAACACACACAAGAACAACAGCCTTTGGCAGTACAGCAATATATGTCATGGAAAAAGTACGCAATTGTCCTGTGATTGTAGTACCTCAAAACGCAAAAGCAACATTACCTAAAGAGATTGTGTTTCCTACAAGTTATAAAACACATTACAAAAGAAGAGAGTTAGTTTACCTAACAGACATTGCTAAAAGATGTGATGCAACAATCATTGTGCTGCATATTTCAGAGGAAAATGAATTAGACAAAAACCAGAAACAAAATAAGCAATTACTAGAAGAAATTTTAGAAGGCACAAACTATAAATTTCATTCTTTACCACATCATTCTGTAATCGCTGCAGTAAACATTTTTGTTGAAAGTAGAGATAGTGATCTTGTAGCTTTTATAAACAAAAAACATGCTTTTTTTGGAAGTGTTTTAACCAACCCAATGGTTAAGGACATTTCATTTCACTTAAATGTCCCAATATTAACAATGCACGATTTAAGAAACTAAAAAAAAGATCTAATATGAAAAATACAGGCATTTGGTTAGATAAAGACAAAGCACTCATTGTAACCATAGAAAATGAAAAAGAAACGTTTCAAACCATTTCATCAAATGTAGAACATCATCATATACATGGCGGCTCTGGAACAAGATTAAAAGGTGGTCCACAAGATGTTGTGCAAGACAGTAAATATCTAGAACGTGAAAAACAACAACTCAGACAGTATTTTAAAGATATCGCAACTAAAATTGGTGATAGTAGTGCATTGGTGATTTTTGGTCCAGCTGGAACAAATGAAAAATTTAGTGACGAATTACATAAAAACTACACCCTTTTGAGTACCAAAATAAAAGGTATAGAAAAGACTGATAGCATGACAGACAATCAAGTAAAAGCATGGGTAAGAGACTTCTTTCAGCCGAATTAAAAACTCGGCGATTTTATTAGTTAGTGAAGTGAAACTGCCAGAATCAAATTGATTATGGCAGTTTTTTTTAAAGACAATTATGGAAATCAAAAATTTAGAAATCACTAAGTCATCTGGAGAAAAAGTAAAATTCTCACTAGATAAGTTACGCTCATCACTAAAAAGAACTGGCGCAAGTGATACGATTGTTGTTCAAATTCTAAATAAGGTTCGTGATGAATTGTATCAAGGCATATCCACAAAAGAGATTTACAATAGAGCATTTGCTTTACTTAAAAAGAATAAAAGTCATCTCGCTTCAAAATACAAACTAAAAAAAGCAATATATGAGCTAGGACCAACAGGCTTTCCTTTTGAACGTTTTGTGAGTGCGATTTTACAATACTCAGGTTATAAAACCGAAGTTGGAAAAGTTTTACAAGGCAAATGTGTATCACATGAAATCGATGTAATTGCCTTTAAAAATAATGAAGCTACTATTATTGAATGCAAATTTCATAGTGAACAAGGTTTAAATTGTAATGTCAAAATACCTTTATATATTAATTCACGATATCAAGATGTAAGAACGAACTGGAATAAAAGCTCAAAAAAGGAAACCACACTTACTCAAGGTTGGGTTGTTACTAACACAAGATTTACTAAAGATGCACTACAATATGGTAATTGCTGTGGTTTATATCTATTAAGCTGGGATTATCCAAAAAAAAATGGTCTAAAAGACAGAATTGATCGATTAGGATTATACCCAATTACTGTATCTACATTACTTACAAATAGAGAAAAACAATTTTTATTGAGTAGAGATATTGTACTCTGCAGAGCATTAATTAATGACAACTTTTATTTAGATCATTTAGGTGTATCAGAAACAAGAAAAGATAAAATTCTCGACGAAATTTCACAATTATGTGATATAAAAAATCATTAATATGGAAAATTTTGTAAGAGTTAGTTTTTTGGGAGCGGCTGGAGTTGTAACTGGTTCAAAATTTCTTATTGAAACTTCAGAAAAAAATATTTTAATCGACTGCGGCATGTTTCAAGGCCTTAAGGAACTTCGCCAATTAAATTGGGAAAACCTTCCTATTGATGTTAGCGCTATAGATGTTGTCCTGCTCACGCATGGCCATTTAGATCACGTAGGCTATTTGCCTCGTTTAATAAAACAAGGATTTAGAGGAAAAATCATAAGCACTGCTCCAACATTAGCAATAGCAGAAATCATATTAAAGGATAGTGCGAAAATCCATGAAGAAGAAGCCGAAAAAGCCAACAAAGAAAAGTATAGTAAACATAATCCTGCGCTACCCTTTTATACGATAAGAGAAGCTGAAAAAACCATAAGACTATTTAATGTAGAAATCGAAGATAATTGGGTTACTCTATCAGAACATATATCATATCGATTCCAGTATAACGGTCATATTATTGGTGCAACATTTATAGAAATTGATATTAATGGCAAACGATTTGTGTTTTCAGGTGATATTGGCAGACGCAATGATTATTTATTGGACGATCCGAAAACTCCAGAATGGGCCGACTTTTTATTTATAGAAAGCACCTATGGCAATAAGTTGCATCCTGATGAGGACATTGAAGCTATTCTAACAACCATCATTAAAGATACCATTTATAAAAAAGGTAATCTTATAATTCCAAGTTTTGCAGTAGAACGCTTACAAACACTTATGTATATTCTCTGGAGTCTTTATAAGAAAAATATAATTCCAAATATTCCAATTTTTATAGATAGTCCAATGGGAAATAATGTCCTAGATGTCTTTAAACGTTTTCCAAAATGGCATAAATTGTCAATGCAAGATTATAATGCGATGTGCAACCATATGAATATCATCAAATCCTATAGAGAAACCTGGGAAACTATAGATGATAACCGATCTAAAATTGTAATTGCCGGAAGTGGTATGGTCACAGGTGGACGCGTACTTACATATCTACAACAACTCATTGATGAACCATCAACTACAGTTTTATTAGTTGGTTATCAGGCCGAAGGCACTCGTGGCAGACAACTACTAGATGGGGTTCATGAAATTCGTTTTTTCGGAAAATACTATCCTGTAAAAGCAAGTATAAAAAGTATTGAAAGTTTGTCTGCTCATGCAGATCAACAGGATTTAATAAATTGGATGAGTCATATTAAAAATAGTCCTGAAAACGTCTATTTAATTCATGGAGAACCTACAGCATTAGATGCTTTTAGAGTAAAAATAGAAACCGTATTTCACTGGAATGTAAATATTCCAAAACTAACTCAGGTAGAAAAAATAATAATTTAAACCAGTTAAAAATAATCTATCAAACTGATATTTATCATTTCAGAAAACACTTTTCAATAGTAAATTAGTGACAGGAAATTAAGTTTAACAAAAACATATAATTATGTCACTTATCAAATTTAACAACAGAAACAGATTATTCCCTTCTTGGAATAATGACAGCCTAAAATCATTTTTAAGCACTGATGATTTCTTCAATAATGAATTCTTTGAAGAGGATAGTCTAATGCCAGCAATGAATGTTAAAGAACATGATGAAGATTTCGAAATTGAATTCGCCGCACCGGGCTTTTCTAAAAAGGATTTTGAAGTCACAATCGATGACAATACACTTAATGTTTGTGGTGAAAAGAAAACAGAATCTGAAGAAAAAGATGAAGGCTACACGCGTAAAGAGTTTAGTTACAATTCATTTAAAAGATCACTAAAACTCCCTAAATCTGTTAATATAGATCAGGAGGTTAAAGCGACTTACAAGAACGGTATTCTTAAGTTAAATCTTCAAAAGAAAGAAGAAGTTAAAGAACAACCAAAAAAAGTAATAGAAGTGCTTTAGTAATTAAGAAAGCAGATTGTGGTTTGAGGGACCACATTCTGCTTTCACTTTAAAAAATCATACCATGAAAACAATACAAACACATACAAATTATATTGAATGGTTAAGTGCAGACCAAATGCATGAAGCTTCAAAAGAATGGCTCTCAGAATTAAGATTTATAAGCGATGAACATCTATTTTTCGAAGACCTCATAACAACATTTACGTCTCAATTAATAGAATCAAAAAGATTTTCAGACACAAAAGAAATCATTGATGTCATGAATAAATCTCAAAAACAAAACAACTTACTCATAAAAACCATTATAGCACATGAAAATGAGCTTCAAATTATGGTTGATGGGATAGATCAAGTTAAAGAAGAAAATGCCTATACCAGATCACATAAAAGCTTGATAGATAGCATTAATGAATTTCTAAAAGAATACAAACTCTTAAAAATTCAACTTTTTGATATCATCAAAAACATAAAAAAAGAAGAAAAACGAAATCGTTTAATCGATAAAAGATAATCTCAATAGTCATGAAAAAAGCACTCATAACACTGATAATAGCTCTTTTAATGAGTTGTTCTTCAACACAATTAGTTGAAAGCTGGAAAAACCCAGACATAGATACATACGAACCCTATAAAGTTCTTGTTGTAGGCTTAACTTCAGACGAAGGTGCCAGAGAGCAATTCGAAGAAAAGCTAAAGTATGAGCTAGAACTTAGAGGTTCTGAAGTCGTTATGAGTTTGGATGTATTAGATCATACACCAAAAACTGATAAAATGACTGAAGCAGAATTGAATACTTTAGAAAGTCAGCTTATAGCAGATGGTTTTGATACTATTCTATTCACAAAGATTGTTGGTGTTGAGGATAAAATTAAATATCGAAAAAACGACAAAGGATTTGACGAAACCTACAGAAAATTTAAAGAGGAATATTTAATGTATCAGGATATCTATTTTAATACCGATTACTATGAAGAATATACAATCTATAAAGCTGAAACCTCTATGTATTGTATTTGCCCAACAAAAGACAGAGAACTCATTTGGAAAGGATATATCAATATTACAGATCCTCAATCAATAGAGAAAACTGTAAATGATTATGTAAGGTTAGCTATCGTTGTTTTAGAAGAAGAACAACTAATTAATCGCATAGTCATAAAAAAAGAGGAAACCACTGAAGATATAGTTAACTAGTAATTTACGTTATCAAAACGAAAATTAACCTCGTTAGATTTTCCTGAAGGAATACCTTAACATTAACATAAATTAAAGGACCGCAGAGCATATATCTCCACAAAAAAAGAACCCCACAACGAGAGTTGTGGGGTTTTGTTTAAACTATTTATAATAATATTATTTCAAATAAAAATCACCAGTGTTTTCCATCACCAACAAAGGCACTTTTAAATCAAACGCGAAACTTTCAACAGGATGTGTGACAAATAAGCGTTCTAAAAAAGAATGCCTTCTACTCATCATGGCTAACAAATCTATATGATGTTCTGGAATGTATGTTGTTATTACTTTAAATAAATCCCCTCCTTCCAATTCGATAAATGAATGATCAATATTAGTAAAACAAGCATCTAAAAAAGCTCTATTGTTTTCTTGATATTGAGTTAAGTGTTCAGCATCTTTAACATGAATCACATGTACTTTATAATCATAGTGTTCAGCCATATTTACTAAGGGTAACAAATCTTCAGATTTATACTCAGTATAATAGTTAGACGTAAAAGCAATATCTTTAATCTCCGAATATTTATAATTATTAGGAATCGCTAAAACTGGACAACTAGAACGCTGTATCACTCTAACCGTATTAGAACCAAATAGTGTTTTACCCAAATTAGACGCTCCTTTTGTACCCATGATAATCAAATCGATAGCTTCCAATTCCACAACTTGATTAATGGCATCAATAAAATTGTCATAATCTACTTTGGATTTAAACGTATGCAAGGTGTTTCCATAAATAGTCTCTAAATCTGTAATCAAACGCTTTATTTGTTCTTTAGCAGATGTAACTAAAGCATTGAAAATAGTTTCAGAAGGTTGCATAGCCATTAAATCATCTGAAACAAATGAGGAAACCTTTTGAACATTCAGCACAGAAAACTCACATGCTTCATATTTAAAAAATTCTATAGCATAATGAATAGCATTAATAGAATTCTCTGAAAAATCGGTTGGTAACAATATCTTTTTCATAATAAAAAAGGCCTTTGGTTATACTCTAAGTTACTAACCTTTCTCAAATCTATTTATGATAAATATCAACTTTAACATTATGCCAATTAAATAAAAAACTTCAATCAAAAATTAGTTTGAAATTGTAAAGCATTGTATTTTCGGCACAATATATGTTAAGATAACCGTTATTAACTCTAAACTTATCCTATGAGATTATTACCAATACTCACGCTGATTTTTTTGGGCACATTGTCTGCTTTTGCTCAAAACAATACCATTGCTGCTGGAGAAAAGTTAAGCTATAGCGCATCTTATAATATGTCTGGCTTACTTACTGAGCTTGCTCAAGTCACCATGGAAACCAGTGAAGTTAAGACCTCAAAATCCACCTTGCTAAAACTAAAATGTACTGCAGCAACTTACAGTAAATGGGACAGTTTTTTTAAGATTAGAGATTTATATGAGAGCTATGTAAGTCCAAAAACATTAACACCTTTTTTATACAATAGAGACATTAGTGAAGGTGGCTATGAAAAATTTATGAAGTATAAGTTCAACCATAAAACCAGAACAGTTGCCAGTTTAAAGCGCAAAAAACGAAGTGATGGTACAACTTGGGAAGAAAACACATCTGTTAAAATTGGAGCTTCAACTCGTGACTTAGTAACCACACTATACCATATCAGAAACTTAGATATTCATAAGGCTAGTATTGGTGACACTCAGAATTTCACAGTACTTTTCGATAATAAGGAAACCGTTGTAAAAGTAAAATATCTAAGTAAGGAAACCATAAATACAG
The DNA here is from genome assembly GCF_036960315.1 of Psychroserpens sp. NCBI lineage: Bacteria > Pseudomonadati > Bacteroidota > Flavobacteriia > Flavobacteriales > Flavobacteriaceae > Psychroserpens > Psychroserpens sp. The sequence continues at coordinate 18,646 of NZ_JBALVR010000007.1, read as the reverse complement.
CCTTAGGTAAAAAAGAATGTTACAAACTGGGAATTTCGTTAAGTAATAGTAATGTATTAAAAGGCAATAGCGACAACTTATTATGGCTCACAGCAGATGAAAACAAAGTGCCAGTTTATGCTAAATTTAAAATTTCAGTCGGTAACGGAGAATTAAAAATTAAATCGGCAACGGGTTTAAAACATTAATATCTATCATGAAAAAATTATTTATAATACTCGGATTTATAACTTCTATTCTTGCTTTGGTATTAGCAGTGACACCATTGTCAAAAGTTGCCTATATACCTTCTGTAGCTGCACTTATTTGTGGTGTATTCGCTTTATATACGTCTAAAGACAAACAACACGCAAAGAAATCCATTCAACTTATCTTTTTAATGACCATTATTGCTTTGGCATTGACGACTTACAAAGCCGTATTCACTAAAGCAGAACTTGGAGACATCAAACAATTGGAACAAAAAGAAGAACAGCTAGAAGAAGAATCTATTGAAGAACTTGAAAACCTAGATATCGATGAGATCGATACACAATAAATTAAATGAGGTAATACTTCGGTATTACCTTTTTTTTTGTTTTATTTGAATCAAAATCAGCCACTTATTTAACCCAAGAATGAAAGTTCAACTTGTTGCTTTATCCCTTACTTTAGTTGGTTCATGTACCACATTAAGGCATACTGAAAAAATCGAAAAGCTAAAAGAGGGCATTGCCTTTGAAGATGCGAAAACAGTTGAAACTTATCTCAGCACAATCACTCAAGACGAATTAAAAGACCATGTGTATAAATTTTCATCAAGTGATTTTCAAGGTCGTAGAGCTGGTGAACCTGGACATCATAAAGCGTCTCAGTTTTTAAAAGACTATTACATCAAAGAACATATTGCATCTCCTTTAGGCTCAAAATATTATCAGCATATCCCTGAATCTTTTTTTTCTGATGGTATTAAAGACTCACAAAATGTTATTGCGTTTGTAAAAGGAAGTCAATACCCTGATGAAGTCATCATCATTTCTGCACATTCTGATCATGAAGGTTTTACAGATACTGAAATTTACAATGGCGCAGATGACAACGGTTCTGGTACAGCGGCAGTTCTCGAAATGGCCCAAGCTTTTAAAAAAGCGGCTATGGAAGGACATGGACCTAAACGTAGTGTCGTGTTCTTACATCTCACAGGAGAAGAAGTGAATCTAACAGGCTCAAGGTATTACACAAAATATCCTGTGTTTTCTATGCATAATACCGTTGCAAATCTCAATATAGATATGATTGGTCGTGTTGACGATGCGCATATAGACAACGAAAACTATGTCTATCTCATAGGTGCCGACCGACTAAGCACAGAGCTTCATTACATTTCAGAAATGGCTAATTCAGAATTCACAAATCTAGAATTGGATTATAAACTCAATAGCGATAGCGACCCAAATCGTTATTATTACAGATCTGATCACTATAATTTCGCACAAAAAGGTGTACCCGTTATTTTCTATTTTAATGGCGAACACGAAGATTACCATGAGCCTACAGATACTGCGGAAAAAATAAACTTCCCACTATTAGAAAAACGAACCAAACTCATATTTGCAACCGCGTGGTATTTAGCAAATTCTGATCGCAAAATTGTGGTCGACGTCGATTCATAATAGTTGTTAAAATTAGCATAAAGACGCAACGGAATAGACAAAAATCATCTAAAATTTTTGTAATATCGCAACGCAAAACTAATTAACATGCAAATAATGAAATATCCATTCTAAAACAACAGCTAACATGGATAATTGTTTTTTGGCTATTGCATAAGACTAATTCAAAATAATAAAGACAAACGGATGAAACACTCACTTGGCATTTTTGCTATAGCCTTACTTTTGGTTGGCTGTGGTAGCTCAAATCAAAACTCAACAAAAAAAGCTGACAACAAAGTTCCTGCTGATCCAACAGAATATGGAAATACAATTACTTCAGATGAATTAAAAGACTTGCTTTACACCTATGCTTCAGATGAATTTGAAGGTCGTGAGACTGGAGAACCTGGACAAAAGAAAGCCGTGAATTATTTGAAAGAACAATACATAAAAATGGGTATTCCCTCTCCTCTATCGGGAGATGATTATTTTCAAGAAGTCCCTTTAGAACGCCAAAAGTCACCAACAGTAGAACTCGTAATTAAGGGTTCTACTATGGAAAACTATGTGGACTATATGATATCACAGGGGAGTTCCGATTCCCAACAAATAGATATTAATGAAGTCGTCTATGCTGGATACGGTATTGATGCAGAGAACTATTCCGATTATAAAGACTTAGACATAAAAGGTAAAGTGGTTTTAATTAAAGCTGGTGAGCCTAAAGATGCGAATGGAAATTACGTTACATCCGGTTCTACCGAAGACACAAAATGGAGCACTGGAAGACAAGAGCTATCATCAAAGCGTAATGCCGCTAGCGATCGTGGTGCAAAAACCTTACTATATTTAAATGAAAGTATGCTAAATCGATTTGGCGCCTACTATAAAAAAAATGCTGAATCAGGAAGAGCTGGACGAATTTCATTGAAGAGTAACGATACACCCATGCTATTTATGATGGTTGGTGAAACTGTGGCTAAAGCAATTCATCCTGACGTGATGACATCTGATGCATCAAAAATGTTGAGTACAAAAATTACTGGATCCATTACATCTGAAACAGAAAAAGTAAGTTCTGAAAACGTTGTAGCCTTCCTTAGAGGAACTGAAAAACCTGACGAAATTGTGATTATTTCTGCACACTTAGACCACGAAGGTATAAAAGATGGTAAAGTATATAATGGTGCGGATGACGATGGTTCAGGAACAGTAGCCTTATTAGAAATTGCTGAAGCCTTCAAAACTGCAGCTAATAATGGCCATGGACCAAAACGTTCTATCCTGTTTTTACATGTTACTGGTGAAGAAAAAGGATTATTAGGTTCAAGACATTACACAGATAACGACCCCATTTTTCCACTTAAAAATACGGTGGCCGATTTAAATATAGACATGATTGGTCGCATAGATCCAAAACGTAAAGGGGACAGAAATTACGTGTATCTAATTGGTAGTGATAAATTGAGTACAGAGTTGCATAATATTTCTGAAGAAATGAATGAAAAATATACAAACGTTGTCTTAGATTACACCTATAATGATGAGAACGATCCTAATCGTTTCTATTACAGAAGTGACCATTACAACTTTGCAAAAAACAATATTCCAGTTATTTTCTATTTCAATGGAACACATGACGATTACCACCAACCAAGTGATACGCCAGATAAAATTGAATATGATTTACTAGAAAACAGAACACGTTTGGTGTTTTACACCGCTTGGGAAGTTGCCAATCGTGATGCACGAATTATCGCTGATAAAGCAGAAATGGAAAAATAATATTTGGGCGTTACCCTAAAGGGTCGCGCTATTCGCTATATCTTTTTGCAAAAAAAACAAAAAGGATGTCACTATTATCGCTAACGCAAAAAAAGGTTCAAGACAAATTTTAATTATCTTGAACCTTTTTTTATAAATAAATTAATTATGAGTGAAGACAAAAGGCTTAAAATAGGTGAAGGAAAAATTAGTGGTTACCTCTCCATATTTCTGGCCATCGTATCCTTTGGCTTTGTTATCTGTGCATATTTTCCAGATATGTTTACCACCAAAGACTTTAGAGAGATATATAATCCTCAAATTGTGAAATGGTCTATTCTAGGAGCTTTAATCTTGTCATTTATATTCGCTTTTACGAGTTTAATTTTAAGTAAGAAAAAGCGTTATGGATTTATTTCAACCATTTTAATTGCTGCAACTATATTTTTAGGCACAGCTTTACCAGAAGGTACAGGAATTCAAGATAAATCATTTACCGTTGGTTTAGACTGGTTGCTCATAGATGTTTTGGTCTCGGCGATCGTATTTATTCCAATTGAACTCTTTTTGCCAAAACGTCTCAATCAATCTAAATTTCATAACGAATGGCGAACAGACCTAGTCTATTTCATTGTAAGTCATTTATTTATTCAAATTATTGGTGTGTTTGTACAATTTCCTGCAACAACCATGTTTAATAACATTGGATTAGAAAGCTTTCAGAATACCATTCAATCCATTCCTTTTCTGCCTCAATTATTTGTAGCACTTTTAGTATCCGATTTATTTCAATATACAGCCCATTATTTCTTTCATAAGATTCCATATTTATGGCGTTTCCATGCGGTACATCATTCAACAAAAAACTTAGATTGGCTTGCAGGATCACGTACACACTTTTTCGATTTGGTCGTCGTTAGAGCGATGTCGTTTATTCCAATATATGTTTGTGGGTTTGATCGTTCTGTATTTTTTACTTACATTATTATTGTCTCTTTTCAAGCTGTTTTAGCACATGCAAATACGAGAATTAATTTTGGGTTCTTAAAATATGTATTCGTAACACCACAATACCATCATTGGCATCATTCTGATGACCCAAAAGCTTATGATAAAAACTTTGCAATTCACTTTCCATTTATCGATATGATATTCGGCACCTACTATCAAATGGGTAACGAGTGGCCAGCAGCAACAGGATTAGGAGATGTAAAATATCCAAAAGGTTTTGCCAAACAGTTTGTATATCCATTTGTAAAAAATCCTCAGGAGCATCAAGATTTAAAAGATGCTAGCGAACGTTAGAGAGAAAATATGGCCTACAAAAAAAGCTCCTCATTTCTGAGAAGCTTTGTCATTCTGGGTGGAAGACCGGGCTCGAACCGGCGACTTTCGGTACCACAAACCGACGCTCTAACCAACTGAGCTACAACCACCATTTGTAGCATTTTGTAATGCGTGTGCAAATGTAAATTATTTCACAGTTACTACAAAGAGTTTTTTTTAAAATTATTACTTAAAAATAAATCGAAACAAAAAGATAAAGCTTCTTATATAAAACGATAAAGTCTATTGGCTTGTATCTAAAAGCGAAGTGGTCTAAAAATCTGATTATTACTTCAAATCAAACAAGCTATCTACAGCTACGTATCGCTCTGCAGTAAAACCTTCGGCATACTCGGTTCCAGTTAAACGACCAAGATCTCTTGCTCTATATTTTATACTGTCTGTAAAGTTTTTACTAGTGATTGGCGTTTGAGGTTCGTTACTATTCGGATCGTAAAATTGTGTTTTATACGCCAAAACGGATGCCATTTTAGTCTCAATATATTCAGAAACGTCAACAGCAAGATCTGGCTCTATATTTTTCCACTGGATGTAATGATATACCTGTTTTGGCCGCCATTTTTCTTGAGTCTCTCCATCAAGTTCTGTCTCTATTTTCAGGAGTCCGCTTAAAAAACAAGCATCACTCACAAGTTTACTTCCTTTACCATGATCTATATGTCGATCGTCAATGGCATTACACAACACAATCTCTGGACGATACTTGCGTATCATTTTGATAATCTCCAATTGGTGCGTTTTATCATTAACAAAAAAACCATCAGCAAATGCAAGGTTTTCTCTTACTGTAACTCCCAAAATTGTCGCAGCATCACTAGCTTCCTGATCTCTGGTTTCAGCAGTACCTCGTGTTCCAAGTTCACCTCTTGTTAAATCTACTATGCCCACTGTTTTGCCGTTTGCTACTTCTTTGGCTACAGTTCCTCCACAACCTAATTCTACATCATCTGGATGCGCACCAAAAGCCAATATATCTAATTTCATCCTTATGTTTTTTACTGTCGAAAGTAATATTTGACGTCTTTTAATCAAAAAAAGAGCTTATACCTCGAAAGACTCATCTAAGATAAGTCAATATTAATTCGAAAAACAAAGCTAATATTTATAACTCAATATTTCTCACTCGTTTTCGTAAATGTTTTATGTAAAAATTTACAACAAATTTAGACAATTTCGCAAAAGTAATGACCATACCAGTTCTATGATATATGTCATGTTTATTGCTTGCTGTTAAATATAACTTTATATTATAAATTAATCCTCAAAAATCAATATATGACTCTCATGCTTATCATACTAACGTTGACCATTGCTTTTTTTGTTTGGGGAAAATTCACACCAGATATTGTAGCCTTGGTGTCGATGATAAGTTTATTCTTATTTGGAATATTAGATCTCAATGAAACCTTAAGTGGCTTTAGTAATCCAACGGTGATTATGATTGCCTCTTTATTTGTTATTGGCGAAGGGCTATCTCAAACAGGTTGGACCGCTTTGGCTGGAAAAAAACTCATGGATTGGGCAGGAAAAAGTGTGCCAAAATTATTAGTTATTGTGACATTTGGTGCTGGGATTTTATCTGGTTTTGTAAGTAACACAGGAACTGTAGCAACTTTATTACCAGCTACAATATCATCGGCTTGGAGCATTGGTACAATGCCTTCCAAAATATTAATGCCTATGGCATTTGGAGCAAATAGTGGTGGTTTATTGACCTTAACTGGTACGCCTCCAAATATCATTGTCAACAATACATTAATCGATTCTGGTTTTGAAGGATTTTCATTTTTTGAGTTTTCATTGATTGGTTTACCTTTATTACTAATCGCTATTATTTACTTCAGATTTATTGGGTTTAAATTATTGCCAAAACGCAAAACCAATAATAAACCAGTAGATATAAATACAACACTTCATAAATGGATTGAAGCTTATCAAATTGAAAATGATTACTACCGATTAAGAATACGTTCAGTGTCTCCTTTAATTAATACAAAAATTAGTGAATGGAACTTCGAAAAGGAGTACCAAGTTAACATCATTCGTTTAAAACGAAGACATCCTAACCGATTAAAGGGTAATCATCCCTATATAGAGTTTCCTAGTCCAGAGACTGATATGCGCTATCATGACATTCTCACTATTAAAGGGGATACAGAAGCGATTAATAAACTCATGATTAAATTCCGATTAGGATTATTACCAGCAGAACCTGTCAAGGATGAATTGAGAAACAATTTAATCAATCAGGAGGTTGGAATGACCGAAGTATTAGTCACTCAAAAATCATCATTAGTAGGTAAAAACATTAAACTCAACCAATATTTTAAACGCTATGGTATTCAGTTGTTAGCAACCTCTCGCCACAGAAAACCATTTATTGAAGAAACCATGCGTGTTGAAGCTGGTGATGGTTTTATTATAAGAGGACAATGGCAAGACATAGAACAACTCAAAAATCAGCACGAAAACATTGTGATTTGTGGTAGTCCTGAGGGTATGGCTAAAACAATAGATGACATTACTCCCAAGTCTTACATCGCTTTATTTGCATTGGCATTGATGATAGTTTTATTAGTCATTGATAGTGTTCCTGGAGCTATTGCTGCATTAATTTCTGCAGGTATCGTTTTGTTAACAGGCTGTGTCCCTATTACTAAAGCCTATAAAAGTATCAGCTGGATGAGTGTGATTATGATTGCTGCAATGATACCAATGGGCATTGCACTCCAGAAAACAGGAACAGCTCAACTTATAGCAAATGGGATCATTAGTTTTTTAGGTGATGCAAGTCCAATATACTTAATCGTTGGCGTCTTTCTAATGACGACAATCTTTAGTCAATTTATTAATAATTCGGCAACAGCAGTCCTCATGGCACCAATCGTCATACTGGCAGCAAATGCATTACAAGTTGCGCCCGAGCCATTAATGATTACCGTTGCTATAAGTGCATCAACAGCGTTCTTAACACCCATTGGCACAACAACCAATGCCATGGTCTTAGCCGCTGGAGGTTATAAGTTTTCCGATTATTTTAAAGTTGGATTTCCATTATTACTATTATTTCTAGCAACAACTGTATTACTAGTGCCATTGATATGGCCATTTTAAATCGAAAATCGAATATAAAACATTATTAAATCATGGAAAATTTATTAAACAAACCAATTATGAAAACTAGAGACCTCACAAAGTACGGATTAAAAGACACCAATGCACATTGGAACTTATCTCCAGAAAAATTACAAGCCATTACCATTGAAAAAGGAATGGGAAAAGAAACCGCTAATGGCACTTTAGCCATTAATACAGGAAAATATACTGGACGTTCACCTCAAGACCGTTTTATAGTAAAAGACGATTACACGGAGAAACGTGTATGGTGGGGCAAAACAAATAAAGCTATTTCACCAGAAAATTTCGATGACTTACAATCTGAAATTGAAAACTATTTAAGCGGAAAAGAAATCTACGTAAGAGACGCTTATGTTTGTGCAGATCCAGAGTACAAAACAAATGTTAGAACGGTTACAGAATATCCTTGGTCTAACATGTTTGTGTATAATATGTTTCTAAGATCAGAAGAATCTGAATTAGAAAATTTTGAAGAAGACTGGTTAGTGCTTTGCGCACCAGGTTACGAAGCACCAGATCCAAAAAATTACGGACTTCGTCAAGGGAATTTTTCAATACTAAACTTCACCAAAAAGATTGCCTTAGTTGGTGGTTCTGCATACACAGGTGAAATAAAAAAAGGCATCTTCTCTTCTTTAAATTTTATTCTGCCAGTAGAAAAAGATGTGTTGCCAATGCACTGCTCAGCAAATGTAGGTGAAGATGGTGATACTGCAATTTTCTTCGGGCTTTCTGGTACTGGTAAAACAACTTTATCTGCAGATCCAAATCGTAAATTAATTGGTGATGATGAGCATGGTTGGACCGCAAATAATAACATCTTTAATTTTGAAGGTGGTTGTTATGCAAAAGTTATCGATTTAACAGAAGAGAAAGAACCAGACATTTATAGAGCGATTAAACCAGGTGCAATTCTTGAAAATGTGATTTTCAAAGACAATGGAGAAATTGATTATATGGATAGTAGTATCACTCAGAATACTCGTGTGAGCTATCCTATCTATCATATCGATAATATTCAAAAACCATCTTACGCTGGTAATCCAACAAACATCTTCTTCTTAACCTGTGATGCTTTTGGAGTTTTACCTCCGGTATCTAAGTTAACTCCTGGTCAGGCTGCATACCACTTTATATCTGGATATACAGCTAAAGTTGCTGGTACAGAAGCAGGTATTACAGAACCTGTACCATCTTTCTCTGCATGTTTTGGAGAACCATTTATGCCATTACATCCAACCGTTTATGCTGAAATGTTAAGTAAAAAAATGCAAGATGCAGGTGTTAACGTTTGGCTCATAAACACAGGTTGGAGTGGCGGACCTTATGGTGTTGGTTCTCGTATAAAACTGAAATATACCAGAGCAATGATTACTGCTATTCTTGATGGAGAATTAGACAATGTTGAGTTTGAGCAACATCCAATATTTGGATTATTTATGCCAAAAACTTGTCCAAATGTTCCTAATGAATTGTTAGACCCTATGAATACTTGGCTACAAAAAGGTGCTTATGTCAGCAAATCAATTCAATTAGCACATTCATTCCATTTAAATTTCGAAAAATTCGCTAGTGAAGCTTCTGAGCAAATCATTGAAGGAGGTCCATTAATTGACGAACATCATCATTTAAACGACCACATTTAATAATTCCATGACTGAAAAGAGCCCGAAAACGGGCTCTTTTCTTTTTTGTTGAAATCACTATGAAAGCACCCTTATTTGTCATTATTGCACTTTGTATTAACACCCAATTATTTGCTCAAAAAAATTCTGAAGATTACTTAGGGTATTGGTATACCCTTGGACTTAATCATAGATTTACTGAAAAATTCAGCCTTACACCTTATGCTGAATTAAGGTTTTATGAACCAACTTCGAATTATAATTTAACTTTTTTAAGTATAAGAGGTAATCATCATATAAATGAAAACCAAACTGTTGGTATTGCTTATGCTTATTTAGATATTGATAGTGTTTTTGGCCCTGACAATCATCCTAATACAATAGAGCATAGAATTTTAGAACAGTATACTTATAAACATAAACTTGGTACTTTTAAAGTGCACCATCGTTTAAGATTAGAACAACGTTTTTTAGAATTTAATGATAGAAACGAAATTCAAAATCGATTGCGCTACAGATTAAGTTTAAAATATAATATTAACAAAACAGTATTCTTAGGTCTTACTGAAGAACCTTTTGTTAATTTTCAAGATCAAGCATTTCATGAAAACCGATTTTATATAGGTATTGGTTTCAATCTATTAAAGCACACTCAACTTCAGATAGGCTACTTAAAACAACATATTAGAAAGAATAACCTCAATCGAATTCAGATTGGCATTAGTATTCAAACAGATTCTAGAAAAAAGAAAACTAATTAATAAGTAACTACGATTTCCAATCCTTTTGTTGAGCTTCAGTTAAAAATGTCCAAGCTACAACTCTACTTATCTTGTTACCTAGAGAGATCTGCAGAATTCTAAAGTCAGTTGCTCCAAGTTTTTTCAATGATGCTTCCATACTCAAAACGTGTTGCGTTTTAGAAACCAAACAGGTATACCAAAAACAATTAGTTTTTAGAAGAGAACTTTGATACAGGTAATTATGTACAAAAGCCTTCTCTCCTCCTGGATACCACAATTCTTTTGCAGTACCACTAAAATTGCGAACAACTTTATCGGTTTGTTTTCCTAATCCTTTTTGTTTGAGCAATGTATTTTCATCGGCTTCTTCTTCGTCTTTATAGAATGGCGGATTGCACATCGCAGCACTCACCTTTTCTTTAGATTTTAAAATTCCGGTGAGGATATTCTGTTCATTATCTTGATAGCGTAATGTTATGGAATTACTTAACTTGTTTTTAGCTATTATTTTTTCGGCAGACTTCATTGCTTGTGTGTCAATTTCTGAAGCGATAAAATTCCATCCGTATTCTGCTTGTCCTAATAGTGGATATATACATGTAGCTCCTGCGCCTATATCTAATACTGTAATGTCTTCTTTGACTCCTGAACGTTTTAGCAAAGCATTTAATAAATGAATATACTCAACGCGACCTGGAATTGGCGGACATAAATTCGCATCGGGAAATTCCCAATAGTCAATTCCATAATGTTGTTTCAGTAATGCCGTATTTAAGGCTTTGACTGCTTTAGGCTTAGCAAAATCAATGGTTACCTTTCCGAAGGTATTAGTAAACACGAATTCCTCCAATTTCGGAAAACTCTTTACTAAGATATCAAAATCGTAACCTTCAGAATGTTTGTTATTTTTATGCAAAAGATATAGTTTTAGTGATGTTAATTGCTTGCGCAATATCGGATTTTAAATCTTTATATGTTTCTATACCAACCGAAAAACGAATCAATTGATTACTTATACCAACAGCATCACGTTGTTCTTGAGTTAGCAAAGCGTGAGATGTTTCCGAAGGTAGCAACATTGTACTCTCCACACCAGCTAAACTCATAGACGATTTTATCAAATGTAATTGCTTTTGAAATGCCATAGCATCAATACCTTCAACCAATTCAAAAGATAACATGGCTCCAAAATCACGCATCTGTGTTTTTGCCAATTCATGTTCTGGATGACTTTTTAATCCTGGGTAATAGACCTTGGCAATGTCCTCGTGTTTATCTAGAAACTTAGCTAGTTTTCGCGCATTTTTGTTTTGTGCCTTCACACGAAGTGCTAATGTTTTCATACTACGTTCTAGCATCCAAACAGTCATATCACTTAGGCTTCCACCTAAATTCTTTGACACATTCCAAATGCGATCTATATGCTCTTGAGAACTTGCTACTGTTCCAGCCAGAATATCACTATGACCACCAAGATATTTTGTTGCAGAATGCATGACGATATCAATTCCGAAGTCAATAGGATTCTGGTTCACAGGACTAGCAAATGTATTATCAATCGTAGAAATAATGCCCTTAGATTTTGCCAAATCGGCAACCGCTTTTATGTCTGTAACGGTCAATAAAGGGTTGGAAGGCGATTCAAAATGAATCACTTTAGTATTTGGTTGAATGGCTGCTTCGAAATCGGAAACCGCATAACCATTAGTAAAAGTAAACTCGATACCATATTTATGAAATTCTTCACGTATAAAATTACTTGTTCCTCCATATAAGGTATTCTGTACGACAATATGATCACCATTTTGCAAAAACGCCAAAAACATATGACTTATAGCTGCCATTCCGCTAGCAAAAATAAGTGCGGCTTCAGTATGTTCTAATGCAGCAATCTTTTTCGCTAGAAATTCTTGATTTGGGGTATTGAAATAACGTGGATAGCGCTTAACATCTACATTATCAAACTCATAAGATGTTGATAGATAAATTGGCGAAATTGCCCCTTTAAACTGCTCATCTTTGATTTCTCCAACATGTGTGCAGATGGTATTCAGTCCTAATTTTTGCTTCGACATGGTTCTTTAATTTGAAAGTACTAAAATTACAAAAAAAGAATGTCAACTAAGCAAAACTAGACGAAGCTCATGTCAATTATTTGGTAATAACTAAACGCTTGTTAAATTTGGCTGATTTCGTTTTAACACTGACCAAATAAGTCCCTTTAGACATATGTGCTAAAGATACTTTTAAAGTCCCTGAAGTATCAGCATTTAGGTTATTCCATTGCTTCACTTTCTGGCCTAAAATACTATACAATGTAATTTGCTGAATTTGAAATTGTTCAGAGCTATTGATATGTAAGGACCTTGTGGAAGCGATGTATTTAATTTCGGGAGTTTGTAAATTCGATTCTTCAACAGATAATTGACTGTTAGGAAAGCTCATAAAGCTCATGTTATTTGTAAATGCAATATAGAACCGATTGGTATGATTTCCTTCGGAAATAGTCTCTATGACACTGTTTTCAGAAATAGAAGTTACAGTTTCATTAAGCGAATCGTAAATATATACGTCAATGTTCTGATTAAAATTTTCTAAGGCTTCCAATGAAAACTCGACATCTCCACTGTTAGACAAAAACAAACCTAAAGGATAGGTTTTACTTTCATGAAATTGACCAACACCTTGAATAACATAGCGATTGTCTTGGATCATCCAGTTACAATCATCAGGATAGCTATCTGGATTTAAAGCATCATAGCCATAGTCAAAACCATCACTTGCGGCATTATCACTTGTAAAACCGAGTAACAGGTGCCTGGTATAACCCATAGGTGTGGTTATATTAATTCGTACGCGTTGGATTTCAGAATTCACTGTTGGAGTTGAATTACTAGAAAAAGCATTAATGTGTTGTATTGGTATACAAAAAAGTATAACAAAACATAAGTAGGTAAAGTTTTTCATTAGATTTGGGGTTTAATGAAAATTAGTTTTAGTTGCTAGGCAATCTAAGAATTAAAAACAGAAAAATCCGTAAAATGCATAAAATTTCGATGAAATGCATGTTACGGATCTATTTTGGTAAGAATTTACTTTATTGTTTCACTATAACTTTAGCATTAAAAGTTGAAGTATGTGTATCTACTTTGATAACATAGGCACCTTCAGAAAGGTTTTTAACCGGAATTCTAATAGCTCCATCTAATTCAAATTCAGATGTATTATCCCAGCTCATTATCTCTTGACCTAAAAGATTAATTAGCTTAATTGATTTTACTTCTGAAATGTTAGTTGTTCTCACATAAATTTCTTGAGTAGTATTGAAAAAGCTTATTATTTTCTGACTTAGCTCTTCTTCTGAAATCGATAGGGTAGAATCCGAAGAAAACGTAATATAAAAACGGTTAGCATAGGTATCTGCATCTAGTGCAATTTGAAATGTTTCTGTAGTTATATCAAAATACGTATCCAATAAAGCATCGTATACATAAACAGTAATAGCTTCATCAAAGTTTTCTAAGCCATTTAGAGACACCTCATACATTCCGGCAGAATTTACATAAGCTACTAAAGGATATTGCTTAGTATCATCAAAATCACCTACACCTTGTGTTGTATAATTACCATCACCAATTCTCCAAAACATATCGTTAGGAAACTCGTCATCTGAATTTTCGGCATCATAGCCATAATCAAATCCATCTGTCGCTTGACTATTAGGAACAAAAGCCAGTAGTAATGGGCGGATAGCACCTTCTTCGGTTTTAAAATTTAAACGTACACGCTGTATTTCCGGATTAGGGTCTTCCTGAGACGAATACATATTAGGATTGCTTGTTCTAAAAAACTGTGAACTTGCCAAGGCTTCTCTCTCAAATACACGTTGACTATTTTTAAATTGAATATTGCCACCAACATTGCTAGCAGTCACAAAGAATCCTTGTGATACAGGAATGTATTGACCTGGCAATTTAGTTGGTGTCCCAATACCACTTACCAAAGGTCCAGACACAGCTTGATTACCACCAGAAAGATTATAGGTCGCATAACCTCCTTCATAATCTTCAAGAATATGAGTGAAGTTTGACGTATAATGTTCCCAGAAATACAGTGTTCCATCAGTACTTTGAGTAGAACCTGGATTACCAGATCCACCAGGAAGATTATCCCTAATAAACTGATTAGCATCTATAGCCGATGGATAAGGATTACCTACGAGTGCCTGATTACCAATAGTTAAAGGCGTTGTGATGGTTCCATTATTTGGTTTTCCTATAAACACATAATTCTGAACATCTGTAACAGGGTTTCCAGCACCACTACCTTTCATAGTGAAACTAAGTCCGGTTGCTAAAACATCAGTTTCAGCCAAATCTCGCCATTGTGCATAGCCTTCTTCTGGTGTATTCCCTACAGCATAATTTTCATATGCATACAACCATCGACTACTTTGTGTGATTGGTGTTGTACTGCCATCAGCATCTTGTGCTGTAGTCCATTGTAGGTTTAAAGGTGTCGCAGAATTCGTACCATCTCTTAAAACAGTAGCAATACCATAAGGGTTATTATTTGAAGTGATATTGAAAGCACTCACAGGAGAGCTTAAATAATTATAATTATAGAGATTCGCTGATCCTTGCTGATCACGTTCCAATTTACCTGAACTTGTAACTTCTAATATACTACCTTCATCTTGAAGTAATTGCGATTCTCCAAATAGATCAATATCGCCATCCAGATTTAAATAATGAGTCACTCTTAATGATTGTCCAACATTAGTTTCATTTTGAGCTGATCCAGGATCAGTAATAGCTAATACTTTATTAGGTGTATCAGATATGAGTCCTAAAACGATAATATCTTTATCACCAGAGGTAATATTATGTGATGTTTGAACAATATTCCAATCTATTGGTGTGATGCCATCAATGCCTAAGCTATTTGGAGCATTCCAAACATTAAAGTTGGTCCATGTATTATCTGTAGGCCAATCTTGACCATCTACTCTTGAAGTATATGGTATTGGTGCAGTTTCTTGCTGTGAAGAATTCATGTTTCTTAATCGACCTCTAACACCCTTATAGGCTTGTAGAAAACCACAAGCTACATCCATTCGATAATAGCCATCTAAGTCTGTCCAAGATAATCCAGGAATATCCAATGGTACAACAACACCTCTCACTGCTGTGTTATTTACAATCTCTTGATTCATCATCTGACGAATTTGTGCAGTAGTTAAGGCTGTATTCCAGATTCTTAATTCATCTATCCAACCATGATATAGATTGGTCACATTATTATTGGAAGCAATATCATTATCTAAAGCACCAACTAAAGCTTCAGCATCTGATGTTGTAGATAATGGAGGATTTACACTTCCTGAAATTACACCGACGTCAATACCGTCTATATATAAAGCATAAGTTGCTCCGTCATACGTTACTGCAATATGATACCATCTGGATGTATCAATAGCATACTGAGATGCTATAGTTCCACTTCCAGCTAAATTAAACCAATTAAACTTTACAATACCGTTATCAATATTTAAAACATATCCTCTTGAATTATCAGATGCATTCTTCTTAGAGAAAATAGTATTATTTCCTGCAACAGATACAGGCTTCACCCAATTTTCGATACTAAATCCAGAAGTTAATGCATAGTTATCTTTAAGAGATACAAAATCATCTGTACCATCAAAATCAATATTATTACAACTATTAATAGAAATAATCACATCATCAAAACATCCATTTGCTAATGTCCATCGTAAGGTATATGTTCCTGGATCAGCAGTAAAAGTAGCTCTAGGATTGGCTAAACTTGAAAATGTCACAGAAGTTCCACAGGCACCATTACTAGTATTTAAAATACTCCAAGAGCCTACAATACCAGTTCCAACGAAATTAGTATCTCCTGCTATTATGTTAGGAACTGTATATAAACCTGATTCCCATGCGCCTAAATTAAAGTTTTGAACTGCAGTTAACACATTGTCATAACCCCTTAAATTAATCGTAGATTGACCACATTCTAAAGCTGTAGGACTAAAATCCTGACCTGCATATGCAAGACTTGCATTGATTGAAACAAATTCGGTACCATCATCAGTAGCTGCTCTACAACCGTTAACAAGTGAAGTCACACCAACCTCACGAATACCGGGAGTAACTGGTGTTACGGAAACCGTTGCATTAGTACTAATAATCACACCATCTTCATCCGTCCACTCTAACTCTTCTTCAATATAGGTATATGGAAAACCAACATCATCAATTACCCAAGAGCTATATACATCGAAAGTCGTTGGTATAGGGCTACACGTATTTCCAGGATGAGCTGGAAAATTTATATTTGTACATTCAGTTGAACTTGCACCAAAATATGAAAACATCACTCTTAAGTTGGCCATTCCAGCATAAGCACCTAAATCTAATTGTGCTAATTGCAATGGATCAGAAGTTGGGTGTTGGCCATTATTACCATTTCCGCAATTTGTACCATTCTTACCGTTTACTTGAAAGCCAGTATTATTACCAGACGTATAATTATCACCTTGTATTGTGCTTAAAACGATGTCATAAGTTACACCACCATCAAGTGACAATCTGATTTCAGCATAGGCGCCATTACACAAATAATAGCCTTGATGAAATTCAAGTATTGCTTCTGATGCAGTCATGCCTACTGTATTAAAAATTGGCGTTTCTAAAGTAGTATCGACTATGCCATTAGCAATGACAAATTTAGTATTGTCACCAGTATCATAACGAATGCCACTAAATATTTTTGGTCCATTACTTTCAAACCAAGGCCCAGGATCTGTATTGTTGCCGGGAGCAGGTAAAGATTCTATACCATCAACTAACCAGTTCTCAGGGTTAGCTTGGTTGAACAAACCACCAGTTCCAAACTGTCCTCCACCTGGTCCTTCAAAGAAACTTTCTGCTGTAATATCTACGGTTTCTCCTAAACATATTTCTGTATTACTTACACTTACAATTGTTGGTGGAACATCTGCGGGTAAGAATCTAATTACGGCTAATGGAGAAAACTCAACGCAGTTGCCTGTTTGAACAACTACTCTTACTAAAGTAGTTTCTAATCTGTCTAACAAAGTAATTTGCAATTGGCCTGCTGAACCTGAAACATTCGTCCAAGTTTCACCATTATCAGTAGAAATTTGCCAAGTGCTAACATTACTTGCTGTAATCGTACTACTAGCATCAAGATTGAGCGTTAACTGTATGTCTTTTGGTACAGCAACTCCTCCAGGACATGACGTAACCTCAATAAGATCATCAGCTGGAACAGGATTGTCTGGAATAGGATCTACTACAAGACCTGTTAGGGTACCAGTAGTAATCACAGGAGCGTTTATAGTTATAGTTGCTAAACAATTACTTGAATTACCATTAACATCCAAAATGGTTAATTGTACCGAATTTACACCAACTTCAGTACATCCAAACGTTGTTTGTGCTAAAGTTACACTTTGAATTCCACAAGGGTCTGAACCTGTATACAGAGCATCAACTTGAGCCTGAGAAACTACGATTTGGCCTGTTGCCGAATCAATAGTTACTTCTAGGTTCCCACATTCTCCTGGAATAGTAGTTGGAGGTGTGATATCTTCTACTGTGACTGTCGAAGTACATGTACCAACATTTCCATTGATATCGGTAACTGTCAATGTAACAGTATTTGCCCCTACATCGGCGCAAGTGAATGTCATAGGATTAACAGTTATAGATTGTATACCACAATTATCACTTGAACCATTATCAATATCTAACGGACTTATATTAATTGTTCCTCCAGGGTCTAATTGAACGGTGATATTTTGACAAGATGCCAATGGATTGGATACATCATCAATAATTACGTTTTGTGTTTGTGTACTTGTGTTTCCGTTACCATCATCATAAGTCCAAGTTACAACCGTTGTTGTCCCTTCTCCTGAGATTGGTAAGGTTGCATCGTGAGTTACTGTTACTGTGCCGACACAATTATCTGTCGCTGCTGGATCTGTTAGCGTTGTGACTTCACATTCTCCTGTGATATCTGCTAGAGTTGCTACATCTGCCACTGGTGCAGTGACATCATTAACAATTACTGTTTGTGTTTGAGTGGACGTGTTTCCGTTTCCATCATCATAGATCCAGTTCACTGTATAAGTTCCTTGAGCACTATATGAAGTTGGGTCAGAAGTTGTTCCTGTGATTGTTCCTTCGCAATTATCTGTTGCACTTGGTGCTGTGACACTTGCTGAACATTCGCCTGTTGCATCTGCTAGAGTTGCTATATCTGCTACTGGTGCAGTGACATCATTAACAATTACTGTTTGTGTTTGAGTGGACGTGTTTCCGTTTCCATCATCATAGATCCA